>JBPOHN010000045.1:0-71797 GCA_052035525.1 Armatimonadota bacterium
CAAAAATGACCCAAAGAGGTGGGTCAATATTCGACGCCGATGGTGGGTCAGTTTTCAGTGCCGGTTGACATTTGGCAGCACCCGCTCGTTGCGGTGGACGTTTAGGCCAATCCTGCCGCCAGTCTGCGGGCTGACTGGGATGCCTTTGAAGCTGACCCCGAACGAGGTGATCTTCGAGCCGTCGGCCAGCGCGATCTGACCCTGCCATTCCCGCACCCGAATGCCGGTGATCGTGAAGTAGCCGAAGTCCACCATCAGGTCCAGCACAAGCCGGCCGTTCGTGTCTACGTGTTCTGCGAAGAAGACAGTCGGAGTGATCGGCTTGAGTTTGAGCGCGAAGTCGTTGCTCTCGACGGCCATCTGAGCAAAGTAGCTGAGGGTCGTGCGCGGGTTCGCTTTGATCCCCTCCGCGCTGATGGGCACAGTCGGCACATCGGTTGTGGGTATTGACGTTCTTGCTGCCATCGTAGTGGCCTCCATCGTAGAGATTCCGGTCGATACCGGTGTTCGCAAGATAGCTAAGATCGACAAGCTGTCGGGACGCAGATCAGGCTGTGGAGTGGGACATAGGTATTGGTCGATTCCTAGCTGAGGGTCAAACGAGGTCCGCCGTCTTTGGGATTGAACTCAACGCGCCTGTACTCAGACGCATCAAGCAGGTCAGCGGACGTACAGACGCCTCGCTACTACACTCCGGGGCCGAAGGCCCAGATCAGTGTCGCCGGCGCCGCTGAGATGATCATTGGAGGTTGTTGTAGCATCCGCGGCTGCAGACCAAGCCGAGGAACACGACTTGCTCATGCTCCGTTAAGCTCTCGACGCCATAGCGATCCGCTTGGTCGAGGATTGCCCCGAGCTCTTCCAAGACCTGAGCCCAGTCCACCTGCTCATTGCACACGATGCATTTCTTCGACATTGTAGGAATCCTCCTGTTGATGTAAGTGAGCTGATGCTCACTGCTCCGGCCTCCGCGCAACGTGGAGGGCAGACACTGAGCACCGATGGGATGTGTGATAGCATTCAGGCGCAGACGCAGAAAAGGCCACCGGAATGATTGCTCACTTCGATGGCCTATGTCTTGGTCTGTCTTCCGTATCCGCATGGGGTGATGTTGTCACTCCGCTGCGGTACAGTCGGGCGCTTTGGCGTCCACAGAACCAGGTGGGGCTATATAAAGGACCTAGCCGGGGGTGTGTCGGCTATACCTGGTTCCATCAGTCAGGCAGCTTTTTGATCACTGCTGTGTCGTGGCCGCGGTTGTCTCATCGCACGAGCCTGTGCGCGATTCCCGAGACCACTGGGGGATCTAAGCCTGTCTCACTCTCGCTGCTATGGCTGATAGCTTTGACGAATCTCCAGCTTGGAGCATCTCGTTCCAGTCCTTGTACGGAGCCGGGGGACGCAACCTGTAGACCCTGCAACTCCACGTGATCAGTGCCGCTCCGAGAGTCTGGGCAGCTTTGTCGCCTGCTTCGTCTGCATCGAATCCCAGGTAGACAGAACGGCCAAAAAGTTTCGCCGGCAGCCAGTCCGGCCAGAAATCGCCTGTTTTGGTCACGCCGCACGTTGCGATGGCTTCCAGACCAACGGTAGCCAGGGTGAGCGCGTCAATCGGAGCCTCTACGATGACGAGTGGGTCAGTGTCGAGGGCGGTACGGGACGTAACAAAGACGCCGTCTTTCTTCAGCCCGTATGTTCGGGTCATGATCGGAGCGCCCACGATATAGCGCCCGGTTCCTGCCACGATCTTCAGATCTGGACCCACGATGGGGAACACGACTGCCGGATGACCGCCCCAGTCCGGCGCGTACTTCACTCCAGCCTTGGTGGCTTTACTCGATGAGATGCCGCGTTGTGCTAGGTAGGCTTCTGCATCACTTCCGTTACAGGACTCCAGGCGCTGTATCAGCCGAAGGAACTCCTCACTCTTGCCTGCATCCGGCAGCTCCCGCTGTTTGGGTTCTGAGATACCCAGAAGCTGGTCAGGTTTGGGTTTTCCATTTTCTCGCGCCAGAGCAGGTTTCTGGTGGTACTCCGTCAGCAAGCCTGTGTCTCCGCACCTATGGCAGGTCCAGAGGCCCGTGGTAGTATTCACGGAGAGCGAGCGATGCAGGGCGTCTTTTGGCTTAGCACGGCCGCAGAGAGGGCAGCAGAAGCGACGCTCTCGACCACTGTGCTTTGCTCCGGGATCAAATGTCTCAAGATCGGCCAACGATAGCTTCGCCACTACGTGGATACCTCGTAGAGCTGAAACTTGCCTGTGAATCTCATTGCCAGACTGAAGCCAGGGCTGTTGTTACGGTTCTTATCGAATGTGAGCGTCACCTCAGTCTGGCCGGTGCCGCTATCGTACTTTGCAGCGAGGAGATTGATGACGGACTCCGACTGATATTCGATGGCTCGATTTCCCGCAGGAGAACTTGCACCGTAGCCCGCACCTCTGGCCGCCGCCGCGTTTGCAGCCTTGGACTGCTCCGAAATCAGCAGAATCGGACAAGATAGGCGAGCGGAGACTTTGCGGAGAGATGCTATCGCGCGAGTGAGCCGCTCATACTCATCGCAGTCGATCCAGGCGGCCCAGCTATGGAGACTGTCGATGATCACGAAGACGTGGTCGGAGCCTGCCGCCGCTTTCATACCCTCAGCTCTTTCGACAATGTAGTCGGGGGTAACAAATGCCTGAAGTCCATCCGCAATGTACAGGTTCGGACGGCTTGTGCCGCATTTCGGATCTTGGCCTTCAGCACATTAGCCGGCGGACTGACTTTGGGGTCTTTGAACTCGTGCAGCGGGACTCGGTTAACACGGGCAGCGGTGCGCCTGAGCAGTTCGAGGCCAGACATCTCGCAGCTTACAAACAGTGCCGGACATCCGCATTGAGCAGCTAACTGGGAAGCAAAGGCAGTCTTTCCCGCTCCGGTATTGCCGGTGAGCACGTGCAGACCTTGCTGGAATGCTCCGGCAAGCTGGCGATCAATGGTCTCGAAACCCGATACAGGACCCAACGGTTTTCCACTGATGCGTGCCTGCTCAAGTTTGTCGGCGAAACCATCGAACTCATCAGCCAGTATCTCAAGGCTACTGAGCTTTGGGCCAATCTCGGCCTCGGTGCCATCACCGACGATCTCCGAGATGATGTCAGGCTCAATTGCGGTCGCAGTTCCCACGCTTGTGATGGTGTCCATGCCAACCGTTCCGTCGTCTACGTCTATTCGGTCTTCTGCCATTGGTACCTGTGCCTCGGTGATCCATATCTTCGTTGAGTCGAGTCGTTACGTACGTCTTTCTTCCATCTCGGGTGGTGGGGATGTCTATTCCACCACCACTGAGTATTAACCTTATTAGGTTTATTAGAGGCCGTTTCAGCCTCAGATTCCCGGAGTATAGGTACGGTATTCACGGAGGATGCGTACGCTATTGCCGGGGGATGCGTACACCCCTAGAGCCTGTTCTGGGCCGGACGCTCGGTTTCTGCGACTCCTTGTGCTCCCCGAGGATCTGGCTTCTTCGTGGGAGTGTTATGCTTCTTCCGTCCGGAGTCAGCAGCAGCGTAGTGCGAACATACGGCGTCCGGTGGAACAACACGCCACTTCCTCGCGAGCCACGCGTCCAATTTGCCTTTACGTGGTAGCGGGGCCGTGTCCAGGCACACAATCTCTCCGCCCTGACCCCAACTACTAACTACGTTCCTTATCGCGGATTCCACTCCTCGAATGTACTCCGCGGGCTCCGTATCGGCGGTTTTGGTAGTCTCGATGTGTGCGCCGGCCAATAGCGCTTTCATTGTGATGTCTCTGGCCGCGCCCCTGTTGGTACGGAACAAATAGCTGAGGTACCGGGCCAGACGCTTCTCCTTCCACTGATGGTAGGGATCAAACGTCAGGGCGCATTGCAGGATGTGGGCGAGCTGAGGAGTGTAATCGCCGCCAACGAGATAACGAATCCATTGCCCAGGTCTGTAACGAATGCCCACGAGCAACGGCCTGCCGAATGCCTTGTAAGAGAAGATTTTGTCTGCCACGGCGAACAGAGGTGTGTCCATAGATTGCTGTTCGGACTTACCGCGCTTGCCTCGCAGATAGAACTTGGCCTGTCCCTCGACCTTGAGGAGCAGCACATCTTCGAGCGTCTTGCCATACTGCTCTATTGCTTCTGCACCTGGCTTCCCGCGCCTGGCCTTCACGCTTCTGGCGGAGATGATGTCAGGAACCGACACCTGAGACCAGTGCTCCAGATTCCCGCCGTACCCCTCAAGCCATCTGCAGACGAGTACGTCGAATACATCACTATGCAGATCGCCCATCCGATCCACGCACGCCTTGAGGGGAGCCGCCCACTCCTCGGCGACTTCGGGAATCACATTCCCTTCGTCATCGTAAAGGTCATCGGGCACCATCCCCTCACGCTTCATCGTGAGAGAGGCACTTCCAGCATCGGTGGTCGCCGAGGTCTGATAGCCTCCGAGGATTGATCGCCAGAGATCGCGACCTGCAAACGCGGTTCGAACGAGGCACGAGATCAGGTCTGAGGGGCCTATCAACTGCTGGGGCCGATACGAGCTCGTTTTCAGAGCAGACGATGCGGCAACATTCAGCTCTACGAGGACCGCCTCAACGAGTCTAGCTGTCTCATCCAACAATGCGGCAAAGGCGGCTTCTCGCACTTCGTCCGGCACCGCTTTCCTTAGTGCTTCGAAGACAGAACGTGTGTCATCTTGATCGGTCGATGCGCCGTCTGCAGGTCGTAGAGATCTCAGATCGTCGAGAGGAACAATGCATCGCTGAACCAGTTTGGCAAGCTCTGTCGGCGGATGCTCATCCAGGTATTCCGCTATCAGGCGCTCGATATTCTCCGGGTTCAGGCCTAGGTTTTCAACCTGCTGGCGGTCGGGAAGCGGCGGCCCAACGAGCATGCCCGCAGCCATTGATAGGAAGTGAAGCGCGTAGAGCGGGAGGACAACTTCTTCACTCCTCTTGATCGTTGATGCCTGTTCGGGCTTACTAATGTCGTGCATATACCGATCTTTCCGCCTGCCGTCCCGGATCCACAGCCACCGTCAGGCCTGAATTCGCGTCGTTTCCTGTGGAGGTGCTGAAGTCTAGTTCCTCGGGATGCTCTCTCCACATTATACATCAGGACACACCTTGAACTGAAGCCGATGCCGATGTACTGCAGCCGATCCACTTCACCGCACGCCGTCTCTATTACCGATGTAATCCAGGGAGTTTTCGAAAGGTTCGACGAGCGGTCCCTTGAACTGGCAAGGAACAGAATCTTACGCACTGCTCCGAAAAGACCCGGTGGTTTCGCTTACACGGGCGGCTCTTCAGGACTTTCTGATTTATGGGTATTCGCCGGTCGCTGACCTCGCGATTCATGACGCGGAGAGGTCGGAGCGGCGGATTCTCAGCTCTCCAAGCCATGCCGGCGCACTGTCCGTCACGTCCGGCTCGCCTGCGTTGATCAGTTCGTCATGAATCGGCCTCTCCGTCACAGAAAATCAATCAACGGTTAGTCCCCAATTGCACAGCAATCGCACACCGATTGCACCCCAATCGGTCCCCGATTGCAGCATCATCGCACACCGACTGCAGGAGCCAAGGAAGCACCGACAACTTAGAGCGCTCACGTCAGATGTTACGCATGTAACATTACCGTTCAGAAAGGGGGCAGACAAGACTTGACCCGTCACAGGCTATCCGCCGAAGCATATGCGAATGACCGCAGATGCCGAGCTGGGTATCTGACGCCGTAGAAGGAAACAAGCCGATCCTCAGCGAACCACAGGTTGGAGGCATATGCTTCACGCCCCCCAAGTCCAGCGGAGCCAACAATGCCCACTCCCTATCACGCAGCCTACTATGCGCACGAGCTGACGCGGAGGAACTCCTCCGACAATATGGCCAAACTAGGACCGTCCCTCTTCAGCGCGACGGTTGACCTCAACCCACACCAGCTTGATGCCGCCCTGTTTGCGTTTCGATCTCCACTGTCTCGGGGAGCCATCCTCGCCGATGAAGTTGGCCTCGGCAAGACCATTGAGGCAGGGCTGATCATCAGCCAGCTCTGGTGTGAGCACAAGCGCCGGATACTGATCATCGCGCCGACTATGCTGCGGAAGCAGTGGGCGCAGGAACTTGCCGAGAAATTCCACATCGACTCTATCGTGGTGGACTCCCGGGAGTACAACTCGAAAGCAAAGCGTGGAGAATCAGCTCTGCATCAAGACGGCAAGGTCGTCATCTGCTCATATCACTTCGCCTGGGGCAAGGACCGCGACGTTGCGGCTGTTCCCTGGGATCTGGTTGTAGTGGACGAGGCTCATCGGCTGCGCAATGTCTATAAATCGGGGAACCGCATCGCTACAGCCATCAAGAACTCGATAATGAACAGGCCGCTCCTGCTGCTCACAGCGACCCCGCTACAGAACTCGCTTCTGGAACTGTACGGCTTGGTCAGTTTTGTTGACGAGCACCTCTTCGGAGATATCAACGCCTTCAGAGCACGATATATGCGCGGCCCCATCGAGAACCGCCAACTCACCGAGCTTCGCCTACGCCTCCAGCCGATCTGCCAGCGAACGCTTCGACGGCAAGTTACAGAATACGTCCGATTCACAAACCGGATCCCGGTGACACAGGACTTCACGCCAACACCGGAAGAGCAGCTCCTCTATGATCGTGTTTCTCGGTATCTCAGCAAGGAGAAGCTGCATGCGCTTCCGACTAGCCAGCGCCGGTTAGTGACACTGGTCTTACGGAAGCTGCTGGCGTCCTCGACGTTCGCCATTGCTGCTACGCTCGATTCGCTCCGCGCTCGCCTTGAAGGGCAGCACCAAGACATATTGCAGACGACTGCGAATGACTTCGAAGCTCTCGACGAGATCGTGGAGGAATGGTCCGACGAAGTACCTGCCGATCGAAGCAATCAAGGAGAGGTTCCCCGGCCCCGGCATCGAGGACTTCGAGCGAGACTTTCCATCCCTCTGCTTCGCCCTCGCCACCGGCGTAGGCAAGACCCGGCTGATGGGCGCATTCATCTCCTATCTCTGCCAAGCCAAGGGCATTCGCCATTTCTTCGTCCTCGCGCCGAACCTCACCATCTACAACAAGCTGATCGGTGACTTCACGCCCGGCAATCCGAAGTACGTGTTCCAGGGCATCGCCGAGTTTGCTCAGAATCCACCGGAACTCATCACCGGCGACAACTACGAAAGCGGTCGCGGCATCAGAGGCGCGACTCTGTTCGGCACCGATGTCGTCCACATCAACATCTTCAATATCTCAAAGATCAACTCCGAGGTCAGAGGCGGCAGCACACCGAGGATTAAGCGGCTTTCGGAATACATAGGCCAGAGCTACTTCGATTACCTCTCCGGGCTGGACGACCTCGTGCTGCTCATGGATGAGTCCCACAGATATCGGGCCACTGCCGGTGTGCGGGCGATCAACGAACTCAGGCCGATTCTGGGTCTCGAACTGACCGCCACACCTCAGATCGACAGCCCCGGCGGCGCGGTGCCATTCAAGAACGTGATCTACAGCTACCCGCTGTCGGCTGCGATGCTGGACGGCTTCGTCAAGGAACCGGCGGTCGCCACACGGGAGAACTTCAGCGCATCCAACTATACGACGGAGCAATTGGAACGGCTGAAGCTCGAAGACGGCGTGCGCGTCCACGAGGACACTAAGGTCCAGCTCGAAGTCTATGCTCGCCAGAATGAACTCCCGATTGTGAAGCCATTCATGCTTGTGGTTGCCCAGGACACGACACACGCAGATGCGTTGGAGAGAGCGATCAAAGACGAGTCGTTCTTCGAGGGGCGATATCAGAACCAGGTCATCACAGTCCACTCCAATCAGCGCGGGGAAGAGCGTGACGAGACCGTTGAGCGCCTGCTGCAGGTCGAAAGCACACAGGAGCCAACGGAGATCGTGATCCACGTCAACAAGCTCAAAGAGGGCTGGGATGTCAACAACCTCTACACCATAGTCGCGCTGAGGGCGGCCAAGGCCGAGATCCTGGTGCATCAGACCATCGGGCGCGGCCTGCGCCTGCCTTACGGGAAGAGGACCGGGGTTTCCGCCGTTGACCGGCTCACAATCGTCGCCCATGACAAGTTCCAGGAGATCATCGACGAGGCCAATAATCCAAACTCGATCATTCGCACCGGCGTGGTTATCGGTCGCGATATTCCCGATGAACGTCGGGAGACGGTAGTTGTCAATCCTGTTTACGTTACCCGTGTATTACCCAGCGGTGGAGATGCCATAGCGCAGCAGGAGATGCTGTTCGAGTCGCCAGCCGAAAGACAGGTCGCCCAGGCCACTCTCGAAGCCATCCGACGTTTCGAGCGGCTGCCAAGATCAGCAGACCTTCGCGCCGAAGAAGTTCAGGAGGAGATCATCCGCCAGGTGTCCGCAGCATGTGCACCGACGCAGGCGCAACTTGAGGAGATCGTAGAGAAGATCGACGTTGCCGACATCGTTGCCCGGACAGTGGACACATTTATCGAGAACTCCATCGACATACCGCGTATCATCGTCGTGCCAAAGGGCGAGGTCACGTGCGGGTTCAACTCGTTCACGCTGGATGTAAGCGGGATACGGCCCCAGCCGGTCGCGAGGGACATACTCATCCATCACCTCCAGTCCAATGAACGGATGTCCCTGATCAGCGGAGATGGCGTTGTTCACGAGGAGCGGCCCGAAGACTATGTCGTCCGGGCGCTGATGGACTTCGACGACATTAGCTATGACGACCACTCCGAGCTCCTCTATGACCTCGCAGGCCAGATGGTTGCACACTTGCGGTCCTACCTCAAGGATGACGAGGAACTGACCAACGTGCTCCAATATCACCAGCGCTCCATCGCGCAGTTCGTTCACGCTCAGATGCAGGAGCACTATTGGGAGAAGACGGTCGGGTATGAGGCTAATGTCAGCAAGGGTTTCGAGACTCTCAGACCCAACAGCTTTGCTGCGCTGGCGGGTCAGGACGTCAAGCAGTTCAGGGCTCCATTGGATGATGCCCTGTATATCCGGGGCATGCTCTTTGGCGGATTCCGGCGATGCCTGTACCCAACCCAGAAATTCGACAGCGATCCTGAGCGCAGGTTCGTCGTCATGCTCGAAGACACCAACGGCGTGTTGAAGTGGTTCAAGCCCGCCAGCGGCCAGGTCCGAGTCTTCTACAGCGATGGGCGCCAATACAACCCCGATTTCATCGTCGAATTGGACTCGGAGAAGCTCATTGCCGAAGTCAAGCGCCGATCCGAGATGGACGACGAGGAAGTCCTGGCCAAAGCGGAGGCAGCATCCATGTGGTGCCACTACGCCACTCAGCACGAATTGGAGCACGGCGGCAAGCCCTGGAAATACATACTGATCCCACACGATGCTATCACGGCCAGCGCGACACTGGATCGGCTGGTCGAGGAGTTTCTGATCGCTACAATCGGCGACACCGTACAAGGATTCACAACCGAACATAGAGCATAGTGCCTAGATAGTGCAGACTAAAGAACCGAGATGTGGGGAGACCACGGAGGTGGAGACGGAATGGCAGATGATTACGTTCGTGCAGTAACAAGCCTGACCGGCAGTTCCGATTGGCAAAGATTCCAGGACTTGGTTCAGTTCGTCGCCAGACGGCGATGGCACGGCATAGTTGAGAAGGTACCGGATCGGAACGGACTGGTCGATCTATATGTCCGCGATGCGCAAGACCCTTCGAAGCTCCTGGCGACTATTGAGTGCAAAGCAGAGTGGATGGGCGAGAGTGCTAGCAAACTCACGCGCTTTGCCAGACAAGTGAAGCGACGACTCGAGAGTGACGAGGAAGTTCTTCGTTTCCCAGACGCCGTTCATTATCTGGCCGTCTCACAACCCGTTGCGATCACTATATGGGAAGAAGCGAAAGCGGAATCCGGGCTAAGCGCCTGCCAGCTGTGGGATGCGAACGCGCTTGCGGCTATGATTGAGCAGGATCCAATAATCGCGACGTTTTGCGATGGGCTTCCCACAAGCGACGATCTCATCAGGCGATGTTCGCTTGATCTGATAGTGTGGCTAGGAGTATCACGATCGTTTCCTGTGAACCAAGTGCTCAGCGAGCCGCTAGATGATGCAGATTGCCCTGCAACACCGCTGCTGGTGTGCGGTCCCCCGAATGTGGGCAAGACTTGCTGGTCCGTGAACTATGCGTGGAGGTGGTGTCAGCGCCACGGCGATCACGCTGCTGCATTCATAGTTGACGCACGGCACCAACATCCTGATGATATTCCAGCGCTGACGCGACACCTGCGTTATGATGCTCCTGTGCTTGTCGTCATAGACGACGCGCACACAGGATACGGCAGTCTGGCGGACTGGATGAATGCACTCAACTACGCAAAGCAAGCAAGAGAAGCGAGCACTGAAGTGCTGTGGATAGCTCGCAGTGCAGGACAACTCGTTAGGTACGTAGGAAGGGACCTTGTAATGAAGCCATTCCCTGTGGATCGTGTCATCGACCTGTTTCTGAAGCGACTCGGGGACTACGAGCCTTGGCAGCGCGTCCTTGCCGCGCTGGTAACCGACTTGGATCCAGGCCTTGCCGGCCAGATCGCCTGTATGCCACCTCCCGAAGACAATCCATCGTCAGAATCGGCTATTGAGCAGTTTGTGGATTGGCTCGATTCTGAGCTTGCAAGGCTAACGTGTGGACAGCTCAGCGAGGTAGAAGCTTCGCTAGATAACACACCTGACGCCTACAGAATGTACGTCATGATGCTGCCATTCGGCAGCATTGGAATCTCGGCAGATTTCGCGTTTCTGCAGGAGATGGACTTTAGTTTGACTCGCCCGCTAGAGAGGTTGGGCGAGACTGGACTTGCCGAAGTTGACAGAGTCAAAGGCACTGTAACTCTGACGCAGCACCCCTTCCAGATTCGGCGCATGATCCCGTTCGCTGAACAATCACTACCTAGATCAGCTCTGGCTAACCTCCTATCCATCAGGTTTCCTTCATGCGGTGAAATCCCGCGCCTTGCAGACGTGACATTTGGCCTGTATCTGTCTGGGAAGAGAGAGCCAGCTCTCTGCGAAGAGCTTGAGAGACTTGGGTTGAGCGCAGAATGGGCAGGGATAACGGGCCCTCTGACGCAGGGGCTGGAATTTCTTCTTGACCGCAACGAATGGACTGATAACCAGGCAGCGTTGAGGTCGGCTCGGATCTGGTATCGCAAAGTGGCCAGGTTACACTACAGCGGCGACGAACACGGATTCCGCAGGACATTAGATAGGCTACGTCTCGCCTGGGAAGCTGAACTGGACGAAGCCGAAAAGAATCCCGACTGCGTCTCCGATAGCGGAAACCGCCTTGACCGTATCCTCTACGAGATTGCTTACCTTGCCTATCTGGAGGAATCATACAGTGAGGCGGCAGAGCTGTTCGGCAGAAGCGTCGCGGCAGGACTCAGGGCTATTGAGAGGGCGATGCTTGAGCAAGAGAATACCGTGGTGTGGCGTAATGGTGTGTACGCGCTTGCCAACATCTGGATAGCCGGAATGCTCCAGCGGTCCGCGAGCATGCGTGACATCCTGAGACTCCCTCCTAATCCCCAGGACAAGAGCCGGACTCGCGACCTTGTGCATTTGGCGGAAGAAGTTGCTGTGCTCCACAGGGAGTTGGCCCTTGCCAACGCACTGTCCGATGCAGAATCGGCTCAAGGCTATCTGCGAGCGATCGCGACGATCGCGCCTGACTGGGTGCCGCCTGAAGGGGGAATCCCCATTGCGCGAATGCCTGATCTTCAGGGAATGGTCGAGGCCCTTCACCGGCATGAGCGAAATGCGTGGCATGAGGCGATCCGCCTGTCGTGCTGGCCGAAACTCTTTGGTCATCTGCGCATGCGCATACCCACGTGTACGAAAGATTCGGAATGGGAACACGAGCGCCTCACCGAAGTCTTTCCCGTTACCGAAGACGGCCTTCCAGCCATTGGCGATCGGCAGACGCGCCTGCTGCTCAGCTGGGCAGAGGACAACGCGAGCGAGCACGCGGGCGAACAAGCAGTTGCATGTGTAGCCTTGATAAGGGCTGGCGGAGGGTACGAGCAGATTGGCGATACCATGTTGGTGGCTTGGCATTGCACAGAAGACAGTAGTACGCGGAACGCGTTGGCGTGGTACCTAGAGCACAGGGTGCCCGATGTAGGCCTCAACGGTTTGGCCAAAGTCGCGTTGGCACGCCCCGTAGCGCAAGGGTGATGGGCGTACCATTACACAACTGGGCGAGCTTACGCCAAAAGGGAGTCGGGGGAAACTCCGGCTCCCTGCCTTCTCTGTCACCAGTCCCCATGAAACCGGGTGGACCTCAATACTCGACCGGGGGCTATGCTCCCACAGGCCACCTGGTCCCTTCGTTCAGCCACAATCACGAGACTGGCAGTATGCCCCGCGTGAATGTACAATGAGCGTGACATGAGCGACCAACCCTACAAGACCGTCAAGACCAGCCGAGGCTACATCCAGCGCATCTGGACCGACCCCGAAACTGGAAAACTTCGGCGCGAATATGAACACCGAATCGTGTGGGAAGAGCATAACGGCCCGATTCCACCGAACCACCACGTCCATCACATCGACGGAGACAAGACCAATAACATCATTTCGAACCTGGAGTTGAAGGCCGTCGGAGACCACATCAAGGACCACGGAGACGATCTCAACTGGGCCTGGCGGAGGCGGAAGAAATAGGGCTTGCGGAGCCGAATTCTACCCGCGCTTTTCTGAAAACCTCTGAGGTCGGTGACGAATGTATGACCACACATAATTCGTGTTTTTGCACGCCTTCTGCCGGTGTCTGGCGAAGCTGGCGGAATGCGGACTGGACGCGACAGATTTGGGCTTTATCAGGGCTTGAAAAGGGTGTTTTTGAGCGTGGAGCGGCCCCAGTGGTCTCTGTTTTCGGTGGGTTGTTTTGAGGGGATAAAGCGTGTTGGTGCCGGAGATCGGAGTCGAACCGATATGAGGTTGCCCTCGGTGGTTTTTGAGACCACTGCGTCTGCCATTCCGCCACTCCGGCGACTGCGTGGAATTATACCGCTTGCGAGCAGGAACTGTCAATCAAGCGGCTAACTCAGTATAATACAACAGCACTACATCCGCACTGTCCCATCAACGCGATCAAGGAGAGGATCGATGAACGAGGACCAGTCTCAGACGCCCAGCCCGGAAGGCACTCCGGGAGGATATCAGCCGCAGCCACCACCCCCACCGCCGGGCGGATACTATGCGCCAAGTCAGCCCGCCTATCCGCCACCGCCAAGGCGAAGAAACTGGATATGGATTCTGCCCGTGTCGATTGGCGGCTGCCTGTTCGTCATGGTTCTCGGCTTCGTGTTCTTGTACTTGCTGTTCAGGGGCTTTGGAAGCTTTAGAGAGGTCTCTGACTACGGCAAGCACGTCGCTGTAATCCGCGTCACCGGGGTGATCACCGCGGGCAAGAGCGAGACCGGTCTGTTCAGCGGGTCGACGTCCGGCTCGGAGGACCTGATAGCTCAACTGGAGCGAGCCCGAAAGAACAAGGACGCCAAAGCGATCCTGCTGCGGATCAACAGCCCCGGCGGCAGCCCGGCAGGCTCGGAAGAGGTCTACAACGCGATAATGCGCGTCAGGAGGTCCGGCAAGGTCGTGTATACGTCCATGGCCGATATCGCTGCATCCGGCGGTTACTATATTGCCTCGGCGTCCGATCGCATTTATGCCGATTCCAGCACGCTCACGGGCAGCATCGGCGTCATCTGGAGCGTCGCCGATATGAGCGGGTTATACGACAAGATCGGGTTCAAGCCTCAGGTGATCAAGTCCGGCAGGTTCAAGGACACAGGGTCTCCGGACCGCCCGTTGACTCCCGATGAAAAGGCGCTGCTTCACAACATCGTCATGGAGACCTACGACCAGTTCGTAAAGGCCGTCGCCGAGGGCCGGCGCATGCCCGAGGCCGAGGTGAGAAAGATGGCCGACGGACGCCTGTTCACCGGCAGCCAGGCCCTGCGAGCAAAGCTGGTGGACCGCCTGGGCGGCATGCATGAAGCCGTTCGCGCTGCAGCGAGAGCGGGAGGAATCAAGGGCGAACCCAAGGTCGTGGAGTACAAGAGGAGGACCTCGTTCTCCGACATCTTCGGAATGGAAAGCGAACGCGCCGCAACCGAGGCCGAGCGGCAGATCGGCAAGCAGCTAATCGAGCAGTTGCTCAACAGGAGCGGCTCCGGCTCGCCCACCGGCCTGCGCTAGCCGACTCCTCCCGATGGCGTGAAGCCAGATATCCCCTCCCGAGGGTGGGGAGGATTGGGGCGGGTCCTTCTCGCACCGCTGGTCCCGAAACCCTGGACTACTGAACCTTATGAAGAAGCTCGTCGCAATCGATGGAAACAGCCTGCTCTATCGCGCATTCTTCGCGATGAGATATCTGTCCACGTCTGATGGCACCCCGACTAACGCTGTCTACGGCCTCCTTCTGATGCTGATGAAGGTGTTGGAGGAGAAACCCGACTACATAGTGGTGGCTTTCGATACGCCCAAGCCGACCTTCCGCCACGAAGCCTACGACGGCTACAAGGCCCAGCGCAAAGCCCCACGGGAGGAGCTGATCGCCCAAGCGCCGATTGCCCGCGAGCTCATACGTGCCTTCAACATTCCCATAATCGAAATCGAGGGTTACGAGGCCGACGACATCATAGGCGCGCTCGCTAAGGAGTCCTGCGAGCACGGGATAAGCACGGAGATCGTCACCGGCGACCTCGACGCGCTGCAGCTCGTCAACGAGTGCGTCAGCGTGATGACCACCGTGAAAGGTGTTACGGACATAGTCACCTATGGGCCTAAGGAGGTCGAGGCCCGCTTCGGCCTCAAGCCCGAGCAAATGGCTGACTTCAAAGGTCTCAAGGGCGACCCCTCGGATAACATACCTGGCGTGCCGGGCATAGGGGACAAGACCGCTGCTACCCTTCTTCAGCAGTACGGCACCGTAGAGAACCTGTTAGAGCACCTCTCCGACCTGCCCGAGGGTAAGGTCAGGAAGGCTCTGGAGGAGAACGCGGACCTCGCTCGCCTATCAAAGCGACTCGCAACCATTGTCACAGAGCTTCCGTTCGAGTTCGACCTTGAGAAATATCGCGCGCAGCAGCCTGATTTCGGTGCCCTCAGAGACCTGTTCGTGCGGCTCGAGTTCAAGACCATGCTCAAGCGGCTCCCGGAAGTGGAGCAGGCAGTTGGCGCCGTGTCACCGGCCGAGCGTCCCGCGCTCGGGGCCTGCCGCCAGGTGGGATCTCCTCAGGAACTCCAGGAGCTTCTGAGCGCGTTGGAGCGGGCAGGGGAATTCGCCCTTCAGTGCCACACCGTTGATGGGAAGTCGATCCGTGCCCAGATCATAGGGATGAGCTTCTCCGCGGGAACCGACGCAACAGCCTACGTACTGGGGCACGACCCGGCCGATGGCGGTTCGCTGGGGCTTTCGATGGAAGGGCCATACAAGGCTGATCTTGCCGAACTGGCCCCCGTGCTGAGTTCCGACAAGCTGCTGAAGATCTGCCACGATGCCAAGCGCAACATAGCCGCCCTCGCTCTTCGCGGCGTCGAGCTGAAAGGCATCTCATTCGACACTATGCTCGGAGCATACATCGCGGACTCATCTCGCAGTTCCTACGAGATCGGCGACCTTGCTTTCGAGTACCTTTCGTTGGAGATGGCCGGCGTAACGCGGGAGGAGGAAGAGGCCGAGGACTTCCAAACTCTCTGCAACGAAGCCGAAGCCATCTATCGCCTGAAAAAACCGATAGAGGAGAAGCTGATACGAGATGGCGAGCACAATCTGTATACGGAGGTAGAGCTTCCACTCACTCGCGTGCTTGCAGAGATGGAACTGACGGGCGTTACCGTGGACGTCCGGCAGCTTCAGGCCGTGTCGTCATCACTTGAATCAGAGATCGCGGATATCGAGCAGCAGATATACGCACTCGCAGGCTGCGAGTTCAACATAGGCTCGCCGCGCCAACTGCAGACCATTCTCTTCGAGAAGCTGGGCTTGGCCGCAGGGAAGAAGACGAAGACCGGTTATTCGACCTCCGCCGCCGCGCTGGAGCAGCTTGCAGTGGACAACCCCATCGTTGACCTCATTCTGCGCTATCGCGAGCTTACCAAGATCAAGTCCACGTATGCCGATTCGCTTCCAAAGCTGATCAATCCTCGCACGGGACGGGTTCATACCTCACTTAACCAGGCCGTGACTGCCACGGGCAGGCTATCATCGAGCGACCCGAACCTGCAAAACATCCCTATACGAACAGAGCTTGGCCGGGAGATTCGCAAGGCCTTCACCGCTTCCAATAACGATCTCCTGCTTTCGGCTGATTACTCGCAGATCGAGCTTCGGATCCTCGCGCACATAACCGGCGACGCGGGGCTGACCTACGCGTTCGAGCACGACGAGGATATCCACACGCATACCGCGAGCACCATCTTCGGCTGCCCCGAATCGGAGGTGACCCCGGAGATGCGCCGCCGCGCGAAGACCGTCAACTTCGCTGTTATATATGGAATGAGTGACTTTGCGCTTGCTCGATCGCTGGGTATCCCGATCCAGGAGGCGCGCGACTACATCGAGACCTACTTCAACCGCTTCCCCGGAGTGCGGGAATACACGGACGCTACCATTGAGCTGGCCCGCGAGCAGGGCTTCGTGTCAACTCCGCTCGGGAGAAGGCGTTACATCCCTGACATCCACAACTCCAACCGCAACATCAGGCTCTTTTCCGAGCGCGCTGCCGTCAATATGCCCATCCAGGGAATGGCCGCAGACATCATGAAGATCGCTATGATACGCGTCTCCAGGGCGCTCGCCGACCCATCACCCAATAACCTGCCGGAAGACATACTTCGGGGCACGAATCTCGCTCCGAAGCCCCTGCACACGAAGATGGTGCTCCAGGTCCACGACGAACTCCTCTTCGAGGTTCCTAATGAGGAACTCACCCTCGCGGCCAGGATCATCCGCTTCTGCATGGAGGATGCCTATCACCTCCGCGTTCCGGTCAAGGTGGACGTCAAGGTCGGCAAGAACTGGGCCGAAATGACGGAAGTACCCGCCTGAGCCGATCCCAGCCGCCAATCACGCCTGCAGAGGAAACCGCCCCCTTGCCGGATAACTAGCCACTACGAATTGCGTTTGGATGCTTCTCCCCACGTGAGGCACGACCGAAGTGCAGGTCAAAGTGTGTCCGAAGTGCAACGCTCGGAACAGGCCAACAAGCTCGGCCTGTTCCAATTGCTATTCCTCCCTGGAGGCTGTTCCGGTCACTGAGGAGCAGGCTCCTCAAGTAGCAGCGCCCGCCGGCCCGGCCCAGCCACGACCGCCAAGAGCAGCGAAGGCGCCAGCCCAACAGGTGAGGCCGCCGCAGCAGACCCAGCAGATGGGCGTTCCAGCGCAGACTCAGATGGGCGGCCCTATGCCGCCTCCACCGGGACGGCAGATGCCGCCCGGCGCTTTCCAGATGGCTCCGCCGGTGAGGAAATCGCCAGGTGGCATTGTTGTGCTCGTTGTCTGCCTGGTTTTCATCGTGATCGGCGGGACGGGCTTCGCCTTGATGCACTCAGGTCTGCTGAAGGGCGCGCCGCGTCCGACAGAGTCGCCGGAGAAGGTGATGCTCGCGTTTCTGGAGGCGAAGAAGACCGAGGACCTCGAAAAGTGCAGGCCGTATCTCAGCCGCCGCAGCATCGAGATAATCGAGAATACCTTCGGCAGCAGCCAGGCGCGCTCCGCCGGCTTCACGATGAAGGACTCTGCGGATTGGGCACTCTTCAGCATTCCCCCGACAAGCAGGGAGATGGCCGGGAGAGAGCTCACTGCCAAGGAAACCAAGGATGACAAAGAGGCAGATAGCTCGATGGCGATAGTCCACATCACAGTGGACGCCAAAGAAGAACCCGCGCCTGAACCGGCGCAACCTGAGAGCTCTGGCAGCTTCTCCGAGGTTTTCGATTTCGGACCTGTTGATGTCGATTGTGTTCTGGTCGCCGAAGACGGGCACTGGAAAGTGGACATAGAGAAAACCAACAGGCGGGGCCTTGGCCTGGGCAAGAAAGGCAATCCATTTAGGCTGGGCAACTGACCGGCAGCGAAGACGACCAACCCGTAGGGGCTGGCCTCCGTCCCGCACGCCGATTCTATTGCCGAATTTGACGTATACTCGTCAACGGTGTAATATTATACGTTAGGCGACAGGTGGGGTGAGCGCGGCAAGCGCTGCCTTGCGAGGGGTATCTACTATGGCTGTTCCGCGGACAGTCGGGCCGGCGGATATCCTGTGCCACAATACCGTGCCGGCATGACTGCTTCCCGGGCCTGCGGATATCCTGCCCGGGGCGACTAACGCGCGATTGCTGCAGCAGACTACGCGGCGTCGCTAAGAGGAGTGTTCTAAATGTCTGACGAGAAGATCGAGCAGGAGCAGGAGACTGGTCCTCACCACGAGATGTCCGAGACCCCGTTTGGCACTACGCCTGCCACGGAGCAAGTCGCAGAGCCCGCAGCGGAAGCCGAGGCGCCCGCTGAGGAACCGGAGGCTGTTGCTGAAGAGCCGGCCGCCGCAGAGCCCGTTGAGGAAGAGCCGATGACGATGGAAGCCGCTATGGCTGCCAGCGAAGACGGCGAGGGCGGCTTCAAGCGACTGCGAGAAGGCGAAGTAGTTGATGGGGTCGTTGTTCACATAGACCGCGAAGGCGTTCTTGTGGACGTGGGGACGAAGTCCGAGGGTCACGTAAGACCCAACGAGCTGTCCCGTGATCCTGGCGCCAACCCTGAAGACGTGGTCAGCGTAGGTGAGAAGATTCGCGTCTATGTGGTGCAGACGGACAGCCAGGAGGGAGGCCCTGTCCTTTCCAAGAAGCGGGCTGATTTCGAGAACGCCTGGGACCGAGTCGAGAAGGCGCATCGAGATAAGGAAGTGCTGAAGGCGATGGTCTCCGACCGCGTTAAAGGCGGATTGGTTGTAGACCTCGGGATCCGTGGTTTCGTGCCTGCATCTCACGTCGGCAGTGGAAAACTCAAGAACCTGGACAAGTTCATCGGCCAGAGCATGCCGTTCAAGGTTATAGAAGTCGACCGCGAGCGCAGGAAGGTTGTCCTGAGCAACCGGTTGGCCGCTGAAGAGGAATACGAAACGCAGCGCAAAGAGACGCTGGCGTCCCTGGCCGAGGGCCAGATTCGCGAAGGCATTGTTCGCCGTATCACTGATTACGGAGCATTCGTTGACCTCGGCGGAGTTGATGGCCTCCTGCACGTCAGCGAGATGTCCTGGACCAGGATCAACCACCCATCGGAGGCCGTTAAGGTTGGCCAGAAGATTCAGGTGATGGTCCTCAAACTGAACCTCGAGCAGGGCCGCGTGTCGCTCGGTCTGCGACAGATCCTTCCCGATCCGTGGGTTGAGGTCCAGAAGCTGCACCGCGTTGGCGATGTTATCAAGGCTACCATCACTCGCCTGGTCCCGTTCGGAGCTTTCGTTGCGGTTGAGGGCGGCGTCGAGGGCATTATCCCCAATGCGGAACTCGCACACAAGCGCATCAGCAAGCCGGAAGAGGTAGTCAGCGCCGGTCAGGAAGTCGAGGTCAAGGTCATTGATCTCCGGCCTGAGGAGCGCCGCATGACACTCTCGCTGCGGCAGCTTCTGCCGCCTCCGGAGAGGCCGGCTCGCGACGAGCAGCCCGACTTCCGCTCCTTCAGCCAGAGCAGCAGCAGAGCCGAATCACGCACCACGATCGGCGACCTGATCGGCCAGCAGCTTGGCGAACTGCAGTCCTCGGTAGCGCCCGAGAAGATCGAAAAGAAGAAGTCTCGTGCGAGAGCGGCGAAGAAGGAAGCTCTAGCCGAGATGGAAGCGCTGGCTGAGTTCGAGGAAGAGATCGAGGAGCCCACCGAGGCTATCGAAGCTGAGGCGGAGGCCGAGGCCGCCGATGAGACCCTGCTAGTGGCCGAGTCCAAGACCCCGGAAGAGCCCGAAGCGGCTGAGGAAGCCGTCGAGGAGCCTGCGGCGGAAGAGGCGGTGGCTGCTGAAAAGGCGCCTGAGCCTGCTGAGGAAGCGCCTGCCGCCGAGGCAGCTCCCAAGAAGAGGACGCGCAAGAAAGCTGAGCCGGTAGAAGCCGAGCAAGCAGAGTAAACAGAGGAGCCGCGGGGACACTCGCGCTCCGCTAGGATTGCCGGCCCGACCCTATTCTGTGTCGGGCCGGTATTGTATGTGCCGATAGGAAGAGCTTGATGCCAAAGGTAATAGGTGTTACGGGCGGCATAGCCACCGGCAAGAGCACTGTGACGCAGATGCTTAGCGAGCTTGGCGCCCGGACGATAAGCGCCGACGATCTGGCTCGCCAGGTGCTGGCAAAGGACGGGCCCGCCTACGGTGCGGCCGTAGAGCGTTTCGGCGATGGCATCGTCCAGCCCGATGGCGAGATCGACAGGGCCGCCCTTGCTGAAATCGTGTTCTCCGATCCCCGGGCACGCGCCGACCTCAACTCCATAACCCACCCGCACATAATCGCGGCGATGGGGCGGACCATCGATGAGTTTCGCAAGAACCCGCCCGCGCCTGATGCGATTCTGGTTGCGGAAATCCCCCTGCTGATCGAATGCGGCCTTACGGACATGGTAGATGAAGTCCTGGTAGTTGCGGCGGAACCTGAGACGCAACAGCGTCGTCTGACAACCAGGAGTAATCTCACCGCTGAGGAAGCGCGGCGGAGGATCGATGCGCAGATGCCCATTCGGCTCAAAGTCGACCGCGCTGACAGAGTCATCTGGAACAACGGCTCGATCGACGATTTGCGCAAGTCGGTTCGGGCCGTTTGGGACGAAATGCACTTGCCCTAACATGAGCAGTTGTGCTATAGTTGTAAAACTCATGAGTTCGTTGTTGAGCAGCGTAAGCGCACGGAATTGTGTCACCTTTGCCGGGGAAGCGGATGGCGTCCGATCCAGGACTGCCGGGAGTTGCGATCCCTCAGCGGGTGCCTGTTCATCCACGTTCGCACCCCCGAGTCCCGCCCCCTGTCTCTCGCCGGCTGGTGGCTGTGCCCACCAGGTAATCGGGCGATCTGGAGACGGTCGCGCGTGGGGCTTTGTTTTTGGCGGATGATTATTGATCGGTGCTCACCTGAAGTGGGCCTACCCAGTAGTCTGGGTGATTCGAGCTAGGGAGGAAATCGACCTGTGAGGCAGATTATGCAATCCAGAGCCATTAGGAGCTTGTGCTATGCGCTGGTTTTGGCGCTTTTGTCCACTCTTGCGCCTACTCCGATGACAGCGCCGGCGAGCGCTCAGCTAATGCCTACTTACGCCGTTGGAGTGGCTGATTTCATCAATGAGTCGGGCGTGCAGGGAGAGCTACTTTCTCGCCTGGCCACGGACGCGGTTGTCGTTGAGATGAGCAAGACAAACCGTTACGACGTGAGCATCACCCGATCGATGATGAAGAGCAAGATGGATGAGCTTGGGCTGCACGCACCGCTCACCAAGCTCGATCTGGTGCGCCTGGGCGAGGCGCTCAGCGCGGACGCGATGCTGGAAGGCTCGCTGAAGTCCGTGCAGTTGGCGGGCTCGGGTCCGACCCGGCGCGCTAGCGTCACGCTGATCTGTCAGATGGTTGACCAGGCTTCGGGCGAGATCATCAACGGTGCTGTGCAGACCGGTCAATCTAGCGCCAGAGTCGGCTACACACCGGACGACAACACCCTCATCGCCGAGGCCATCAACGCCGCGGCGTTCCTTTGCGTCAAGACGATGGTTGACTACGTAATACCGGAAGCCACGGTCATGATGAACATCGGGGACAACCAGATCATGATCAACAAAGGCGCCCGCGACGGAATCAAGCCCGGTATGCGCATGATCGTTCTGCGCGACCGCGAGATCATCGGCTACATAGACGTTACCAGTACCAGCCCGATGGACGCGATGGCCAAGACCATCAAGTCCATGCGCGGCATTCAGCCGGAGGACAAGGCCCGTGCCATCTTCGAGATGCCGGTGGTATCAGCGGCTCTCAAGTCTGCCCCGTTACCCTCCGGCGCACCCTCCAAGGGGCGCGTCGGCGGCAGTTCCGGAAGTAAGATAGCCAAGTTCCTTCTGGGCGCTCTCATTGTAGGCGGAGTCGCCGCGATGTTCACCGGCGGCCGGGGGGTATCTGGCGCGCCCGGTTTGAGCGTGAAGGACACTATGACGCTCGGGTGGAGCGGTAAGCTCTACAACTATGGCAACAACCTGAAGGAACTCCAGATTTTCCAGGATACCACCGCCGCCGGGGCGACTACCGCGCCGTTCTACGTGGTTACCAGCAAGTCAGTATTCAGCCAGGGCAGGCTCGACCTCAGCCCCATCTTCCGCGATGGCGCCTCCGCGACGCCGCTCGGGCATACGGTTAACTACAACGATATCGTCCTCGGCTCCAACACTCTGAGCGCGGCCACGTATAACTGGCCGGCGGAGGCCTACGGCAAGCAGCATACCTACCAGGCCAGAGCGATCGTAACCACCACGGGTACCGGCGGCGGCGGTAACGATGACGATGGATCCACTTTCAGATATGACACCACCAACTTCGGCAACAGCATCAGGCTTACCGCCGTTGAGCCGGTGACGGCCGATCCCATGCATATAGTCATGCCGGGCGCGAACGAGCCGGTGCTGGTCACTGACCTGCGAGACGGCCAGATCAACCTTAGCTGGATCTCATCGGCCGGTGCTACCGAATATATGGTCACTGTGGAGCCTGTCCAAAGCGGCCTTGGCGCCGTCTGGCACAGCAACATCATCTCTCACTATTCGGGAGAAACCAGCGACGGCGCGACGCTATCGCTGTCCGATGCGGATAGGCTCGCTCTTGCCGCTGTGCTTTCCAACCCGAACCTAGTTGATAAGGACGTTAAGTGGCGCGTTGACGCCAGGAATTCCACCGACTCCCCGCCGTTGTTCTGGACGCGGGGCGACTGGAACGTGTTCCACATTGCTCCTACGCCTGTTGGTCCTCCGTCACCATAGTAGGACACGGTTAGTAGCAGAGGAATCAGGAGGTCACAAATGAAACTGCACAGAAGCCGAGTCGGGCGGCGATCATCTCTGATCGTCTGCCTGATCCTGGCGAGCCTGCTGATGATGGTTACCGGCGCTGTCGCCGAGCAGCTCAACTATGTTCCCGACGAGTACATAGTGACGGCCGCGCCTGGCTCCTCGCTGAGCGCGGTTGAGAATGCTGTCAGCAGCATTGGCGGTACCGTCATCAAGGCGCTGCCGGTCGCTGACTGCTATCTGGTGAAGATGGGAGCTACCAAGAGCTCGAGTAAGAGAGTGCTAGGCAGCCGAACGCTGCAGCCGTGGGTCCTCAAAACGATTACGCCGAACACCATCTATCGAGTCTGTGCAAATGCTATGCCTACGGATCCTCTATTTGCAGACTTGTGGGGCATGGGCTCGATCAATATGCCACGGGCGTGGGGTATTCAAAAAGGAAGTGCCTCTGTTACCGTGGCCGTCAATGACACCGGTGTTGCCAACCACCCTGACTTGATAAACCGGATTGTCCCTGGATATGACTGCGTCGACGACGATGCCGATCCAAGCAATGACTTACACGGTCACGGCACGCACGTGGCCGGGACCATCGCCGCGCAGGGCGGCAATGGCATCGGTGTCTGCGGCGTCTGCTGGGAGGGCGTGAACATCATGCCTATCCGCGTCTTTGGAGGTGAAGAGGGCACAGCCGACGTGATCATCGAGGGGCTGCAGCGCGCGCTTGACGCCGGAGTAGACGTGGTCAACATGAGCTATGGCGGCTTTTTTGACAACCCGATTGAGCACGCGAAGATCATCGAGATGTACAATGCGGGCATCATACTGTGCGCCGCAGCCGGAAACGATGGGGATGGAGCGATCCCATACGTTGGCTACCCGGCCGCATGGGACGAGTGCATTGCGGTTGCCTCCATCGGGCCTAATGACGAGTGGGCCTACTACTCGAGCTACGGTCCGGAGAACGAGGTAGACATAGCGGCCCCAGGTGGTGACGTTTGGCTCGGGCAGCGGGCAATGATTCTGAGCACCTGCGTCACCTGGGATGGCGACGTGCCGATGTTTGATTACGAATGGATGCAGGGCACTTCGATGGCCTGTCCGCATGTTGCCGGCGCCGCCGCGCTGCTCCTCAGCAACGGCGTTCCTCCGAACGAGGTTAGGAAGCGCATTGAGGAGACGGCACGCAAGCCCGGCACTGGCACGATGGACGTCAGGAAGTTCGGCAACGGCATACTGGATGTCGCCGCCGCCCTCACCGAGGGTTCCATAGCTATCTCGAAGCCAGTCAAAGGCTCCACGGTCACCGATTTTCCTGATTTCAAGATCAACATCCGTGGTGTTGAGCTCGACAGCCTTTACGTCTACATAGACTATGCGGATGAGGGCGAAGACGGCATCCCGGACAACATGGGGAGTGAGATTCCGGCCCTGGAAGGCATGTCTGCTACCCGGTTCCTGAAGAGCGATGGCACTGCGTACCTGTTCAACTGGGCCGACACCACCGGCGGGTCCGCGCCTCTGGCGGCGGGAATACACTGGATATATGTTACAGCGACGACAACTGGCGGGGAAACGGTTTTCGATTGGGGCACGTTCAACGTTGCGTCCAACCTTATTCCTCGTGGCACACATCTGGTCGCCTTCCCCTATGCGTCCACGTTGGATATCGGCGATGGGCTGAGGCATCCGCTACCGCAGGAGATTCTCCACTCTGCCGGCACATCTATGCCTCTCGATTTCAGGGTCAATTCGCCCACGAGATCCAGGCTGATCCGTTGGTCTGCGCTGGATGCGCAGTACCTGTACTACCTGCCCGATGACGACAACGTTCCCGCGCCAAATGACCGGACATGGATGAGCATAGTCAGCCCGTTCTACGACGCTCCTACGGCCGGTGGGTTCCTGTCGAACAGCGAGAACAAGGAACTGCAGTTCCCGGCAGGCACCGGGTTCTGGCTCATACTCCAGGAAGACGCCGTTATAAGCAACTCCATACCTGCTATTCAGGCCACGAACGGGCTTGAGATTCCACTCTACAGAGGATGGAACCTCATAGGCAATCCGTTTACGCGGCCGGTGTATCTTAGCAGCATAAAGCTGCGCTACCAGGGTGAAATAAGGACTCTGCAGCAGGATCAGGACAAGAACTACACCAGGAACCCCTGGGTGCAAGGGCCAGCCGGTCAGAGCAGCCAGTTCTTTGGTTATTCATCATCTCAGCACAGCCCCGGATACGTTCCCGTGCCGTGGATCGGTGGCAAGCTGGAGCCATTCCAAGGATACTGGATCAGGGCTTTGAAGGGTGGCAGCCTGCCACAGGACAGGCTGTACATAATCCTGCAGTTGTAGAGCATGCGGGGGATAGAGAGGTCGAAATGAGAAGCAGACTTTGTTTGGTCGGGATTTTGTGCACTGGCTTGTTGCTCGGATTGGTGGCGTCGGTCTCTGCTCAGGTAGGGCCGTACATACCACCGCCGGGTTACCCTAGCTATCGATGGGATCCGGACGATGCGCCCATCTGGGTCAGGCTCGCTAACGATTACATCGAGTGTAATGTCGGTATCCAGGGCAACATCAAGGCTCACGCGGCATTCAGCGATAGTGTAACGGCGGGAAGAGGCGACAAAGCCCCGATTACCAGCGAAAGCGATTGGCGTGTATCGGGCCGTTACGGTGTCTATGTCAAACGTGGAGACCCTGAGATAACAGGCGACAACGAGCGCCCTATCACCTTTATGGGCAAGGAGCCCTGCCACTACTTCGGCTACTGGAAGCTCAAGATCGGCAGTGACATGCGTATGATCGGCGGCCCCAACGGAAGTTGGTATCAGGCAAACCAGTGGTCACCCGTCCTGACGCCCACGCTCTATCCGGCTCCTCGGGCCGATCTCGCCGACAAGGAACCGGCTCTCGGACGAATGGGTCCGTTCATCCAGGGTGTCTGGAGTACTTCGGGCGGCAACGGGTCCAACATCCTTGTCGATATCAGAATCCACCTCGTGCGTGACCTTGTAAGATACGAGTTCAGGATCACAAATGCCGGCAACACCACCGAGAACGTGGGCTTCCAGCAGGTCGGTGACGTTGAAGTGGGCGATCCCGTGATTAGGACCAACGACGACGGCGGCTACTACGGCCCCTACGACAATGCCGGCTTTGCATTCGTTCCCGGCATAGGTGCAACTAAGCCCATTGGCGATCAGTATGCCATGATGTTCGGTGGAAGCGAGATCATCAACCGAATGCTGCTGGTTCCGAGGCCCGCCGTCCCGGCGTGGATTGAATACTACGACAACCTGGCGGACCCCGTCTGCGTGGCTCGCAACATCCTGAACCAGGAAGACGCGACGAAGCCCGACTATGTCGCCATTGGTGAGTACAACGACCTCTACCACAGGGATATGTGGATCCCCACCGACTACAAGCCGGAGCCCAAGCACGGCATTCTCGATCTGGCGTGGGTTCTGTGCTGGGATCAGAAGCCTCTCAGGCGTGGTGAAACCCGCACCATTGTTACGTACTACGGTGTGGGCGCTGCTACCGGCAGATGGACGTATGCTGCCGGAAACAAGATCGTTCCGGATAGCGCCGTTGCCGCGGTTCAAGCTCCGAGGAGTCTGAGGTACAACAGCACGGCTATACTTCCCGGCGAGCCTGAACTACTTCCGGCCCGGTTCTCAGTCAAGGGGTATGTCTTCAACCTGGCGACGGATCCAGGACCGTTCAACTTGACCGATGTCACAGCCACTATCACCCTACCGCCCGGCCTCGCGCTCTGCGACGTCGATGGCAACACCGCGCGCAAGGAAATCGGCCTTGTGACTGGCAACACTGAGTCCTTGCCTGTCGAATGGTTGGTAGAGGCCACCGGCCACTACTCCGGCGAACTCCCGATCTACGTGTCGTTTGTCGACAACAGCGGCGATCCGAGTTCCATGCAGTGGCAGCAGACCGTCGTGAGAAGGATATTCGTTCCGGCGGTCAAGAGGGGCGTGTTCTACGCCGGATGGCAGCTAGTCCACGTGCCGTTCAACTTCAACGACTTCCGCGTGCAGAAGGTATTCGGACTGACGAGCGGCTATGGTGCCAAGTACTGGGACCCCACGAGAAACAACTATCAGCAGGTGACCCAGGTGAAGCCGGGTCAAGGCTTCTGGCTCAACGTCGGAATCACAGAGTGGGGCGCCACACAGACGTTCACGTTGAGCTCGTCTAACCCAGCCTCGATTGTTGGTGAGGCTCCGGGGTCCGGCACTCAGACTGTGACGCAGAGCATACCTCTGCTCAGGGGCTGGAACATGATAGGCAATCCATTCGTCTACCCGATGTATTGGGGACAGGCGTTGGTCTCATATAAGACGACGCAGGGATGGCAGACAGTCACCCTTGATGCCGCTCTCAAGAGCCAATTGCTTAGTGCTACATTGTTCTCTTACAACCCAGATAAGCTAGGATACGATACAACAAGCGCCAGAGACGCGCTGCTTGACCCGTGGAAAGGCTACTGGGTCTACGTATACCAGCCTATCAATCTTGTACTTCGCGCGCCGACCGTTCCTGGTGGCGACGTGACGACAAATCCGGGCGGTCAATGATCGCTCGGGCTGTGGGGGTAGTTCGGGGGAAGGTCACTCCAGCTTGCGGAGTGTGGAAGGAAACGCAGATGAGCATAGTACACAGGCGTTTGATACTCATAGTCACGGTCGTGGCGTGTCTGTTAGGTCTCACAGGCACAGGCGCACTGGCCGCGCTAAGCATGAGGAGTAATCCCTCAGAAGCTACGCAGAACTCCATCTGGAACATCATTGCCACCTGGCAGGATGCCGAGGGAGTTGCCCCTGTACTGGACAGAACCTCCACGAGCGAGCCAAGGATAGACTACGGGCTATCCGGTGATGGATGGGGCCCCACCATTGGTACTGCCAGAGACGATGTGCCCCTGGAATGGAGCGACGGTCTGTTCTGGTGGCCTGCCGTTCCCGCTCCAGACGGGTTTATTGGATTCGCCCCGCAGTGGGACATCATCAACGACGAGCCCCTTGATCTTGAAGGCGAGGTCTATCAACCTTGGGGCTTCGCCACGCTCCAGCCGGATCCGATGTCTACGGTGATAGAGACTGATGGCGATCCGGGGTTCGGGCATGCCGTCGATTTTGTGCACGAGGAGATCGTGCAAATGGTCAAGCCGACCATCGCGGACGGCATACTGAAACCGATCGAAGTCGAATGGCCGGATGCTGAAGGCAACCTGCCTGCCCCTAGGGCGGCGCGCGAGTTCGCCCAGCGTGATCAGGACAAGGATAAGGGCATCCCCGCACGACCAAAGACACCGGCGTTCATCCAGACGTCTCGGGTCCCAGTACTGTTGGTGGGCGTGTGGACGGACCCGGCGCGCATGCATCCCGTGAAAGCCAGGATTGCGAACGCGGCCTCACTGAAGCCTCTCGACCAATCCCAGACTGAAGAGCCCTTCGAGGATGGCTGGCCGGGATATAATGTTATAGAGATCCTCGAAAAAGACGAAAATATCGCCGGCGTCGGCAACTTCTACGTCAGCTACTACACTCCCGGCACACACTACGTCATAACCAGACGCGCGCCGCTTCCGATGCCTTACACGGTCTACAGCATTCCACTGGCGGTCGATGGCGAGGGAGTGCCGTACCTACCTATAAACGACGCCATTCTCAGTCTGGATCCCAAGCGCACCGGCGATCTCAATGATCCTGCCCTGACGCCGGACAATAGCCCGGTGCTCGGCATCTATGCTGATCGCGAGGGGCCGGAGGGGGCAGATCCCACCAACTACTTCGATCTTACCGTTCCCGATCAGCCCGCCGTCCGATATGAGGCGCCCAATACCCCTGGCACGGCGCATCCGACCTTCGGCAAGCTGTTCTTTACTGTGACGCCGGCTGACGTGACACCCGGAAGGATCTACTACGTCACGGTTTCGACTGATGCGGTGGATGGCGTCTATCCGTCGCAGGTCCCGAGCCCGGCCGATAACCTTTACCTCAATCCGGACGAGGAGGCAATTCCCCGAAAGATCGGCTACTGCGCCAAGTCCGGTGTTATCAGGCTTGCCATCCCGGCCGAGGAACCGCAACTGGCAAGCGTCGGCCGGACCCTTCAAGGGGTCGAGCACTTCGCCAAAACTTGTGGCAAGCAACTATGGACGCAGTATCGTGCGCTGAGCAACAACTCGTTCACTGTCGGCCGCACCAGTCACGTGGGAATCGCCACGGACGTGTCGTCCGTTTCTGACTACACCTCCGCCGACTCCTATCCGGTGCGCGGCCGGGGCCGGGTTGTTATCGATACGAAATCTTTCCTTCCCGGCACCTTTGCGGTAAGTGCCGAGTACTGGCCGGTATTCCCAATGGTCGACCCGAACTCCGGGCTGCTCGACCCGATGGGCGTTGTATGGTATAAGGGCCGAATCCCGATGCACTACAGAGGGCCCGACGGCGTTGTGGAAGGGGCGAAGTACGGTGTTTCGGTGAGCGCTGGCCTGAAGATGAGCAACCCCGAGCAGTGGCCCGATCCGGACGTCACACTCAACCAGCGCACGCGGAACAACAAGCTGATCTATGACGACCGCGGCTGGCCGATGTATTATGACCCCGATCTGACTGGTTCTGAAGCGCCGCCTGCCCAACGACGCCTGACTTGTATAGGCTATGGGGTTAAGGACCGCAGACTGCTGTCTTATGAAGTCAAGTCATCGGACAACGTCAACGTTACGGTCCACACGGGAGCTACGGCATTAGCCTGCTATTCGGATAGCGCTTCCATGCCCGCGAACCCCGATGTCGATCCGCTCGCTGTCGAAATAGAGGAAGAAGCGACACAAGACTATCCGGATGATGGTTCCAGCTCCACTCACTTCATCTTCCGAGTCAGGTATGTGAGGAACAGCACGGTTGGCGTCCTGCCGCCTTTGCCGTGGTTGAGGCCGGAGGCTGACGAATGGAACCCGTACGGTAACTTCAGTTCGGGTGTTGTGCTCTATTTGGACGAGAAGGGCACAGGCGACTACAAGCCGCACTTCATGTATCCCGACTACGAAAACAACGGGCTTGGCGCCAATATCTACATGTACCGGGTGATGCCGCACAACAGTCTTAGGCTGGTGAACACCCCGCATGTGGCGCCGTGGGCGTTCCAATCGAGCAGCTGGTTGGGCGACTATGACAGCGACCTCTACCAGTCCCTGAAAATGGGCGTCTACAACTACTTCTTCGCTACAACAAGCGACTCGCTCAGGTTCATAGACAGCCAGGAGAGCCTTAGCTCGTTTGCATTTGAACACCAGAACCCGGACCCTATGGACCCGACCGATCCGTTCAGCAAGACGGGTCTCGAGGAATGGGGCCAGATCGCTTCATATCCGTACTACAGCACGGGTCTCGACCCGTCGGCGCCGAGAGCTGTGACTGGCTATCCCGCGGTCGATCGCCCGGCCGGACGCCGCTACAGTTCCAATGGGGCCACCCCGGGTGACACAACGCTCTACTTCAACAGAAGCGTCCGAGTGCCGGGGATGTTCGAATCCGTCTACAAGTACCAATACCCGGCCAACATGCACCCGGAGGTCACTTGTGAACTGAGTATGCCGTCCAATGACGACCTCGGCAAGCGCTACGACCATGAGGACTACGGCCAGGGCAGGTTCTTCGGCACCTTGTTCCCGTTCAGGACCGCTCTGAACGCGGCCCATCAAGGCTGCGTTCAAGAAGGAAACAACGCTTTCCTGGCAGAGACGTCGGGTTCGCTCAGTACGGACACGAACGTGTTCCGCATTTTCTACAGACAGAAAGATAACCTCGCGCCGATTGAGATCAGGCTGTGGATCAACGACGCGAGCGAAAAGAGCGGCAATACGCCAGCGCACCAATACCGATCGTACACGATGTACAGACGTCCCGATCAGACCAATCCGGACTATCGCGAGGGCGTTTGGTATGAGTACAAGCTGGATAGCGGCAGCGCTCAGCTTCCTCACGGGCCGCACACCTACTACTTCACGGCATTTGACGGCTACAACCATGCCCGGTGGCCTGTCCGGCCGGACCAGTATACCATCAACTGGCCGGGACCGGACCCCGACCCGGTCACGATGAACGTAGTCGACGGCTGGGTTCCCACGTTCAGCTACGCCTATGACCGCCGCAACGAGGGCTACTTCGACAACGACTACGTGCCAGGGCCTTACGTCAACAGGCCACCCGTCATCAGCAATGTGAGCGTGACGCCAAGCGCGGGCAAGGAAGGCACGCACTTCGTCTTCAGGGCAACGTATTCCGACCCTGACGGGCATCGGCCCTACAGCGCGAAGATCACAATCCAGGTCAGCGAGAATGCGCCGCCGCGCACCATCGCCATGAAAGTGGATCCCAAACATAACATCGATCCGCTGGCAGATAACAGGGAGCTGTACAAGGCCGGCGTCGACTTCATTCTCGACTCAGCCACTGTTGCCGATCTGGCTCTTGCTAAGGGCGTAAGGAAGTTCTTCGTTACGTTCACTGACGACTGGGGTCGGCAGAACGAGCCCAATGACAGAAGAGTTGGTGAGTCTTCCCGCTATCCCTCTGGCGAGGACAACTGGGTAGAGGGTCCGGTGATTTCGGGCAATTCTCCGCCTACTCTGAGTGGTGGCCAGGTCACCTCGACCGACAATACCTCCAACTCGGCCACGGTCTGGCAGTTCAAGGTCAACTATCGCGACCTCGACCGCGACCCGCCGGCGATGATCAAGGTGTATATCGGCCGACTGCAGCCGATGGATATTACGACTCCGACGCCGAGCACCAAGGTGAGGACGATTATCTGGGATGCGGGCCATACCATGCTGCCCACGAATCCGTCGGATACCGTCTACAGCCATGGCGTCGAGTTCGCTTACCAGACAAGGCTGGCCGGACCGGATACCACGGCCCCGCAGATGGTCACCAAGAAGATGACCATCTCAAGCGACGCCACTGAGATAGATCCTGATCCTGATCGGACGGGAGACATTATCCGGGTCTGGAAAGTCTATACTGACGCGGACCCGAACCGCAACTACTACAGCTACACGGGCGCCACGCCTCCGGAGTACGTGACGGGAATGATAGCGCTGAACGCGGCTATCCCGGCAGGTGACATCTGGGTGCAATATGAGCGTCGGCCCGCCGTGCAGTACTACTATGCATTTGAGGCCCACGACGGCTTCGACTTTGCTACCTATAAGAGCTCCGCGGATGCCAACGTCCGATCGGATTCCGCGGGATGCTTCATCCGTCAGGACGCTGAATGTGTTGATACGTCCACCTACCAGCGATTCAAGATCAGGCCCAAGATAGCGAGGTCGATAACGATCCCCGCTGCTACGAACGTCATTGATCCTGATCCTGATAGAGTTGGCGACATCATCCGAATATGGGGCGTCTATGACAACGAGGACCTTACCGGCACCAACTACTACCCGCTGCCTGATGGCCAGGCTGTGCCGGACAACTACGACAACGTAACCCATCCTGGAATCACGCTGGCTGGGACCATACCGGCAGGCAGGGTTTGGCTGCTTGTGGAGGCTGATACGCCCCTTGTGGGTCCGATGCCGATCGCTGCGCCTGCTCCCGCCGGAGTAATACCTGATCCGGAAGTGTTTATCAACTTCCAGCAGAACGGCAAGCCGGAGTTGATCACCGACCAGAAGAACGGGTTCGTTGACGAGGTCAATGGCCAGGTCGACCATGCGGTCGCATTCATGAGCGGCCGCGCTACCTATAACGACAGGCCCAGCGGTCATTACGTCGCGCCTGATGTGATCCGGGACGTCGCTTCCGTTGAGGGAGTCTACTGGCTGTCGAATCCGGACGTTGCGCATCAGTATGACAACTACTACGATCCGGCAAAGCTCCTCGCGCCGATGGTGCGCGAAGCCGTGTCGGACGACAACTACCCGCAGGCCTTCGTCCAGGGTCCGGACGAGATCTACAAGGTCCTGGGAGTCTATGACAACCCCGAGTTGAAGGGCATCAACTACTATGCCGGCGACCAGAGCATGTTGAAGTGGCAGCCCGCCAGGACGATCAGCAATTGGAGCGGTTCTGCGCCCAACGTCATCTGGCCGACCAAGCCGAATGACATCGCGGTTATCCAGGGCGTCTACCTTAGCATGAATGTTCAGCACCCTGCCGGTAACTTCTATGAGCCGGATGGGTTCCCTGATCCGCCGTTCGTCGTGCCCGCCAACGTCGATCTGGGGACGGGCGCGATAACCATAGACCCGATGTACAACACGGCCGGCGTGATCCAGTCGATACTCAGAATCAATGAGCGGCCGGACATGTCTGGACAGGACTACTTCATATCGGCCAATCCGGAGGGAGATCCCTACGATCCGGAGGTTCCGCTGTTTGCGAACCAGCCTGAGGGAGATCCTCAGCCACCGGCCACATCACCGGTCTACGTCAGCTACGTGCCGGCGCGCAACTTTGGGCCGGGGCAGGAGTTCATTCCGCTGAGGAAGGAACTGCCTTCACCGCTGCCCGACACTGTCTACATCGCCTACTATGCGCCGGGTGATCTCAATGCGGACGGAGGCATCGATCTTGCGATAGCGCCGGAGCCGGGCAAGCCCCTGTACGCCAAGATCTGGGCCAAGGGCTACAACCCGGGCGATCGTTACATCAGACTGACTACGCCGCTGCCTGATTTCACCACCACGGGTACGGTTGTCAACGCTGGTCTGGTCAGGCCGGCTGCCGAGCAGCTTGCCGATATGGCCGAGGTTACCGGTGTATTCGTCGAAGGCGACAGCACCAACTACTATAAGAACACTGCCAACCCGTTCCAACTGGGCGATACGCAGATCTTCCTCGGGACGTCGTTGCCGGAGCCGTTGCCGGCGACCGTCACGGTGAAGTATCTGCCGAGAGAGAGAAACGTAACCATCAAGTACTGCGATATGCGTTTCACTCACACGTTCAAGGGATCGGCGGCGCAGATATCGAGCTTCTACTTCAGCCCGTTCACCAACGAGCTGCTGTGGGTCAACACCGTTCCGGGAACCACGCACTTCCGGCCTGATGGTGCTCTGGCGGGCAGCAGCAACATCACCGGCAACGCGCCGCTTCCGTCTCCTGACGGACCGATCGCGCGGGATGTCGATGGCGGACTGGTCGGCGTCTGGCAGAATCCGGAGTTCACAGGCCCGAACTACTTCAACCCGAGAAGAACAGGCCTGTATCCGGACAACCCGTCGATCGTTAGGCTGTCCACGGAAGTACCGGTTGGAACCGGTGAGCTCTATGCCAGGGGCTACCAGAAGGGCACCTACTACCTTGATAGGTGGAACCGCGATCTGAGGTTCGAACCAACCAAGACGCTGACCGGCCTTGACAGGGTCCAGGTGAGCTACTTCTTCGGAACGAAGATGAAGCAGGTGCTGGTGCCCAATACCCGGCCGATATTGACAGAAGGCAAAGTCACGCCGCTAGCCGGCACGCGCAACACGCAGTACGTCTATTCGGTCAAGTACAAGGACGTCGACGGTCCCACCGGCCAGGTGCCCGCCTACGTCAGAGTCTACATCGACGGTACGCCTTACGAGATGACCCCGGTGAGTCAGGGAACTCCTGACTACAAGAACGGCGCGATATTCACGTTCACGCCGACCGGTGGGCTCTCGGGCAAGCCGCATACGTTCTACTTCGAAGCGTCCGATGGTGGCGCTGTGGCGTGGTTCGACAAACTCGGCTCGCACAACAGCGAGAGGACAATCCAAGCACAGGATATCGTCGAGCTCGACGGGCCGTGGGTGGATGATCCGCCGATCCTCACCGAGGGTATGGCTGTTCCCAACCCGCTTGGCGAGGGCCAGGGCATCGATACGGGTACGAGCGTTGATTACTACGTGACGTTGACCGATATCGACAACGAACCGCCGTATGTCTTTGACCCGCTCAGAGACCTGAAGAACCCGGTGGCGTGCATGAATGTCTCCGGCTCGCCTCGCGTCTGGATCGATGCCGACCTGACGGAGGACTCCTTGCCGCCGGTGACATATACCATCGTCGGACTTGAGGCTGACCCTACCGAGATCACAAAGATGAGGGTGATCCGTGCGGCAGTCATGAACGCCGACGGCACATTCATGGATCCTGGTTGGACCACCGACCAGTACGCTGGGAAGCTGCTCCAAATCACTAATGGCAAGGATTGGACGGATATCTCGCCTTCGCCTTACTCGACTGTGTATCTGATCCAGAGCAACACGTCCAACAAACTGGTTCTGGCGGTGGACGATCTCGCCAACGAGAAACTATATCCGGTGCCGCCGGATCCGGCTAAGGGCACGCCTAGATACGCGCAGTTCCGGATCAACGGACTGCTGATGGCTAAGGCCGATCCCGGCCAGGTGGACAACTGGGCGACGGGCATTACCTACAAGGTTACCGTCCCACGGCTTCCGGTCGGAATGCACAGGTTCAGGTTCACTGCTCGCACACGCGAAGAGAAACCGGACTGGCTGTTGGCCCTGCCTCAGTTCGAGGAGGCGCCGCCGTACTCCAATCTGGCCAGGTTCCCGGACCTGGGCGATGCGCAGGGGCCGAACGTCATCGCGCAAGCCGATCCAGGCAATGTCGCTCCGCAACTGCTTAGAGATCCGGACCCGCCGGGAGAGACCCTCTACAGAGGTCCGCAGGCGCAGCACATCACGATGACGAGTCCTAACAGGGCTGTACCTAGTGACTACGGCAAGATCCGAAAGATTCTCGGTGTCTTCCGGAATGCGAACTTCGATGCTCACTTGAGTCCTTCGGCGTCGTCACCGGAGGATCAGCCCAAGGACTTCTATGACAAGGCCAACACGCCCGATCCGTTCAACGTGGGTCACTTGGTTGCGCTTACGCCGAATATGTATCCGTGTCCGGATACGATGACTCTCGTCCAGCGCAGCAGCATGGTCGAGGATTCGAGAACCGTTGTCCCGGCTGTGCCCGGGGCTATTGGAACCGTGCTCGGAGTCTATCTGGACTCCGATCCGACACTGACGAGCATATACAACGTGGCTTCGCCCACGCTGGTTGGCGGAAAGATAACGCTTTCTGATCCGCTGCCTGTGGGCACGAGCGACGTGTATATCACATACAAGCCCAGGCTGTCCAGCATGACGCTGCAGGCAGACGGGAGCGGTAGCCTGCCGCTCTCCACGCCGAACGCCATTGCCTATATTAAGGACGCATACCTGGAAAGCGACCCGGACAAGACCAATCTGGTCGATCTGGCGTCGTGGGTGCCGGGAGACGAAACGATTGCCTACTCGAGTGATGTGGCTGTGCCTACCGCCGGTCAAAACGTAGTTGTTGACTACGTCCCGTGGCCGCCGGCTTACCTCAAGTTCTATGCCAAGGAGCCGCCGGGCTCGCCGTCCGGCAACCCCAAGCTGCATGGAACGTTCAAGGCGGGGGAGCCACTGACGTTCACGGTCTTCTACAGGGACGCGAACGGGGACAGGCCGACCTACCATGACGGAGTTCAGGGCTATGTCAGGCTGGTGTTCAACGGTCTAGGCAGGACCGCTCAGCTCTCGGCCCTCGAGCCGCCGCAGAGCTACACCGACGGTGTCCGGTTTGGTGTGACCCTAACCGACGTGCCGCCGGGGACCCACGCCTACCACTTCGAGGCATCGGATGGGTACGCCGTTACCCGGTTCCCTGCCCTTCAGGGTGGTGCCCCCTCCCAGGACGAGAAGGTCAGGGTCAACAACATGCCGGTGCTCTCTAATGGTGGTGTCGACCACAGCTCCGGCGCCACGACGTTCACGTTCTCTGTGACATACAGGGATGCCGATAATGTCCCGCCTGCTGACGGTGGGTTCGTCAAGGCGTTGCTGAGGAGCGTTGCCGATCCTGACCTGGTGATAGATCCTATAGTGATGACGCCGGTCAACACCAACTGGTCGAGCAACGTCGGCTTCACAGGCACGATCGACGCTCGCACCGCCGTGGTGGGAGGACAGCCTGTCGGCCTACCGGTAGGCGCCTACACCGTTCTGTTTGTTGCCAACGACGGCATACAAGACGCTGCCCCGCTGGTCGGGCCGCAGATCACGGTCAGAGCGCCGGACCCGGACCATCGTCCGTATATCACGGAGTATCAGGTCTACAAGCCCTTGGGTGACGGCTCGCTTGACGACATCAGCGCGGGCAAGACAAGTGACACGTTCGTCTACAGAGCGCGTTACAAGGATAGTTACGACGAGGCGCCAGTCGCTGTCATCAATGGTGAGCGACTGACAGCTATGTCACTGATAATCGACGGGGACTTCGCTCATCCCATAGCCATGACAATGGTGCCGATGAGTGGTACCCCTGACTACACGGGAGCCGACAATGATCGGTGGCCGTGGTGGGAGGCAAGGATCACCGGTAAGCAGCTCAAGGGCGGTAATCACAGCTATACCGTCAGAGCCAGCGATGGTACGGTGAATGCGGTGTTCGAGGCCGGAGTGCCGGAGATCAAGTACGGGCCGACCCTTATGATCCCCTACTTCTCGCTGCAAGTAGTGGGCAAGGATGGTTCGGCCGTGTCCGGTGGGGCTATTGTAGGCCAGGAAGTGCTGATTAAAGGCCAGATGTACTTCCCGTACATCGAGTCGGAGCCTGGCCTGCGGCCCAACGATCTCGACAACATCGTTATCCAGATCACCAAGCCGGATGCTACGGTCATCTCCATCGGTGCCAACCTGGTGATGCGGGAAGAGCCGGTCGTCGGACCGACCTCCACGAACTGGGTCGGCGACCTAGAGGTCACATACAGCGGTTACGTTGACCCGGCGCTGTCCACTGGATCCAGCCTCACGCTGGTAGCGAGTGGAAAGTGGGTCATCGACGCCAGTTGGCCCGGAGACTCCACTTACGATGGAGCGAGTACTGATGCTACATTTGATCAGGTCAACGATCAGGTGCAGATCAACGTTAGCGGTCCGAGCAGGACAGTCGCTACTCTGAACCCGCTGGCGCCGGATACTTCAGCACCGGTGGTCGATATGATCACGCCGCCCATGATGATCGGCTCCAGCGATCCGAGCAAGATATTCGGGCCGGATCGAGCATTGACAATGCAGATCGTCAAGTGGCAGCCCAGCACGGGCCAGTACTTCCGCTACGACTTCGGCGGATACTTCCCGCCTCTGAGGCCGGGAGACGCCATCTGGATCAAGCCGAAGCTCAGCGCTATTCCGGGCACGGGCTATCCTGCCGCCGAACCGATAACGCGGCAGTCCGTGGAGGGCGGATGGACCGCGCTGGACAACCCGGCCGTTCAGAAGGCCGAAGTCGGTGGAGTGCCGCGATACCTGACCAGCAACTACCGTCTCGTGAAGGTGCTCGCTCAGGCGTATCCGCTCCTGACCAACCAGGGCGGGACCGTGGTGGTTGACAACGCGACGCAGTTGCCGCTGCTCAAGCCGTGCACCATCCCGTTGAGCGCGGGTTGGAACCAGTTCGGCTGCATCTTCTACAACTGGAAGAGAGATTGGCAGGTCGGTACTGCAGAGGGCGGCGGTGAACTTCCGCCTCCGCCTCCTGGCGGGACGCAGAGCTTCGGAACGGTCACGCCGTCAGATCCGGACAAGATCAGTCGGGTGCTAGGCGTCTACACAACGCCGTCGCCTACGATTGACGACTTCAACTACTATCAGCCGGGGGTTGCGACCACGCCGTATGCGAAGGGTGATGATGTAATACATCTAACTCGAGAGTTACCGCCGGGCGTGACTACCGTCTATATCAAGTACGAAGCGTATCCTAAGGAGGATGTCGGTATCCCGTTCAGCGAACTCCGTGTTAGCTACATGGGGACCAAGAAGACGCTGGCGGAAGCCAAGCAAGCTGGATGGATCACCGACTACGCTTGGAGATACGACGCGATAACCAACCAGTATGTGGCTGTCTCCGCAACCAGGCCGGGAGCTGAAAGAGTGCTCAAGGCTTGGAGCGGCTATTGGATCAGAGCCTACGTGAACTGCGAGTTGGAGGTTGATCCCAACACAACGTTCAACGGTGTCATCGGGACGGCGCAAGCCTCCTCGCCGGTCAGGGCTGTTGCATCCAAGGGAATGACTGCCACGTCAACCGCGGTGCAGGCCGAGGAGGAGGAGATGCTTCCGCCTCCGCCAGCGCCCCGCAACTAACTGATCAAACGCGCGGCCCGGGCGCCGGGCCGCGCACTACTTGAGACTACGGAGGACTTCTTATGATACAGGTGAGGAAGCGAGGTCTGCTTTCAGGCGTGGCGATGTGCGTGGTTTTGATGTTGGCCTTGACGGTGACGTGCGACGCGGCCCTGTTCGGCCTGCTGAAGTCAAGGCGCAGCAGCAGACCCGCCCCGGTGGTCAAGCAATCGCTGATGGTCTTCCCATTCGACAAGGATGCCGAATCCGCTGCAGGCGTTCCGGACGACTTCGGCCAGGGAATCGGCGAGTATCTGCGCACCACGTTGACGGTGAGCAAGGGCTACTCCGTCTTTCTCTTCGACCAGCGCCTCACCCCTATAAGAAGGGCACGGGAAGACAACGTCGTTAAGGAACAGGAGATCAATGGCCCGTTCTTCTCGGAGAAAGCCAAGGCAGATAAACTGGCTGATTTGATGGCTATAGACCTCTACATCATAGGCTCTGTCGAGAGCTACACCTACGACAAGGACAAGAAGAGCGCTGAGCTTATGCTGAAGGCGGACCTCATAAACGCGCGGACCGGCAAACTGATCCAGCAGTTTATGGTAGGCGGTTCTGCCGCCCAGGGCGCACAGCCGCTCGACGAGGAAGAACTGCAGTCTATCGCGGCCGGCAAGGCTGTCGAGGAACTTGCGCAGAAGATACTTCAGACATCCCCCGCGGATGCCAAGCAGGCCCCGGCCCCTAAGGATAAGCCGAAGGGCTAGCTCCTCTTCACCTGACATCGTATTGCTGCAGCGTGCCCCACGGGGCACGCTGCACTCGTCAAGGCTGTCTGATTGACCCGTAATGAGCTCAGGTGTATCATACTCATGATGCGCGCGATTTCCATACTTCTGGCCGTTCTTCTTCTGCTGCTCTCAGTCGGGCTCGGCGCCGCTCCCGCGCGGTTCACCATGTACCTCAAGGCGCATCCTCAAGCAATCGTTGCTGATGGCCGCAGCGAAACGACCATCTCGGCCGAAGTGCGCGATCCCAAGAACAACCCTGTGCCGGACGGCACCGTCGTCAACTTCACCACTTCCGTTGGTTCCATCGAGCGCAGCGCGCGAACAACCGCGGGCGTCGCAAGGGTCCAGCTTCAGAGTCCCGCTGTTGTGGGGACCGCCATCGTTTCCGCGGTGGTCGAAAACGGCGGCGCGGTTGGTCAGGTGAGAGTCGATTTCCTGGAGCCCGGCACCGAGATGTTCAACGACTCGTTCATCACGATCTCCTCCCCCAATCACCTGGGCTACGACGTAAACGAGCGCATCGTCGATGCTGCTGGAGGTGTCTCGATCTACAGCCGCGGGCTTTCAATCAGCGCCGAGGAAGCTCAGATCGACCTCAAGAACAACATCCTGAGAGCCAAGGGCAAGATCGGCGGAGACAACATCGTCCTCAAGCGCGGCAACAAGCAGTTCGAGGCCAGTGCCCTCTACTACGACTTCAATGCCATGTTCGGCGTTCTCATTGCGCCTGCTTCGGAGGGCGCGAAAAAGATGACCTTCCGGGGTAGGGACCTGTATGTGGAGCCGGCAACGGAGGATAGCCATCAGGCCCTGTCGCTGGACTACCTGCCCGTGACGGAAGCGTCTATGTTCATCAAGGCCCGGAGTATGGTCATCCGTCCAGAGGAGGAGATCAAGTTCAAGAAGGCCGTCTTCTACATGGACGGCTCCAGAATGATCAAGGTGCCGCTGTATGTGGTCAGTCTGAGCGGCGGGACGATGAGCAGCGGGCAGATGTTCTCCTACAGCAGCGACGGCCTGCGGTTGGACGTCCCGTTCTACTACTCGCTCACTCCCAACAGCACGGGCGCCTTGCGCTTGAGGCGTGGTGATGCTGGTAGTTGGGGCTACTACTCAGACAGGCCCGGATGGCAGCTCGACCTTCAGCAGGACTACAACTACGCCGGTACAACCGAAGGCACGTTTATGCTGAGCCGCATCACGTCTCCGGACGATTGGGGCGCCAGGTGGACCAACCGCACTCAGTTCGCAAACAACTCCCAGATCTACAGCTACCTGGATTTCCCGTCCCACCGCAGTCTCTTCGGCAGCATGAGCTACGCCCGCGGGTTCAAGGCATGGTCTCTGTCGGTCAACACAAGGTCCAGCAGCCTGTTCACCGGTAGCAGCGCGATTGCGACCACCAAGTCTCTTGCGAGCGACATCTACCTGCAGACCAGGTCAAGACCCGCCCTCGGCGGCGCCTTCAACTACTCGTTCAACACCAAGTTCTCGGTGGATGTCAGAGACTGGAAGGATGTCAGGGATCAGGACGCCCCGCGGCAGACCCTCCAGCAGTTCGGGAGCGGCATTGGCTTGCAGCTCTACAGCAGACCTGCGAAGCTGGGCGCTCTCGGGATGCTCAACACTTCTCTGGGTGCTAGCCAGAACTTCGGTATGCGCGCCGGACCATCGATTACCGGCACTGCCGGATTGACCAAATCGTTCGGGCACATAGGCTCGGCTGGTTTGAACTACTCATACACGTTCTACAAGCAGAGAAGACAAGAGCAGCAGTTGATCATGAACCCGCTGCTCGATCCCAACTTCAGCTACAGCGGGCACCAGCTCAGCTTCAACCTGATGCTGAACCCGAATCAGAAGTGGAGCGCGTTTGCAAACGCCACGATGAGCCTCTCCGAGAACACGTTCAACACGTTCGCCAGCATCGACTACCTGCTCGCGCCGACGTGGAGGCTGCAGGTGCTCGGCAACTACTGGACCGGCGCCACACCGGACATTCAATTCGCGCTGGCGAAGGCGATCGGCAGGCAGGAGTTCAGCCTCATCTGGTCAACCGCCGAACAGCGCATGCGCTTTGAGTTCTCGCCTCTGCGCTACTAGCCCTGGCGAAACACGCCTTTCCGCAAGATTCGACCAGGAGTCCAAACAACCTCCCCCACCCCCTCCTTCGTAAGGAGGGGAGTAACCAGAGCTTCCCCTCGTGGCGGAGGAGGGTACTGACTGGAGCTTCCCGCCATGGCCGCAATGGGGAGCAATAGTGGCTTCCCCCCTTACAAAGGGGGGATCGAGGGGGGTGGCTCTTGGCTGACCACCCCGGCGAGCTGTCCCCTTCACCTTGACCACCCCGCACATGCGTTCTATCATGAACACATGCGCGAGTTCAAGATCAGAGCCGACTTCCAGCCAACCGGCGATCAGCCGCAGGCGATAGAGAAACTCGTAGAGGGCGTGAAGGCAGGCTACAAGGCCCAGACACTCCTGGGGGTAACGGGGTCGGGCAAGACGTTCACGATGGCCAACGTGATACAGGCGGTGCAGAAACCCACCCTGGTGCTCGCGCACAACAAGACGCTGGCTGCTCAGCTCTGTTCCGAGTTCCGCGAGTTCTTCCCGGACAACGCCGTCGAGTATTTCGTCAGCTATTACGACTACTACCTCCCTGAGGCCTATATCCCTCAGACGGATACCTATATAGAAAAGGACTCCTCCGTCAACGACGAGATCGACCGCCTCCGCCACTCCGCCACGCAGGCCGTGATCGAGCGACGTGATGTCCTCGTCGTCGCCAGCGTAAGCTGCATCTACGGCATCGGCTCCAAGGAAAGCTATTCGGAAACGATCCTCAGTCTGGAGGTCGGCGAGACCTACGAGCGTCAGGAGATCCTCCGCAAGCTGATCAACATGCAGTTTACTCGCAATGATATTGCGCTTGGCCGAGGAACGTTCCGCGTCCGCGGTGACGTTCTCGAAATCCAGCCGGTCGATGAGGAAGTCATCACTCGCATCGGCTTTTTCGGCGACGAGGTGGAGAAGATCAGCGTGATCGACCCTCTCACGGGCGAGGTCCTCGGCACGCAGCAGAGTCTCACGGTCTATCCCGCCAGCCATTTCGTATCCTCGAGTGAAAACCTGGAGCGTGCGCTGGCGGAGATCGAACAGGAACTGGAGGAACGCGTCCGCTTTTTCGAGAAGCAGGGCAGGCTCCTCGAGGCCCAACGAATCCAGCAGCGTACCCGCTTTGATATGGAGATGATGCGGGAGCTTGGCTACTGCAACGGCATTGAGAATTACTCGCGGATCATCGACGGCCGTGCGCCTGGCAGCACCCCGCACACACTGGTCGAATACTTCCCAGAGGACTTCCTGCTCTTCATCGACGAAAGCCATCAGACCATCCCGCAGCTGCACGGCATGTACGCGGGCGATCGCAGCCGGAAGGAAACGCTGGTCGAATACGGCTTCCGGCTACCCTCGGCGCTGGATAACAGGCCGCTGAGGTTCGAGGAGTTCGAGAAGCTGATCAATCAGGTCATATTCGTCTCTGCTACGCCCGGCCCTTACGAGGCTAAGGTGAGCAAACAGACGGTGGAGCAGCTTATTCGCCCGACCGGTCTTCTTGACCCTGAGGTCGAGGTCAAACCGACTGCGGGACAGATCGACGACCTCATCGACCAGATCAAGGTGCGTGCGGATCGCGGCGAGCGCTGCTTGGTTACGACGCTCACGAAGAAGATGGCGGAGGACCTGAGTGAGTACTTGCTCGACCTTGGCATCAAGGTCAACTACCTGCACAGCGAAGTGAAAACGATGGAGCGCACGGAGATCCTGCGCGACCTGCGCCTCGGCGTGTACGACGTCATTGTGGGTATCAACCTCCTCCGCGAGGGGCTGGATTTGCCCGAGGTGTCGCTTGTCGCGGTGTTGGACGCTGACAAGGAGGGCTTCCTGCGGGACGAGCGTTCTCTCATTCAGACAATGGGGCGCGCGGCACGCAACGTCGGGGGTAAGGTCATCCTATATGCGGACAACGTCACGGACTCGATGCGCCGCGCCATCGACGAAACGAACCGCCGCCGCAGGATCCAGGTGGAGTATAACGAGCAGCACGGCATCACGCCCACCACCATCGCCAAAGCGATCCGCGACCTCATCGAGACTGAGAAGCTCGACACGCGCGATGGGCGCGACGTGCAATCCCGTCCCAGACCCGAAACCCTGGCTTTGGACGAACTCCTCCAGCACATCGCCGAAACCGAGCGCGCGATGAAGAAAGCCGCCAAGGACCTAGACTTCGAGCGCGCCGCCGAACTCCGCGACGAAATAGCATCTCTCAAGAAGTTCCTCCCCGACGCCTCCTGGCGCAAGTCCTAGCTCGCCCCAGGAGCACTGTCCCTTCCCAGTCCACGTAGGTCGACTTTCTGCCTTCGTTGCCGCGAATTCATTCGTACGGCCTCTGCAGCCCGCAGGTGTCCGCCGCTTCGGCGGCTAAGCGTTTGTTAGAACGCGCCAACAATGGGGTCCCGATGAAACACCGCATCTGCATTCTCGCACTACTCCTGTGCCTGGTGGTTCCCACCGCTGCCGCACCTGTCATCGACGACGCGGCGGCCAAACGAATCGACGACGCAGTCCAGGCAGCAATAGCCGCGCGAAAGACCCCGAGTTGCTGTATAGTCATCGGCACCGCTGAACGGGTCATCTTCGCCAGGGCATACGGGCGATTCACCTACGAGCCCACGTCTCCGGCCGTCACGCTCGATTCGCCCTATGATCTTGCCTCATGCTCCAAGCCCGTCGGCACCGGCACGGCACTGGCATTGCTGCTGGAGGACGGCAAACTCCGCCTCGATGATCCCGTGTGCAAGTACCTTCCATCCTGGAACCGCGACGACAGACGGTCCGTCACCGTCAGAAACCTCGCAACTCACACCTCGGGACTCAACTCCTACACCAGCGCAGCGAGATCTGACGGCATGAAGAAGCCGGGGCAGTCGAACGCGGACGCGCTGATCGATTGCATCGCCTCTCTTCCTCTCAAGTATAAGACCAACGAGGGCCACCTCTACGCGTGCCTGAACTTCCTGACGCTCGCCCGCGTTAACGAGGAGGCCGCCGGGACCAGCCAGGAGCAGCTTCTGCGCAAGCGCGTCTGGGAGCCGCTAGGCATGACCAACACGGGCTACTACCTATCGGATGAGCAGAAGAAACGCTGCGTTCCGACCACAGAATCCCGGCAGGGGATCGTGCACGATCCGCTCGCGTTCTACTACCGGGACGGCCACCACTGCCCCGGAAACGCCGGGTTGTTCTCGTCAGCGAACGATCTGGCCCGGTTCTGCAGCATGCTTCTCTCCAACGGCCGTTACGGTCCGCGGAGGCCATTCAGGCAGCGCAGGATTATGAAGCCGGAGACTATCGATATGTTCTTCACGGACCTTGTCCCAGACGACCCGAAATACGCCTGGGGGCTCGGATGGGGCATATCCACCAGCCGCCCGCGCCCGGCGTCAGTGAAACTGGGCCCGAAAGTCACCGCGATATCTCACACCGGCTACACCGGCACGGCTATCGAGATCGACAGGTACGCCGGCACGTATATGATCATGCTCACCAACCGCGTCTACCCCAACGACAACACCAGCGTAGGTTCCATCCGCTCCGCCGTCCGCCGCGTCATGCTCGAAACTGACCCGATCTACAGAGACCTCCTCCGGCAGAGGTAGGCCCTACAGAGGATCGATCGTCTTTCGCCCACTGATCGTCCGGGGGATTCCTGCCCCGGACATCTGCGCCCGAGCACTCGGCCGCCTGATCGTCCGGGCGGTTCCTACCGCTGATGGTTGTTCCCGGGCATCCGCCCACCTGATCGTCCGGGGGATTCCTACCCCGGACGGGCGTCCCCCGGGCATTCCTGTCCACCTTCCGGATCCTCGCGTTTCCCCCATTCCTCAAGCTTGGAAGCGGCTGAATTTCCTTATTGCGTGGCTGGATATTGCTGTGCTATAATGCATCCACGCGGGTTCCCGACTGTGGGCGGTCTCCAACTTCGGGCAACCCATCCAACGTCGATTTTTGATTCCCGCATGTTTCTGCGCTACCATCGAAGCGAGTCACATCGGACGGAATCCTTTTCCATCTCAGCGAAGGGGAAGGGAGCATGACGATCAGTAAATACAGATCCTCTAACATAGCAATCCTGGCTCTTATCGTTGCCATATTCCTGGTACTGTGTCTGTGGAATGTGATGCCGTGGAGCAAGCACAGGAGTGACTCCGCAAGGCCCACGACGGCTGTAGAGGCGCCCGCGGAGCCGACGCCGGATTGCCAGCCTGCGGTCAAGGATAGGTACAGAGCGATTGCCGCCGCCATCAATCCTGCGAGGGTCAAGGCTGACGTCCACGCGCTCTCGTCACACCCTTCCCGCCTGGTGGGCTACCCCGGGTGCGAGAAGGCAGCGGACTATGTTGAGAAGCAGTTCAGGTCCATCGGCCTCTCCAATGTTAAGGTGGAGAAGTTCAAAGTCACTGTCCCGATAGACCAGGGATCACGTATAGAGATCAACGGTCGTTCCTTCCCCATCCATGCGCTCTGGCCGAACCTGGTCCGCACCAGCCACCTCCCGCCTGAGGGGCTCAGTGTGCACGTGATCGACGGCAAGAGCGGACGGCTGCCCGACTTCGACGATAAGGTAGTGAGCGGCAGCGCGGCCCTGGTTGAGTTCAACTCCGGCACCGAGTGGCTGAACGCCCCCCGGCTTGGAGCTAGAGTCCTTTTGTTCGTAGAACCGGACGCAACGATGCGCGGCGAGGCCGAGGCCAAGTTCAGTGCCATCCCTGTTTCCATGCCCCGGTTCTGGATTTCCAAGAAGAACGCCGCCGCGATAAGAGCGATGCTTGCCGAACTCGAAAAGCAGAATGCCGGCATTCCGCCGGTGAAGCGGCCCCAACTCCAGGCACGAGTGTTCTGCAAGATGCCTTGGGAGAAGGTCGAGGCGAGGAACATCGTCGGCGAGATCGAGGGCACCGATCCCAAACTCAAACACCAGTGGATAGTGCTCCATTCGTTCTATGATGGCACGTCTGTCGTTCCGTCACTGGCGCCGAGCGCGGAATCGAGCTGCGGCATCTCCGGGCTGCTTGAACTCGCCCGCCTGTATAAGGATCCGAAGTTTGCGCCGAAGCGCAGCGTCATGTTCATCGCTACCAGCGGCCACTTCCAGGGCCTGGCCGGTATGCGGTCCTACATCGAAAGGCACATCGACTCTTACATCCCACCGAGTGGGTTCCAGCTATGGCTTAGCAAGGTGTATCCATGCACGGGCGGGCTCTGCAGAACAGTGATGAGCATAGTCGTCCCGCTTGTTCTCCTGGCCATCCTGCTTCTTATCGTCAAGTTGATCTGGGGCAAACTGGTTGCATTCAGAGAGCAGCGCCCCGCAGTTATAGCGATTCCTGTCATACTCGTTCTTGCATCTCTGATCGCGTCGGGCTCGCTATATGCGCGCCTGAGCAAGGGATTCGATCCCACCAGCAATCCGCGCAAGTTCTACGTCTGGGCGGGACTGGACCTTACCAGCCAGACCAAGGGCGTCGGCATATTCTACAAGGGATACTTCTACGACTACCGCGAAGACATCCAGGGCAAGTTCTCCGATCTCGCCGGCCGCAGCCGCGAGAACTCCGAGCGCATAGCTGACGCGCTCGGTTTCTTCGCCGACAGGGCAGCGCACTTCGCCGACGGCGTCAACCCCATCAGCGGCAAGCACTGGCGCAATTTCGTGCCCGGAGCATTCGCGCAGGATAGCGAGGTCGTCACGCTCGCGGGCGGCAAAGGCGTGTCGTTCGTCTCCATCGACGATGGCCGCCAACTCGTAGATACGCCGTTCGATACCGTAGAGAAGATCAACATCGGCAACCTTACCACCCAGCTCAAGATGCTGGGCTGCATCATAGACCAGTGGTTCCACGATAGCAACTCAACCTCGGACGAAGAGGTCATGGTTGCTGATGTCATCGGCCCTAAGCTCATCAAGGTCAGAGACCCGCTCACCCTGGGCTACGTGCAGGCCGTAACGCGAAGCAAGACCGGCAAGGGCCGGAGCTACTATCACCCGAGAAACGAAAAGCAGCTCGCGGCCAAGGCTGACGGCACGATCAAGCTGGCCGAGGCTGTGCCGGAGGGCACCAAGCAGGTCTACGTCCTGCACAAGCCGATTACCAAGTTCGGGTCGCCAGAACCATGCGCGTTCACCCGGATGGGCTTGCAGGGCGGATTCGCCAGGTTGAGCGGCAACGTCGTCCAATACGACCCGCGCAAGAGCTTTGTCCCGAACCTCAGGGTAGGGGACTGCCTGGCTGTTGTCAGAAGCGGCCGCAAGTCCCTGATGGGCGTTCGCGCCAACATAGTTGACAAAACCACTCCGGTCTTCGACGCCAGGAACCCTTCCCGCGATCAGGGCTATTTTGAGATCCCCGGCGTGGCTCCGCTGACAGCTTACGGCGGACAGAGGACCACATCCATCGGCGCCTACAAGCTCGATCCCGTCAACGGGGATATCATCTGCGCGCCGGACCAGGGCTCCTACGGCGAGTTCTACGCAACCACGTTCCCGATTACGTCCGCTTACGCCGATAGGCCGGTCATCGTCTTTAACTGCAAGGCGACGTCCATCTACGACCTCATCGACCCGCAGTCGCTCAGGGCGCTGGGAGGAATGAGCATCTACGAGGGTGACACCAACGCCGCACCGAAGCAGTTCGGCGTGGCGGTCGCCGTCCAAGACAGCCAGCATGTAGAGGACATGGCCGTTGTCTTTACCGAGGATACCGTCAAGAGCGGTCAGAAGGCTAGCCGGTCCACGGACGTCAAGCGTATCCGGCTCAAGATGATAATGAGCGCCGGCCCTGCCGCCAACCGGCTCCTGCTGCTCAACTCGACACTCAAGGGCGAGGTTATTCCCGCGAGAGTCACCGGCGGTTATGTGCGCGCGCTGCCGCAGAACATCGACTGGCAGACCTCCATCGAGGGCGTCTACCGCGAGCCGAAGATCATCGAAAACAAGTCCAGAAACTTCCACCTGCCCGATCTCACCGGGGCCGATCGTTCACGCCTTGCGCTTGGAATCATCAGCTTGGACAGGCACGTATTCGAACCTCTCAAACCCGGCGATCCGCTGAAGCTTGACACCGTACACGTTCGTGTCCGCGCCCACAAGGCCGAGGCCATTCCGGACAGGTTGATGAAGGCGAAGCCGTTCAAGATCATAACCGTGGACAAGCCGTGGTATGTGAAAGCGACGGCGGTCTACCTGACGCCGGACGGCAAGGGCAAGAACTACTACCATCCGGACCTCAACGCGACTCTCGCCGACAGCCTCGGGACCGCCGACATCTGCGTTCCCGTGGACTTCCCGGATATCAGATACGAAGTGGACTCCACCAAGCCTGAGTGGAAGGATGACGAGGGCAACTGGCACCCGACCTTGAAGGCCGTAAACAGGTTCGACAAGGTCTACATCCGCACCGAGAGCGGTAAGATCATTCCGGCGGGCATGGTTAACGTTGCGGTCAAGGCCAGGACCAGCGGCAATCCGCTCGAAGTTCCCGTCAAGGGCGTCTACGATAACAAGAACTGCACCGGAACCAATTATCTGAAACCGGGCAAGACCGAGTCCCTTGGCAGCGCGGCCCCGCTGTTGGCGACGTTGCCCAAGGCGAAGACGGTATACATCAAGACCAACCTTGCGACGCCCGTCCAGGCGACTCCGGCCCAGTTTGTGTCCACTAGCCTGCCGATGCAGTGCTTCGTGCAGGGCGTGTTTACCGACAAGGACTGCAGCGGAACCAACTACTGCTCGTTCACCAAGTCCGGTTCCTACAACGGCGCATCGCTGCTGAGCGGTGACATCCAGCTCACCAAGCCTCTTCCCGCGGGCGCCAAGGAGATCTACATCCAGCCGTATCCCGATGCGGAGGGCATTGGCTACGACGTCAGTGATGGCGGTACGCTGGACGAAACGGCCTACAAGGTCGCCAACGATATGTGGAAGCTCGACGAGTTCCGGTTGAGCAACCTCGAGTCCAAGGGCATCATCAACGAGGGTCTCCGCAGTCTCCACGACACCGCCCGCAGGCTTCTCGACCAGGCCGATGCTGCGAGAGGCAGCCTCAACTACAGCGTGTTCGACTCCTACTGCCGTGCGGCCTGGGGCTACGAGGCGAGGGCGTATCCTGACGTCACCCGAACCGCGCAGGACGTCGTGAACGGAGTCATCTTCTACCTGTTCCTGATTCTTCCGTTCGCGTTCTTCATCGAGCGCCTGTTCTTTGCGTTCCCGCAGCTTTGGAAGCAGATCATCGCGTTCTTCGTGATATTCGCGGTCATCTTCACGGTTTTCTACTTCGTGCACCCGGCCTTCCAACTGCTGGGCAACTCGTTCATCATTCTCATCGCGTTCATCATGCTCGCGCTGAGCATCCTGGTCATATTCATTGTCACCAGCAAGTTCGAGGAGCAGCTCAAGCAGTTCAACCGCACCGTAAGCGGCATCCACAAGGCCGACATCGGCAGAATGAGCGTCGCGGCCGCTGCGTTCTCCCTAGGCATCTCGAACATGCGCCGCCGAAAAGCAAGAACGGTGCTCACATGCGTGACGTTGGTGTTGCTGACCTTTACCGTTCTCTCGTTCACGTCGATTGTCTCGACCTTGCGCTTCAACAAGGTTCCGGCGCGACGCGATGCTGATACGCACATCTACGACGGCATTATGATCCGCGGCGCTATGTGGGAGACCCAGCAGGAAGTAGCGTATCGAATCCTCAAGGACGAGTTCGGCAACGCCGGCAAGCGCGGCAAGGTCTACCCGGTCTCGCCCAGAGGCTGGTTCTTCGGCACCATGATGGGTGAGCAATCATTCCTGACGCTCCGGAGAGGCAACCTCAGCTATGACGCTCGCGCGGCGATGGGCATGATGCCGGACGAAGCCGAGATTATGGATTACAACAGCTCCAACAAGCGCGCGTTCCTGGCCGGCGAATGGTTCGGCTACAAGAACGGCAAGCGCACTAACGAGCCTGTCGATCCGTATTCAATGATCATCCCGGACGCTATCGCCGAGAAACTCGAAATCACCCCCGCGGACGTTGGTAAGGCCAAGGTGTCCTTCGGCGGAGCACAATATACGGTTATAGCGATCATCAAGAACGATATCTTCAAGAAGATCAAGGACCTGGATAACGAGCCCACGACGCCGGTCGACTTCATCTTGATGAGCAAACAGAGCGCCAGCCAGCAGTCCTCGTCGTCCGCGGAGGCGGGCTTCAGGGAATACGTCCACCACGAGCCCTCGAACTGCTTCATAATCCCGTTCGAGACGCTGCAGGGGATGGGCGGCGAACTCAAGTCCATTGCCATCAAGTATGCCACCGCGCAGGAGGTCCAGAACCAGCTTGATTTCCTGATGCCGAGACTGGGTCTCAACCTCTACGCAGGTGTTGGCAACTCGATCTACCGCTACTCATCCATCGGCTCCAGTGCGTCGAAGGGCTTCAGCAACGTGTTTATTCCGGTGCTGATCGCCGCCCTGATTGTTCTGAATACGATGCTTGGTTCGGTGTTCGAGCGCGTTAAGGAAATCGGCATCTTCAGCGCCATCGGCCTCGCGCCCAACCATATCGCGGTTCTGTTTATCGCGGAATCGATGGTCTACGCGAACCTTGGCGCCGTGGCGGGTTACGTCATCGGGCAGACCATCAGCAAGATACTGACGACCACTGGCTGGCTGCCGGGCCTTTACCTGAACTTCTCCTCTATGTCCGCCGTGACCAGTACCCTCGTGGTAGTTGCGGTCGTGTTGCTGAGCACGCTCTATCCGGCGCGCAAGGCTTCTGAGGTCGCCACACCTGCGATTGATCGCATGTGGCGCGTGCCCGAGCCTGTCGGCGACAACTGGGACATCACGCTGCCGTTCGCCGTTACGGGCGCTCAGGCTGCTGGCGTGAACCAGTTCCTCCAGGAGTGGTTCGCGGCCTACGAGGAGTATTCGATCGGAGACTTCGTCACGCAGGATGTCCAGGCCGGCGAAAAGGAGACGCAGTACGGCAAGGCGCACACGATCTGTTGCAAGGCCTGGCTTGCGCCGTTTGATCTGGGCGTTAGCCAGACAGTGTGTCTCTCGACTGAGCCGACGGACATGGAAGACGTCTTCGAAGTCAACCTTAGGATCACCCGCGAAAGCGGTGACATATCCAACTGGAAACGTGTTAACAGGCGGTTCCTCAACACCTTGCGCAAGCAGTTCCTGATCTGGAGAACGCTGCGCGTTGAGGAGAGAGAAAAGTACCTGGTTGCGGCCGCGGAGGGTACCGTCAGCGACGCCGTAGGCGCCGCCGGCGCAGAACCTACCCCGGCCTAGCGGCCGAATTGCCCTTCCCAGGGTGGGGACGGCTGGGGGGTGGGTCCTTCCGCTCGTCTCTCCCGATGGGGGAGGGCCGGACTGAGGGCCGGCATATCGCCTGCATGAAAAACGTAGATCGTAAATCGCAAATGTCCTGCGAGGGCTAGTTCATTGGCTGAGATACAAGACATAGAAAAAGCGCGAGAACAACTGGAGGAAGTCTCCGGGGACGACGTCCAGAAGCAGCAATTCGACAACGGGTTCACTGTAAGGACCGTTATCGGGGCCGTTTTCGTCGGCCTCATCATGATGCCGGGCGCGATGTACCTCGGCCTGGTAGCGGGCGGAGGTCTTGGAGGCGCCGCCTCGTGGGTTACGGTTGTGCTATTCGCGGAACTCGCTCGTAGATCGTTCCAGCCGCTCAAACGGCAGGAGATCTACATGCTGATGTACATCGCGGGAGGTATCGCCGGTGCGGCTAACGGTGGTTTCCACGGGCTTATATGGAACCAATACCTCGTCCAATGTCCTCAGATCGGCGAACTCACCAAGCTGATCCCGAGCTGGGTCGTGCCTCACGCAAACGATCCCTGCCTCGCGCAGAGGACATTCATCAGCCACGCGTGGGTCTTCCCCATCGTCCTGATGGTTTTCAACGAGATCGTTGGCACGCTCATACGAATCGGCGGCGGATATGCCGTGTTTCGGATCACGTCGGACGTGGAGCGGCTGCCGTTCCCTATGGCGCCCATCGCCGCGGCCGGTGTTACGGCCCTTGCGGAAGCGGGGACCAAGGAGGAGTCCTGGAGATGGCAGGTGTTCTCCACGGGCACCGTCATCGGCCTCATATTCGGCTTGATCTATGTCTTCATACCGGTTGTTACGGGTGTTATCTTCCCCAAGCCGGTTCAGCTTATACCGATCCCCTTCATCGATTTCACGTCCAACACGGAGCACGTACTTCCTGCCGCTTGGTCGGCGCTGTCCGGTGATATCGGGCAGGTGATCGTCGGGTTCGTCATTCCGTTCCCGATCCTGCTGGGGCAGTTCATCAGTTCCGTTGTCTGCCAGATCGGTTTGAACCCGATTCTCTACCAGATGGGCCTATTCCCGGACTACACGCTGGGGACTCCGTATCTGCAGACGCAGATGTCCACGACTATCGACTTCTGGATGAGCGTCGGTATCGGTACCGCATTGGGCGTCGGACTTATTGGTCTGGGCAGCGTTCTGCATGGCGTTATCAAGGCGGGCCGCACGGCCGCCCGGCCGACGTTGCGCCGCACGGTTCCTGAGGGCAGGGGCGACTGGTCGATCAAGATGTCGCTGTTCATATTCCTGATCGCCATCTGCGCGCAGATAGGAATGTCGCACTACCTGGTGCCGGACTTCCCGCTGTGGATTCTGCTGGCCTACGGTCTGCTGTATACCCCGGTTATCTCCTATATTTCCGGTCGATTGATCGGTCTCACCGGTTCCGGTGTTGGCTTCCCATATCTCCGCGAGGCCACCATCATCAAATCGGGTTACAAAGGCTCCGACGTTTGGTTCATGCCGATGCCGATGCACGACCTCGGAAGTCAGGCTCAGTTCTTCCGCGAGCTGGAACTGGTCGGAATCAACTTCCGCAATATCATCAAAGCGGAGTTTCTCAAGTTCATCATCATCCTGCCCGCCAGCTTTGTCTTCTGGAGCTTCTTCTGGAAGACGAGCCCGATCCCGTCTTCGCAGTATCCGTTCATCCAGAAGATCTGGCCGGTCAACGCGACGATGGGTTCCATTTGGTGGACGGCTAACAAGCAGAACCTTGCCGACAACTGGCTGTTCCGAGCAATTCGGCCAAGCGTTGTGGTTGGCGCCGGCGTCGGGACCCTCGCGCTATTCGCTGTTTCCAGCTTGTTCAAGCTGCCGATATTGTTCTTCTACGGGCTTATGGGAGGCATCCAGGGCGCGCCGATGAACACGGTCCCGATGTTCGCGGGAGCGTGTCTGGGCAGATACTACTTCCGCAAGCGGTTCGGTGAAGTCAGGTGGGGGCAGTATGCCCCGGTGCTTGCCGCCGGATTCGGCTGCGGCACGGGCCTTACCGCTATGAGCGGCATTGCTCTGGCCCTCATCACCAAGTCAGTGAACTACCTGCCGTTCTAGCGGCCTTATGGCGGACACCGCCATCCTGAACTCTATTCAGGATCCATATAGACTAATCAGTTATCGAACGTCAGTCATCAGTGAGAGCGATTTGCTCCCTCCCCAAGGTGGGGAGTGCCGGAGTGTGTCATTCCCAGAGCTCTCTTCCTTGCGCTCATGCTGGCGCCCGTGGTTGAATTGAAACTGACAACTGACAACTGATGACTGAGAACTAACACATGGCCGAAAAAACCGCCCCCGTTGGGTGGCATGGAATAATCGTTGACACTCCGCCGGATTGGAGTCTGGTCGGGGTCAGTGGAGATGCGAGAAAGGGCTACTTCCGCGTGGACAGCCCCATAGCATCGGCGCTGGAAGTGAAATGGGAATCCGCGTCAGGCAAGAAGCCAGACCTTATTGTCAAGGCGCGTCAGTTCCTATCGAACATTGAGAAGTCGGTCAAGAAGAAACGGGCCAAGTTCACCAAGGAACTTAAAGAGGACGGCGAGAACGTCGTGAGGTTCCTGTGGCGGTCCGATAGGCTCGGGCAGGGCCGAATGGTCTACTGTCCCGAGTGCGACCGGATCATGATTGGCCAGGTGATCTCAACGAGGGACGAGAACGTCGCCAGGATCGCGTCCGACATGCTGGACTCGATGCGAGACCACCGTGAGGATGGATGGATCGAGTGGGCGCTGTATGGACTGGACTTCGCGGTCCCGCCGGGTTATGTTATCTCGAAACAGACCCTCATGTCCGGGTATCTCGCTCTGAACTTCCGTAAGGGCCCGAGGACCATCGTAGTCGAGCGTTGGGGGCTTGCGAGCACCCTTGTCGGCAAGGACACGATTGAGGAGTGGTACCGCAAGGACGCCATGCCCGATGTTAAGGGCTACAGGGCTGCGTTTACACCCGAATCGACCGCCGGGCACGAAGGAATGAGGTTGGACGGGCGCCGGCACGGGATCGTGCAGATGATCAAGGCAGCGGCATATTCGCTCACCCTGCACCCGCACCCGGGAATGCTTACCGGTTTCGTGTGGCACTGTGAGGGCTCTAACCGCCTCTACAGCGTCCGCGCGAACCATTCGGAGGGCGAGGAGATCGCCGAAAGGATCCGCACTCTGATCAAGTGCCACTAACACATGCCCCTCTCCCAAAGTGGGGAGGGCCGGGATAGGATCCGGAGCCTTCTCCCCAACGTGGAGAGGGCCGGAGCGGGGTTATTCACTCCGTCATTCCGAGCGGAGCGAGGAATCTGCTTTTCCTGCTCCAGGCGCAACGGACGCCGGGCCGAGGGGCGAACCGACCAATCTGTAGTCAAGACCGTAAAATCGCAAATGGCAATAAGCGACACCATAAGACAATACGTCCCGTTCGTTGGGCGCAAGCCCAAGATCGACAGAAAAGAGGCTCTGGCCATCGTGCCCGTGCGGCATCCACTAGTGAAGTGGGAGCACGAAGAGACGGGCGAGGTCACCCTGCAGGTTCCGATGCGGGATGACAAGACCGCCAGAGCAGTCAAAGCAATCATTAGGGCCGTCAGAATGGCCAAAGAGCTGCCGGATTCCCGGCAGGTGGGTTTGGACGAGGTCGGTTCGTATGTCTGGGAGCTCTGCGACGGCCAGCGCGACATCAACGCCGTCGTGCTCGGAGTGTCCAAAGAATACAAGCTCACTCGCAGGGAAGCAGAGGCGTCCGTGACGATGTTCCTGCAGATGCTTGCGAAGAAGAACCTTATCGGCCTTATGTCCGCGGGAGGCAAGAAGAGTGGCAACAAGAAGCGCAAGTAAGTCCGCCGTGGGAAGGCAAGCTCAGCTCCCGCTGGCGCGTGCTTTGAAGATCAGTATGAACAGCCTCAGGATCCGCTTCTGGCGGTCTATGGTCACGGCTGGCGGCATTTTCCTGGGCATCGCATTCCTGGCGACGGTGCTTACACAGATGCTGATGCAGTGGCCGGTGGCGCCCAAGGTCGACGCGGGCCTGATCAGGCTCGATGGCCAGGTCAACGGCCCCGGCGATTTCGAGGTCTATAAGCCGCTGCCGATGGCTGACGGGCTGGCTGCAGGCATACCCGATGCCGTTCTGCAGAAGGTCAAAGCAACCCCCGGCAACTTCAACCTCACCGGCATTGTGCAGGGCAAGGTCCAGGAAGCAAGAGCGATCAAGAACCTCGCGCGCGTCGAGGAGGAATGGAAGGGGCTTCAGCCCCTCGAAAAGGACTTGCCGCTGTATGTGGATATTCTGGGCGGTAAGGACATTCCGGTTGGCGCTGCCGTGAAGGCCGGTATTCCCAAAGCATTGGTGAACAAGGCCGTCGTGCTGGGAGCTACGGTCAAGGGCTCCGATTTGCTCGCCCGGATCAAGAAGAACGCCGCCAGGACCAATCCCATCTGCCTTGCGACCGCTCTGAACAGAGACATCAGCCCCGCGGAGGCGCTGAAACTCGGCCTTCCGCGTGATCTTATCGACAAGGTGCTTGCTGTGCCGCCGGCCGAGCCCGAGACTCCCGCGGCTGCTCCCGCCGCGGGCGCTGACTCCGCTGCTTCGGCCGCCCCAGCAGGCCCGCCGCCGCCCAAACCGGGTTTCTTCCGCGGCACCGTGCTGAATACCGTGCTGAACAGCGATGTCGACTCATGGAACGAGTCGAAAGCGGTCCGTGACCTCCGCAAGCGACTGCCCGTCTATGCCGCTCTTGCCGATGGCAAGGATGTTAAGGTTGAGGACGCGGTCAAGGCCGGTTTCAAGCGCCGTGATATGGAGAAGATGGCCAGGAGCTTCCCCACCTTCAGGGGCGCTGACATGGTCGACATCCTCCGCGAGGACTCCGAGGGAGTGAAGCCGATCTACCTGGCCACCGCGCTCGATCAGGACATCAGCCTTGCTGATGCCGAGCGCGCGGGCATCCCTGCTTCAATCGCCAGGATGCTGGCGGGAAGCGGCAAGGCATTCAAGGGCAGCGCGCTGAACGAGGCCATCAAGAGGCATCCGACCTGGATCAAGATCTGGAAGGCCCGCGTCAAGCGCTATGCCATCTTCAATACCGTGGACGAGAAGACCATCAGCGAACTCGGCAAGAAGTGCGCGAAGAGCCTCGATGAAGTGCTCGAGGAGGGCAAGGGCCCGACAGGCAAAACCGCGGACCTCGCCCAGGTTATGGTAGTCAATATGAATGGCCGCAAGATTCAGGCCAACTTCATTAAGGACAGAGTGCAAGCCGGCAAGACGATGATGGCGAGCGGTGACTACGTGCTTGTGCCGGACCGCAACACCTACTACCGGATGCTGTGGTTGGTGGCGATGTCGCTTCTGGTCTGCACGGTCGGAATCACGAATAGCATGCTGATGGCGGTCACCGAGCGCTTCAAGGAGATCGGCACTATGAAGTGCCTTGGCGCTCTGGACAGCTTCGTTGTATTGTTGTTCATGCTCGAGTCGAGCATGCTGGGTATATGCGCGTCGGCCCTGGGGTGGGTGCTCGGCTTTGTGTCAATGATCCTCATCGCCGGGACATCCAAGGGCTGGGATGTTGTTGCGACCATCAGCCCCTGGCAGGTGCTGTTGACGCTGCTGTTCTGTATGTTCGCTGGGATGTTCCTGACGCTGGTCGCAACTGTCGCGCCGGCAATCCGTGCGGCCAAGATGCCCGCGGCAATGGCCCTGCGATCAGAGATCTAGACATCGCAATCGTATATAGTAAATCCCAACAGGGGTGGCTTAATGAGCACAATGGAGAAGAAAGAATACGTTGTACGCACCAAGGACCTGATTAAGGAGTTCACGATGGGCGGGCAGACCCTTCAGGCGCTGAAGGGCATTCAGCTCGACATCTACCGCGGTGAGTACATATCGATAATGGGACCGTCGGGATCCGGCAAATCGACCCTGTTCAACATGGTCGGAGGGCTCGACAAGCCCACGCGGGGCACCGTGTTCATTAACGACGTGGACATGGCCCAGCTCGATGCGCAGGAACTCGCCTACCTGCGCTGCCGCACCATCGGCTACATCTTCCAGAGCTTCAACCTCATCCCGGTTATGACGGCGCTGGAGAACGTGACGCTGCCGATGGTTTTCGCCGGAGTGCCGCAGGACGAAGGTATCGAGCGAGGGATGGAACTGCTCAAGATGGTCGGCCTCGGCGACCGGTATAACCACAAGCCGACCGAGCTTTCCGGCGGCCAGCAGCAGCGTGTTGCTTGCGCGAGGGCGCTTGCCAATAATCCGTCGATCATCCTCGCCGACGAGCCCACCGGCAACCTCGACCTCAAGACGGGCAAAGAGATCATCGACCTGCTCAAGAAGCTCAACAAGGAAAACAACGTAACCATTATCTCAGCCACCCACGACCTCAAGATGCTCGACATTTCCGACCGCATCGTCTGGATCAGGGACGGCTACGTTGAACGAATCGAAGAGCGCGCCGACGTCCAGCTCCAGGTCGGTGTTATGGAGGACGAAGAGAAGTAGTCACCATTTCCGCTCCCAGTCTGGGCAAGTTGGGTTCATCCAACAGAGCAAACAGAGGCCGGCGTGCTGACGCGCCGGCCTTTTTGTCGCTTGAAACCGGCCGGGTGGCCTTCGGTTGAAATCGAGGCAACATGATACAAGTCCCCCTGCGGGGACTGGGGAATGTTGAATCGCTGAGGCGCTTAAGGGAGCTGAAAGCGCAGGGTGGGTAGGGCGAGTATCGGGTGTAGCGCCTTCGTGATCGTCCGGGGGATTCCTACCCCGGACGCCCGTCTCGGGGCATTCTTGCCCCTGATCCCCGACTTCGTGCCTTCGCTGCCGCGGATCCAACCGCAGGGCACATCCCAGCAAGAAAGCCCGCGGCAGTCCAGCCACCGCGGGCTCTGTGTCATTCGCTGTTAGGTTCCTTCCGGCTAATGCCCCTTCTCGGCCTTGCCGGACGGGAGCACCTCGCCGAACGCATACGACCTGTGGATATCCCCCAGCTTCGCCTTCACCCGGCGGCCTACATACTTGCCGCCGTTTTCAAGCTCGACCAGGTAACCATCCAGCCATGCGCTCGCCCTCGGCAGTACCGAGAACGGATTCCGCACGACCTGGCAATCGATCGTCTCGCCCTTCTTCCACGGCAGCATATGCCGCTCCATCTCCTGCAGGTCGCCCGGCACTATCTCATACTTTTCGATGTGCAGCGCCTCGTTGGAACGCACATACATTGCCCGTCGCATCCGGCGCTCGATCTCGTCGATCACCTCGCCGCCGCTGCCTATCAGGTGGAACGCCACCTCGGGATGCGCGTTCACAACGAACGCCTCATCATCCGTAGTCGAGCACAGCTTCCTAAGCTCGCGCTCGATTGCGAGGCTAACCGTCTCAGCGCTCTCTACGCGGCCGCGGCCCTGGCAATACGGGCACGGCTCGGTCACGATCTCCGTCAGCGTCTCGCCGGTCCGCTTGCGCGTCATCTCGATTAGCCCGAGCGGGCTGATGTGCGAGATCTTTGTCCGGGTCCGGTCGTGCCGCAGTTCCTTTTCGAGCGCGCTCACGACCTTGGCGCGGTCCTTGGCATTGACCATATCGATGAAATCGATCACGATGATCCCGCCTATGTCGCGCAGTCTGAGCTGCCGGCAGATCTCGCCGATGGCGTCCAGGTTGGTCTTCAGGATCGTGTCCGACAGGCTGGTCGAGCCGATGAACTTGCCCGTGTTGACGTCTATCGTCGTGAGGGCTTCAGTCGAGTCGATGGTCAGGTGACCGCCGGACTTGAGCCACACCTTCCTCCGGAGCAGGCTCTCTATCTCGCTTTCGATCGAGAAGCGCTCGAATATCGGCTCGGGCTCATCATACAGCACAAGCCTGGACCGCATCTTCGGCATCATCAAGTCGATCAACTCCAACGCCTTTTCGTAGTCCACGGGCGAGTCGATGATCATCTGGCTGACTTCGGAGCTAAAAACATCGCGGATCGTTTTGTAGATCAGGCTCAAGTCCTGATGCACCAGTCCAGGTGCAGAAATCTTGGTAGCTTTCTCTTGGATTTGGCTCCACATTCTCAGTAGGAACTCAAGATCCTTACGTAGTTCCGCTTCGCTCCGTCCTTCCGCCTCGGTTCGAATGATCATACCGAACCCAAGGGGACGGATTGCATCGCCGATCTTCTTCAGGCGGTCACGTTCGCCGTCGGTATCGATCTTGCGTGACACCCCGAGGTTGTCGGACTCGGGCATAAGAACCAGATAGCGCCCCGGCAGCGAGATCCTTGTGGATACGCGCGCGCCCTTTGTGCCGCGAGGTCCCTTTACGACTTGAACCAAAACTTCCTGGCCCACCTTGAGGACGTCCTTGATCCGCACGTGCCGCGCCGGTTCTTTGCGCGCGGAGGGCATCTCGTCGTCCATCTCGGGCAGCACGTCCGCGACATACAGGAATGCGTTGCGCTCCAGACCTATGTCCACGAAAGCCGCATCCATTCCCGCAAGCACGTTCGCTACCTTGCACTTGTAGATGCTTCCGACTACGCGCTCCTCACGCTCGACGTTCAGTTCCACAAGCTTCCCGGCCTCGATCAGCGCAACCCGGGTCTCGCGAGTATCCACGTTCACGATAATCTCTTTTGACAACTTATCACCTCCTTTCTGTCTGGTTTTAGCTGAAAGTTGAGATGTTCAAAGCTGAAAGTCCAAAGCCCGGCAGGCCCTCCACTTCCAACTCTGCACCATCAGACTATCAGACGCTCCCTGTGCACCGAAATCGCCTCAAGTCCCGGTACGCGTTCCGCAAGCAGCGCAACAACCTCGCTCGGCTTCACCGTAAACTCCCGATGCTCCACCACCATCCTAAGCTGCGCCGACGTCCCCTCGTCAACCTGCAATCGCGCGATTCCCGGCCTCAAGTCAACCTCGCGCCGCTTCCCGCCGGACTCCCGCACCCACGGAATACGCTCCCGGGCCAGCAACTCATCAACCGCCGCCCGCAGCTCCGCCATGTCGGATTCGGCATTCTGCATCCCGCATTCGACAACGAACTCACTCGCGTAGACCGAAAGCTCCCTCGCCCGATTGAGCACCCGCGCGGAAGTGAGCTTGAGCCCTTCCGGAAGCCGCTTATTAAGACGAATCAGCGCATCCTTTGGGTCCACATTGCCGGCCAGATGAATGGTCACAAGTTCATTGTCCGCTGTTGCGCCCAGCGGCAGCGCGGACGCGATCGACATCTTCACCCGCGGGTTGAACCCCTGCGTATAGGCGACCTCGACCCCGCTCATCCGAACCGCCCGCTCGAACACCCGCATCATATCCAGGTGTCCGAGCCACTTCAACTCAGCCGTCTTCCCAAACGTAAACAGCACTGGAACGGAGTTGAGAGTTGAGAGTTGAGAGTTGAGAGCAGCTCGATCTGCTCCCTCTCTTTCCAGGGGAGGGCTGGGGAGGGGTTCCCTTCCCTTCTCTCCACTACACGCCACCCCGCACCCGGAGCACAAACCATTTCTGCAATCCGGCGTAGACTTGCCCTCATCCGCCTTCGCATCCTCGCGCGCAAGGAACTTCTTCGAGACGCCGACATCTATGTGGTCCCAGGGCAGCGCGGCATCCCTCGGGATATCCGCATTCGCATAGCTTGCGATATCCACTCCCGCCGCCTCAAAAGCCGCCGCCCACCTATCGTTATCGACCCTGTCCTGCGGAGAACCCCCCGCCGTCCCCCCCTTAGCAAGGGGGGGTGTAGGGGGGGTATGCCTCCACGCCTCGTAGATCACCCTTCCGAGCGACCGGTCTCCTCTTGCCAGCGCCGCCTCGACCCTGCTGCACTTCGGATCGTGCCAGCTCAGGTTCACGTTCTTGCGCGGTAGCAGCGGACGCAGCATCGCAATCCTGCGCTCAAGCTCCTCAATCGACGCCATCCCGCGCCACTGGAACGGAGTCTGCGGCTTCGGCACAAACGGCGAGATCGTAACACTCACCGCAAGCGACACCCTATGCTCGCGCCCAACCCCGATCACCTTCCACACCAGATCGGCGATCCCCTGGATGTCCTCATCGGTCTCGGTCGGCAGCCCGATCATGAAATAGAGCTTGACCCGCTTCCAACCGTGCTCGACCGCCGCCTCGACCGCAGCGAGGAGGTCCTCCTCAGTCACGTTCTTGTTGATCACATCGCGCAGCCGCTGGGTGCCGGCCTCCGGAGCGAATGTAAGGCCGCTCTTTCGCACCCTCTGAATCTCCGCCGCCAACTGAACGCATTTTGCATCTGCACGCAGGCTCGGCAGCGATATCCCGACCTTATTCCGTTCGTGCTCATCCATCAGCGCGCGCACGAGGTCGTCGATCTGCGAGTGGTCGGCGCTCGAAAGCGAAGTCAGTGCGATCTCTTCATATCCAGTATTGTCAAGGAGCGTCCGGGCCTGTTCGAGGAGCTTATCCATCGAGCGCTCCCGAACCGGCCGGGTTATCATCCCCGCCTGGCAGAACCTGCAGCCTCTGGTGCAGCCCCGCATAATCTCCAGCGCCACCCGGTCATGCACCGCCTCGGTATACGGCACGATCAGGCTCTCCGGAAACGGCGCCGCCTCCAAATCCCGAACCACTCTGGCCCTGACCACGTCATTCCGAGCTTGCGAGGAATCTGCTTCTCGACTCTCCGCCGGCGAGGGCACATACACCCCATCAATCGCCGCAAGCAGTGCGAGCACGTCATTCCGAGCTTGCGAGGAATCTGCTTTTCCTCTTTTCGCTCTCCACTCTGCACTCTCCACTGCCCGGGCAATTTCGACCACCGCCTCCTCCCCATCACCAACAACGAACGCATCGATGAAGTCCGCCATCGGCTCCGGGTTGGTGGTGCAGTGTCCTCCGGCAATTACGATCGGGTCTGCGTCGGTACGATCGGACGCGAGGACGGGAATGGACGCAAGGTCGAGCATGTTGAGGACGGCCGTGTAGGCCATTTCGTAGGCGAGTGAAAAACCTACGAGGTCAAAGTCCCTCACGGGCGACGAGGTTTCCAGCGAGAAGAGGGGTATGGACGCACGCCGCATCTCCTCTTCCATATCGGAAGCGGGCGCAAAGGTACGTTCGGCCGCAACTCCGGGCTCTTTGTTGAGAACCGAGTAGAGAATCCTCAGACCCAGGTTGGACATGCCTACTTCGTAGACATCCGGAAAGGCAAGCGCAATCCTTACGCTTACTTCCTCGGGCGGCTTCTTAATCGAGTTAAGCTCGCCGCCCATATATCTCGCGGGTTTCGCCACTCGGGGAAGAATTCTGTCAATCCGACCCCTCAAGCTCGACTCCGTATAAATCTGGTTCATGCAGTAACTAATTCAGCAGGTACAGAAAAAGCCGGCGAACGCTCATCATCCTGAACTTGTTTCAGGATCCCATCGCCAGCCTGTTCCCCAAGCGTATTATATCACCGGAAGGAGGGGAGAGTCAAACGAGCGGCCAGCGGCAGTTGTGTACCATCCGAGTGTGCAAATTGCAAAGGGAGTATCCTTTCGGTTGTCGAGACCGGATGTGCGGAAGCACGGAAAGGAGACTCCCGCGCCACTCTCCCCAGCGAACGCCGCTCGCGCGGCTGCTGACCTGATGACACCCAATTGTTGACTTGGCTGTCGCACACCTGCTATAATTAGGTGATTTGGTGGCGGGAGCGCCATTGAGTCCGGCGAACAACGAAGAATTCTTGGTGCTGAGCATCAAGAAGCACGACCAAAAATACACACTTCAGTCTCTGTCACTGGGTTGCCATGTGTAGCCCTGCTTCGTTGCGTCCGCACTCAACCACCTGGACATCCGGCGGTCGAAGCTCATCGCACCTGCTCCCAATCCGGACCTCGAAGTCTCCGTTCGCGGAGAGGCCGCATACTGAACCGCAATCTGGCCAGACGTTTAGAACAGGGCCTCTTGCAACTCGATACTGGGTCCGCCGGGGGCTCCTCTCTCCCCGGCGGACTGCCACATTTCGCTGCTTCGAGAGGCTTTCTACCCCAAAGGACAACCACACAGCCGTCAGATCACCACTCCCTTCCCATCGGCGCCATTGGCGCCTCACCGCCTCCCCTTCCCATTCGCGCAATTCGCCCACCATCCGCGCCATTCGCGTTTCGGAGGCCCTTCCCCAGTCCCCGCAGGGGGACTTCGTGCCATGTTGCCTCGACTTCAGTCGCAGGCACCGGCGGAATCCCCCAACACCGGCGTCCGGGGAAGGAATCCCCCGGACGATCAGGGGTTTGGGAACGCTCCAATACATGTGAGTGCAAGCCGGCGGCCGCACAGTTATTTAACAACTAATGACTTTACTTCAGCCAAATTGTGTGTTACCATAGCTCTTGTGTTTGCAGCAGGCTCTGCCGTAGGGGGACAGCGCCTGGAGAAAAGAGGAAGTGACGCCGACCGGCAAACTCTAGCCGGCAATGGGCCCCGGATGCCCGACAGGCGTGGTGGGCAAGGAATCCAAACCGGGAGGAATTGCCTTGGTTAAACGCAATGCGTTCACCGCAGTTGCGCCCGCCATAGCCCTTTGCGTGCTTATGGCAACGACTAACTTGTGTGCGGCCGACCCCGCCGCCACTCCGACTGATTCCACAACAGCAGACGACAACCAGCCGACGATGGAACTCATCGTCCAGTTGCACCAGAATGATCCCGCGCCGCGTCTTGCGCCGGCTGTTGCCGCCGCGCCTAGCGTGGAGAACATCATCCCGCGGATAGCGAACGCCGTCTGCGACATTGCGACCCAGTATTTGGGGACACCCTATAAATGGGGCGGAACGACGCCGAAGGCGTTCGATTGCTCAGGCTTCGTGCGCTACGTCTATAACAAGATGGGCATCAAGCTGCCGAGGACTGCCAGGGAGCAGTTCAAGAAGGGCGTGAAGGTCGCGGGTAAAGCCCTGCGAGCGGGCGACCTGGTCTTCTTCGATATGATGAAGGGCTACGTCAGCCACGTGGGGATGTACATAGGCGGCGGCAAGTTCATACATGCCGCTAACCCGCGCCGTGGCGTCCGCATCGATCGGCTTAACTCGCCCAGCTACGCGAAGTACCTTGTCGGTGCACGCCGCTACGCCACGTAGCGACGCCGCCGTCAGAAAGCAAAAGGCCCTTCCCATATCGGGAGGGGCCTTCTTCTTTTTGAAGCTTGCAGAAGCTGGAAACGCGCCGGAGCCGCATAGGTCGAAGCAGCGGCCGACGTACGAACTACGCGCTAGCGGCGTACCAGGAGAACGGGCTCTCCTTCACGACCATCTTGGCCGGTTCCTTGTTGGTGTTCTCGATAAGAACGACCTGTGTTGGTTCCTCGCTCTGCACGATATAACGGCCCGATTCTCCGTCAACCAGCGCGGGCTTTATGACCGCCATAGCTTCGGCGAACTGGCCCTTGTTGATGATAATCGGGTGCCCGGAGCTCAGGTTCTGGAAGCCGATCTTAGCCTCTCCCAGGAGCTTCTTGACTTCGGTGAAAACCTTCCCTCTGGAGCTGTCATTCTCAACGACTACCTTATGCGTCGCACCCTTGCCAAAGTGGGTGGAAGCTCGCGCAGTCTTACTAAGCTTGCCTCTCTCAGCCACTAAAAACCTCCGAAATATGGTACCTTACACGAGTAAGCTGTACCGGCGCCAAATGACGCAAAGTAAATTATACCACGTCTGTTTTTTAGCCCGCAATAGTTGTTTCACGTTTGCTCAGGGCTGATGATCGTGGTCGTGGTCGAGCGGGAAAGGATGCTCGTGCGGATGGCTGTGGACAACTCCACCGTGGGAATGCGAGTGCGCGTGTATGAGGTTGACCGAGAGCAGCAAATCCGTGTTGGTGAGGATTTCGGCAACTGGAGCATCCGCCGCGATCCGGTGTTCCTCGCTGAGCACGATCGCCCGGTCCGCCAGATGTGCGAGCAGCCCGAGCTCGTGCGTGGCGGTGATGATGGTCATACCGGCCTGATGCAGGGCATAGAGGATCTCGAGCAGGATCGATTGGCTGCGAGGGTCGAGCCCGGCGGTGGGTTCGTCCAGGAGCAGTACCGACGGTCCCACGATCAGCACCGACGCCAGCGCTACCCGCTTCTTCTCGCCTGAGCTGAGAGCCTGCGGAGTCCGGTCGCGAAGGTGCGTGATCTCCAGCAGTTCCAGTGTCTCGGATATGCGCTCCTCGATCTGCGTCCTCGGCCATCTGAGCTGCAGTGGCGCGAACGCAAGCTCCTCCTCCACGGTCGGGCAGAAGAGCTGAGCATCGGAGTTCTGGAAGAGGAATCCGACCTCCTTGCGGAAGCGCGGGCCGAACGGAGGCGTCTCGACAGCTTCGTCCGTGAGCGGTTGGCTCATTACGGTGATCGATCCCGCTTGGGGGAAGTAGAGGCCGTCAAGCAGGTGCAGCAGCGTGGACTTGCCGCTGCCGTTCGCGCCGATCAGGGCCACACGCTCGCCCTGCCGGACCTCCAGGCTGATATCGCAGAGGCTTGGCCCGCACCCCGGGTAGGAGAAGGTGAGGTTGTCAACTGAGTAGACCTTCACTTCAGCAGGTGCACCTCTCCGGTGTAGCCCCGCGAGATCATGGCGAGGTAGACTTCGTTCCCGAGTCTTCGTGTCCGACGAAACAGCGATCCCATTCCGGCCGCAACCCATGCCTGCTCCTCACGAGTGCTGCCGCTGGTGATCGAGCGGCTGAGCTTGGCAAGGTGGACCTCCTCGGCTGCCCGCGCAAGCACCCAGATGTAGCGTTCCATCATGCTGAGAAGCATCACGAAGATGACGGGGACCCCGAGCGATCTGAGCGCCTTGAACAGCCTCCGGGTGCGCGTGGTCGCGGTGAGCAGCAATACCAGCGATACACATGTCGCCACTCGCAGGACCATGCGGCTTGCAACGACCAGCCCGGCGTCGGTTACAGTGATCAGCGGGTCGGAAGCGTGCAAGGTCAGGACTGGCCTGCCGGGCGTGACAACGTTCAGCACTGCCGGAAGGAGTATCGCAGCCGAGAACAATGGGGCAATGATCCAGATGCGGGCGAGCTTCCTGAGCGGGATACGAGACAGCGCGGCCAGCAGAATGGCAACGGCGTAGAGCATCGTGAGGGCGCTTAGGCTGTGCAGCAGCGTTGCCGTGACGACCATGGCGAGCATAATGACGATCTTCACCCTCGCATCGATGCGCTGCAGCAAGCCATCCGCCGCCGCCGTCACTTCGTTGGACATCATATCGGCTAGCAGCCGGGCAAATGCGCCTGCAGCCTTGCGCGTTGTCCCGGTCCGTGCTTTTCGAGCGCGAGGCAGCGGCGAGCATCGCCAATCCTCAGCCGTTGTTGACGGGTGCATCCATTGCGGGATTGCCCTCATCGCCGCGCCTCCAGAACAGCGTTTTCAGACCATAGGAGACGGCCACCAGGAGCGCGATTCCCACGATCGCCGCGAGGATATAGTGAACGCTCAGCACGTGCAGCGGAGCGGACCCGGCGCCCGGAGCGGCGTAGTCGGGCATGGGCGCTGTCCATACAAACTCAGTCTGCTTCAGCCCACTGGGTACGTAGCCGGCGATTCTGGCAAGCTCCTCGCTGCTCCATTCGCCCCAGGCAGTGTCAGATGCGAACTTCGCGGGCAGGTAAAGCCCGAGAGGGGAGAGGAGGATGAGCAGGCCGATGAGAAGCGCCAGACGCCGTGCGGGAGTCTTCCCAATCTCCGATCTCCCGTCCTGGACAGCCGCCGGCAGGAGCCCGGGTTCCACTCTCTGCAGGTAGGCGACTACCAGACCGGTGACGGCAGCCTCGACGAAACCGAAAACGAGCAGATGCTCGGCTGCCATGATGGGGACTGCGATCTTGAGCCCGAACGGGCAGTACAGCGCTTTGCCGGCGGCATCTGTCGCAATGAGCGGCTGGATCCCGAACATGATCGCAGTCGTGAGAGCCGAGGCATTCAGGCCCACATAACCGCCCACAGCCGCACCGATCCAACGCCTGGCGCTCTCGACTGGTGAGTTGCGAGCGATGAGGCGATAGACGCCCCATCCGATGAAAGGCATCACGACGGCCATATTGAAGCAGTTCGCGCCTACGGCCGTGACTCCACCATCGCCGAATATGAGAGCCTGCACAACGAGTGCGAGCGTGACCGCGACCACGGCAGCCCATGGCCCGAGCAATATGGCAACCAGCACTCCGCCGACCGCATGCCCCGTGGTCCCGCCGGGGATGGGCACGTTGAACATCATGATGACGAAGCTGAACGCAGCACCGAGCGCGAGGACCGGCACCTGCCTGTTGCGCAGCGACTTCTTCAGTTTGGCCGACGCTCGCCACCACAGCGGGAGCATCACCGCGTAGGCAGGAACGTAGGTCTGCGGACTCAAATATCCGTCCGGGATGTGCACTGCTAGTCGCCCCTTCCGTGAAGGTGGGTGCACCATACGAGGTGAACGGTAAAGCCGGTGTCCTCCTCGCAGTTGCAGGGGAAGAGCGCGCCGGCCATCACTCCGAAGCTCTCGCTAACTTGATAGTTGAAGCCGAACGATGAGACCCCATCGCTGCCGCTGGTATAATCGCCCATCAGGGTCAGTTTGCCCAGTTGATACTCCAATCCAGCGATGCACCGGTTGCAGCCTTCAATGCGCATGGCGCCGAGATGCACGTGTGTCGCGCCAAGGCCGAGGCTGCCTACCACAAAAGGCGTTGGTCGAATCTGCCTCGCAAGGCTTGCAACGCCTACCGCCGCCGCGAAGTTGCCGGACTGATGCGCCACCAGTTTGCCGTTTCCTATAATGGTGGAGGAGCCGCCTTCCAGATCGAAATCGAGTCCAAGCTCGATGCGGTCGCCTATCCCGAACTGGTTGTTGAGCAAGGTGGTCTGCGCGGCCATGCCCTGCACGACGCCGTCAATCTGCAGTTCGGCCGAGTATTGCTTGTCGCCGACTGTTGTCGCAGTGGGTATTACGAGAAGCCCGCTGTAGCAGCAGAGACCCGCGGTGCCCAGCATCAGCACCATCGCCGTGATGAGTGCGAGTCCGAACCCTTCCCTGGTAAGCCTTGCCATACGTTCGTCCCTCCCTAAGTAAGCTCTTTTCCCGTCGTAGTGGAGCATATCTCTCCGTGCTTGACTCCCTTTGTGCTGATAAGGGAGTTGGCTATGTATCTGATCCGCGCGCTCGAACCTCTGACGATTATGACCTCAAGGCAGTTGTGGGCGTCGAGGTGAACGTGCGTGGTACAGATGATGGACTCGTGGTACTGGTGCTGAAGCTCGGCAAGGACGTTTGCCAGTTCGTGCTCGTGATGTTCGTAGACGATGGTGACGGTGCCGATGACCTCGTTGTTAGGGTCCGCCCACTGCTCCTTGACGAGTTCCTGCCGGATCAGGTCCCGGATGGCCTCGGACCGCGAGGCGTAACCGCGCTTTTCGATGAGACCATCGAACCGCTCCAGAAGATCATCCTCCATCGATACGCCGAAGCGTTCGAGAACCGACATAAGCATCCTCCGTGTTACGAACAGGCTAATCGTAGCACATAGCGGGCGGGCAAGTCAAGGCAGTGCGGAATGGGGAATGAAGGTTGCGGATTGATTAGTGCACGGCGGGTAGATTGGGGTTTGGGAGGGAACGAGGTTGCTGGTTGCGCGCGTGTTGGCTGTCCTGGTGTCCCTGATCTGGCTGGCGGCGCCGGGTTCGCCGGCCTGGGGGACGCTGACGGGCCTGAACCAGGTCCCGACGCCGGACATTCAGCCGGCCGGCCTGCTCTCCGTGACCGCGCAGGACGAGAACGATGGGATCGACAGCCCGCGGCAGGTCCAGCTAGAGCTGGGGCTGTCCGATTCCTGTGCGATAGGCGTCTTTCAGGGCGTTTCACCCGCTAAGACGGTGCTGAATGCTCAGGTGGCGCTTGTAAGTAGGAGGCGCTTTCTGGTGTCCGCGGGAGTGCTCGGCACGGAGAGATCGAGCAGGTATCTGCCGTTCATCGAGGCCGGCTACTACATAGGCGACACGCAGTACACTGCCGGCGTTCTGAGGCAGGATGCGGGCCACTTCGGGTTTGTCGGCGTCAGCCACCGGTTCAACGATAGGCTGCTGGTTATTGCAGACTACATCAGCGGAAGCGAATCGTTCAGCACTGTGGGGGTCCTGTATTACCTGACCCCGACCCTATCCTTCAATCCGGCATTGTATGTAAGCAACGCGAGCCCCAGACGATCATACGTTTATGCGTCACTTACCTGGGATGTGAGGCTGTGGTAGGGCGGAAGTCACGAATCAGGTTGCAAAGGGGTGCGTAATGTGGTAGATTACAATTGAGCAGAAAAGAATAATGGGGCTTACGGATTCCGGCCCTGCGGTGTGCGTGGTTGTCGAGGAAGTTTTGAGCCGACACTCAAAATTCTTGGAGTCTCGCTTGTTTTGCTTGAGTGGCAGCCCCGAGTAATCGGGGAATCGCGAGAGCAGGCAGCAGACACCGCCTTGGTTCGCCAGGGTTCAAAAACTCGGTAGACACACGGCACAGGCGGGGCTTTTTGCATGGTCAGCACCGCCTTACATAGAGGACAGGGGGTACATCGCAATGACGCGAAGTGAGCTCTCAGGTGCAGTGGTCAGGATTCGGACCATGGACGAGTATGATGGAATGCTCGGCAAGGTCTGTGGGATAGAAGACAATGGAGAGATGATCGCGGTGAAGCATAGGCCGATAAGCTATCCTCACCGCAGGGATACAACCCTCCATTACTTCAGGCGAGGCGAGTTGGAGATAGTCAGGAGCTAGCTGCTTACGGGCAGAACGAGCTTTTGCGAGGCCGGGAGAAATCCCGGCCTTTTCGTTTGTGTAGGAGGCCTCATCCTGCGCGAATGGTTCGGGTTAGGAATCGTCATCCTGAGCGAACGCGAAGGACCTGCTTTACCCGCCGCCGCCGACACACACAACCCCCGGTGGTTCGGGACGTATGCCGGTGGCGGCTACACGTCATGCTGAACTTGATTCAGGCATCTGCTATGCACACCCGGAGTGGACCCTGAAACGAGTTCAGGGTGACGGCCTCTTCCGTCCGCCTACGACACACACAACCCCCGGTGGTTCGCACATGCCGTTGCCGATGTCGCTGTGAGCAGGCAGCAGGGAATGGAGGCTCCCTTCCCACAACCATGAACCATAAACCCTCAACCTCCCCACCGTCCGCCGCCATCGGGGAGATATCGTCCGGCGGTGTAGCTGGGTGCAGGCAGGTCTATCGCTGCTGCGTCACGGCAGCAAGCTGGCGAAGCCA
>JBPOHN010000007.1:0-54064 GCA_052035525.1 Armatimonadota bacterium
GCGTCACTAAGCCAGGTGAGATAGCGGGCGCAATCGAGACGGCCATGTAGATAAACGACCGGCCGACGCTGATAGAGTTCCAGACACGGCAGGACGAGAACGTGTTCCCGATGATCCCGGCAGGTCAGAGCATCGAGGAGATGATGGTGAACCGCCCTAAGCAGGAGGATGAGCATGCGTAGACCAATGCAGCACACGAGCACCGTGCTTGTGCAGAACCGACCGGGTGTGCTTGCCCGGGTGTCGGGCTTGTTCGCGCGGCGCGGCTTCAACATCGAATCCCTCGCGGTCAGCATCACCGACGATCCAATGCTGTCTCGCATGACCATAGTTGTAACCGGCGATGATTCCACCCTGGACCAGATCAACAAGCAGACTTCGAAGCTGATTGATGTGATCAAGGTTGTCGATTACAGCGAGATTCCGATTGTCGAGCGCGAGCTGGCTCTGATAAAGGTGAAGGCGGAAGCGGACCAGCGCGCGGCGATTATGCAGATAGTGGACATCTTCCGTGCGAAGATCATAGACATCAGCGACACGTCGTTTACCATCGAGGTTACCGGCGGCATTGATAAGGTCGATGCTATCGAGAACCTGTTGGCGCCGTACGGTATCAGCGAGGTCGTGCGAACAGGCAAGATCGCTATGGCGCGCGGCTCTCATACTGCGATGTCGTGAGGATGCCTTAGCAGATGGCGATTAGCCGTTAGCCTTTCTCGCTGACGGCCGGAAGCTGATGGCTAAAGGCTTGTACTTGTATATGAAGGAACTGGTCGATCCGAGAGACGTAGAGCGAGCGCTGGTTGTGCTCGCAATTGCCGGGCCTATCGCTGGAGCGATCGTGGGCCTGCTTTGGAGCGCCGGGAGGAAGCGAGCGCTGCGGTTTGTCCTTTCCGGCGCTTTGTGTGGAGCGGTGCTGACGCTCGTCTACGGCATGTGGCGAATGTACGGGCTCATTACGGACTCGTTGGGCCTGGATTCAGTTGCGAACCTCGGTTTGCAGCTAGTGTTGTTTGCGGTCCTGGGCTGTGTGCTGGGGCTCGTGATATCCAAAGTGACGTTGTTCTTGAAGAGGCTCGGGCGCGAGGTCTGACCTCTGGCCACCGGCCTCTAACTTCTAAATCGGAGGGTGTAATGCCAGCGAAAGTGTACTACGATTCGGATGCAAATCTGGATGTGCTGAAAGGTAAGAAGATTGCGATTATCGGCTATGGAAGCCAGGGCCACGCTCAGGCGCAGAACCTGCGCGACAGCGGCCTGGAAGTGATCGTTGCCGATCTGCCGGGAACGGATAACTGGAAGCTTGCCGAGGAGCACGGCTTCAAGCCGATGAGCGCCGCCGAGGCGGCGAAGCAGGCCGACGTCATCCAGATCCTCACTGAGGATGAGGTGCAGGGTGTCGTGTATGAGAACGAGGTCAAAGCCGGCCTTAGCGCGGGCAAGACGCTCCTCTTCTCGCACGGGTTCAATATCCACTTCGGCCAGATCGTTCCGCCCAAGGATGTGGACGTGATCATGGTTGCTCCGAAGGGGCCTGGTCACCTTGTTCGACGCGTCTATACCGAGGGCGCGGGTGTCCCCGCACTGATCGCAGTCTTCCAGGATGCTTCCGGTAAGGCGAAAGACAAGGCTCTTGCTTACGCCAAGGGTCTTGGGGCGACTAAAGTGGGCGTTCTTGAAACCACTTTCGAGGAAGAGACCGAGACAGACCTTTTCGGCGAGCAGGCTGTTCTGTGCGGCGGCTGCACGGCTCTGGTTCAGGCTGGGTTCGAGACGCTCGTCGAGGCTGGATACCAGCCGGAGATCGCCTACTTCGAGTGCCTTCACGAGCTTAAGCTGATCGTGGACCTGATGTATGAGGGCGGCATGGACTACATGCGCTACTCCATCAGCAACACAGCCGAGTACGGCGACTACACACGTGGGCCGAGGGTCATCAACGAGGACGTGAAGGAAGAGATGGCCGAGATTCTCTATGAGATTCAGAGCGGTGAGTTCGCCCGCGAATGGATTCTGGAGAACAAGGCCGGCAGGCCGGTGTTGAATGCTGCGCGCAGGCACAGCCGCGAGTCGATGATCGAGGAAGTCGGCGGGCAACTGCGCAAGATGATGCCCTGGCTCAAAACAAAGAAGTAATCGTTACCCGACTGGCGTCTAATAGTGTGGGACGGTCCGGAGCAAGTCTGCTCCGGACAGTCTACTTCAGCACTGAGGTGTGAAGCGATGCGCGTTCTACCGGTAGTTGTTGCCGCGGCTCTGGTTCTGTCGGTTGGCTCAGCTGTCTTCTCGCAGACTGGTCTTGTCCGCAAGTATGATGCCTATGGGCTCGGTGTGACGCTGCCGGGCGGAAGCGAAAGGATCGCGCTGGGTGACATTGGCGGCGGCGGCCTTCAGGAGGCTTATAGCTCCAACGGGTTAGCCTACATCGTGATAGCTACCACCGACGTTCAGCCCAGGGGAATGGGAGCTCGCGCGGCCATCGAGATGATGGTGCAGATGATGAATTTCATGAAGTCCAGGGAGCCTTCCATTCCGCTCAGCATGCTGTCAGCCACTACCTCGCAGGGCGTCGCGGCAAAGGGATTTGGCATACACGGCCCCGTAGCGAACACCAAGTCCGCGTACAGCCGTGTGCCGGCCCAGATTCAGGCCATGTTCGGCAGCGAGATCGCGGTAGCCATTATGCTGGTGCCGATCGTGGACAACCCTGCTTTGGTGGGTGCGATTCTTGTGGTGGGGCCGGCAAGCCGGGCAGGAGATGTCAACAGCCAGGCGACGCAGGTTGCCGGGACGTTCGTGATCAGCAGGCCCACGGCTCCCCAGTACAGCGGAGTGGCAGGCAAGGGGTCCAAATCGGCGGCGCCTCCAGCGCCCGAGGTTAGGTCGATCACCCCACTGAAGAAGGGCCAGATCGAGCTGGTGGGCGTAGTGAAGTTGACTGATGCTGCCGCGAAGAGTCTTGACATGCTGGTGTCCCAGGCGGTGCCATTCAGTGGGCACGGCGTGATCCTCAGCCCGCCGAGGCTGAAGAGGGTATACGTCAAGGAGATCCCTGCCGATGTGAGGGAAGGCGCTATCATCATTGTTGTAGGCGGTGACACCGGCCCGGGCAAGGCGGTAACGGCTGACACTCTGACGGTAATGGATCCCAGCAAACTGGGTTTCTAGCGAGGTAACCTTGACACACGGCAACGCCAGAGAGATAGCGCTGAAGCATTTCGCTAACAGATTCAACTGCAGCGAATCAACCCTGATGGGCCTGGCGGAAGCCTTTGGCATCAAGGAACGCTGCATTCCGCGCATTGCCACCGGGCTTGGCGGCGGACTCGGCGGTTGCGGGGATTCCTGCGGAGCCCTAACGGGTGCGGCGATGGCTATCAGCCTGAAGTTCGGACGTGAGAGCGCGGAAGACCTCGAATCGAAGACTTTGTGCTATCATAAAGTGCGGCAGCTTGTCGAGGCGTTCGAGAAGGAATTCGGCAGCGCTCGCTGCATTGACCTGATCGAGGTCGATATGCGGACGCCGGAGGGGATGGCGCGTGCGAGGGAACTCGACCTGCACAACAAGGTCTGCCCTGCGTTTGTCGGGTTCGCGGCTGACATGGCGCAGCGCTTGATCGAGGAAGGCTAACATTTGAACCGCATCTGCTTCGAGCAGGTATTCGGTGTGTGGAGGTGGTTGAGGCAAGGCGCTCTGGCCTCATACCTCTAACCTCCAACTTCTAGAACGGGGTGTAATCGGATGGCAAGGAAGATACGCATATTTGACACCACGCTGCGTGATGGCGAGCAATCGCCGGGCGCAAGTATGAACATCGAGGAGAAGCTGGAGGTCGCAAGGCAGCTCGCAAGGCTGAAAGTGGATGTGATCGAGGCCGGGTTCCCGATCTCTTCGCCGGGCGATTTCGAGGCAGTCAAGGCCGTCGCTGAGACAGTGAAGGGCCCCGCTGTTGCCGGCCTGTGCCGCGCCGCAAACGCCGACATCGACCGGGCCTGGGAGGCGCTTCAGTACGCGAAGAAGCCGGTCATCCACACGTTCATCGCTACATCCGACATACACCTCGAAAGGAAGCTCAAGAAATCGCGGCAGGAGGTTCTCGACATCGCCGTCGCTGCAGTCAAGCGCGCAAAAGGCTACTGTGAGGACGTTGAGTTCTCCGCGGAGGACGCTTCCCGCAGCGAATTCGATTATCTGTGCCAGGTCGTTGAGGCCGTAATAGATGCAGGCGCGACCGTCGTCAACCTGCCGGATACCGTCGGCTACGCGATCCCAAGCGAGTACGGCGACTTGATTCGCCGGGTGATAGAGAGGGTCCCGAACTCGAAGAAGGCGGTCTTCAGCGTTCATTGCCATAACGATCTGGGTTTGGCGGTCGCCAGTTCCCTGGCTGCCGTTATAGGCGGTGCTGGACAGGTCGAATGTACCATTAACGGCATCGGTGAGCGCGCGGGCAATGCGGCGCTGGAAGAGATCGTGATGGCGATCAATACTCGGGCCGATCTGTTCGGATGCACTACGGGCATCAATACGAAAGAGATCTACCGCGCGAGCCGATTGGTCACCGACGTGACGGGCTTGGCTGTGCAGGTCAACAAGGCTATCGTGGGCAGCAATGCGTTCGCGCACGAGGCGGGTATCCATCAGCACGGCGTGTTGCAGGACAAGCGCACCTATGAGATCATGGACGCGGAGTCCGTTGGTCTGGCCGAAAGCAAGCTGGTGCTGGGCAAGCATTCCGGTCGGCACGCTTTTGAGGACAGGCTGAAGTCGCTGGGGTTCCACTTGAACAAGGCGGAGTTGGACAAGGCGTTCGCCCGGTTCAAGGTTACGGCGGACAAGAAGAAGGAGATCTTCGACGAGGATCTCGAGGCCATTGTCGCGGACGAGTCGCATTCCATCCCGGCGAAGTATGAGCTCTGCTACATGAACGTGATGAGCAGCGGAGTTCCAACCGCAACTATCAGGCTGCGCACTGAAGAGGGCGACTTCACGGAGGCCGGCATAGGCGTGGGGTCCGTGGACGCGATCTACAAGACCATCGACAAGATGGTTAACGCGAAGTATAAGCTGCTCGACTACATCGTGAAGTCCGTCACCGGCGGCACCGACGCGCTTGGTGAAGTGACGGTTAAGCTGGAAGCGGCGAACGGAGAGATCTACACCGGCCGCGGCGCGAGCCTGGACATAGTTGAAGCCAGTGCAAAGGCCTACGTGAATGCGGTCAACAAGCTGGTCTACTATGAGGCCAAGCGTGGCAACGGTGGTAAGCCGAGGGATAAGGCGATACTCTGAGTCGGAGAGCCAAGAGCAGGCGGTCGGCGGACCGATCGATGGTTCGTGGGATGGCACGTGCTCTTTGGGCTCAGCCCTATCGCCTTCGGGCTGGTCTTCTTGCTTCGATAGGTGGCGGTCTCCGTATCGCCACCTATCAAGATGGCTCTAAGCCATTCAAGCATCAGGGCACTGTGAACGTGCTGAGTAAACGAACTGAGAATATCCCGATTGGGCAAGCATAAAGACCAAACCAATCTTCTTATCTGCCTCACACTGGTGCTGATCACGCTGGCCGTGTATTGGCAGGTCTTTGGCTTCGGCTTCGTTGCTTTCGATGACCCTGAATACGTCTCGCACAATCCGCGTGTCCTCAAGGGCGTCTCGCCGCAGTCTGTCCTATGGGCGTTCACGACGAATACGCAGTCGAACTGGCATCCGCTGACCTGGATCTCGCTGATGCTGGATGCACAACTCGGCGGTGGCAGCCCGGGTGTCTTCCACGCCACGAACTTGCTGCTTCATCTGGCAAACACGCTGCTGTTGTTCCTGTTCCTGCACTCGGTCACAGGCTATCGCTGGCGGAGCGCGGCGGTCTCGGCGTTGTTCGCGCTGCATCCGCTTCACGTCGAATCCGTTGCTTGGATTACGGAACGCAAGGACGTGCTCAGCACTCTGTTCTGGCTGCTGACGATGTTCGCGTACGTGAGGTATGTGAAGCATCGCCGGCTAACGGCCTACTTGCTAACGGTCGCCCTCTTCGGTCTGGGTCTGATGGCAAAGCCGATGCTGGTTTCGCTGCCACTCGTACTGCTGCTGATGGATATCTGGCCGCTGAAGCGAGAGCAGGGATGGTGGAGACTGGTGCGCGAGAAGCTGCCGCTGTTTGTGATGTCCGCTGCTTCCTGTGTCGTAACGTATTGGGCGCAGTCGACAGGAGGAGCCGTATCAGGCGTCGACCTGACTCCGCTTGGGGTAAGACTGGCAAACGCGGTGGTGGTCTGCTTTGCCTATATCGGCAAGATGGTGTGCCCGCTGGATTTGGTTGTGATCTACCCGCATCCGCATCGATCGCTCCCGGTGTGGCAGGTGGCCGGAGCGACCGCTGCTTTCCTCTTGATGTTTGCTGTAGCCATACTGTCTCTTCGCAGGAAGCCCTACGTATTCGCGGGGTGGATGTGGTACCTGGTGACGCTGCTGCCCGTTATCGGATTGGTGCAGGTTGGCGAGCAAGGGATGGCAGATCGCTATACCTATGTGCCGCTGATTGGCCTTTTCCTTGTCCTTGCGATGGGCGTGCCGGATCTCCTGGAGCGCCTCAAGCTCCTGGGGCAGCCGAAGCAAGGCACATCGCCTCTGCTTGTCTTGCTGGGGCTTGTGGTATTGCTGGGGTTGGGCGCGTCCACATACTATCAGATCGGATATTGGAGAAGCAGCATCGATCTGTACGAGCATGCGCTCACGGTTGATCCACAGAATCATCTGGCGCACCTGGGCATGGGGAACGCGCTGCTCGAGGCAGGCCGGCCGGCAGATGCAGTCAAGGAGTACGCTACGGCATTGCGGTTGAATCCGACGAAGGGCGAGCTTGACCTGCCTGAGGCGCACTTCAACATGGGCGTGGCGCTGATCAGACTGCGGCGGTTCCGGGAAGCTGCTTCCAAATTGTCTTATGTTGTCCGCTATCTGCCCGAGAAGGCTGATGCGCAGAACAGCCTGGGCATCGCGCTGGGAAGTCTAGGTCGGACAGACGATGCGATTGTGCACTTCAGGAAGGCCGTGCAGGCGGATCCGAGTCACGTAAACGCCCTTTTCAACCTTGGGTGTGCGTATGGTCAGAAAGGCCAGTATGAAAAGGCGGCGGAGCAGTTCGAGGCCGTGCTCCGAATTGAGCCTGTGCACGAGGACGCACGGCGGAATCTCGCCGCGGCAAATGCTGCTGCCGCGCGGCAAGTCCCGGCCCCCAAAGGTCCATAGAATCAATCAAGCACATGGGTGTTCAACGAAACCGCACAACTCTGTACATATGCCTGGTGTTAGCCGTGCTGACGCTCGCTGTCTACGGGCGATCCGTCAGCTTTGGCTTCGTCTACGACGATGTCGCATACGTGGAGAACAACCGAACACTGCTGCAGGGGGTGACTGTCTACGGGCTGGGTCGAGCGCTCGTTACCCACTATCAGTCGAACTGGCATCCACTGACGTGGATATCGTTGATGCTGGACGCCGAGATCGGCGGAGGCACGCCGGGCGTTTTTCACGCTACGAACATCGTGCTGCACATTGCCAACACGATTCTGCTGTTCCTGTTTCTGCAGGGGGTTACAGGCTTCCGGTGGCGAAGCGCTCTAGTGGCGGCCCTGTTTGCGCTGCATCCCCTTCACGTGGAATCCGTGGCGTGGATAACAGAGCGGAAAGACGTTCTGAGCACGCTCTTCTGGATTTTCACGATGATGGCCTACGTTCATTACGTCAGGAAGCCGGGCGCGCGCAGGTACGCGCTGGTGATCGCCGCGTTCTTGCTTGGCCTCATGGCCAAGCCGATGTTAGTATCTCTGCCGATAGTTCTCCTGCTGCTGGATATCTGGCCGCTGGATCGCCGTATATCTGCGTGGAAGCTGGTTAAGGAGAAAACCCCGCTTTTTGTTATGTCCGCGGCGTCTTGCGTCGTGACGTTCTGGGCACAGTCCGCGGGTAGTTCTGTGCAGAACCTGAGTAATCTACCGATCGGGCAGCGCGTAGCGAACGCTGTGGTGTCCTACGTGGCCTACCTGGTGAAGACACTGTATCCCGCCAGGCTCAGCGTGTTCTATCCTCATCCGGAAGACACGCTCCCGCTTTGGCAGGTGGCCGGCGCACTGGCCCTGCTTGTTCTGAAGACGGCTCTGGCGGTTTGGTCTTGGCGAAAGCGCCCATATCTGACCGTTGGCTGGCTCTGGTATATGATCACGCTGCTGCCGGTCATCGGACTGGTTCAGGTCGGCCTGCAGGGGATGGCAGACAGGTACACGTATGTCCCTCTGATAGGGATTTTCATCGCGGCGGCTTGGCTGGGTGCGGAAGTATGGGAGAAGCGCCTACCCTCCTCAAGCAGACCGGCGGTTGTGGCTAAGGCTGTTGCAGTTACGTTTGTGTCTATCGTGTTATGCTTGTATGGATTTGCAGCATACAACCAGGTGGGGCATTGGAGGAGCGACGCCACCCTTTTTGGCCACGCTCTTGACGTGGATCCCAACAACTACCTCGCGCGCGTAGCGATAGCGGGCGGCCTGATGGCTAAGGGCAAGAACGAAGAGGCAATTGCGGAGTTGAGGACTGCTCTTCGTCTGAAGGATCACCCCCTGGCGCGATACAATCTTGGTATTGCACTCGATGCGGTTGGCCGCAGGCAGGAAGCAGGCGCTCAGTTCGCGTATGCATTCAAGTATCTTGTTCCCAAGCCTGGGCTTGATAACCGGTACGGCATATTTCTGGCGAAAATGGGCCGTTTGGATGACGCGATATGGCACTTCAAGAGAGCCCTTCGCAATCGGCCGGGTGATATAATGTCGCTTGGGAATCTCGGTTGCGCATATTATGAAAAGGGCGATTTCGCCGCATCCAGGAAGCAGTACGAGGCGATTATTGCGCTTGACCCTGGCAACCAGCCGGCCAGAGAGGCGCTGCGGCGGCTGGCACAGATGCCTTCCGAACGCAAACGCTCGTCCGGCGATAGAAGAGATGAGTAGATAACTTAGCACGAGGATAATCGTTTATGGGACAGACCATCACCCAAAAGATACTCGCCGCGCATTGCGGCAAAGAGCAGGTTGAACCAGGCGAGCTGATCAACGCCCGGCTGGATCTGGTGCTCGGAAACGACATAACCGCACCGATTGCGATCGAGGAGTTTGCCAAGATTGGGGCGGAGACCGTCTTCGATAAGGACCGGGTCGCGCTGGTGCCGGATCACTCGACGCCGAACAAGGACATCAAGTCCGCTACGCTCGTAAAGACGATGCGGGAGTTCGCTCGCAAGCACAATATCACGAACTTCTTCGAGATCGGCAAGATGGGCGTCGAGCATACTCTTCTGCCGGATGAGGGGTTGGTTCTGCCGGGCGATGCGGTGATTGGGGCCGACTCGCACACCTGCACCTACGGCGCGATCGGCGCTTTCTCCACGGGTGTCGGCTCGACCGACCTCGCCTGCGCGATGGCGCTGGGAGAAACCTGGTTCAAGGTGCCTGAGGCTATCAAGTTTGTCTACTACGGCAAGATGCCGAAGTGGGTAGGGGGCAAGGATCTGATTCTCTACACCATCGGCAAGATCGGCGTTGACGGCGCACTCTACTGCAGCATGGAGTTCACGGGCGAAGCGATCCGTGACCTCGACATGGCCGGCCGGTTCACCATGTGCAACATGGCCATCGAGGCGGGCGGCAAGAACGGCATCATCGAGCCGGACGAGAAGACCCTCGACTACGTGAAACCGCGGGCAAAGCGCGAGTTCAAGCTCTACAAGTGCGATCCGGATGCCACCTACAAGGACGTGATCGAGATCGATGTCTCCAAGCTGGAGCCTATCGTCAGCTTCCCGCATCTGCCGGAGAACGCGAAGCCGATCTCCGAGGCGACGCACATCACTATTGACCAATCGGTCATCGGATCCTGTACGAACGGCCGCATCGAGGACTTGCGGATAGCCGCTGAGGTCCTAAAAGGTCGCAAGGTGCATCCGGACGTACGGTTGATCGTCATTCCGGCGACTCAGGAGATATTCATGCAGTCGATCCACGAAGGCTTGACGGAGATATTCGTTGAGGCGGGTGGGGCGGTATCCACGCCGACCTGCGGCCCGTGCCTGGGCGGGCATATGGGAGTCCTCGCAGAGGGTGAGCGATCGGTGGCGACCACCAACCGCAACTTCGTCGGCAGGATGGGGCATGTGAAATCCGAAGTCTATCTCGCCAGCCCCGCCATAGCGGCCGCATCGGCTGTGCTGGGTAGACTAGGCAGCCCGGAGGAGTTGAAATGATCAAAGGCAGAGTCCACAAATACGGCAGCAACGTCGATACGGACGTTATCATACCGGCGAGATACCTGAATACGACTGATCCCAAGGAACTCGCCTCGCACTGCATGGAAGATATCGATGCGGACTTCGTGAAGAATGTGCAGCCGGGCGACATCATGGTAGCCGAGGACAACTTCGGTTGCGGCTCATCCCGCGAACACGCACCGATATCCATTAAGGCGTCGGGTATTGCTTGCGTCATAGCGAATACGTATGCCCGCATCTTCTACCGCAACGCCCTGAACACAGGTCTTCCGATTCTTGAGTGTCCTGAGGCTGTCGCAGGCATTTCCAACGGCGACACCGTGGAAGTTGATCTCGCGGCCGGAAAGATCACCAACGTGACCACCGGCAAGAGCTACCAGGCCAAGCCGTTCCCGCCGTTCATGCGGCAGCTCATTGAGGTCGGCGGACTGGTCAACTACGCCAGGGCCAAGGTGGGCAAGTAGCTATGCCCTCCAGAACGTACAAGATCGCTGTCCTGCCGGGTGACGGCATTGGCGTCGAGATAGTGCCCCAGGGCATAAAGGCGATGAATGCCGTTGCGGCCAAGCTGGACATAGCTTTCGAGTATACCGAGGCTCTGATCGGTGGGGCTGCGATAGACGCGGTCGGCACTCCGCTTCCAAAGGAGACGCTGGAACTGTCGCTTGCAAGCGATGCTGTCTTTTTCGGAGCGGTCGGTGGCCCCAAATGGGACCATCTTCAGCCGGTTTCGATGCGTCCGGAGCCGGGCGGCCTATTTCCTCTGCGCAAGTCTCTGAGCGCGTATGCGAATCTGCGCCCGGTGGTAGTCTTTGATTCGCTTACTTCAGCATCCAGTCTGAAGCAAGACAGGATCGAGGGCGGGCTCGACATCCTGTTCGTCCGTGAGCTGACCGGAGGGATCTACTTCGGCCAACCCAAGGAGCGGCGCCAGGCCAACGGTGAGACGGTTGCCGTAGATACTTGCTCGTATAGTGTTTCTGAGATCAAGCGAATCGCACACGTAGCGTTCAAGCAGGCACGCCGCCGCAGGGGCACGGTCCATTCTGTCGACAAGGCAAATGTGATGGAGACCTCGCGCCTCTGGCGAGAGGTTGTCACTGAAGTAGGGGCTGAGTATCCTGACGTGAACCTCGTGCACATGCTGGCGGACAACTGCGGAATGCAGCTCCTGCGCAACCCGAAGCAGTTTGACGTGATCCTTGCGGACAACCTTTTCGGCGATCTTCTGACTGACGAGGCGGCCATGCTCGCCGGATCGCTCGGAATGCTGCCCTCGGCCAGTGTGGGCGACCAGCACGGCGGCCTCTACGAACCCATCCACGGCTCCGCGCCGGATATCGCCGGGCAGGATATGGCCAATCCGATAGCCACGATCTTGACGGCAGCCATGCTGCTGCGCTATGCTTGCGATTGCCCGGATGGCGCCGTGATGATCCGGTCCGCGGTGGAATCCGTCCTCCAGGAGGGCTACCGAACACCGGACATAGCGACCAAGGATTCAAGAGTCGTCTCGTGCAGCCAGATGGGTGACCTGATCGCCGCCGCGATAGGACGATAGACAAGGAGCAACCCAATGCCCAAGATAGCGATATACGATACAACATTGCGTGACGGGACTCAGGGGGAAGGCGTCAGCTTCTCTGCTGAGGAGAAGCTGAAAGTCGCTCGCAAGCTCGACGAGTTCGGAGTTGCGTATATCGAAGGCGGGTGGCCGGGCTCCAATCCTAAGGACGTGCAGTTCTTCGAGTTGGCGAGGAATGTGAAGTTCAAGAACGCCAAGTTGGCTGCGTTCGGCAGTACTAGAAGAGCGACACTAGCCGCCAAGGACGACCCCCAGGTTCTGAAGCTTCTTGAGGCGGAAACGCCCGTCGTTACCATCTTTGGCAAATCGTGGGACATGCATGTAACCGAGGTTTTCCGCATCGGCTTGGAGCAGAACCTGGAGATGATCAACGACTCAATCCAGTTCCTGGTCGACAGCGGCAGAGAGGCGATCTTCGATGCAGAGCACTTCTTTGACGGCTACAAGAACAATCCCGAATACGCTCTGGCATCGTTGGAGGCTGCAGTCCGTGCCGGCGCGTCCACCATATCGCTCTGTGACACCAATGGCGGCGCGCTCCCCTGGGAAGTCTCAGAAATCGTCTCAAGTGTGGTCAAACGATTCCCTGATACCGTCGTCGGCATCCACGCTCACAACGACGCCGGGCTTGCCGTTTCCAGTACCGTCTCCGCCGTTCACAGCGGCGCAACGCACGTGCAGGGGACGGTCAACGGCTACGGCGAGCGCTGCGGCAATGCCAATATCTGCGTGATCCTGCCCATCCTCGAACTCAAGATGGGGATGCAGTGCCTGCCCGAGGGCTCAATCAGCAACATAACGGCGTTTTCTCGCGCGATAGATGAGATAGCGAATCGCATTCCGGACGACACGATGCCATTCGTAGGCGCCAGCGCTTTTGCTCACAAGGCGGGCGTGCATGTGGACGCGGTTTCCAAGAATCCTGCTACCTATGAGCATGTCGATCCGGAAGCTGTCGGGAACCGTCGCAGGTTCCTGATCTCGGAACTTGCAGGCAGCAGCAGCATCGTTCAGAAAGCCCGCAAGTATGATATCGACCTTGCCAAGCAATCACCGGAAGTGAGGTCTGTGCTGGAGCGTGTTGTGCAGCTTGAGCACGAGGGCTATTCGTTCGAGGACGCTGAAGCCAGCTTTGAACTGCTGCTCAAGAAGTCGATGGGGCAGTACCACAAGCTGTTCGATCTTGTCGGTTTCAGGCTGATTGTCGAGAAGCGCGGCCCGAAGGAGGAGCCGATCACGGAGGCGACTCTGAAAGTGGCCGTTGATGGTATCGAGGCGTTCACTGTTGCCGAGGGAGACGGCCCCGTTCACGCGCTCGATAACGCTCTCAGGCTTGCGCTGCGGCAGTTCTACGGAGAGGAGCTTGCCAGGATCAAGCTGACGGACTACAAGGTCCGCGTTGTGAACTCGGGTGAGGGAACGGCGGCGCGCGTGCGCACCATCATCGAATCCCGCGACGCTGATGATGCCTGGAGCACCGTGGGCGTCTCCACCAACATCATCGAAGCAAGCTGGAGCGCACTGGCGGACAGCGTGGAATACGGTCTGCTGAGACAGCGATGAAGGTGATTGTCGCCGACCAGGCCGGTGTGTGTTTTGGAGTTAAGCGGGCTCTTGATCTTGTCCACGCGGAGTGCGAGGCGGGCGAACAGCTCTGCACGCTGGGCCCGCTCATACACAATCCTCAGGTAGTCCACGATCTTGAATCCAAGGGCGTTCGCGTCATCAGAAGCGTTACGGAGGCAAGTGAGGGCGCGGTTGTCATGCCCTCTCACGGTGTGCCTCAGGACGTGCTGGAGGATGCCGGGAAAGCAGGGCTGAGGATCATAGACGCCACTTGTCCCTTCGTTGCCAAGGTGCACGTGCGCGTCCGCGACCTCGCCGGGCAGGGGTATACCGTAGTCGTGGTGGGTGACGAAGGTCATTCCGAGGTAAAGGCTATACGCAGCGCGGCCGGCGATGATGCGATCGTTATCAGTTCCGCTGAGGAAGTGGCTACCTACAACTGGACCGGCAAGAAGATCGGGATTGTGAGCCAGACCACTCAGACACCGCAGCGATTCGGCGCCGTAGTGGGCCGGATCGCCGAGAAAGCTGCCGAAGTCGTTGCTTACAACACAATATGCTACGCGACACACGATCGGCAGACGGCTGCCCAGAACCTTGCCCCTCAGGTTCAGGCTATGTTCGTTGTCGGCGGACGCAACAGCGCCAACACAAACCGGCTGGTTGAGATTTGCAGGGAAGCGGGCGTTCCGACCTACCACATAGAGACGTCCGCGGAAATCGATCCTGAGACGGTCAAGGGTATGGACTGCGTCGGGCTAACGGCGGGTGCGTCTACGCCTCAGTGGATCATCGACGAGGTTCGCGATCAACTGGAGCAGTTATAGTATTGGGCGGAATCATAGACACAGTTGAACCGGGCAGCATCGCCGAACAACTCGACTGGCAGCCTGGGGACCAGATCATCTCCATCAACGGCCACATCCTCTCCGACCTCATCGACTACCGCTTCTACTGCGCGGATGAGCATCTGTCCGTGTTGGTACGGCGCGGGGATGAGTCTGCCGAATTCGAAGTCGAGAAAGACTACGAGACTGATCTGGGCGTAACGTTCAGGGATGCCCTCTTCGACGGGGTTCGCACCTGCGGTGCGAGATGCATATTCTGCTTCGTTGAGCAGCTTCCAAGAGGCCTCAGGAAGTCGCTCTATCTCAAGGATGATGATTTCCGTCTTTCGTTCCTGCACGGGAATTACGTGACGCTCGCCAACGTTACTGAGGAGGATCTCCTGCGGATCGTAACACAGCGCCTGAGCCCGCTCTACATCTCTGTCCATACAACGAATCCGGACCTGCGAGAACGCATGCTGGGCCGGGAGGCTCCGGCGATTCTGGAGCAGATAGACGAGCTTGCGAAGGGCAACATAACACTGCATACACAGATCGTGCTTTGCCGCGGCATCAACGATGGCTCCTATCTGGATGCGACCGTCCAGGATCTTGCGGCCCGGTATCCTACCGTGAGGTCCATCGCAATCGTTCCGGTCGGTCTGACGGCACACAGGCGTAACAAGACTCCTATCGGTCCGACTGATGCACAGTATTCCGCTGAAATCCTAGACAAGGTTAGGCGATGGCAGCGCCGCTTCCTGGCCGAGAAAGGCACCCGACTTGTGTGGGCGGCAGATGAGTTCTATCTCAACGCGGGGCGTCCAGTTCCGTCCGCACGTGCGTATGAGGGCTATCCGCAGATAGAGAATGGGGTCGGGCTCGTGCGCCAATTCAGGGACAGCGCCTATCGCACTAGGCGCAGGCTGCTTCCTCTCTTGCAGGAAAAGCCCGGTTCAGAAAGACCGCCTCTCCGGATTTCGATCGTAACGGGTCAACTAGCGGCTCGGGTCATTCGTGACTGGGCTGAATCGATCTCGTCCGATGCTCTCCAAGTGGAAGTCTACGCCATACCCAACCGCCTCTTCGGCGAAAGCGTAACGGTGGCCGGTCTGATACCAGGCAATGATATTATTGAGCACCTCGAAGGCCGGGACCTTGGTGACGTGCTGATCATCCCGGCTGTCTCGCTTCGGGACGGAGCTTTCCTGGACGACGTGACGCTGGACGATATCAGTCGCAGACTGGGCGTAAGAGTCATCGCTGTTCCTCCCACGCCGGTTGGGTTACTCAGGGAAACGATCCGCGTGATCAAGGGCAGGGGCTAGGAGCTTCCGGACAAAGCGTGCGCCCGCGTTGACCTGCGGCGCAATCGGCGGTACAATCAGACTGACGCGGGGGTGAATCGGGCCTGGTGGCTCGCCTGGTCTTCAAAACCTGTGTGGGGTCTGAGTAAGGTCCCGGGTGGGTTCGATTCCCACGCACTCCCGCCAAATCCGCACGCTGACGGCCGCAAACCGGTATCAGTACGAGTGGATACCCTGCTCCTGATGTGCTATCCTCGGGATAGATGATGTCGATTCGGAGGAAGCGTCCTTGAGAGATCGCTCCGCGCGAGTGCTACCTGTCAACGTTCTGCTTGTGATGATCGGTCTCGCCGATCTCCTCACCACCGTCTATTGGCTCGCCACCGGCCAAGCAGCAGAGGTCAACCCCGTGATGGCGGCGGTGCTGGAACTTAGTCCTTTGCTATTCATACTGGTGAAGGTCGCCACTCTTGCGGCCTATGTGATCGTCATCGAGTGGTACAGGCGGCACAGAAACCCCTATCTAGCGCGCATCATAGGCCGCGTGACTGTGCTGAGTTATGTTGGCGTATACGCAATATCGTTCGCGGCTGTGAACGCACCACTCCTGTTTGGGTGAAACCGAGCAGGTTGCACGATTCACTCTGCAACTGACGCACCGCCGCGTTACCAATTCCGTTCCAGCATTTTCCCCTAATCTACGCCTCCGCGCCTGCCGATAACTCTACTGGCCCGACTGAAACCCAACGGGCGTGGTACGGGGATAATGCTTCATCATCGCAAAGCTACACTCTATCCGAACAGGGTTGGGCTCGATATAGGTAGCCATACCATCAATGCCGTCGAGGTGGTGGAGCGCGGCCCGGAAACCGTCATCCGCTCCGCGGGCTCTGTAACCATACCTGGGGTTAAGGGAAAACAGCCTGTCAAAGACACTGCAGCAGTGGTTCAGGCTGTAAAAAGCCTTTGGGCAACGGCGGGTCTGAAGTCGATTAAGGTGCTCCTTGCGCTGCCCCCGGATGCTGTCTATATGAAATGGCTTCATCTGGAAGCCACCAACTATGACGAATTGGCACAGACAGCTCGTGCTGCTGCTGCCAGGGGCGCACCGTTCCCTCAGTCCGAAGCTATCGTTGATTTTCGCGTTCTACCTTCTCGCGGCGCTACCAGGCGAAATGTTCACCTGGTCATGCTCGTTGCGGCGTTGGGCTCCGCGGTGGATGAACTGCTCAATATTGCCGAGAGTGCCGGTCTGGAGCCGATGGCCGTGGATATCGGCACCGCGGCCGCGCTCAGATGTTTCCAGATGCAGAAAACCGCGGGCAGTCCCCTGTGGGGCGGCCAGCCGTTTGCCCACTGCATCATCGGTGCGCGTCACACGACTATCGCAGTCATGCGGGGCAACGAGATGGAGTTCGCCCGCACAGTCCCGGTTGGCGGCGCGGATTTCACCGAGTGCATCGCGCAGCACACAGGCGCAAGCTGGACTGAAGCAGAGCAGATCAAGATGACCCCCGGCACACGCCTGGTCGAAGGCGGCGTCCTCGTCACCTCCTACGAGGGCCAGCAGTTGCGCATCCCCTGCGACAATGCCGCTGGCCGGCTGGCCAGAGAGACCCTCAGGTCTTTGAAGTTCTTCCGCAGCCAGTTCGCCGAAGGCAGCTATCTTGGCATGATCGGCGCGGCTACCCTCAGCGGAGGCGGCGCGCTGCTGCGCGGAGTGGACGCCAGCATTCAGGAGCAAGGCATCGAAGTTAGGAGCACAATCAACCCGTTCACCGGTTTCTCCGTAGCCGCCGAAAGCGGCATCCAGGATCTTGGCGCAAGCAGCCCGGCCTATACGACCGCCGTGGGACTTGCGTTGGGCGACTACTGGTCTCAGGAAGAGAGCGAGGCAATCGAAGAAGCAGCGTAGTGAGCAGCTATGAAACCATTCAACCTTGCAGAATCTCGAATAGCGCAGCGCACGTATTGCCAGACACACCTCAACAAACGTATCAGGGCAATTGCGTTGCTCGCCTGCGTGGCGTTTGTGGCTATCTTGCTGTCCTGCGGAGCGAACTCGCTTGTAGCAAGAAGAGCCCAGAAAGCTCAGGCCGACCTTACCAAAATCCAGGCGAGATGCGCGGACATCCGACGGCACACCACTGCAGCACAAGCGCAGCTTGACCAGCGCCGTTGGCAGGACCAGCTTGCAAAGGCCAGTGACTCGTGGCTCTCTGTTATCAGCGGCGTATTGGACCAGCTGCCTGACGATGTGTGGGTGAGTCGCATCGAGACGTCGCCGAAAGATGCAACGCTCCAAATAGATGGACGTGCTACTGACTACGACACGTTGTCCGTGTTTGTGGACAGGCTTCGCCGGGATCGCACATTCTCTGACATACGCCTCGGCACAGTGCGCATCGCAAGAATCGGTGAGCTCACATGCCTGGAGTTCACGGTACCCATGAAGCTCCGTGTGGGCGGTGAGGCGAGCCAACCTGCGCCTGACACCCAGGCAAGCGCGGCAAGCGAGGGAGGGTCAGGAGCGTGAAGCTGATCAACGTCTACAGCCCGGAGAATGTGGAGAGGGCGCGCTACGCGCAGATAGGGATGGCAGTCGTGACCGCTGTCATATGCCTCTACCTCGTTATCTCCGCCGCTCTTGGCATCCAGCGCGTGCAGCGCACCGAGGGCAGTCTGCGTGAAGCAGTCTCGCAATCGAGGATGCTCTCCTGCACTGCGGCGGCGCTTCAACGCAAAGCCGCGAGCCAATCCACACAAAGTCGAGGCGGTGTGGATGCTTTCGCGCTTCAGCTTTCCAGGTGGGCCAGAGAAAGCCGGGTGGAGATCGAGTCCCTCACTCCCGAAGGGGCGCCTGCTCAGATGGAAGTCTCTCTCGGAGAGACCAACCTGGGCAAGTGGAATGTCTACAAGGTTCGGGTCAATGGGCGTGGTGACTTTGTGTCGGTCATGAACATGCTCAAGAAGCTCCGCGAACCTCGCATCCCGGTCAGACTTGAGTCAGTACTTGTGCAAGGGGCCGATGCAGGCATAAGCGGCGTCGTCAGCTACAACATACTCTGCACCGTGTATGAGAAGAGAAAGGTTGAGTCGAGCTAAGCTATGCTAACAGTCGATCCCAGCCAAAAGAGACTTGTATGGGTGCTGATGGTCATCCTCATATCGGCCATCTGTGTTACGGTCTACCGCTGCAGCCCCAGGACGGTGGCTCGGTCGGCAAAGGCTGTGGTAACCGAGGCGAGAACGGAGCAGACTAGCAGACCAATAACCGTGCGCGTCAGGAACCTCTCGCGCAATCCATTTGTGGCCCCGAAGGAGTACGCATTTGCCCAGGCCAGGTGCAATGCGGCCGAGTTGGGGCTGCCAATTCCTGGTGAGCCGGGCTCTACCGCAGACAAGCCGGCCCCGTCAGGAAAACTACCGCCCATACAGCCGATGGTAGTGACCGCAGTGCCTAGTAGCTCATCTACGGGTGGCGCGCCGAGCACCAAGCCTGTTTTCGAGCTTACGGCGACCATACAGGACGCGGATGGGCTTTCGGCCGTTATCAAGTCCAACGGCTCCGTGGTCAGGGTCGTGAACGTCGGCGACACATTGGAGGCCGGCTACAAGGTCAGGGCTCTGAAACCCGATCGTGCAGTCCTGTCAAATGGGGAGGACACAATCATTGTTAAGAAACCGCAGTTATAGAATGCGACATATTACGGGCAGCCCCCGGCTTCTTGGCCTTCTGGTATGCTGCCTGTTGCTCCTGTTCACATCAGGTACGCTTGTCCTCGGTCAGGATGCGCCAGCCGGCGCCTCCACTGCCGTTTCCGGCGATGGTCTATACGACATTGACGCCACGGCTACTGACATCAAGTTTGTCCTCGAGGCTCTGGCGCGCCGCTCGGGCGCCAACATTGTTGTGAGCCCGGAGCTATCGGGTGAAGTGTCTGCTCACCTCAAGCAGCAGTCGATAGATGACATACTCGATTACCTCTCCGCGGTGCAGGGGTTCGCCTGGAAGAAGAGCAACGACACCTATCTCGTTGCAAGCAAGGATAAGCTTGCGAAGAAGGTGGAAGGCGGCTCGGCAACTCCGGAGCCCGAAACCCGGGTATGGACGTGCCGGCACGTGAAACCAGCCGATCTGGTCACGATGATCGGAAAGCTGTTCCCCAACGTCAAGGTCGCCGAGGGGCCTGCCCAGGCGCAGCCCAAGCTTCCCAACACCTCGACCAGCATCGCGGTCACCGGTGGAACAGGTGGCACTTCAAGCGGGCTTACAGGCACGACCGACAGCGTTACGGGATCCCTCGTGCTGATCGGTCAGCCGGACGAGTTGTCGAAGGTAACTGAGCTGTTAGGCACTATCGACGCGTTTCCGACCCAGGTATCCATCGAAGTCGCTATCACCGAGATCAACTCCGGCTCGGGACAGAACCTTGGCATCGATTGGTCGTGGAGCGAAGTATCGGTCAAGGAAAGCAATCCGAGCGGTATCGGTTTCGGTAAGTTCGCCAAGCAAGGTATGAGCTTCACCGGCACCATCAACGCCCTGATTGAGAACAACAACGCCAAACTGCTGGCGCAGCCGAATATCTCTGTGATAGATGGCGCCGACGCGCAGATCCTGATCGGCGACCGCATTCTGTTCCCCAAGTTGGTGGGCTATAACCAGATCGGCGCGCCCATCTACGACAAGGACGAGGAACGTGTAGGTATCTACCTTCAGTTGGCGGTCAAGGTGATCGACGATCAGATACTGATGACCTTATATCCCCAGGTGAGCCTGGTGACGAGGTATCTCACGACGGCCGCGGGCTCCTATCCTCAGATTTCGACACGCGAGGCGCGGACCACCGTTGCCGTCAAGGATGGAAGCACGCTGGCGATAGGCGGCCTGCTGAAGGACAACGAGATCAAAGAAGGGGCATCCGTGCCGCTGCTTGGCAAGCTGCCGATCATCGGCGGGCTATTCAGGCGTGCCAAGACCACCAAGGAGCACTCCGAGCTGGTCATCTTCCTGACGCCAAGAATCATAAAGCAGAGCTAGGTCCGGAAGCCCAAAGCGCCGACCTTTGAAAGCTGCCCGGTAGGGCTGAGTGGGAGCGAGCATTGTCAGCCGAGACAACACTTACATCAGTTCTTCTTGAAGAAGGCGTCATAACGAGCAAGGAACTTGATTCTGCTCTTGCGGGGCGTAGCGACGTCGGCGAGAACATAGGCGAGTTCCTTGTCCGTCTGGGCATGATAACGGAGCGGGACCGGGTCCGCTGCCTGGGGATTCAGCACGGTGTGAACTTCGTGGAACTCGCTGGCCGGGAGCTGGACCCAGAGATTGCCAAGCTGATCCCGCACTCGATGGCGCTGCGATACAAGGCTTTGCCGGTTGAGCGGTCACAGGACCTGCTCAAGGTGGCAATGGCCAATCCACTTGACGTCCAGGCAATAGACGACATCGCCAAAGTCACGGGCCTTGAGCCACAGCCGCTGATTGCAGTCGAGGACGAAATCCTCGAAGCCATCTTCCTGTGCTTCGGAGCCGCCGGCGACGTAAGCGACATCATCATCGAGGCCATCAGGGACGCCGATGCCGAAGTCAAAATACGCGAGGAAGAACCCGAGGAAACCCAGGAGAATGTAGCCGACCTCAAGGACCTCGCGGACGGCGCACCTGTTGTGAGGCTTGTGAACGCGCTGATCGCAAGAGCTATCGCCGAGCGAGCCAGCGACATCCACATCGAGCCGGAGGCCGGCCGCGTCAGGGTTCGACTCCGGGTTGACGGCATCCTGCACGAGGTCATGAATATTCCTAAGGATATCCAGGCCCCCGTGATATCTCGAATCAAGGTCATGGGCGGTATGGACGTCGCGGAGCGCCGTTCACCTCAGGACGGGCGCATCACGCTCGTTGCCCGGCCCAACGAGTACGACTTCCGAATCTCCACCTATCCCGCTCTTCACGGGGAAAACGTCGTGATCAGGGTCCTCGAAAAGAGCGCCGCCAAGATCACGCTGGACAATCTCGGACTCGAATCACAGGCCGCAGAGGAGTTCTCGCGGATGACTCAGGCCCCATACGGCATGATACTCGCCTGCGGGCCAACCGGAGCCGGCAAGACGACCTCTCTCTACGCCGCCCTCAATACGATAAACACGGTCGGACGCAACATCCTGACCATCGAGGACCCGGTCGAATACCAGCTTCAGGGAGTCGTGCAGGGCAACGTCAATCGCAAAGCAGGACTCACATTCGCCACGGGACTCCGGACCATCGTAAGGCAGGACCCCGATGTCATACTCGTTGGAGAGATCAGGGACTCCGAGACTGCCGAGATCGCCGTCGAGGCCGCGCTTACGGGCCACCTGGTGCTATCGACACTGCACTCCAACGATTCCGCCGGAGCCATCGCGCGCCTGCTCGATATGCAGGTCGAGCCATTCCTGGTAGCTTCGTCCGTACTGGGGCTTCTGTCGCAGAGGCTCGTCCGGACCGTCTGCCAGAAGTGCGCCGCGCCGCATCCCGTGAGCGACGAACTCCTCAGACAGCTCAATCTTCCCGCCACCGCGGCCGACCTGCGGAACGCCAGGAAAGGCGTCGGCTGCGACCAGTGCGGCAAGACCGGATACAAGGGCCGGACCGGTATCTATGAGTTCCTCAAGGTCGATGACGACATCAGGTCAGCCATCACCGCGCGCAGCTCGGCGGCGGCCATCAGACATATCGCCGTCAGCAAAGGTATGCGCACACTCAGAGAGGACGCCATTGGCAAGGTTAAGGCCGGCCTGACTACTATTGAGGAAGTTATCCGAGTCACTACGGAATAACACTCGTGGGACATTCGCACCACAGCTTAGAGGTTGCCGATGCCAGTCTACGCATATAGGGCCATCACGCCACTCGGGGTGATGAAAGAAGACACAATCGAGGCCACGTCCGAAGCACACGCACGGTCGCTACTCCAAAACAAGAGGCAATACGTCCTCAAACTCCAACAACTCGACCAACGACGCCACACAACAACTCGACTCGTCTCCGCCAGAAAACCATCCATCGACGAGATCGCTACCACCGTCCGGCAGATCAGCATCCTGCTCCGGGCAGGCATACCACTCGTCGAGGGGCTTGGCGGACTCGTCGAGCAGGCGCGTTCCGCCGCGCTTCGCACGTGTCTTCAGGAAGTCGCCAGCGATGTCAGCCAGGGCGACGCACTCAGCGATGGTTTCGCCAAGCACCCACACATCTTCCCGCGATTGGCAGTCGATATGGCAAGGATTGCCGAAGCCGGAGGAGACCTTGCCGGGTCTATGTCCAGGCTGGCCGATCATATCGAGGCCGGAGCGGAGGTCAGGCGCAAGATCAGGTCAGCATTGGCGTATCCCGTTGTGATCATCCTGATATCCGTCGCCACCGTGATTCTGATGGTCACATTCATACTCCCCAGGTTCATGGAGCTCTTTAACCGGATGGGAGCTAAGCTGCCGTGGACAACCAAGACCTTGATGAGCATCAGCCAGGTCCTTACGAACGAGTGGTACCTCTTTGTTGGGGGAGCAATTCTGGCTGCGTGGGGGGCGAGGTACTTCGTGCGCACACCGATGGGTAGGCGTCGTGTTGACGCGGCATTGCTGAAGCTTCCGATCATAGGTGACGTGGTAAACAAGATCGTGCTCAACCGCACTATGGCTTCGATGGCAACTCTTCTGGCAAGTGGAGTTCCCATGGTACAAACACTAGAGACATCAGCTTCGGCTGCCAATAATGTGATAGTGAAAGAAGCGATACTGACAGCGGCCAGATCGGTGGCGGAGGGCAATACTACTTCAGCCGCTCTGAGGGCTACTGCGGTATTTCCTCCACTGGTGCTGCAGATGGTCACCAGCGGAGAGAAGACAGGTGAACTTCCGGCGATGTTGGAATACGTGGGATCGCTTTACGCTCGAGAGACGGATGCCAAGGTAAAGTCGCTCACGTCAGTAATCGAGCCGATTATGATAGTTGTTCTTGGCGGCATTGTCGGATTCATAGCAATATCGGTAATCGTGCCGATCTACTCTCTTGTCGGTGGGGTCAGGTAAGCCTCCCGCAAGGAAACAAGGGGACACGGAGGTTCAGTCTACATGCATCACTTCTTTGAGAACGCAAGACGCAGACCTGGCAGACGTGGCTTTACACTGGTCGAACTACTCGTTGTTATCGTAGTTCTGGCCGTTCTTGCAGCCATTGTACTGCCAAAATTCATGGACTCAGGTAAGCGCAGCAAAGAGGCTGCTTTGAAGAGCGACCTCAAGCTGCTCCGAAACGCAATCGTTCTGTTCCACACTGACACGGGCTACTACCCGAAGGACTTGGCCGATCTGGCCGCGACGAGCGCGCCGGCAACCGGCCTGGATTCGTCGGGCACGGAGCGGCCCATCACTGCATCGATGTGGCACGGCCCCTACATTCAGGAGCTTCCGAAAGACCCGATAGATGCCTCCGACTTCTGGTACGGGAAATCAGGGGCGGATATCGGCAAGGTCAGAAGCCAGGCGCCGGGCAACGGCGTAGACGGTACAGCGTATTCCAGTTGGTAGGCTCAGGCATGTGTCGCGGACGAGCGAATACTGCTGGACCGCCTACTGCTTGCGTCTCAAGGAGATTATGCGTCCACGGCGGCTTCACTCTGATTGAAGTGCTGGCCGCCGTGGCCCTTCTCAGCGTGGGCCTACTGGCCGTGCTCACTGCTGGACAGGCTGGCAGGGAAACCCAGCAGCGCGCTCTCTATCTATCAACTGCGCGCAACATCGCCCAGAGCAAGATCGACCGAGCACGCGCCGTCCAGTACCAATCCATCGATGGAGTTGTGCCGGGGACCTGGACCGATGCCACACTGCCTGGCCCAAACTCAGTCACCGTCACCGTGTCCCAGTTCATCAACTCTCTGGGCCAACCGGACCCGGACCTGAAGAAGGTGAACGTGACGGTTGTATGGCCGGAAGGCGGGACTTCTCAGAGCTTAGTCTATGAGACCCTCATCTGCAACCCCAATTAAAGAGGTGTCCTGTCGCATCCGTCCCGCTCAGATCATCAAGTGCCGGGCGGGGCTCACAGTTGCCGAGCTTCTGGTCGTAACCAGCATACTCGGCCTGCTCCTTTCAAGTCTCTGCGGGATCTACATCGCAATGGTAAACGAGTGGCAGCGCCAGCAAGGGCAGGGCGATTCGCTCGTGGCTCTGTCCCGGGCCTTAGAGGCTGTATCGGCGGACGTATCACAGGCGATCACAGCGGACTGCGTTAACCACTACGGTCCGCAGCGTGCAATCGTATACACGCTTCCCCTGGATAGGGACCCCACCAACGAGTACTACGTGCCGGCTTGGGTGGGGGGCAGCCTGCAGTACCGGCCGGGGGAACAGAAAGCGTTCTATCTGTCCGATACATCCGGGGCATGGAACCAGCCGGGCCAGATCCTCTGGCGCGGTATCGTGACCGGGGAATACCCATTCTCATACCAGGTGATTCCCGATCCCACGTGGGACGCCCACGGCCAGAGAGGGAGGATCCCGCCGATTGATTCGCTGTATTTCGACCTTGACAACTGGGGCCACCCCAAGAGAGTCTCCATGACAGCGACCGTCTCATACAAAGTCATGAGCTCGACTACCCAGATGACGCGCGTGCGGGACATATGCCTGCGAAACGCGAATTAGGCGGTCCTACAATGGCGCCAATCTCAGCCAAACGCAATCATCCTCATAGGTTCATTCTCAGCGGTAACACGGCAGGCGCCGCCTACGTCCTTGCGCTCACTACACTGGTTGTCGGTGTGACGTTCGCCCTCGCAATGCTGCAGGCATCCGGGTCCTACTTTCTGAGCGAGCGCTCACGCAGTACGAAGCAGCAGGCCATGGATTTGGCTGAGGCGGGTGTGGATTACGCATACGTCCAGATCAACAAGCGAGGGCAGGCGACGCCCTATACCTCGCCGGTCGTCAACCTTGCATCAGGCAGTTTCCAGGTCAGCGCTGCGGACCTGCCTGGCGGCGCGACTGTACTCATAACATCTACAGGGACTGTGAACGGCACGTCCTACACGGTACGTAGAGTGACCAAGGGCGCCCGGCTGGACAAGATTATGGACAACCTTGACCCCGAGTACACGTCGTCCGCGAGCTGGTCGACTGGGACCATGTCGCTCGACAAGTATGCTGCGGACTACCGATGGCATAGCACGGGTGAGAGATGGGAGCCGGCTTGTTGGACATTTAGCTTGCCTGTAGGCGGCAGGTACGATGTATATGCCTGGTGGGCGGAGGGGAGCAACAGGTCAAATGTGGCGCCGTACACCATAACCACTAGTACGGGCCAGGTAACCGTCACTGTCAATCAGCAGACAAATGGCGGCAAGTGGAACTTGCTCGGAAGGTTTACCATGAACTCCGGGACCAACACGATATTCCTGTCTTATTGGGCTCCCGCGGGCTTTGTCGTTGTTGCTGATGCCGTGCGCGTTACGGGCCCGCACGCCGACTAGGCCTGTCGGCAGGGGATCCGGGCGCAGACGGAGCACAACAGAGAGATCGCGTATCAAGCCCAAACCGATGGACTTTGCCCGCCGCCCTAAAACTGCAGACCTGAACAACCGAATATATACTTGCCGCGTAAGACCACTGCCTAAAGCATTGTGAGACGGGATAGCTATGGACAAGAAAAGACGTGCTGAGCAACTCGTTGCGTTCCTTCGCTGGTTCGTTATTGGACTGGGATTGCTTGCAATAGGGGACGGAATACCCCGGCTGTCGCTTACAGCTATGCTCCTAGTAGTGGCCGCATATAACGGCGTGATGACTCACTGCACAGCCGATTCCAGCAGGTTCACCGCTTGCGGACGCAGACTCGGCTACATCACGAAAGTCCTCGACGCGGGAGTGATCACATTCGCAATTGCCCTGGGCAATGCGGAAGGCTCCTATGCCTACATGTTGTACTGGTTCCCGATGATCGCGCTGGCGTATAGTTCCGTCAAGCTCCAGAAGCTGCTAATTGCAGGGGCGATGATGCTCGTTGCCAATGGTGCTGCAGCCTTTGTGGCGTTCAGCATAGACGGTGCGGCTTCTGCGTCAGCCGGACAGATCGCGCTTAGCAGTGCGGCGGTTGCCGCTGGATTGCTCGTCGCGGTCTATATCTCACGCATCAGGACCCAGGATGAACTCGTCACGGAAAGAGGCGCATACCTGCAGGCCATCCTTAACTGCGGGGCCAGGCTCACCAGCTTCAGAGACGTCCGGGAACTAGCTATGTATGCACTCGAATCCGCTGTCACAGAAACCAACTCCAGCGGAGGACAGCTCCTACTACTCGATGAAGATACCAACCAGCTTACCTGCGAGGCATTCTACTCAGCCGCCTCACCCACCGAAAACACCGTCCCATCCGACACCCTACTGCACTCTTACGCCACCTGGGTTATGAGCAGCGGAAGAGAGTTCCTCGTAAGACCCGGAGGTAAGACAGCGGAAGTCAATTCCCCCGCCAACGAGCATCCCGCGATAGCGGTCCCCCTTCTCTGGCACTCCAATGCCTCCTCCAGCGACAACTCAGCCCTCGGAGTCCTCATAGTCTGGGGATACGCCGGAGAGGACTTCGCCGATGATGTGCTCGATATTCTCCGCATCTTCGCTACCATAGCCGGAGCCGCGCTCGTCAACCTCAGGCTCTACACCAACCTTCAGAAGTCATTCCTCAAAACACTACAGTCGCTCGCAAACGGACTTGAAGCGCGAGATGAATATACCAGGGGCCACTCCGAGCGAGTGATGCAGGTCGCTACACTTGTAGCTTCCGAGCTTGCGGTCTCACCGGACAGCATCGATTCCCTCAGAAACGCATCGCTCCTGCACGATATCGGGAAGATCGGCATACCCGACGGAATACTTCGCAAGGCTGGCAAGCTGACCGCGGAGGAATGGGAACAAATGCGCAGGCATCCGATCGTCAGCGAGGAGATTTGCAGACCGCTCGGACTTGCCCCCGAAGTGCTCTTCCTGATCAAGCACCATCACGAGCACCTCGACGGCCACGGCTACCCATCAGGCCTCAGACCACAGGACCTGCCGCTGCTACAGCGCATACTCGTTGTCGCCGACACATTCGACGCAATGCGCTCGCGCAGGCCATATCGTGATTGCATGCCGCGCGAGGAACTGGTAAGCGAACTGAACAGAAACGCGGGCCGCACCCTCGATCCGACGGTAGTCGATGCCCTCCTGAACCTGCTCGAGGGAGAGAAGCTCGACGCGATCTACGCGGAGCACGATAGCCTTATCGACGTGGTGGACAGGTACAACAACGAAGAAGAGAGGCTCGAAGCGGCGTAGACCGTCGGAACTCCAACCAGCAACCACGGGCCCATCCTTCATAAGGGTGGGCCTTTCCTGCATTGTCCTGGCGACAGCCGGCAGGTCAGGATGATCTATGGCGGCGCCTGAGTTGGCCGCACGCTGCGGCGATGCTGTGTCCACGCTCCATCCTCTGGGTGACTTCTATTCCAACTTCTTCAAGGACGCTGCGGAACGCCCGGATCGCCGTCTGAGCAGGCCGCCTGTATGGTAGCTCCGGCACCTCATTGAACGGGATAAGGTTCACGTTGCAGAGCGTGTGGCGGAGCAGCTTCGCTAGCGCCGCGGCATGCTGAGGCGTGTCATTTACGCCCGCGAGCAGGAGATACTCGAACGTGATCCGCCTCTTGGTGAAGTCCGCGTAGTCCCGGCAGGTCCTGAGCAGTTCGGCCAGAGGATACTTTGCCGAGATCGGGATGAGGCGTTTTCTGAGGTCATCGTCCGGCGCGTGGAGGGAGACAGCCAGCGTAATCTGAAGATCGAGTTCCCTGAGCTTCTGGATAGCAGACGGAATGCCAACCGTAGACACCGTCATCCGGCGCATTCCTATTCCGACCTCATCGTTAAGCAGGCGCAGAGCCTTGACGACGCTATCGAAATTCATGAGCGGCTCGCCCATTCCCATAAAGACCACGTGCGTGATGCGCAGCCCGGACGTTTCCTGCAGCGTGAGCGCCTGGTCCACGATCTCTCCGGCCGTCAGGTTCCGAACGAAGCCACACATCGCCGTTGCGCAGAACAGGCACCCGGCGGGGCAGCCGACTTGGGTGGAGACACACACGCTTGTGCGGTCGGGGTAGGGCAGAAGCACCGCCTCAATCTCCTCTCCGTCAGTCAGGCGCAGGAGGAACTTGGTAGTGCCGTCTGACGATTCTGCCTTGTTGATAACCTCGGAACGGGTGATCGTTGAGGATGCGCCAAGCTGCTCCCGCAGTTGCGCTGGCAGGTTGGTCATGGCGGCGGCATCTCTGGCGCCTCTCCTATAGAGCCAATCGGCTAGTTGCTTGCCCCTAAACGCAGGCTGGCCGAGCCCCTCACACAAAGAGGACAGCTCGGCCCTATCAAGTCCAAAGAGTTCCATCAACGATTCCCGTTCCGTTCGCGCCGTGCAGGTGCCGGAGGCCCCATCCTCAGCCGGCTGAACAGGATTCGCGGCTCAGAAATCGTCTCCAACAAACACCTTGCGGCGTACCTCGTCTACCGATGTGAGTCCCGCCAGCACTTTGTCCGCCGCATGCTCCTTCATCGTGCGCATCCCGGCGGCAATGGCCAGGTCTCGCACCTGATCTGCTGTCGGTGAGCTCAGGGTCAGCCTCCTGATCGACTCATCGACCGGCATCAACTCGAATACCGGCAGACGTCCCGAATATCCGCGCTTATTGCAGACCGAGCATCCGGTAGCCTTGTAGAACTGCACGTCCTCTGTCTGGACCGGCAGACCCAGCAGCGTAAGCTCGTCCGTCGTTGGCTCGTAAGCTGACTTGCACTTCGGGCAGAGGGTCCGGACCAGTCTCTGAGCAAGGACGCCCGCGACGGATGAACCGATCATATAGGGCTCGACGCCCATATCGACCAGCCTGGTAATAGCGCTCGGCGCGTCGTTGCAGTGGAGAGTGGAGAACACCAGGTGCCCGGTCATGGCAGCCTGGAATGCGATCTCTGCCGTCTCGTGGTCTCTTATCTCTCCAACCAGGATCACATCAGGGTCCTGTCGCAGTATCGCTCTGAGTTGGGATGCGAACGTCAACCCCGCCTTGACATTGACCGCGGACTGATTGATCCCGTCGAGTTCGTACTCGATCGGGTCTTCGCAGGTCATTATGTTGGTTTCAGTCGACTTGATCGATCCCAGTGCCGAGTATAGAGTCGTGGTCTTGCCGCTGCCCGTGGGACCCGTGACAAGTATTATACCATACGGCCTGTGGATGAGCTTTTCAAATATCCCGAACTCGCGCTCGCCGAAGCCCAGCCCCTCGATCGATACCTGTTGTGCGGACCTGTCCAGTAGCCTTATTACGATCCGCTCTCCATACTGAGTCGGCAGCGACGATATTCTCAGGTCCACGTGCCGTCCGGCGACCTTCATCCTAATTCTGCCGTCTTGCGGCTTGCGTTTCTCCGCGATGTCCATGTCGGACATGATCTTGATGCGGCTCAGCACCGCAGGTTGGAGCTGCCGCGGCAGGTTTCTTATGTGCTGGAGCGCCCCGTCGATGCGGTAGCGTATCTCAAGGTGATTGGCCCTTGGCTCGAAGTGGATGTCGCTTGCCTTCTGCTTGACGGCTTCTTGGAGAACGAGGTTTACAGTCTTGACCACCGGTGCTTGCGTGCTCTGGCGCCGCTCTTCAGCGACATCATCCACAGATTCACGCTCGCTTGCCTGGACCTCGATATCTCCTATCGCCTCTTCGATGGTCGCGGTGATGTCTGCGCTGCCTGCGGCTCCATAGGCCTGCTCTAGAGCGGCCTGTATTCGCGCCTCGCTTGCCAGCACCGGCACGACCCTCTTCTTCGAGCATCGCTGGACGGTATCGATGGCCTCTACGTCCATAGGGTTGGACATCGCTATTGCAACTTTCGCCGTGGTCGCGCTTATCGGGATGAGGCCGTAGGTCCTGGCTATGTGCTCCGGAACCAGGCTTGCCACGGCGGGAGGAATCTGATGATCACCTAGCTGGACATACGCCATATCGAGCTGCAGCGCGCGAGCCTCCGTGACGTCGTCCTCGGAGGCCAGCTTCGCTTCCAGAAGTATCTCGCCGAGCCGCTGATAGCTCTCTTTCTGGCGATCAAGAGCCCATTCGAGTTGGTCTTCGGTCAAAGCTCCCGCAGCGACCAGCATGTCTCCGAGCCGGGTTCTAGGCAGCGTTTGCATTTGCTTCCTCCGATATCGACGTGACCTGGTCCGCGATGTTCCAAAGGGGGAGCACGTGATGCACAACACCTGCCTCGATCGCTGAAGCAGGGAGGTCAAAGATCGTACTGGAATCCTCGTCCTGCGCGATGGTGGTTCCGCCCGCGTCGTATATCGCCTTCATTCCGGCGCGCCCGTCTTCTCCCAGTCCTGTCAGCAGCACCCCTACCGCGCCTCTGCCGAACGCCTGGGCCATAGAGGTCATTGTAGCATCTGTTCTGCTGCGCGCTGCCTCCGGGTCATCCTGCACGTCTTCCAGTACCAGCATATCGGCTTCCCGATCATACCTCACACGGCAGCCTCCGGGGACCATCAGCACTTCAGCGGCACGAAGATCCTGCCCGTCGATAGGCTCTGTGACTCTAACGCGGCAGACTTCGTCAAGTTGATCGGCCAGGACCCGCGTGAAGCCCGCGCGCATCCGCTGAATCACGATAATAGCTCCGGGGAATGAGGCCTGGAATCGAGGAAGTATCTGCATCAAAGCTTGGGGGCCACCGGTACCGGCGGCGATAACGACGACCGAGGATGGTCGGCGGAGGTTCCTTGATACGGAAGTGCTGCAGGTTTCGGCAGATTGCATTTCAGCTACTCCAAGGGATTTCTCTTGCCTCCTGTGCAGTACAGGTAGGCTGTTAGCTTATGGCCTGCCTCCTGTCTTCCATTGGACAGAACGGCCGTCTGTAACAATCTCTATTATGCCGTCTTTGTCCGTTCTGAGTAGAGTAGCGCCGGAGTTTTCCGGCTCCAATCGGCTGATTGTGCTCGCCTGGGGCCTCCTGGAGCACAGAACGCAGATGTCTGGCCGCACATTAGCAAGAAGCTCCAGCGAAGGAGTGCCGCTTTCGGCATGGCGAGCGATGGCCAGGACGCTGCTTCGGAGGTCTGTGCCGGATAGCATTAAGCCGCCTTCCTGGTCCGCATCAAGCGCGGACACGTACAGAACACTCTTGCCTCGGTAGCTCAGCCGGAGTACGCTGGAGTCGTCGTGCGCCGCAGGCCCGCAGGCAAGCAGTGAAAGTCGTACGCTGGGAGAGAGGTTCGTTGCGCATCCCTGCTCAACGAACGCGGCAGCAAGCGGCAGGCATCGCGCGCGTTTCAGCATCGAGGGCCACTGAGACGGCGCTGATCTTCTTGCCACGGTGAGGACCCTCTGCACCCTCACGCTGTCCTGCATCCTGGCTATAGCCCTGGCCGAGTCCTGCGAGGGTCTTGTGATCACCACGGTAACCTTCCGCACTCGTTCCAGGCGAAGCAGATCGGCTAACGCTTCGGCTCCCTGGCGCGAGGGATCGATGACAATCACTTGTCCCTCCGGCGTGCGCACAACCACGGCCTGGCCGAACGTATCATCGAGGAATCGGACCGACACGGCGGGTCCTTGTATCGCGGCCTCCTGACGTGATCGTGCCGTCAGATACCACACAACTCCCGCCGCGAGCAACGCTATCAGGGCTATCAGCACAGGCTTCCGCATCTCGACTATATCTTAGTCTCGCCGCCAGGTCGGCGTCAAACCGGCCCGGCAGCCGTAGGGGCTGGCCTTAGTCCCGGCCCGTCCCGAGAGGAAGCGGGACACAAGGAACGGCGATCATCGTTCCTGAACCTGCCACTCCGGCAGGACTTTCCGAACCGATTGGCGTAACATGGAGGGACTACAGGAAAAAGAAAGCGTTGAAATGCCGATACTTGGTGTAGGGACCGATATTGTGGAGACCGAGCGTATTCAGGAGATGTGCGAGCGGGACGGCTCTTTTGCCACTAGGGTCTTCACGCAGACGGAGCTTGATTACTCGTTGGAGCATACTTCGAAGTATCTGCACCTTGCGGCCCGATTCGCCGCGAAGGAAGCCGTAGCAAAGGCTCTCGGCGGTCCCTTTTCCTGGAAGGAAGTGGAAGTGGTCAACGCGCCCAGTGGAAAACCATCCGTGAACCTCTACGGCCGCGCCCTTGAGGCCGCAGGGAACGCTTGCATACACCTCAGCGTATCCCACACGAAGCACTACGCTACTGCGGTAGCGGTGGTGGAGGTGGCGGAGTGAACCTATCGGCCTATGACCTCGATGCTGGACGCCGCCTTGTTACTGCCGAGCAAATGCGCTCGCTCGACAGGCTCGCGTCCGACAAGTATGGAGTGCCCAGCCTGTTGCTAATGGAGAACGCAGGCAAGGCGGTTGCCGACGTGGCTCGCGAGCGACTGGGCAGGCGAGGGTTGCATTCTGTCGTCATCGTCGCGGGGCCGGGCAACAATGGCGGCGATGGCTTCGTGGCTGCGCGGCATCTGCACGCGTGGCGTTTGTCGGCCAAAGTCTTCTACTGGGGTGACCGAGCCAATGCCAAGGGCGATGCGCTCGCTAACCTTGAGATGGCCGAGAAGGCGGGCGTACCGATCGACTATTCCCGCGATATCAAGAAACTGCGGAAGGCTATTCAGGGCTGCGACCTGGTAATTGACGCGCTGCTGGGGACGGGAGCAAGAGGACAGCTTAGGCCGGATTATGCGGAAGCGGTGGGCGCCATCAACCTATCAGGCGTGCCGGTGATCGCAGTCGATATTCCGTCGGGACTTGACGCGGATACCGGCTGCGCTATGGGTCCAACAGAGGGGTTGGAGGATGTCGGTAAGGCCGCGGTTAAGGCTGACGTCACGGTTACCTTTGATTCGATGAAAGTCGGCCTGGTGAGTTATCCGGGCGCATGGTATGCCGGAGACATCGTTGTTGCCGACATTGGTGTTCCTGAAGCTGCTCGGAAAGGATTTTGGCCTACTGCTACTCTGCTGGGCTTAGGCACAGCCAGGTTGGAGCTTATGGTGCTTGCGAGAAATCCCGACGACCACAAGGGCACCTTCGGCCACGTCGCCATAGTTGCGGGATCAGTCGGCATGACGGGCGCCGCAACGCTCGCAGCCGAAGGCGCATTGCGAATCGGCACGGGGCTCGTGACCTGTCTTGTCCCTGAATCGCTCAACGATATACTGGAAGTGAAGCTTACAGAGGCGATGACGATTCCAGTGCCCGAGGGCCACGCCCGCGCGTTCGGGATCGCGTCGCTCGATAACGTGCTAGGATACGTCAACAAATGGGACGCCGCTGTCATCGGTCCTGGCTTCGGTCGGAACGAGGACACGATAGAGTTCACGCTGGAGCTGATCAAGCGGCTCGAAAAGCCAGCGATAATCGATGCTGACGCGTTGTACGCAATTTCAAAGGATCTGAGCGTCCTAAAGCAGTGTAAGGCGGATCTTGTGGTCACGCCGCACCCCGGTGAGATGGCGACGCTGTTAGGAACCACGTCGGAGGAAGTGCAGTCGAACAGATTGGAGACCGCACGTGCGTTCGCAAGAGAGCATGAAGTGACGGTTGTTCTCAAGGGCGCCGGAACGGTGATAGCCGATCCCGATGGGCAGGCCTACATCAACACAACCGGCAGCCCGGGAATGGCGACTGGCGGCACCGGCGATGTTCTGTCGGGAATGATCGGCGGTCTGCTGGCTCAGGGAAGGGAACCAGTTGGCGCAGCTACCGCCGCCGCCTACCTGCACGGTCTTGCCGGTGAGATAGCCGCTGAGGGGCTGAGCGAGCAGGCGATGCTAGCATCTGATCTCGCCAACTCGATAGGCGACGCAATACTGCGAGTGCAGAGTGAAGTGCAGCCGTGAAGCAGATATTGGAGAGCCGATGTTCCAGGCCAGCCAACTGCCGAGCTTTCAACTCTAAGAAGGAGTGATCCACCATTAACACACGGAAGATAGCTCTTATTCTGATCGCATTGCTGACTATAGTGGCGTTCACTTGTGGCCTTGTCAGCGCCGCGCCTGACGCGGACACAAAGCCTAAGCCGGAGGCGGCCAAGGCCACCGAAAAGGCTGCGGATACGGCTAAGGACAAAGCCGAGCCACCGACGCTCAGCGTCGAGAAGAAAGGCAGCTACGTCTACTGGTTCACCTACAAGGACATTGAGGGCGTCGCTCAATCCACCCTGCCTGTGCGTTTCAAGGGCAAGTCCACAGAACTCGACCTGTCGTCGATGGGTTCAAAGCCCTCTGAGATAAAGCTGTTTGTGATGAATCGCGCGAACGGCGTTCTAGCGATGACCGACTACCCTCAATCGGAAACCACCAGGAACGTCGGTCTGAAGGCGGATGACCTGCAGTACATTCGCACGGTCAGGCTTCGCGTCGTCGCTGCTGACAAGAGGCCCGTCGAAAGCGCGATTGTTCGCATAGTAGATGGCATGAACACCAAGATGACGGCTATCGTAACCCCTGCTGACGAGGGGGTAGCAACGTTCTCTAACGTGGCAACCGGGGAGACGACTGTCAAAGTCGAGGCAGAGGGGCTTACGAAGACGATCGATACTGACGTGGAGATTGAGCCCGGCCCGAGGCCCGGCTTCGAGAGGGACATCAGGGTCGCGGGTGACGTCAATACCGTTGCTGTGAAAGCTGAGACGAAGGATGCCGCCCCTAAAGCAAGGCAGAGCAGTACGGGCACGGTACTTGCCGCGCTCGCGGGGTTTGGGGTTCTCGTCGTGATCATCGTGGTGGTGCTCGTTGTGCTTAAGGCTAAGGGCGTATCCGGCAAGGCCGCTTTGGAGGGGCTTGGAGTCCAACTCCCGACTGATGCCAGCGGCCAGCCGGTTCCAGGAGTACCCGCCGGCCAGCCGGTCGATCCTAGCCTCTGCCAGTTCTGCGGCCAGCGAAAGGACGCTAACGGCCATTGCGCCTGCAGCGTTCTTCCGGGCGCGGCCGCTCCTGCCGCCGCAGCTTCAGGCTCTGCCGGGCCTAGGCTCGTGGGCTTCCAGGGTGTGTATGCGGGGCATGTTTTCGAGATTACAGGCGGATCGGTGCTGATGGGCCGCGAGGCGGATAACCCGATCGCGCTTCCCAACGACAGCACCGCTTCACGTAGGCACGCGACCATCACGCAGTCCAACGGCGGCTACTCGATCCGCGATGAGGGCAGCTCGAACGGCACCTTCGTCAATGGCGTCAGGATCACCGAGCAGGCACTCTCCGCCGGAGACGAAATCCAAATCGGCGGTACGAAGTTCCGGTTCGAGGTCTAGATATGGGGTTGCGCATAGCAGTTGACCACGAGCAGATAGAGAGATTCTGTCGCGAACACCACATCCGAAGACTTGCGTTCTTCGGATCAGTCCTACGAGAGGACTTTCGCGACGATAGCGACGTGGACGTATTGGTAGAGTTTGAGGCTGGTTACAAGCTCGGGCTGTTCGAGCTCATCCGAATGCAGCAAAAGTTTTCAGGGCTGATAGGCAGAGAGGCGGATTTCCGCACTCCGGAAGACTTGGGCCGATACATGCGCGACCGGGTGATAGCCGAATCAGAGGTGCAGTATGCTGCCTGAACCGGACAGGGAGCGGTTACTTCACATAAAGGACGCTGCCGATAGTATCGCTGACTTTACGGCGGGTCTCTCAGAAGAGACCTTTCGTGACAGAAAGCTAGTTCAGCATGCGGTAACCAACTGCCTCCATATCATCATTGAGGCGGCTAGCAGGGTTTCTGACGAGACAAGGCAGCAGCATCCTGAGATCGAGTGGGATGTGATCAGGGGGATGCGGAACAGGCTCGCTCACGCATACTTTGACATCAACCTTGGCATCGTGTGGCAATCGACTACTGTAGATGTGCCACGGCTGCTGGAATCGGTGCATAGGATCTTGGAAGACGAAGCCCCGTAGTGCAGATTCGGGCTCTATGATTCTCATCTGAGGATACAGTGGGACGCATACTTAGATACACTCTAGCAGGGATGCTGGGAGCGCTCATCGCTTGGGCGTTCGTGAATCCTTTCGTGCCCAATCGAGTCGCCACACTCAGCTACGGGCTGAACCTCTACATCGGATTGGTGTCAGGTGGATTCATCGGCCTGCTTCTTGGTGTTGCGGATGCGCTCGGCAGCGCCTCCCGGCGTGATGCTATGCGCAGCATTGCGACCTGTGGCGCGGTTGGTGCTTTTGGGGGCGTGATAGGTCTGAACATAGGTAACGCTGTGTTCAATGCAGCCCTGGTGGCCGCCGGAGGTGCAGGCATCTACGGAGGCGCGGCTGATGAAGCTGTCGCACCGAGCGTGCTGCAGTTCGCCCTCCTACTGCTGGGTAGGGGCTTCGGGTGGGCTCTGGTCGGTGCTGCGATAGGCTTTGCGCATGGCCTGGCCAAGCGTGCACCCCAGAAGATGATCAACGGCGCTGTCGGAGGGTTCCTCGGCGGCCTCATTGGTGGCTCTGCATTCGAGACGCTCGTCTGGATCAGCAGAGGCGGCCTGCTTCCGCTGCCTCCCGGCGCTATGAAAATCGTGCCCTCCGCTGTTCGGTTCATCGCCTACGCGATCACCGGAGGAGCGATCGGCCTCTTCATCGGGTTCATCGAGGAAGTCACCAGGAAAGCGTGGCTCATCCGCCTTATAGGACGCAATGAGGGCAAGGAGATACTGCTCTACAAGGAATCGACGACCCTCGGCCGCGACGAATACGCTGACATACCGATCTTCGGCGATCCTGATGTTGCTCCGAAGCACGCTGTGATTACTGCCGTCGGCCAGCGGCACTTCATCCAGGACGTGGGCTCGACCTACGGAACATTCGTGAACGGGAACAAGATAACGCAGCGGCAGGCACTGCTGGATGGCGATCTGCTCGTGATCGGGAAGACGAAGTTCACCTACCGCGACAAAGCTACCGCGCGTTCCGGCTCTGCTCAGCCTGCCGCGCCGGTTCAAATTCCGACGTCATCGCACGTCTGCCAGTTCTGCGGATCGATCAAGGACGCCCACGGCAACTGCGATTGCACAGTCGGCACACAATCTCCTCAGCAGACCGTGAACATAGGACAACCGACACAGCAGATGAGTCAGCAGCAGACGCAGCAGTTGGCGCATGACGCTGATGGCTTCATTCCGTCAGCCACCAACCAGCAAACCTTAGCCGGAGCGAAGCTCATAGGCATATCCGGCCCGTATTCAGGCCACACATTCCTTATCGATAACGTAATGGAGATAGGCCGCGAAGCGACCAAAGATATAGCATTGCCGATGGATAATGCCGTCTCGCGCAACCATGCCATCATCAGTTGCCGGAACGGCGTCTGCGTGCTCCAGGACACCGGCAGCACGAACGGCACGCACGTGAACGGCCAGAGGATAACTCAGCAACAACTCAATCAGGGAGACACAGTCCAGATCGGCAGCACGAGGTTCAGGTTCGAAGCGTAGCATCCCTTCTGCAGATTTCTGACTTTCGCGCTTTCGCGTTTGCATTTCCTGGAGCATAAGGCTTATGAATGACAACAGAACACAGATGATCCCGCCGGACGATCCGAACCGGACGAGGATAGGCGGCATGGACCCGAACGCGACCCAGATGTCGGGCGGAGTCTTCCCGTCGGACGCCAACCGAACGCAGATGGCTGGCAGTATGAAAGCCATCAGCGTCGAGTGCGTCCCGGAAAACACCTATGCTCTCTCGACCGCCAGCACTCGCCAGCACGTTCTTGTGAAGCTGATCGGCAGCGGGATGGCGATGGGCGCAAGGATGCCGTTGAACCTCTGCCTTATCCTCGACCGCAGCGGCTCGATGGAAGGCCCGCCTATGGACTACATGAAGCGCGCCTGCTCCTATGTCGTCGATCTACTGGAGCCTAACGATGTTCTCTCCATAGTCGCCTTCACGGACACGGCCGAAGTCGTAATGCCAGCCCGCCGGATCGTCAACAAGCAGCTCATCAAGCAGCACATCGATATGCTTCAGGTAGGCAACACCACTGACCTTTTCGGCGGCATTCAGCTTGGGGCAAGCCAGATAGCCTCCGTTCCCTCCGCAGGTTACGTAAACCGCGCTCTTCTCTTCACGGATGGCGAGCCTACCGCGGGAAACAAGGACTTCGCTTCCATTGTTGGCCAGGTCGCGGAGCAGAAATCCCGCGGAATCACCATCACCGCGCTCGGTTTTGGGGCTGAGTACAACGAGGAACTCCTCGCGGCGATCGCCAAGCGCAGCGGCGGCAACTACTACTACATCACGCGTCCGGAACTGATCCCCGAGATCTTCCGCAAAGAACTCGAAACGCTGATGAACGTCGTCGCGCGCAACGTGAAGATGCGCGTTCACATGTCCCGCTGGGTCCAGACAAGGCAAATCTACAACAAGCTGCCCACCTTCGGCCATCGATCCGCCGAGGTCACGCTTGCGGACCTCGAACGGGGACAGACTCAGACCGCCATAGTAGAGCTCGAACTCGGCAACAGGCCCGGCGGCACGTACCGTGTTGCTAGGATCGAGGCGGTCTACGACGACTGCGTGACCGGCAGGCCCGAATCCGTCTCCGGAGATGTCGTCCTCCAGTTCACCAACGACGAAGCGCTGGTCGCAGGCGGCGTAAACGAGCAGGTCCTGCGCGAAGTCGAGGTAGCCGAAGCCTCGCGGAACCTTGAAAAGACCGTCATGGGTATGCGTACACAGCAGGTCTCGCCGGCTGAAGCTATTAGCGAATTGCAGAAAACGCAGAGCTTGCTGATCAGCCAGGGCAAGACCCTTCAGGCCCAGGATATCCAAAACGCCATCGATCAGATCAAGCAGGGCGCCGGGGCGGAGAAAACGCTGATGGGCACGATCATCGACCTCGACAGGGGGAAGAGCTAATGGACATGGACAAGATTGCTGCAATCGGCGTGATGGATTCAGACGAAGCGACGCAAGCCATACCAGCGCCGGGCGCCAATGCGACACAGATGGCAATCAACGTCGAATGCCCCGTCTGCCGCACGCCCAACCCTCCGTCCGAGACCTATTGCATCGACTGCGGCTTCCTGCTCTCGGATATGCCCGTGACCGTGTCGGGCGCGCCTGAAGCGTCGCAGATTGGGAAGCTGATCACGCCGGACGGGACGCGCGAGTTCCCATTGCGCGCCGGCTCGAACTCAGTGGGTCGTGAAAATGCCGACATCCTGCTTACGCACAACACCGTATCTCGCCGCCACGCGACCATTGAAGTAGAAGACGGGCGAGTTTTCGTCAAGGACGCGGGCAGCACGAACGGCACTTATGTCGATGGCAAGAAGCTTGCCCCTGACGACAATGTGGAGTTGAAGGACGGCAGTGAGGTTGTCTTCGGCAGCTTCATCCTCCAGTACCAAGCTCCCGCAGAAGCCGAAGATACTTGCTCTCCTGGTGGAGATGGCCAGGAAAAGGACCACGAGACTCCATTGGATGTGGAAGAAGCCCCCTCTCCTGAGGGAGAGAGCCAGGAGGAGGGAGAAGACCGCTCGGATTCTGAGGAGTCTGTCGTCGGCTGGCTCGCAGCAAGAGATGGCTCCTGCAAGCTGGACATTCGCCGCGGCGTCAACACCGTTGGGCGGCGGGCGGCGGACAATGACATCGATATCCCCGATCCGTACTGCTCCGGGCGTCATGCCGATCTCATTGTCGAGGACGGCAGGTTCACGATAACGGACATCGGCAGCACCAATGGAACCCTTGTCAACGGAGTCAGGCTTGAGGCGAATGTCCCGCGAGAACTGGCAGCCGGCGATGAGATCACTCTGGGGCAGATGACTTTCGTGCTAGAGGTGCGAGAGTGAGCGAACAGCGCGAGATTACAGCCAAGATCAACACGGCTGAGCTGCTCAAGGCCTGGGAGGAGCGTGCCGAACGAGCGCACGGTGTGGTCGTTCAGACCCTTCTCGGCGCCAAGACCGACCTTGGCTGTGTGCGCGAGAACAACGAGGACAAGTTCGAGTTCTTCCAGCCGGACGATGAAGACGTGCTCGCGCTCAAGGGCAGCTTCTATGCCGTGGCGGACGGTATGGGGGGTCACGCTGCCGGCCAGATCGCCAGCGAGCTCGCGCTCAAGACAGCGATCAAGGCTTACTACGCAGAACAATCGCCAGTGGTTGAGGAGTTTCTGCGCTCCGCCATCCAGCAGGCTAACGGGCTTATCTATGACGCCGCCCGCGCGATAGCAGAGCGGAATGGCATGGGCACGACCATAACGGCCCTCGTCATCCGCGGCGAGGAGTTCTTCATTGCCCAGGTTGGCGACAGCCGCTGCTACAGGCTTCGCGGAAACCGCATCGAGCAGCTAACTGACGACCACTCCTGGGTGAACGAACAGGTCAAACGGGGTGCCCTTACGCAGGACGAAGCCGAAATGTCTCCGTTCAAGAACGTCATCACCCGCTCCATCGGCAACGCTCCGTATGTGGACGTGGACATAATAACAGACGAGCTTCGGGAAGGGGATCAGTTCCTTCTATGCACGGACGGCTTGTCAAACGAAATCAGCGAGTCTGACATGAAGGAGGCCATGCAGCGGGGCTCGCCATCGCAGGCGGCGTGGGACCTCATCGAACTCGCCCTCGAACGCGGCGGGCGCGACAACTGCACCGTGCTGATACTCAAAATCCTCCAGATCACCAGACAGCAGCCTAGGAAGAAGGGCTTGAGTTCGCTCTGGGGCCGGGGGTAGGGAAGTGTCTACCGGCTCCACCAACACTCTCGGCAAGTACGAGATCATCCGGGAAATCGGCCGATCCAACGACATCGTCTACGAGGCCATCGACCCCACCATCAATCGCCGTGTCGCCTTGAAGGAGCTGGCCGTACCTCCCAACGTTACTGGAGCCCAACGCCGCGAGCGTATCGAGCGATTCTGGCGAGAGGGCAAAGCCGCAGGCAGCCTTGCCCATCCCAACATCGTCACCATCTACGAGGTAGGGCGCGAGGGCGACCGCTACTTCATCGCTATGGAGTTCCTCGAGGGGCAGACCCTTCGTGACGCCATCCAGGCCGGTGGGCCGCTTTCTATCAAGGACACCCAGAACTACGCTCTGCAGCTCTGCGCAGCGCTCAGCTATGCTCATGAGCACGGTGTCATCCACCGTGACGTAAAGCCCGAGAATGTACAGGTATTGCCAGGAAAGTTGGTCAAACTTACCGACTTTGGCATCGCCCGGCTGATGGGGGAAGCCCCGATCACGCAGGACGGCCAGGTTTTCGGGACTCCGAGCTACATGTCCCCTGAGCAGGTCGCCGGAAAGACGCTCGACGCCCGCTCCGACATCTTCTCGCTCGGCGTCGTTCTCTACGAAATGGTCGCCGGCTCGAAGCCCTTCAGCGGGGACAGCATCGTTACCGTCACCTACAACATTATGAACATGGAGCCCACTCCTCCACCCGGCGCTCCACCCTGGCTTGTCGGTATCATCCGGAAGGCCATGGCCAAAGACCCAGCCGCACGTTATTCCTCTGCGGAGGAGATGGCGGAGGATTTGCGCGAGGAGAAGTGCGGGGCTCAGTTCATGCCGGTACCCGATGCGGGCTATGGAGCGTATCCGTCCCCATTTGGTGGAGCCTCTCAAGGCTCAATGCCGCCGCCGGGTGCCTACGCTCCTCCACCCGGCCCTTTCGGACCCCCTCCAGCCTCGCAGGGTCCCCTCACTCCCTATGGCACGCCGATGCCGTCCCCGAGCGCGGGCTCGGCCACCCCGGTTCCCGATCCGTTCGCGCAGCCCCCGCAGCCGCAGGCTCCTTTGCCTGTGCCGGGACCTCCTCAGCCAATCCTGAGCTCGGAGACGCGCAACTTCCTGGGTGTGTTCTTCCTTGTGCTTGCGTGCGCGGGGATGCTTGTCTTCGCTGTCTGGGCCATCGGCCTGGCATTCAAGAGCTACGAATCTTCCCTTTCCGGCGAGCGGGCCGGCCGATACCTGGCGCAGGGTACCAGGCTCTACGAACGCGGTGATGTTCAGGGCGCAATGGACCAGTGGCGGCGGGCTACTCAGGTCGCGCCCGAGTCAAAACAAGGAAAGCAAGCCGCCGACAACATCTACAGTGCGCTTGTCAATCGTGCCTACGCGTCGTCAAGGGTCGGCAATAGCATGTTGCTTCTGCACGACGCGGAGGAACTGATCAAAATGCGCCCCGAATCGCCAGAGGGGCACTACTACACGGCCTATGCCTACGATCTCCGGGGCGAGCACGAGAAGGCCAAGGAAGAGTATAAGAAAGCCGTGCAGTACGGTGGCAACGACCAATATGCTATCGCCGCACGCAACCGGCTCAATATGCTCGATCCCACCGGGGCCAGCACTTCTGTTCTTCCGCCTGCTCCGTCCGCCCCACCTTCGGATGATGCGCCCTCGCACATTCAGGGCGACGACACCGGCGTGCCGTTCCAGCCGGCAAGATAACGGGTAAGCCTGTGCTTCACGACCCAAAGTCCAATTCTGACTACACCAGACGAGTGACCAGCATAAGCAGCATCCTGCGCGAGCACGATCCCGCCTATATCGGGCCGGACATGCCTGAAGACGAATATGACCCTGAAGCCGCTGCCATACTAGCCCGCGCGAAAGATGCATCCGACCCCGAGAAGCTCGCGGTAGTCATCGCTAACGTACTTGCGGAGGCGTTTGATGAGTGGACCGGCAGCCGATCACTGCGTGACACTGAGCTTGCCCTCAGGATCTGGTCGGTGCTCCACGCATCCAATCCGTAACCTCTATTCCCTAATCCCTTCCTTCGTGGTACCATGTAACTGAGCGAGCCGGGTGATCGCTCCGATTTATCGGAGAGGAAAGTCCGGGCTCCGTAGGGCAGGGTGGTTGCTAGCAGCAACCGTGCGCGGAAGCGCATAGGGAAAGTGCCACAGAAAAGAAAACCCCGTGTCCCGGCTCAGGCGTCCCGAAGTATCGTGAGGATGCTCTGGCTCAAGCGTTTGGAGCATCGTTAGCTTGTCGAAGGTCGAAGGACGCGTAGGCCGGGGCACGGGAAAGCTGAAACGGTGGTGTAAGAGACCACCAGCTCCGCCGTGAGGCGGAGGCTTGGTAAACCCCACCCGGAGCAAGGCCGAATAGGGGAGGGTTGAGGCTGCCCGCTGACCTCCCGGGTGCCGCCGCATGAGCCGCGCAGCAATGTGCGGCCTGAGATAGATGATCACCTCAGCCGCCGAAAGACGGCTTAGACAGAACCCGGCTTACAGGCTCGCTCGTTTTCTTGTCTCTTGAGGATGAGGTAGAGGTGGGATTTTGAAGCGTTCTGAGATTAACGCGGCCATAGACACTGCTATAGCGTTTTTCGATCAAATGGGATTCCGGCTGCCCTCGTTTGCTTACTGGACTCCAGAGCAGTGGCCTAACGCGGGTCCTGAGGCTGACGAGGCGCGCGACTGCATGCTTGGCTGGGATGTTACCGACTTCGGCAGCGGCGATTTCAAACAGATCGGGCGAACCCTCTTCACACTGCGCAACGGACGGCTTGGCGATGCTCGATATCCCAAGGTCTATGCTGAGAAGATCATGTTCAACCCGGAGGGCCAGCGCGCGCCGCTGCACTATCATCGCTCGAAGATGGAGGATATCATCAACAGGGGCGGTGGCAACGTTCTCGTAACGCTTTGGAAGGCCGGCGACGATGACCTTCCATCAAATGAGCCTTTCGAGGTGTCCATCAGCGGTTTCCTGCGGCAGGTGACACCCGGCGATACCATCAGGATCGAGCCCGGAGAGAGCATCTGCCTGCCGCCCCGGACATTCCACCAGTTCTGGGGCGAAGTGGGGACCGGCCCCTCGATGAGCGGCGAGGTATCCAGCGTCTGCTCGGACAAGACAGACAACTACTTCCTCGAAAAGCGTGAGCGCTTCCCTGAGGTGGACGAGGATGAGCCCGCGCGCTATGTTCTGTGCAACGAATACCCCCGGCACTAAGGGGGCAAGAGGACGGCTTAGATGAGTGAAGACGTGAAGACCATTCTGGACACTGAGATCCGGCGCAGCGAACCCGACTATATCGTCTATGCGCCAGGAAGCGTGGACGGGTCCACGTTCGATACCGGAAACGAGCATTTCCTGGTCTTCGATGGTCCCGACGGTTCTTTGATGGCCGTGTGGACACAGAGCAGCTATGAAGGGGCTGGAGATCACCGGATCGTGTTCGCCCGGTCGGATGATGAGGGAGTCACCTGGAGTTCCCCTCTGCGCGTTGCAGGCCCGGCGAGGCCCGGTGATGGCTATATGGCCAGTTGGGGATTCCCCATGGTCTCGAACTCAGGACGCATCTATGTTATCTACAACCAATACCACGGGATAGATGACGTCGTCCATCAGCACACGGGGACCATGGACTGCGTCTACAGCGACGACATGGGCAAGACGTGGAGCCAGCCTCAGACGATCCCTATGGAGCGCGGTCGCTATGACCACACCGACCCCAGTATACCTTCGTGCTGGATAGTCTGGCAGAAGCCTATAGAGGATCTCAACGGGAACTACTTCACGGGCTTTTCCCGTTGGGTGAGCAAAGCAGTAAGGACTCCTCCGCACATCAGTTCGTGGACAGCGTGGGAGACTGTGGTGGAGTTCATGCGCTTCGACAACCTGCACGACGATCCCGAGCCCAGGGATATTCACATCACCTGGTCTGACGGGGATAAGGCGCTGCGAGTCCCGCACTACTCAAATCCCGTTCTGAGTATTGCTCAAGAGCCAAGCCTGGTACGATTGCCCGATCAGCGATTGTTCTGCGTGATGCGTACAATGGCGGGCTACATCTGGTACAGCGTGTCGGACGATGACGGCGCCAGTTGGTGCAACCCGCGCCCTCTTCTGCGCAAGGACCACGGTCTGCCGGTGCTGCAGCCGCTGTGCTGCTGCCCGATCTACGAGTACTCGCCCGGTCGTTACATCCTTCTGCACCACAACAACGACGGTCGGATCGACGGCAATCCGCCGGAGAACACCAAGCTCAACAGACGCCCGGCATTCATCGCTCTCGGGGAGTATCGACCTGACGCAGAGCAGCCCATCTGGTTCAGCGAGTCGAAGCAGTTGATGGACAATGGAGGAGTGGGGATCGGCCCGCTGCAGCGGCTCGATCTGGGCGTATACCCGAGCGTGACGAACCGCGCAGGCAACTTCGTGCTCTGGCACCCCGACCGCAAGTTCTTCTTACTGGGCAAGAAGATCACGGAGGAGTGGCTCGCCGATCTGACGGTGCCTGCCTGAACGGGCTCTAGTCGCGCGGAGTTCGCGCCAACCGGAGCAGGACGCCCTGTCCACCGCCAAGGGTGAGCGAATAGTATCCGGGCTCACGGCTGTAACTCGTTGGTTTCAGGGCGGTAAGTGTGCCGCTGCTCGCCTCATAGGCGTAGACGTGCTTATACGGCGGGCAAGGCTTCAGCCAGGCTTGGGCTTGCAGGCTGGGGTCGCTGGATGCCTTGTCCTTGGCGTGCCGTTTGTTCACTACCATAACGTAGGCGTCCTTGTCTTCCTCATCGTCCGCATTTCGGAACTCGCCAAGGAGGAAGTCTCCGCCAGCCAGCTTCTCCACCGCCGACGCACCTGACAGGCCTAGGTCGGGCAGGCGACGGCCGCCCGGTGGCACGGAGTCCGACGTATGGAAGACGTTTCGGCTTCGCAGCTTCATCAGCGTTCCGCCGATCGCAAGCACCTCTTTGTTGATGGCCTTGATCAGATGGTAGTTCTCCCTCGGTTCGCCTGTCTCGTGCAGCACGAGACCCTCCGCCAGCGGACCATTCTCGTCAGGCTTTATGCGCCAGTTCCAGTACCAGATGCCCTGCGCGCCATACGCAAGCGCCGTATAGACTTGCCACCTGAGATCGGACTCGCTGGGGTGGCGATATGTTCCTTTATACTCCGTGGCCAGTACGAAAGCCATCAGCCCGATGTCATGCCGGAGCGCATGGTCCCGGAGTGTTTCCAGGTTCGCATAGTAGTCCGGGCGGTCTGTGCCGTCCGGGAGCGGAGCATAGTGACAGCACAACAGCATGGGTGGACGCACTGCCTGAATGTAGGCATCGACGAAGTCGTCATAGGTCAGAGCACAGGCTATCTGCCTTCGGCTGCTCCTCTGCCAGGCCCAATTTGGCAGTAGGTCGATGATCGGAATCGCGGTCGTCTTGTCTTGCTCGTAGATCGTCCTTACCGCGCGACCGAGGTCCTCAAAGGACTTCGGTTCGGGCTCATCCATCAACTGATACCCGATCACTCTGCCCATAGACGCGTTGCTCTGCTCGATTCGCTTCGCTAGAAGCTCCTTGTTCACGTGGAGACCTTCCCAACCCCCGAGCAAAATGCCCAGTCCCGTGGAGGCTGCGTTTTCGTACTGCGTTGCGGGCACCGTGACGAACGTCATGTTCGCTACCTCGTAGAGCTGGTACTCAGACTTCTCTCCAGGATAGCGGCTGAAGTACGCCCAGGTAGCGATCGGATACCGCGTCTGTGCCTTCCGCCAGGCATGCCACCTCTCAGACGCCATCTTGCCGAGGTCATCAGCGCTGCACGGTGCCATCGGCGCAGCTAGACACAACACGAACAGAAAACAGGCGAAGCGAGTCATATTCGTGGATTTCCTTCTACTCATAGGGCGCGCCCAGCGCCTTCCACTTGGGCCACACCTTGTTCTGGAACCGGTCTTTGTCAACATACCACTGGTACATCTCTTTGTAGGTCGATAGCTCGCCTATCGTCTTTCGTCCCGGCGGCCTCGTAACCAGATGACCGTCGGTCATTATGTAGTTGTTGACTCTCCTGTGCCAGGGCTTAGCGGGGTCGATAGTGTAGGCCAGCTTCGGATAGTACCCCTTCACGCCGGTCCAGTTGCAGCACCTGTAGATGTAGACGTAGAACGGATCAGGCTTGGCCCCTGCTGGAACATCCTGCCAGGTGGGGATCAGCGGCAGCCCCTCAAACAACAGGACTGTATAATCAAGCTGTTCTATGCTGGATACGCGGATACCTCCCATGATGCCCGTGCAGCCCGGATACTCGCAGTCTGCCGGCTCGCGCAGGTAGCTGTTCATTGAGTAGCTGCGGGGTTCGTACCTGGCGTTCCACTCCGGCATTCTTGGGCAGCACCATGCGGAGCCGTAGCCTCGCTGCCGGACATACGGGTTCAAGCCTCCGGGGCCGCTCTGCGCCCAGTATCCGTGGTCGCCCATCAAGCCGCCGGGCGACGGCCATCGGCCTGTCCAGTCCTGGGCATAGCTGAGGAAAGCCTGGGCCAACTGACGCATGTTGGAAGCGCACTTCGTACGATCCGCGGTCTCCCTGACGTAGACCAGTAGAGGAAACAGCATGGCGGCAAGAATGGCCAGGCACGCGAGGACAACAACTATCTCAACAATGGTGATCCCGCGCCGCTGTGATCGTCCGTGAATACCTAGCCTGCCAATGCCCATTCCTTGCCGCTCTGGAAATAGGATAATGCCCCGCCAGTATAGGGCGTGTCGGCAGAGTCTGTCAATGGCAAGCGAGCGTAATGATCTAGGTGGAACCGATCACGCGCTCCACGCTAAGCAGGTGCCGGGCGGCACGTCGAGCGCAGGCAGCAACGAGCAGAGACATGATGGAGGTGTATCCTGCGGCGGTTGCCAGCTCATAGCGGTGGCCTGCGAAGCACCAGAGGGCGATCACGCAGTTGGCGACCCAGACCCAGCGCGCAACGGCAAGCAGCCGCGAGAGCCTCTTGCGCGCGAGTGTGACTCTGCTTCCGAGTTCTTCCATGATCTTCGCCACCCTCCTTGGACATCTGGCTCCACTATCTATCTTTCCGCAATCGCCTGTCCATTCAACAATCCGAACCTTCCGCTCATATTGCCCCTCCAGCAGGTCAGGGGCGTGGTTGCCAAGAGTCACCCACCTCAGTCCCCCCTTAGCAAGGGGGGAAGCTACATCTGCCCCTCTCCTTCGCGGCGGGGGAGCCACATCAACTCTCCTCCTTACGAAGGAGGGGCCGGGGGAGGTTGTGCCAGTTGCTCACCTCCCTAGAAAGGAGAGGCCAGGAGAGGTTGCTTTCAGAACAGGCAGGCGTGAAATCCGGGCCCGGAAGTGCTATCATGGTCAGGAAAGATCAGACTCGGAGGATTCTACTATGGCAACACTTTCGGCCGGAGATCGCGTGGAAATCAGGTCAAGGGAAATAACCGCGGATGACGAGAAGAACGGCCTTTACTACTCGTATTTTGGTGGGCTTACCGGCACGGTGGACGCAGTCTACCCCGATGGCTCTGTTTGTATTGACGTCGACCTGGAGGCCCTGAGCCAGGCGGCGCGCGAGCGTCACCTCGCTATGCAGGAGGCCGAACGGAAGAAATGGCTCGATAGCCTCTCGGGCGAGGCCAGAAACCGGCTGACGGCCGAGCAGAAGCAGCTCAAGCTCAGCTACAAGATACTGGTTGGCAAGAACGACGTCATTCCCACTAAGGGTGGCAAGCCGAAGGGCGGCAAGAGCCAGTCCAAGTCCGCTGCTAATACCTCTGATGCCTCGCCGTCCGCGCCCAAAGGCCCCGCGCGCGCACCTGAGCCTGCGCCGGACGACCAACCCTCTGCTCCCAGGCGCATCAGCGAGGATGATCTGTCGAGGGCTGAGGAGGAATACCTGCGGTCTCTTCAGGACAAAGCTTAGCGCCCACGTCAAGGAAAAACGCCCGTGCAAAGCGCCGGGCGTTTAAGGACAAAGGTCTTAAGCTACCAGCGCCGGCCTCCGCCGCCGCCACTGGGTCGATCGGTACGAGGCCGCGCCTCGTTCACCGTGAGCGTCCTGCCCCCCAGTTCTTTACCATTCGTAGCCTCAATGGCTGCCTCTACATTCTCTTCGGGAATGTCTACGAATCCGAACCCCTTGTTCTCGATCACGCGGATATCCTCGATTGGCCCGAACGGCTCGAACATCTCGCGCAGCTCGTCCTCGGTTGTCCTGTAGGGCAGATTCCCTACGTAAAGCGATTTGTTAGCCAAACTGCTCGCCTTCTTTCTGGGACACTTCCCTGATTGTGGGGGCACAAGGCTGGCTGGGAGCAATCCGGTCCCAAGCAGGCAACACCCCGGAAAAGTATAAACCGTGACTATACAAAACGCAAGCAGTCTATTCTTGAACTTCTGGAGGCCTGCATCCGTCCCTCAGACCTCCGTCGTCAAACACCGGACAAGAAGTCCAGCCTGAAGGCGCGTGAATACCTGCTTGGCTCTCATCACGGCCGCCAGGCAATCGTCTTACGATCCCAGCTCACCTGCTGTATGATACCCACTATCCCAGGGCAAATTGCCGCCACGGCGCCTACCTTCTGCGCGACCAGTTGGCTCCAAACTCAGCCCCCAAGACCGCGATAGTCGATGAGTAGTAGATCCACACCATGAGCAGGATCACACTTCCCAGAGACCCATAGACGCTGCCATAGCTGGCCCAGTTGAGGACGTAGTAGGTGAATGCTTGCTTGGCGACTTCCCACAGCAGCCCTGTCAACGTTCCTGCGGCAAGCGCTGTGCGCCAGCTGACCTTTGTATTCGGCAGCACCTTATACACAAGCACAAACGGTGCTATGGAGAGAAACAGCGGCACGAGGTAACTGACAACGGTCCAGAGCCAGCTCAGATCGGCAAGCATCGCGGGACTGGATGAGCGAATGAAGCGTATAGCCGTGGTTGCGCCAAAGGATACGATCAGCAGCAAGCCGCCGACGACAAGAGTGAATAGCGCGAGTAACCGCGAGCTGATGAGACCTCGCGGTGGAGCTTCCCAAGCCAGATTGAGCGCCCGCTCTAGCGCAACCACCGCCGACGTTCCCGACCACAGCAGCAGCACCAGACCTATGCCTGTGGCAGCGCTCCTTCCCGAGACAATTCCGTTCACTATGGACTCTGCCTGCTGCCCTACTATGAAATGCGACACGGTGCGCGTAAGGATCGCCTCGGCATTCTCGGGCGATCCAAGCACGAAGCCCAATATGCCCACCCCGGCCAGGAGCGCCGGCCAGAACGACAGGAAGCCGAAGAAGCTTACCGCAGCTGCCAGCATGCTGCCATTGTCGTCCTGGAACTCCTGCCAGACGCCCTTAGCGAAAGCTACACTCCGTCCGAAAGACAAGCGTTAGTCCCTCTTGCCCATGGCGACTACCTCCGCAGTGCCGTGGTCCGCGCGCAGCGGGTAGTAGGCCTTGATAGTGAATCTCAGTCCGTCTGTCGCCAGCGGCCCATCGAGCGCTATCGGGCCGACCTTGAACTCACCATTCTTACCCGCCGCAACGTCCTGTGATGCCACCTCGCCTGCCAGTCTCAGCATCCCCGAAAGCCCGTTGTTGTAGGTGATAAGGACCCGCACTGTCGAGCCGGGCAGCGCCTCACCCTTGACGAGAATCGTTCGCCGGAGGGCACTTCCACTGACCGGGCTGGTGATCTTTATCTTGTCCCTGCTGACTGCCGCTGACGGCCGAGGAGCAGGCTTGGCAGTATCGACTGCGGCCTGTTTGGGTGGTTCGGGAGCAGGCGGATTGGCTGATACGGGCTTCGGCTCAGGCGCAATGGGCGGAAGCTTGTCTGGCTGGTACTCGTTCGGGTCGATGACGGTGATCAGCCTGCTGGCCTGCACCGGCGCTGCGTGTTCGTTATCATCGCCCAGGTAGCCCACCAGCGGAGCGTTCCTTACATACTTGCCTGCCGGGACCTTGACTGAGCCGTGATACGACCCGATTGAGACCTCCTTGAGGTGCGTTATCGGAATCAGGTTCTTCACCGAAAACGCAGCACGAACACCGGGCGTTCCGGCCAGATCGACCGTGATGATGTCCCCGGCCTTAAGCGGAGAAGGAGCGGAAAAAGTGATGGATGTGATCTTCATGGTCTGCGCCTCTGCGGTCATGCAGGCGCCGGCCAGGGCGGCCAGAACCACTCCCAAAGCGCGCAACAACCTTCCAGACATAGAAACCCTCCCAAGCGGAAGATGCGGGGCGCATCTTCTCTTTCATGCGGCGGAGAAAATTCCCAGCTTATCCATGAGATTCTCCCTTGACAACCGAATTCCTGTTGTCTAAAATAATCTGGCACTCAGCAATGATGAGTGCTAACGTTTGATTGGACCAGTCTGCAATCTTCAGTATGCAATCTAAAATGGAGGGTTGTAAGTATGATTAAGCCTTTGGCTGACAAGGTGGTTGTCGAGCCGCTCGAAAGTGAGGAAAAGAGCCCGGGCGGGATCATCCTTCCTGACACGGCGAAGAAGAAACCGCAGGAAGGCGTCGTTATTGCAGTCGGACCCGGCAAGATTCTCGACGATGGCAAGCGAGGCGAGATGTATGTGAAGAAGGGCGACAAAGTCATCTTCGCAAAGTACGGCGGCACTGAAGTCACGGTTGACGGCAAGGACTACGTCATCCTCGACCAGGACTCCATCTACGCGATCATGGAGTAATGCTCAATTCTCAGTGTTGAGTGCTCGATTGTCCGGCGGACTGCTAGTTCGTCCCGGCATCGAGCATTGAGAATTCCACACTTACAATTGAACCGGAGGTTTTCATGGCAGCCAAGATCATAAAATTCGACGAAGAAGCTCGCCGCTCCCTGGAGAAGGGTGCGAGTATGGTTGCGGCCGCGGTCAAGGTAACACTTGGCCCGAAGGGTCGCAACGTTGTTCTCGACAAGAAGTGGGGCAGCCCCACCATCACTAAGGACGGCGTTACCGTCGCTAAGGAAGTCGAGCTGGACGATCCGTTTGAGAACATGGGCGCGCAGCTCGTACGCGAAGTTGCGTCCAAGACCAACGACGTGGCCGGCGACGGCACCACCACGGCTACCGTTCTGGCCGAGTCCATCGTCCGCGAGGGCCTGCGCTATGTGGCAGCCGGCGGCAACCCGATCGCTGTGAAGCGCGGTATCGAGAAGACCGTCGAGAAGGCCGTTGAAGAGCTGAAGAAGATTGCGATCCCGGTCAAGGGCAAGGACGAGGTGGCGCAGGTCGCTTCCATCGCCGGTAACGACCCTGAGATCGGCGAAGTCATCGCAGACGCCATGGAGAAGGTTGGCAAGGACGGCGTCATCACCGTTGAGGAGTCCAAGGGGACCGCTACCAGCCTTGAAGTCGTCGAGGGTATGCAGTTCGACAAGGGCTACATCAGCCCCTACTTCGTGACCGACGGCGAGCGGATGGAAGCCGTCTACGAGAACCCGGTCATCCTCATTCACGAGAAGAAGATCTCCGCCGCCGCCGACCTGGTCCCGCTGCTTGAGAAGATTGCCCAGACGCGCAAGCCGCTCCTCATTATCGCTGAGGACGTTGACGGCGACGCGCTGGCTACTCTGGTCGTGAACAAGCTCCGCGGAACGTTCCAGGTTGTCGCGGTGAAGGCTCCGGGCTTCGGTGACAGGCGCAAGGCTATGCTCGAGGATATCGCCATCCTCACCGGCGGCACCTTCATCAGCGAGGACCTCGGTATCAAGCTGGAGAACGTTGACCTCGGTATGCTCGGCCAGGCGGCGAAGATCGTCGTATCCAAGGAAGAGACCACGATCATCGAGGGCAAGGGCAGTGCTGAGGCCGTTCAGGGCCGCATCAGCCAGATCCGCAAGCAGATCGATACCACCGACTCCAACTACGACCGCGAGAAGCTGCAGGAGCGCCTTGCCAAGCTGAGCGGCGGCGTTGCGGTTATCAAGGTCGGCGCTGCGACCGAGACCGAGCTCAAGGAGAAGAAGCATCGGTTCGAGGATGCTCTGTCCGCGACCCGCGCGGCTGTCGAAGAGGGGATCGTCCCCGGCGGTGGCGTTACGCTCGTGAACATCATCGGCAAGCTTGAGAAGATCGGCGACACCGACGATGAGAAGGTCGGCGCTCTGATCGTGCGACGCTCTCTTGAGGAGCCGCTGCGGCAGATCGCCGAGAACGCGGGCAAGGAAGGCAGCGTGGTTGTCGAGCGCATCAAGAACGAGAAGAAGGGCGTTGGCTACAATGCTCTGACTGACACCTACGAGGATATGATCAAGGCCGGAATCGTTGACCCGGTCAAGGTCACTCGCTCCGCGCTGGAGAACGCCGCTTCGATCGGTTCCCTGATTCTCACCACCGAGAGTCTGGTAGCCGAGAAGCCCGAAGAGAAGCCTGCGGCCCCGGCAATGCCCGGCGGCGGTATGGGCGACTACGGGATGTAAGCCGGTTCGTCAAGTAGACAACAGAGGGGAGGGGCTTCGGCTCCTCCCTTTTGCTTGTACCAGCGCCGCCGACGACACACACAACCCCCGGTGGTTCGGGACATATGCCGGTGGCGGTTACACGTCATGCTGAACTTGATTCAGCATCTGCTATGCACACCCGGAGTGGACCCTGAAACGAGTTCAGGGTGACGGCCTCTTCCGTCCGCCGCCGACATACACAACCCC
>JBPOHN010000032.1:0-164240 GCA_052035525.1 Armatimonadota bacterium
AGGGAGCAGGCAAGGAGGGAGATCTTCGAGTTCATCGAAGTCTTCTATAACCGGCAGCGGATGCACTCGTATCTGGGCTACCTAAGCCCTGTCGAGTTCGAGGCCGCCGCCAAAGCAGCTTAACAAATTGTCCGTTTTACTGGGTACAGTCCAGTCCATTTGCGCTGAGTGGCGGATTGCTGGTCTGTAAGCACTGCGGCGCGAACTATACTGGAGTGAACAAGAATGGCCTGCGCTACTATGTCTGCGGTTCTTACGTCTATCGCAAAGGCGCGGACTGCGATGCCCCGAGCTGGTATATCCCCCGCGAGACCATCGAGACTCACGTCGTCAACGTCCTGCTCGATAAGATACCGTCGAGCAACAGCGCTATTCGCCAATGGGTAGACGAGATGAACCGGAGCGTTGCCGAGCACTACGGAATGATCGACTCGACACGCGAGGCCAGAGAAGGGGACATCGAGGCACTGGAGATGAAGATGCAGCGACTTGTCGAGATGGTGGCGCAGACCGGGCCGGTGCCTGAACTAGCCGAGGAGATCGCGGCTGTGTCGGCAGCATTGCGCCGTCTCGAAGCAATCAACGCTACGCAGCGTCCCGCCCGAATCGAACCTACAGAGCTTATCGAGCTGAGGAAAAGGCTTGCCGATGCTTCGGACCCGGAGGCGATCACGCTAAGGCAGGGACTCTTCAAATCCCTGGTGACCCGGATAACAGCCGATGCAAAAAACCACACTCGTGAGGGGGATCTGCTCGACCCCAGAGCAAACATCGGTATGCAGGGGATTGGCGGCGCCAAGGGGAGATGAACACATCACCCGGCCTTGAAAGAGCCGTGTGCTAACCGATGCACCATGGCGCCGCGTGAGTTACATTATACCAGATGCGCCCTTCCGGTTCAACACGAAATCGGCCCTGCAGACGGCTAGGATGCAGGTGCGGCGGATGAATCGTCCTCATCGGGCTTGCGGGAGAGCTTGCGCTTGATCATTCCCCAGACGAACTCGGCCTCCTCGACCCTCAGCAACCGCACCAGGCCCACATACACAGCGGTGGCCAACCCCATCCCCGCCAGCACCAGAAGAAGAGCGCCCATCCGACTCTCTACGTCGATCAGGTGCGGAGCTTCCGTTCTGAGCAAACACAGCGCGACCGCCATCACAAACGTCGCCAGGCAGACTTTCGCGAGCGAGCTTACTACGGCCCTGCCCTCCAACCCATGCAAACGCTTGCGCAGGAAGATCGTCAACGCGATCAGATGAATCGTGGCGGCGATAGAGGTGGCAAGTGCGAGCCCACCGTGACCCATTGCGTGCATCAGAACAAAATTCAGCGGCACGAAGATCACTGTAGCGATAGTGCCAAGCCAGATCGGAGTCCACGTATCCTGCATCGCAAAGAACCCTCGCGCAACTATCGCTTGTCCCGCCCAGGCGAAGATCCCTACCGAATACATGATCAGCGCTATGCTCGTCGCGCCGACATCGGCAGAAGTGAACTTCCCGCTCATATACACCGTTCTGACGATGGGGTCCGCCATCACCACCATGAAGAGCGACGCAGGGATGTTTATGGCCAGGATCGCTCTCAATCCGAAGCTCACACCGCTCCTGAGGTCTCCAATCGCGTTCTTCGCGGCGTAGGCCGAAAGCGTGGGAAGGATGGCGGTTCCGGCTGCCTGAGCGAACACCCCGAGAGGCACCTGCATCAGCCTGTTTGCGTAGTTCAGCGCCGCCGGGGCTGACTCTGAAACCAGGGTAGCAAACGTCCGGTTGATGATCACGTCGATCTGCGGCAGGCTGAGCCCCAGTATAACAGGCAGGGCCAGAGCGCCTACTCGCTTCACTCCCGGGTGACGCAAGTTCAGGCTCGGATGAAACTCGAAACCGGCGCGTCTCAGGCAGTAGAACGCATAGGCGATGTTGCCGGCGAACGATCCGATCAGCGCTCCCCACGCGAGCCCCGCGATGCTGAACCATCGGCTCAGAACGACTACGCCGAAAATGATCCCGATGTTGTAGACGACCGGGCCCGCAGCACGAGCACTGAACTTCTGCCGCGATTCCAGCGTCCCCATCATCAGTCCGCCCAGGAAAAAGAACAACTGACACGGCAGGATGATTCGGGTCAGATGCACGATAGTGCCGATGAGCTCCGGATTGTCAACGTAACCCCAGGCGGCAAGCGCCTTCACAAGCGGGGTGGTGAACACCTCGCTCAGCACTATCGCCCCAACCAGCACCAGGCCCATAAAGCACGCGATAATGCTGAATATCTGCCACGCCTCTCGCTTTCTTCCGGTCTGCAGGTGCTCGGTGAATACGGGTATGAACGCGCCCGACAGGGCACCGCTGGAGAGGAAGAAGTAGAGCAAGTCGGGGAGGTTAAAAGCCACCGTGTATGCGCTTACAAGGGCGCCCTGTCCGAACTCCCTCGCAATCAGCATGTCCCGGATCAGCCCCAGGAGGCGGCTCGCTAGAATCGCCACCATCATGAAGCCGGCGGCTTTGGCAACGGTCTTATGTGAAGTCATACCTATCCTAGTATAAGAACCTGATTACGCTTCCGTCAACGAAACCGATGAGTCTTGGCACGATTCGTGCAAGTCTCTCTGATGGAAAGCAACGTTCTCCTTCAAGTCTGGAAGTGTTGGAAGTGAGGCCCACGGCGCAAGCCGCGGGCCACTTTTCTGTCTCTTGCCCCCTCCACATACGAGCCAGCCAGCCGACCAGTTCCCGGGCGAGCCGCGATGCGGAATTCTCAATGCTCAATTCTCAATGCTAAACGGCTCGCCTGCTCCCTCCCTGATTCACGATTCGTGATCGCCAATTCGGAATTCTCCCTTCTGAACACTCTCTTGACGCCCCGAGTATAATAGCTGTCAGACCTCGATGGGGAGCTGAGCCCGTGCAATACACGGACGAACAGCTGATGCTCCGCCTGAAAGATGGCGACAAGCAGGCATTCACAGCGCTCGTGGAACGATACCGCGATCGGATGGTGTCTTACGCCTATCGAATGGTCGGCAACGCGGAACTGGCCCAGGATGTTGCCCAGGAGACGTTCGTAAGGGTCTACAAGAGCGCAGGGACATTCCGGGAGGACGGCAGGTTCTCGCCGTGGCTGTATAAGATCGCAAGCAACGTGTGCCTCTCCGAGCGGGCAAAGCGCGCGAAAGAGGCCCTTAACGTTGACTTTGACAGCCTGGAGGATACTCAGGAATCAGGCCTGGTAGTAGAGGATCAGGTCCTTGCCAAGCTGACAGGCGAACAGCTAACCAGATCCATTGCCAAGCTCAGTGCGCAGCACAAGACGGTGCTCGTCACGCACATATACCAGGGCTTGACCTATGTTGAGATCGGGGAGTCACTCGGAATCCCAACCGGAACGGTCAAATCGAGGCTGTTCTACGCTATCCGCAAGCTCAGGGATGTTATCGAGGAAGAGATTGGACCTCAGGAAATGGAGACTAGGGCTCGAATCCCTTAGCACTTTCGCGTTTTTGCGATCAGAAGAGAGTGTAATATGCAGAAACCCAGCAAGATGAAGTGTGGCCGCGTGCAGGAGGATGCGATAGCTCTTCTTGGAATCGAGTTGACGGACGAGCAGGAGAAGGCCGTCTACACGCACCTTTCGGATTGCCCGCACTGCCGCGAGGAGTTCCGCAGGGACCGCAGGGCATGGCGCGCTATCAGCACCTGCCCTGTGGTCACTGCCGACCCGAGCTTCAACAGGATGCTTTCACTGAGGCTCCAACTTGAGGAAGAGAGCGGTCCGAGGCCTGATCAAGTCGATCGGGTCGTTGAGAGTGGCGAGTGGGGGACCGAAAACCCGGAGCCGCAGTACGACTTATCGCGGCTGGTGGCATTCTTCACCAGTTCAACGCCGCAATAGCGCACATCCGTCGTGCAGTAGCGTATCGTCATGCTGAAGTTGTTTCAGCATCCAGAGCACACTGGCGGATCCTGAAATGAGTTCAGGATGACCGGTGTTTCGGAGGTAGAGACATGGCTAAGTCAAACACTACGGCGCTGCCGTTGATGCCTTTGCGAGATATGGTCCCTCAGCCCGGGACCACACTGCCGATGTTCGTCGGTCGAGAACGGTCGAAGAACGCGGTCAAGGCTGCCGCTGCAGCCAAGTCGGCCATTGTCCTCGTATCGCAGAAGTCGATCGCGGTCGAGAACCCCACTCCGGAGGACCTCTACGGAGTCGGCATTCTTGGCGAGCTTAACCAGGTGATGGAGCACCCCGACGGCACTATACGCATTGTCGTCACCAGCAAGGCCCGCGTCCGGTTGCGCAACATACAAGCGCGCCAGCATCCTGAGCCTGTCGAAGGATCGCTGGACTTCCTGACCGCCGAAGTAGAGGAAATCAAACCCGAGCCCGCGTCCGGAGATGTCGCCAAGGCGGCTAAGGCCGCCGCAAAGAGCTTCGCTACCTACTGCAAGGTGCGCGAGGACGATATGCTCGCGGAACAGCGCAAGCTGCTGGGGCGCTTGAACGAGATCCAGAACCAGATTCAGGCATTGCGAGCGGCGAGCGACTCCGTCGGCAACCTTACGGATCCGAACGCGCTCGCGGACCTCATCCCCGGCTGCGTCCACACGCAGGTGCAGCCTGAGAAGATCAACGATCCGGAAACCGTCAAGTTCCTCGACTCCCGCATCCGCGCGAAGCAAGCCATCCTCTCCGAACCCGACCCCGCCAAGAGACTGGTGCTGCTGCGGAGGTTCATCGATGATCAAGCCGGATGAAGATGCGCTCGGACGGGCATTCCTTGACTGCCACCAAGGCGACCTCGGAACCACCGTGCTCATAGACAGGGATGACGGACTCTCAGAGGAGTACCAGCCCGCAATATGCTTTACGTCATTCGACGAGTGGGCACCGCACCAGCAGAAAGCGCTGGAGCACGCGAAAGGCCGCGTACTTGATGTTGGATGCGGCGTCGGTCGCCACTCCCTCTATCTTCAGGGCAAAGGCTGCGACGTACCAGGTATAGACGCATCGCCTCTAGCTGTCGAGGTATGCAAACTTCGCGGCCTGCGGGACGTTCTCAAGCTCAATATCACGCAGATCAGCTCGAAGCTCGGCTCGTTCGATAGCGTTATCTTGCTTGGAAACAACTTCGGTATTTTTGGCAGCTTCAGCCGGGCGAGGTGGCTGCTCAAGCGGCTCCACGGTATGACCTCGCCGGACGCCAAAATCGTCGCGGAGAGTCTCGATCCCTACACAACGAGCAACCCAGTCCACCTGGCCTACCACGAGCGTAACCGCCGCCGTGGACGATGCGGCGGACAAATCCGAATGCGTGTACGGTATGGAGAGTGTAAGACGCGGTGGTTTGACTGGCTGCTGGTGTCGCGGGACGAAATGAATGAACTCCTGCAGAGCACGGGCTGGCGAGTCAGCGAGTTCGTCGAGTCGGACGGTCCCACATATATCGCCGTTCTGGCGAAGGAGCCTGCGTAGATCGCTTGCGCGAGCTTTGCCTGGCTGCTATACTTCGGTGTGATCCTGCCTCGGAGGTCTTCAGATGATAGCATTCGCGGAAGCACTTGCAAGCGGTAAGATACTGATGCTCGATGGCGCGACAGGCACGCAACTTGCCGCGCGGTGTGGGAAAACGGGCCCGACCGTGAACTGGGAGAATCCCGACGTCGTCAAAGCCGTCCACGCGGACTACAAGGCCGCGGGCGCCGACATCGTGCTTACCAATACACTCTCCGGCAACCGCATAATGCTCGAACATGCCGGGCTGACCGACAGAATCGTAGAGATCAACCAACTCGGCGTAAAGCTGTGCCGCGAGGCCGTCGGCGATCATTGCTATGTAGCGGGGGATATGAGCGGCACCGGGAAGTTCATGGAGCCTCTGGGCGACTACACAGAGGAGCAGTTCGCGGAGAACGACGCCGAGCAAGCCCGACTGCTGGCCGATGCGGGGGTCGATTTGATCATCATCGAAACGATGACCGATGTCCGCGAGACCGCGGTGGCCGTCCGCGCCGCAAAGCAAGCGGCCAACCTGCCTGTGATCGCCAGCATCTCCTTCGACCCTGCGGGCGATAGCTTCCGCACGATGATGGGCGACACTGCCGAGAAGGCAGTCACGGAACTCGTGGAAGCTGGCGCCGATGTAGTGGGCTGCAACTGCGGCACCCTCGACCCGTGGGAAGTCAGCCGCGTCATCGCCGAAATGCGCTCCCACAGCGATATCCCCTTAATAGCAATGCCCAATGCGGGCAAGCCGGAGCTGAGCGGGGGTGAGGTCACCTTCAAGCTGACCCCGGATGAGTTCGCAGACGGGGCGATGAAATGCGTCGAGGCAGGCGCAACGCTCATAGGCGGCTGCTGCGGCACAACCCCCGCGCACATCGCGGCTCTGGCGAAGAGGGTGAAGGCTCTGTAATCCGCCTCCCACAGCAGTCAGCACCATCGTCATTCCGAGGAGGAACGATAAGGACTCCGCTTCTTAGCGCACGCGTAGAAGCAGATTTCTCGCTTCGCTCGAAATGACGATCACTGGGCGCCGATTGCAATCACTGGCTGTCGATTGCCGTAACTGGCTACCGATTGCGATAACTGGCTGTCGGTTGCGATCATTGGAGTGCTGATTGCAATCACTGCGGGCTGATCGTGACCTTGTTTCCCTCGCTCACAGTGACGTCGAACTTCTTGCCCTTCCACTGGACGCCGGTGATCTTGAGGCTCTTCCACTGCTTCGGAAGCAGCGGCCGGAATTGAAGCTCGGCCTCTGACGGGTCCTGCGGGAAGTAGTCCATATACGCGCCCGCAAGCCCCCATATCGACGCCTGAATCGGCCCGGCAGCACCAGTCAGGAAGCACATCGCTTCCCACGTCTTGGTCTGCTTCTCATTGAAGTAGTTGAACGGCCCCCTGAAGAACGGCTTGTAGCTCTTCACGAACTCCTTGTACGCCTCATCCGGATACCCCAGCCTCGCTGCAATTACCGAGTGTGCCGACGCGGTCATAGCCGGCCCCACCTTCAGCACCCTCGGAGCATAGTACTGATAGGTGTTGGTATACAGGAACGGCATCACGTAACCCGGCATCTCGAACTGCAGCGGGTAGACCAGAAGCTCAACATCAGCCTGCTTCTGCTTCAGGCCGCCGTAGTTGTCGTAGGGGATGAACCGCTTCTTCTTGTCGTCAAACGGGATGTAGATCTTGCCGGCGATCTCCGTCCACTTCGGGTTCGGCCGAGCCCCGCAGAGCCTGGCTGCGCGGTCGGCGATCCGCAGGTTCATGGCCGCAATAGCATTCGTATACGCGCTGTTATCGACAAGATCAGCGTTTTCATCGGGCGGAATGACCCGCTTGATCTCATACAGGCCCGTATTCGCGTTCTTCGTGACCCTGCTGACCCAGTAGTCAGCGGTCGCACGAATCACGGGCAGCCCGCGCGACTTCAGCCAGGCAAGATCGCCCGTCGCCAGATAGTACTGCCACTGCGCAAGCGCGACGTCGCCGTTGATATGCCGCTCGTGCCGATACACCAGTCCCGGCGGGGTGTCTTCCCTGCCCGTCATGCCGCTTTCCCAGGCGTATTCGGCCCCCGCGTAGCCGCTTGCCTTCGCGTTCTCCATCGCGCCCTTGAGCGTGTAGTAGCGATAATCGACGATCGACCGCGCCAGCTCGGGATGCTGCAGAATCAGCGCGGGGAACATCCAGGTATCGGCGTCCCAGAACACATGTCCGCTGAAGGTGTTGTTCGAAAGCCCCATCGGAGGAATGCTCCACTGGCTGCCCTCGCGCACGCTCTGCAGGAGGTAGAACATACAGGAGTGTAACGCCTGCTGGTCCTTCTTTGGCCCGTCGATCTTGGTGTCTTTTTCCCACAGCTTCGCCCACGCGGCTTTGTGGGCTGCTATGAGACCTTCCACATCCATCGCTTTGACGGCCTGGGCAAGGGCACGCGGATTCCTTACGTCCACCAGCGCAACTGATGCCACATCGAAGGCCTCGCCGCTCTCCACACTCCTTGACTCGGAGTTGCCGCGCAGGTCACCTTTTCGCGTAACAGACCACCCCTTGCTTCCAGCATGCATCAGAGCCAGGTGAATGTCTACTTTGCTGCTCTTGGTCCTGCCAAGGAAGACATAGGGTTCTCGATACCCTGAAGGCGGGCGAACAGCGTGAGGGGCCCCGTGTGCGTATACATCAATGTTGGGCGGAGAGGACTGAATAAGCGTTTCAGCCAACACCCGGCCGTCGAAATTCGGCGTCAGCGTCGCCCGCACCAGCCCGACATTCGGCTGCGCCCTCGAAACAATGACCTCGATCTTCCCCGTCAGCGTCTTGCGGCCAGCCCGCCATGTGGCTTCAGTAGTCAGGATACCTGTGCGCATGTCGAGAGTCTGCTTGTAGTCAGCGTTCCTGTCGATGACGAACTGCTTCTTGCCATCGTAGAACCGCAGATCGCTCCACGTCGGGATTAGGATCAGCTTCTCGTCATCGTAGAGCCCCGCCATGTAACACGGGAGCGGCTCCGTCTTGATGGTGCCGTCGGGCATTGTCTTGGTCTGACTGCCGACGCCGTCGCCCATAATCCGCGTGGAGATGAACCCGTTGCCGAGATACGTGCCGTAGGGGTTGTCGGGGTCGTAGGAGACCAGCACCCACGGATCGTCGTTCGGCGGGTGGACCTTCTTGTGCCCCGGCGGGAGCAGCATTACTCCAATCGCCACAAGCACCACCACCAATACAGCTAATCCTTTGCGTGTACCTCTATCCATAGAATCCACCTCAGGCAACTCAACACTCAGGATTCAGGACTACTCTGTCCGCTTTCGCGCGATGAAGAAGACTCTATCCGACCTGCGCGTCGGCTTGCGGAACCGGTAGGCGTGCAGGATCTCCACCACCTCGAAACCTGCCTGGCCCAGCCAGTCGGACAGCTCTTCGAGTGAATGCCCCCGCTGGACGTGCACTATCCTGAACTGCCGCGTCTTGCCGTTGTCCAATACCTCGAACGTCATATTCACCCGGCAGATGCGGGTCGCGTGGTCGTATTCGCTCGACCAGATATAGTGCGGGTAGTGCGGCGAGCCCAGGTTAGCCTGATCGAAGAAGTGATGCGAGAGCGCGTAGATGGTGTTGACATCGAAGATGAAGTAGCCGCCATCTCTGACGTGCTCCCCTACCCGCTTGATAGCCCGCGCGACGTGGTCCACATCCGTGATATAGTTGAGGCTGTCGAAGAGGCTGATAGCAAGGTCGAACTTCCTGCGCACGCCATGCTGAGCTGGTTTCAGCATCTCCCTGGATCCTGAATCGAGTTCAGGATGACAGGTTAGGTCTAGCTCCGCCATGTCAGCAACGTGATACTCGACCCCCCACTGCTTCCTTCTCGCCACCTCGATCATTCCCGGCGATATGTCCGCCCCGACCACCTCATAGCCGCGCTTCGCCAGGATCTCGCTCACATTGCCGGTCCCGCAGGCCACGTCGAGTATCGTGCGCGGGCTGAAGTCGTGCCTCCGAAAGAGATCCTCCAGGTAATCCACCCAAAGGCGATACGGCACGCCCGCCATCAGGTCGTCGTAGTAAGGGGCTATCTCTTTGAACTGATCGTTACTCACGCATAAGAGTATAGCACAGCGGGAGAAGTGCTTGTAGGGGCAAAGCATCTGCACAACGAGTGGATGTCTTCCTACGATCTGAATGCAAATGCTTCGCACCTGCGGCCAGACCACGCCCAACAGAAAACGATGGCCGCAGGATGTTCTCCGCGGCCATCGCACACTGAAAGGAAGGAGAGGAAAACAGCCGGTGCCAGTTCAGTCCAGTATTACTGCGGCGTGCTGGCAGGTCACAATTCGCGATAGGACTGAGCTTGGTTCGGGATCAACTCTGCGGGCAGGCAGTTTGGGAAGTCTCTCCCGAATTGGCTCTATGACCTCGGTACTCCGCCTAAGTCCTCTGGTCATACCGTCCAACCACCGGCTATACTAATCATACCCTTGCACCCTACGCTCTACAATTAGCTCTTGGCCGTATTTTTACGTGGGTCATCGGAGTAACTTTGTCTAGTACTAAAGTATTACAGGCAGCCGGTAGCTCTCGGATGCCGAATGTAATCCGAAGCCGTTCGCAGAAGCCTATAGCTATCTGCATGCTTGCAGAACGTCTACTGTAACTACCACGGAGGCGCCAAAATGGCTCCTGGAAGCGACACAAAACATCTGATAGTCGGAACCGCCGGGCATGTCGATCACGGCAAGACGACCCTGATCCAGGCCATGACCGGAATCAACACCGACCGCCTCAAGGAGGAGCAGGAGCGGGGTCTTACGATCGACCTGGGTTTCGCTTCGCTCAAGCTGCCGAGCGGCCGCACCGTTGGCATTGTTGATGTGCCCGGCCATGAACGGTTCCTCAAGAACATGCTTGCCGGAGCGAGCGGAGTCGATATCGTACTGCTTGTGGTTGCGGCGGATGAGGGCGTGATGCCGCAGACGCGCGAGCACATGGATATCCTCGAGATGCTTGAGAGCAAACAGGGTGTTGTCGCGCTAACCAAGGCCGATACGGTCGAGGAAGACTGGCTGGAGATAGTGGAGGATGACCTCCGCGATTACCTCAAAGATACATTCCTCAAGGACGCGCCGATCGTCCGCGTGTCAGGCGTCACCGGCCTCGGCGTCGATCGACTTGTGTCCGAGATCGATCGACTGGCTGATGCGGCCGAGCAGCGGCCTGCGGAAGGGCCATTCAGACTGCCCATCGACAGGGTCTTCACCATGACGGGCTTCGGCACGATCGTAACAGGGACTCTGGTATCGGGCACGATCCAAGTCGGAAGTCCCGCCCGAATCCTGCCCCGCGGGATCGATACGCGTGTCAGAGGTATTCAGGTCCACGGCAAGAAGCAGGATGCCGCCCAGGCCGGCAGCCGCGTGGCGGTGAATCTGGCCGGAGTGGAGCTGTCTGACATCGAGCGCGGCGACGTGCTTCTGCCGCCAGGCTATCTGCAGGCGTCAGCGATGCTCGATGCGTCCGTCAGGGTACTCAAGGAAGCTCCAAGACCGCTTGCGAACCGCGCGAGGGTCCGGCTTCACATCGGCACCGCTGAAGTGCTGGGCAGGGCTGCGATACTGGGCGCGAAGGAGATCGCCCCCGGTCAGCGCGGATTCGTGCAACTGAGGCTGGAAAGCCCTGTGGTTGCGGCAAGAAATGACAGGTTCGTTCTGCGGTTCTACTCACCGATGGCGCTGCTCGGCGGCGGGATCGTGCTCGATCCCACCGCTCCCAGGCACCGCGCGAACGAGAAGAACCTGATCGAGCGCCTGCAGGCCAAGCTGAAGGGCGATCCGGCGGATATCGTCGAGGATGCGCTCGCCGTTCGGGAAGCCGGATTGTCAGTGCAGGAACTCGCCCGCGTCACGTCGCTGCCTGCACCCGAAGTGCAAGACGCCCTGCAGATGCTCACGTCAAGCGGCCGCGTCAAGCAGATCGGCAGCCGGTATCTGCACGCCGGAGCGCTGGAAACCGCGACCGCGCGAGCGGTCTCCCTCCTGGCCTCCTACTTCGACGCAAACCCCATGAAAAGCAGTATGCCGAAGGAAGAGTTCCGGCGGCAGTTGAACCCATCCATAGACGCCAAAGGTTTCCAGGTCTTGCTATCGGCACTGTCGGAGGTAGGCGCCATTGAGCCTTCCGAAACCGCGGTCAACCTGCCGGGCCGCCTGCCGACACTGGGCGCAAAGGACCAGCAGCTTGTTGACACAATCGAGAAGGCCTACAAAGAGGCGGGCGCAAACCCGCCCCTGCTGCCTGAACTGGAAGCTGCACACGGCCCGCGGGTAAAGGACGTAACCGCGCTGCTCCTGGAACGCGGCACGCTTGTCAGAATAGCCCCGGACCTGTTGTTCGATATCGCCGCCATTCAGGCGGCGGAGGATGCGCTCAAGGGGTATCTCTCGGCACATGACGGAATCACGGTCGCTCAGTTCCGGGACCTGGTCGGCTCCAGCAGAAAATACGTTGTGCCGATGCTTGAATACTTCGACAGGAAGCGCCTCACGCGACGCGTGGGAGATCTCAGAGTTCTGGCCAAAGCCTAGGAGGTAGGAAGATGAAACACACGAGATTCGCCGTGTATGCGGCGGCAGCGATCGCACTCATGTTTGCGCTCACCATGATCGGCGGCTGTGGTGGAGGCGGGTCAAAGACCAACACCATCACCAGCCCGTGGAACGGCAGCTTGCTGGGCGTCGAAACGCACCCGCTGGACGGGGATTTGGACGCACCTCTCGATGCCTGGATCAATGTCTACTGGATTGACGGCTATTACCCTCCGCGGCAGTTCACGGTGACCCTGCAGAAAGAGCAGAGCCCGGGCAACTGGGGCACCGTCAGGACCAGACTGCGGTCAGATTACTCCGATCCGCTGCTTGCGGACTGGTGGCTGGAACCTGTCAGCAATTTCTCCGAGTTCACCTGGTATCGGATAATCATCAGATCAGGCGGGGAGACGGTCTACGCTTACTTCCTCACCGGCGACTGGTATGAAGACATGACTAAGAGCGGCTCAACCAAGAGCGCAAGTGCCGCGAAGTCCAAGTCTTACCGGCCCGCAGGAGCAACCGAGGGCACCGGAGAGGGCAGCGAAACGCACACGATCACCGTAACCAAGTAGCGGATGGCGATGTCGGATCAAGTCCGGCACGACGAATTGCCGGGGTGGCAGGTTCGGGAACAAGATTCCCGAACCTCCGCCGTTCTGGCAGAGCATAGGAGGTAGAATGATGTAAGGCGCTAGATTCGCCGCACTTGCGGCAACAGCAATTCTCATGTTGGTCATCGTCATGGTCGCCGGCGGCGGAGGCGAGGCCGGCAGGATCACCCATACCGTCACCACGTCCTACGACGGCTCACTTGACGGCGTGGATACGAGCCCAGGCGAGGACGCCACGGATCTATCGTTTGACGTGTTGATCAACGTGCATTGGGATCTGGAGTCTCTCCCGCCAAGCGAGTTCACGGTGAGGCTGGAAGAAGAGAGGACGCCCGGTAACTGGGCCGGTGTTCCCATGAAGCCGCGCGATGAGCTCTCCTCTCCTGAGAATAGATACTGGTGGTTCGAACCCGACAGCCTCCTCTCACCATCCACCCGGTACAGAATCGTCATTCAGGCCGACGGAGAGACTGCGGTAGTCCACGAATTCAAGACAATCGATGTGTACGAGGTCGAAGTCCTCACCAAGGGCCTCGGCACAACCAAGACGAAGCAATAGCGCGACCGACACACCAGACACCGGCGAGAGCAAGACAAGACTCACACAATCACGGTGACCACGTAGCGAACCGCCGTCATCGTGAACTTGATTGAGTTATCATCAGCCGTCAGCATCCTGAGCCTGTCGAAGGACGCTGACGGCTGTGGTTCGGGAACAAGATTCCCGAACGACCGCGTGGATGCCGGATCAAGTCCGGCACGACAGCTAGATGAACAGATTCACGTTGCCCGACTCGGCCTTGTCGAGGTAGGTGGCCACTCCACCTTCCTCAACCCCATCGATCAGCTCCTCGCGCTTGATGCCCATCAGGTCCATCGACATCGAGCAGGCCACAAGCTTCACGCCCGCGTTCTGAGCCGACTCGATTAGCTGCGGCAGCGACTGCACGTTCTTCTTGCGCATAATCCCCTTGATCATCGTCAGGCCCATTCCGCCCATGTTCATCTTCGATAGCTTCAGCTTCTCAGCGCCTCGCGGCATCATCCACCCGAACATCTTCTCGATCAGGTTCTTCTGAACTGCAACCCGCTTGGGCCTGCGGAGGGCGTTGATCCCCCAGAACGTGAAGAACATCGTCACATTGCTGCCCATAGCGGCCGCGCCGTTGGCGATGATGAACGACGCGACGAGCTTATCGAAGTCGCCGCTGAAGACGACGATGGTCTTGTTCTTCTCCATCCCTGCCGTAGGAACAACAGAGGCCGCGGGGCTGCCTTTCGCCACCGTAGCGAGGTATCGGCCCCCGTCAGCCTTCACGTCAACGAGCCTATTGCCCGTGCTGTGGGACCACGCTACGATGTCTGTCGCAAACGCTGGATCGGTAGCTGTGATGCGGATCGCCTCGCCAGGCGACAGTTTCGCCAGATGCTCCGACACGCGCTGGATCGGCCCCGGACACTGTAAGCCGCACGCGTCGATGTCCTCGATGATCTTCAGCGCCTGGTCCTGCGGCCCTGCTTCGCTCGCCGGGCGGCAACTGATGCCGGAATCGTTGCACGACTCAGCCTTCGATAACTCGGGAGTCTTCAGCGCGTGCCCGGTAACCGCCGCGTAGGTCTTGATTCCGCCGGTGAGGTTCCGGCACCTGTAGCCTCTCTGAGCAAGGATGCGGCAGGCCAGATAGCCCCTTAGCCCAACCGCGCAATAGGTCAGGATTTCCTTGTCCTTGGGCAGTTCGTCGATCCTATCACGGAGTTCGCCCAGCGGAATGTGCACAGCGCCCGGAATGACGCCCGTGGCCACCTCGAAAGGCTTACGCACATCCAGAATAAGCTGGTCCTCCCCCGGCTCGATCATATCCTCCGAATGGCAGATAACGGCATCGCCGCGAAGCACGTTGGAAGCGACAAACCCCGCGTAGTTCACTGCGTCCTTGGCCGAACCGTAGGGCGGCGCGTAGGCCAATTCCATCTCCTCGAGGTCATACACGGTCAAGCCCGCGCGTATCGCTACCGCAAGCACGTCGATGCGCTTGTCGACTCCATCCGATCCGACCGCCTGCGCGCCGAGGATTCTCCCGTCCTCCGGGCTGAAGAGCAGCTTGAGCGTGATCGGGCTCGCGCCGGGGTAATAGCTCGCGTGGTTCGTGGGATGGACGTAGACCTTTTCGTAAGGAGTCCCTGTCCGCTTGAGCGACTTCTCGTTCAAGCCTGTCATACCGACAGCCAGATCGAACACCTTGCAGATGCCCGTGCCCTGCGTGTCCTTGTAGACGCTGTCCCGTCCGAACGCGTTATCGGCGGCGATTCGTCCCTGCCGGTTCGCAGGTCCGGCAAGCGGTATCAAAGTCTGGAACCCGCCCACGAAATCGCGCACCTCGACCGCGTCGCCGACCGCGAAGATGTCCGGGTCGCTGGTGCGCATATGGCGATCGACCAGTATCCCGCCGCGCTCGCCGATCTCCAGTCCCGCATCGCGCGCCAGCTTCGTTTCAGGCTTGACCCCGACCGCAACGATCGCCAGGCCGCACTCAACACTCTCGCCCGTGCTCAACTGGGCCTGCAGCGCATCGCCGGAGGCCTCGAACCCGGTGACGGAGGTCTCAAGCCGAAGGTCAACCCCGTTCAGTTCCAACTGCTGATGCAGCGGCGCAGCTATCTCGGCATCCACAGGCGCCATCACTTGCGAACCCAGTTCTACCAGCGTCACGCCTATACCGCGCTGCCGCAGCGCCTCCGCCATCTCCAGGCCGATATAACCTCCGCCGACGACGACCGAATGCGCCGGCTTCTGCTCGTCCACAACCGACTTGATCGCGTCCATATCCGCCATCGACCGCAGCGTCAGCACCCGCGGATCATCGATCCCAGGGATAGGTGGCCGGATCGGCTCCGCACCGGGGCTCAGAACGAGCTTGTCATACGCTATGGCATACTCGGCCCCATCCGTGAGGTTTCGTACATTCACCTCCTTGCGATCCCGATCTACGCCCATCGCCTCCGTCTTCACGCGGAAGTCGATGCGCAGGTTCTCATACAGCGTCTGAGGAGTCTGCACCAGAAGCCGCTTTCTGTCGGCTATCGTCCCGCCGATGTGATACGGCAGCCCGCAGTTAGCAAACGAGACATACTCCCCGCGCTCGATCAGGATGATCTCCGCATCCTCTGAGAGCCTTCTCACCCTCGCCGCCGCCGAAGCGCCGCCGGCAACGCCGCCTATTACAACCATTCGAGTCCTGTTATCGCTCACTCGTCAGCTCCTTTGCATCTTGAACGGATGCTGAATCAAGTTCAGCATGACGGCCAGGTCCGCAGTGTGCCCGGACGCACTCCAACAGCGCTGGCAGTTGCGGCGAAACGATCTTGTAGTAGACCATTTGCCCGTGGCGCTCGCTTGTCAGCAGTCCGCAGCTCTGCATCAGTCGGAGATGCTCGCAGGCCTGGTTGTGCCTGACGCTGCACATCTCCGATATCTCCCCCACCGAGAACTCGCCCTGCATAAGGATATCCACTATCCTCAGCCTCACCGGATGCGCCAGCACCTTCAAACACGCCGCCGCGCACTCCAGCGCCTCCATCGGAAGCAGGTCCACTCTCTCCATTGTCTGGCTCACTGGCTTATACCTCGCTATATCGGTATATCCCGATAGATAGACACTATACCACAGGGCTAAACATAGGTCAACCGTTTGTCTCAGGAATCCTTTTGGTGCAACCGGGCTATCGAGCGATCAGTTCCTCACGCGCCGCCTTCACGATCTCGCCCAGCGCCTTGTCCAGTTCGTCTGATACCGGCTCCGGTTGGTGCGTCCGCAGGATTTCGTTCTTGCGCTCGACGCAGCGCTGCTCCATGGTGCTCGCGCCTTCGTCCATCCACTGCTGATAGTAGTTCCTGTCCAGCAGTCTCGGGAACCATAGCTCGCGGCGGAAATGTTCCGCGGTGTGCTCCCTGTCGATGAATGTCCCGCCCGGCCCCGCCGCCTCGACCTCAGCCAGCCCTATAGCATCGTCGCTGAAGTCGATTTCCCGCATCGCGCTCTCGACGTAGGAAATGATCTCGTCCTGCAGCACCAAGATATCGAGGGATGAAGCCTGATCTACTCCGCTTATCCCCATATGCCCGAAGATATCGGCTCCTGCCGCCGCCCCGAACGCGAGAGTCACACCTGCTTCGAGCCCCGCCTGGGCATCGGGCCGCTTGGCGTCCGTCAGCCCCACGTTGATATATACAGGCAGCCCGTAACGCTTGCCCATCTGCGTCATTGCGACGCCGAATATCGCCTGCTCGGGCCCGGCGAAGATCATCTGCGTGGTGCGCATATCGAACGCGTGGCAGATGCCACCATAGCAGACCGGCATTCCTGGCCTTATGAGCTGCGTGATGCATATCCCCGCCAGCACCTCCGCGTTCTCCTGCGCGATAGTGCCCGCGATTGTCACCGGCGCCGAGAGACCCATCTGCGCCATCGGCCCGACCGGCACCGGCATATTCAGCCGCGCCGTCTCGAACAGCAGGTCGATCCCGTTGAACGGAAACCTCAGCGGGCTGATCGGCTCCAGAAACGGATAGCATATCGGGTGATCCTCTGCTGCCTTCTCGCTGCCCCTGAGCGCAATCGATATCTCGTTGATGAACTTCGCCGATGAGCGATCGTGGAACCAGAACGTGATCGGCTTGGTGGAGTTCCGGATAAGCTCCGCCATCACCTCCACGCACCGATACGCGACGGGCGTCTCAATCGGGTCCGCCATCGCGCTGACGATGTTGATGCAGTCCAGCGCATCCCCCACCTTCGCCGCACTCGCCACATCGGCCATCGTGGCATAGCGCCGGTCTCCGCCGGGCGAATCCACCCACAGCGCCTCGCCGGCTATAGAGTTGTAGTTGCGCTTGCCGACGCCGAACTCGGCCTTCTTGGACACGTCCCGCCCGTAGATCGTGAACTGCTTCCCCGCTCCGGCCACCAGCCGCAGCACCAGTTCCGGCGGGATCCGCACAAGCTGCGTGCCGAAATCCACATCAGCGCCCGCATCGGCAAACCGCCGCAGCGCATCCTCGTGGGGCACGACCACCCCAACGCGCTCCAGTATCTCCAGCGATGCCCGCGACAGGCGCTCTATCTGATCTTCCGTCAATACCTGTGTTGTCATATCTATGAGGCATTCGATCTTGGTGACGCTTAAACCTCCTGCGACTGAGGCCGCAGGTGCAGCATGATTGACCTGCACGTTCTGTGTGGGTACGTACCGAAAGGAGACACAAGTTTGCCCACACTTGAGCACTGCGCAATAGACGTGGCAAACCCCACCGCCATCCCTAGACAGCTATGATAGCCCGCGCTGCTCCTACACAGGGATCGTCCGGGCCCCGCAGTGACCCGGACGATCTCATATCCGCTTGTGTGCAACCCGCAGAGCTAGTACAATGCACACGTACATAATGCTCTCGGAGGACCGTGCAATGCCCATCAAGCTTACCCTTCTTGCGGCAGTCCTGGCCGCTACTGCCATCCCTGCTTCGTGCACTGCGCTCACAATCGCCGAAAACGGGAAGGCGCTCTGCAGCATCGTTGTAGCCAGGGACGCCATCGCGCCTGAGCGCACTGCCGCGCGGGAACTGCGCAACTACCTGAGGCAGGTGACCGGCGCTGATTTCCAGATACGGAATGAATCGCAGGTGCCCCAGGACGCCCCGCAGATACTCGTCGGACCGTCGATCAGGCTGAAGAAGCTGGCGACAGGCGTGGACTGGGGATCGCTCAAGCACGATGGGATCGTCATCCGCACCGCAGGCAACAAACTTCTTCTCGCCGGCGGACGCCCTCGCGGCACTCTCTACGCCGTCTACACGTTCCTGGAGGACACTGTCGGCTGTCGCTGGTGGTCGGGCACCGAGAGCTACATCCCGTCAAAGCCGACCCTGACGGTACCGATGATGAGCAAGACCTACACCCCGAAGCTGCTCTACCGCGAGGCGTTCTACCGAGACCCGATCGAGCATCCCAGGTTCGCGGCAAGGCTGAAGCTTAACGGGCACTTCTACAACATCCCACCCCAGTTCGGCAACCACTACAAGATTCTGGGCTGGTGCCATACCGCCTACGCCCTCGTTCCGCCCGAGAAGCACTTCGCCGCTCACCCTGATTGGTATAGCGAGCGCAACGGCAAGCGCGAGGCCGCCGGCGGGCAGCTCTGCTGGAGCAACGATGAGATGCGTGCGGAACTCACCCGCGCGGCGATTGAGTGGGTAGCAAAGGACCCTGCTGCGGGCATCATCTCCATTAGTCAGAACGACTGGTTTGGTGCATGCCAGTGCGCGAAATGCAAGGAAATCGAAGCCGAGGAAGGGTCACAGGCCGGGCCGCTCATCCGGTGCCTGAACAAGGTCGCGGAGGACATCGACAAGGCATTCCCGGGCACTCTGGTAGAGACGCTTGCCTATCAATATACTCGCAAACCACCGCTCAAAGTGAAGCCGCGCAGCAACCTGGTCGTGCGCCTATGCACGATCGAATGCAACTTCTCGCAGCCGCTCGATAGCGACGCCAACGCGGCATTCCGCGACGACATGCGCAAGTGGAGCGCCATCGCGCCGCACCTCTACGTCTGGGACTACGTCACCGACTTCGCCAGCTATATCCAGCCGCACCCCAACATGCGCGTATTGGCCCCGAACATTCGGTTCTTCGTGGAGAACAACACCATCGGCCTCTTCGAGCAGGGCGACAGCGCAACCACGGTTGGCGATTTCGTCCGGCTGCGCGCGTGGGTGCTCGCTCACCTGATGTGGGACCCGTCGCGCGACCCGAAGCAGCTCACGAGCGAGTTCCTGAGGGGCTACTACGGCGCGGCGGCCCCGTATCTGCAGTCGTATCTGGACCTGGTCCACGATTCGTGGGAGAAGAACCCGCAGCACCTGAGCTGCTACAACGGCAATCTCGGCTTCCTGAGCCTGCCCGTGATGAATCGCGCAGCAAAGCTCTTCGATCAGGCGGCGCAAGCCGTCGCCGGCGATCCTGTTCTGACGACCCGGGTCCGGCGTGAGCGAATGCCGCTCGATCATGCGTGGTTGATGAGATACGACGACCTCAAGCGGCAGGCAGAGACGGACAACATCGAGTTCGCGGGTCCGAAGGACCCGAAGGCCGCCTGCGACGAGTTCATCAAACTCGCCCGTGAATGGAAAGCCAACAACTACAGCGAGGCCAGGTCGTTTGAATCCTACGTGCCCTCCCTGGAGGCAAGATTCGCCGGTCCGCCGCCAGCGCTTGAGGACTTCGCCAAAATGCCGAAAGCGGACGTGTTCGAGGTCAACGCGCAGTCGATGAGGCTTTTCGAGCCGCCGAAGTGGGTGGAACTGGTTGACGACCCGAAGGCATCCGGCGGCAAGGCTGCGATGATGAACGGAACCCACACGCAGTGGGCAGTGCAGTACCACATCACCGAGGAACTTGCGAAGAAGCTCGAAGGCAACTGGAAGTGGTATGTGATCGCGCGCACCGAGGGCAGGAGATCCGGTGCGGCGTTCAACTATGGCGTCTGGCACGGCGCTGAAGTCGCCAGGTTCACCGCTGGACTTGAGCGCGGAACGGACGGCGACTACCACGCCTATTACCTTGGCACGCACAAGCCCGCGGCGGGTATGTATGCCTGGATTGCTCCGCTCGGCAACGGCGATGTGGTCAAGGGCATCTACATCGACCGCATCATCCTGGTAAGGGACAAGAAGTAGCACAACAACGTCATTTCGAGCGGAGCGCAGCGGAGTCGGGAAATCCGCTTTTTGGCGAGCACGTCGAGAGCAGTCTCCTCGCTGCGCTCGGAATGACACAGGCAGAGGATAGGCATGGAATTTCGACAATCAGCAGACCTATTCGATAGAGCACAGCGGGTAATCCCCGGCGGGGTAAATAGCCCCGTGCGGGCGTTCAGGAGCGTCGGCGGCAAGCCGGTGTTCATCAAGCGCGGCCAGGGCAGCCGCGTCTACGATGAGGACGGCAACAGCTACATCGACTACGTCTGCTCGTGGGGCCCGCTTGTTCTCGGCCACGCTCATCCTCAGGTAGTCGAGTCAATTCGCAAAGCCGCGGCCGACGGCACCACTTTCGGCGCATCTACCGCGCTTGAGGTCGAACTGGCGGAGATGATCGTCGAGGCCGTCCCCTCTATCGACATGGTGCGCCTTGTAAGCTCCGGCACCGAAGCCCTTATGAGCGCGATCCGCGTCGCCAGGGGCTATACGGGGCGCGAGAAGGTGATCAAGTTCGAGGGCTGCTATCACGGGCACTCGGACGGGCTCCTCGCCAAAGCGGGCTCAGGGGTCACCACGCTCGGCATCCCCGACAGCGCGGGTGTCCCTGCTGGAACCACATCCGACACCATCACGCTGCCCTACAACGACATCCGCGCCGTCACGCACGTGATGAAGGAGGTCGGCGATGAGGTCGCGTGCATCGTATTGGAGCCGGTAGCGGGCAATATGGGCGTCATTCCACCCAAGCCGGGCTATCTGCAGGGCCTCCGGGACATCTGCGACCAGTTCGGCGCGCTGCTGCTTTTCGACGAGGTGATCACCGGCTTCCGCGTCGCGTATGGAGGCGCGCAGGAGCTGTATGGCGTCACGCCCGATCTCACCACGCTCGGCAAGATCATCGGCGGAGGGCTACCAGTCGGCGCCTACGGCGGTAAGCGAGAGATCATGGAAGTCGTCGCGCCGCTCGGCCCGGTCTATCAGGCGGGAACGCTCTCCGGCAACCCCCTCGCCGTGAGCGCCGGCATCGCCACGCTCAAGGTGCTGCAGACGCCGGGGCTCTACGATGACCTGCAGAAGAAGGCAGGCAAGCTCTCGAAGGGCATCCTCGACGTAGCCAATCAGGCGGGCATACCCGTCCGACTCAACTCCGTGGGCTCCATGTCCACGCTCTTCTTCACAGAAACTGAAGTCACCGACTACGGCTCGGCGAAGACGTCAGACACAGATCGCTACGCCAGATACTTCCGCGAGATGCTCACGCGAGGCATCTACCTCGCCCCATCCCAGTTCGAGGCAGCGTTTGTCTCGACCGCGCTTGCTGACAGGGATATTGACACCACGATCGCTGCTGCAAGAGAGGCCATGGGCGCGCTTTAGCCGGATCGTGCCGCTACTCCCCACTGATCATCTAGGACGCGCTGTCCTGGATGCCTCTTCGCGGGCCTGTTGCCCACCTACTCGATCGTCAGGGATATCTATCCCCGACGGACGTTCCCCAGACGTGAGTCGCGTTCGGCGCAAATCCCCCGGGGACTGCGTGCATTTTTCACAAGGTAGCCGTTAGAAAGAGAGCGGGAAGGGTAGTGCTAGTTATATGCTGTTCACAATCGCACTCAGCACCTGCGACGCTCGTATTCCCGATGCTGGCCTTGCCGTCAGTTCAGTGTCTAGACCATGCAGTTGGAGATGACGAGTCTGATGGTGGACCAGGAGGACCGCTATGGATAGACATCAACTGGACGAAGAGGAGCTTGAGGGAACGGAAGCACGTTCGCTCTCCGCCGAGGTCAGGGCCATCGAGATCGAGCACAAGATGACCGACGACGAGCGGTTCTCTCTCATCATCAGCATTATGGGCTTCGTACCGGGAAGCATCACGGGGCCGCGCGACCCGCGCATCCCCGAAGATGTCAAAAACATGAGCGCCGGCTATACGCCCGGCATTCCGCGGCTGGGTATTCCCGCAATCCAGAGCAGCGACGCCAGTATGGGCGTCACCAATCCCGGCTATCGACCGGACGACAAGGGGGCCACGGCGTTTCCGTCGTTGATCGCCCTCGGGTCGAGCTTCAACCTGGGGCTGGTGCGCGAGGGAGGCGAAGCGATCGGCAAAGAAGCACGTAGCCGTGGGTTCAACGTCCAGCTCGCCGGCGGATGCAATCTGATGCGCGACCCGCGCAACGGCCGGAACTTCGAGTATTTCTCAGAGGACCCGTACCATACCGCCGTGCTTGCCGCCGCACAGGTCAACGGCATCCAGAGCCAGGGTGTCATCTCAACGCTCAAGCACTACACACTCAACTGCAACGAGACAAACCGGCACTGGCTGGACGCGATCATCGATCCCGATGCGCACCGCGAGTCGGACCTGCTTGCGTTCCAGATTGCGATCGAACGCTCTAATCCCGGCTCGATTATGACCGGCTACAATAAGATCAACGGCGAATACGCAGGCGGGAACCACCATCTACTAAACGAAGTCCTAAAGGACGCCTGGGGCTACAAAGGGTGGGTGATGTCCGATTGGGGCGCGACGCCTGAATGGACCTTCGCGCTCAAGGGGCTCGACCAGGAGTCGGGTGTCCAGGGCGACAGAGTCTTCTGGGGAAAGGAGCCGTTCATCGGTGATCTACGGGAGGCCTACGCGGCAGGCAAGCTGCCAAAAGAGCGCCTCTCCGACATGGTTCGCCGCATCCTCCGCTCGCTGTTTGAGATAGGCGTCCACCAATGGGGACCGGCGCCTGAGGTACATATGGCGAAGCATAGCGAGATCGCGCTGGAAGGCGCGCGCCAGGGAATCGTGCTGCTCAGGAACGACGGCGCGCTGCCGCTCCCGACCGACAAACCGCTCAAGCTTGCTGTAATCGGCGGCTTTGCTCAGCAAGGGGTCATCAGCGGCACCGGATCGGGCGCCGTGGCGCCCGTGGGCGGATTCGCCGGCGTCATCAAGATCGGCGGCGCGGGCGCCATGGGAAAAACGCGGAATCTTTTCCTGTTAGCGCCGTCTCCGCTCGAGGAACTGCAGAAGGCGCTGCCGCAGGCTCAGATTGAATTCGATCCTGGGTACACGCCTGCGGAGGCTGCGTTGACCGCTAAGCGATCTGACTTTGTCATCTTCTTTGGAATTCGCGTCGAAGGCGAAGGCTTTGACAGCGCCGACCTATCGCTGCCATGGGGACAGGACAGCGTCATTGATGCCGTGGCCGCGGCCAACCCAAACACCATTGTGGTCCTTGAAACCGGCAATCCGGTCTCGATGCCGTGGCGTGACAAAGTGAGGGCGATTATGCAGGCCTGGTATCCCGGCCAGGCGGGCGGCACGGCGATTGCAGAGGTCCTGACCGGCAGAGTGAACCCTTCAGGCCGGCTGCCGATCACATTCCCGGTTGATCTCACCCAGACGCCGCGCCCCGAACTGCCTGGTTTGGGAACACCGTGGGGTACACCGATCACCATCCGCTACGACGAAGGCGCTGAAGTCGGCTACCGATGGTATGCTCAGAGGAACTACAAGCCGCTCTACTCGTTCGGCCACGGCCTGAGCTACACGAGTTTCGAGCACAGCGACTTGCAAGTGAGCGGCGGCGATACAGTCACCGCAACCTTCACCGTGACGAACACAGGCGAACGCGAGGGAGCGGATGTGCCGCAGCTCTACCTCACGGACGCGCCGGACGGAATCAGAATGCGGCTACTTGGTTTCGAGCGTGTGGCACTGAAGCCCGGCGAGTCACGCCAGGTAACGCTGACAGCCGATCCGCGTCTGCTCGCGCGCTTCGATGGCCAAACCGGCCAATGGCGCATCGCGGACGGCGCTTACAAGATGGCGCTCGGCAAGTCCGCCGAAGATTTCACCCAGAAGGCTGAGGTGAAATTGAGCGGGCGATCATTTAGGCACTAGGGCTGGGATACACATCCCAGGCCTACTCCCCAAACAACGCGTCCACGAACACCTTGGGATCGAACTCCTCGATGTCCTCGATCTTCTCGCCCGTGCATGCGAGCTTGATCGGCAGGCCCAGCTCGTCCCTAATCGTGACCACGATACCGCCCTTGGCCGTGCCGTCCATCTTGGTCAGGGCAATCGCGCTGATCGGCACGGCGTTGCTGAACTCCCTGGCCTGACTCACGGCGTTCTGACCGGTGGTGGCGTCCAGCACGAGAATCACCTCGTCAGGGTCGCGCTCAAGCGTCCTCTTGACGATCCGCCCGATCTTCCCAAGCTCCTCCATCAGGTTCGTCTTCGTGTGAAGCCTGCCCGCCGTATCGACAAGAACCACATCAGCATTCCGGGCAATCGCCGCGTTGATGCTATCGAAAACGACTGCGCCGGGGTCCGCGCCGGGCTGGTGCTTGATGATCTCCACCCCTACCCGGTTCGCCCAGATCTCCAACTGGTCGATCGCCGCCGCCCTGAACGTATCCGCCGCCGACAGCAGCACCCGCTGCCCCTGCCGCTTGAAGAACCCCGCGACCTTAGCTATCGTCGTCGTCTTGCCGACGCCGTTCACTCCAACAAAGAGATACACCGCAGGCCGGTCCGAAGGCATTTTCAGGCCCCTATGCCCATCGGGAGAGAGTATCTCCTCCAACAGCGTCTTGAGCTTGTCCTTGATCTGATCGCTCTCGTTCAGACGCTCCTTGCGAGACGCCTCACGCAGCGCATCGACGAGTTTGGTAGCAGTATGTATGCTCAGGTCAGCCTGTATCAGCAGCTCCTCGAGCTCGTCGAACAGCTCATCATCCACAGGCCGCCTGCCGGTTAGCAGTTGGTCAACCTTACTGAATATCCCTCGAAAAAGACGCATCCTTATTCCCTATCTGGTACCTGTGCAGCCGGATCCGGAACAGGTCCTTTATGACCTGAAGCCCGGCGCGAAACGGATGGATCCTCGAATCCGGCGAGTGCGCCCACTTCACAGGCACCTCCGCGATCCTATACCCCATCCGCTGCGCAAGGTACAGCACTTCGACATCAAAGCCCCATCCGTCCAGTATGCATTGAGCAAACAGCCTCCGCGCCACTTCGCCCCGAAACAGCTTGAACCCGCACTGGGTGTCGTGTATTCCCTTGACGCTCAACGCCCGGATCACCAGGTTGAGCATCTTTCCCCCCAGTTCCCGATACTTCGGCTGGTGCACAACCAGTTGAGAGGCTGGAAGCGCGCGCGATCCAATAGCAATATCGGCGCCCGACTCAATCGCATCCAGCAGCTTGCGCAGTTCCTCAATAGGCGCGGAGAGATCGACATCCGAGAACGCGACCAGGTCACCCTTTGCCGCCAGCATCCCCTGCCGCACCGCATTGCCCTTGCCCCGGTTTGGCTGGTACGAGATCACACATACGTCGGGGACGTCTGCAAGTGCCGCCGCGGAGCCATCGGTGCTTCCGTCATCTACCACGATTATCTCATAAGGCATCTGCAGAGTCTCGAGATAAGCGCGAATGGTCTCAACACTTGACGCTATCCGCGGCTTCTCGTTATACATAGGGATGACGATGCTAAGCAATCTGGCTCCTGTTCCTGGTGGTCCCATTCAGAAAAAACGGCCCGGTGATTAGGGCCGTTTAAGTATACAATCGTGGGTGTTGCCGTGTAAAGCACTACCGGATGTCGATCACTATTCTGCCGCGCGCCGACCCGCCGTCGAGCACGTTTGCGGCCTGCGAAGCCGCCAGCATTATGATCAAGGGCATCACGGGCAGGCTGCAGCGCATATCGCAATAGGCGATAACGCTGACGCAGGTCACGTACACTATCATATGGAGCGAGACCAGCTTCACCCGATAATCGGATTTCGCCCGACGATAGCCCACTACGGCGAGCAGGAACAGAATCGCGTTGATGCCCGCCATCAGTTTGGCCCAAAGTCCGGCCCTCGCATCGCCGCAAAGGCCGAACCATAGCCGACAGAACTTCTTCACAATCAGCAGGCCATACCTGCCCGGGTGCTGCTTAATCTCCTCGACTGCCTCGGTAAGCAGGGTGCTGTCTATGTCGGGCTCGCTCATCAGACTCAGCCTGTCCTGCAGGTCCGATATCCTCAGATACGTTGCCGGACTCACCAGCGTAGGCTTAAGGCCCGGCACTTTCCTTGCGCCCACGGACTCCACCGGGAAGTTCCATGCGGGCATGCATTTGCCATCCGCCGGCCCCGTCCCGCCCCAGAGCGCATTGCCCGCCTGCAAGGAGACAGGGACCAGCGTGTGAAAGACCAAGAGATTGCGGATCGTCCACGGGCCAAGCATCACAATGGCGGCACACCCGTAGACGAGTGCCTTTTTCAGCCAATCCGATATCCTGCGGCGCGCGTTTGCCATCATCAGCACGACCGCGAGCGGAAAGAAGATCATCGACGGCCGCAGCAATATCAGTAGCCCCATCATCAATCCGGGAAAGATAAACGCTCGAGGCTCCTCACCGAATGCCTTCATCAGCGAATACGAAGCCAGCAGCGTGAACAGCACAGCCAGCGTCTCGGGCATGGGAATCGCAACAGCTGCAATCGCGGGAGGATACACGGCATACGCGACAGCCGCAACCAGCGCCGCTTTGGGACGCCCAAGCATCCTGAGAGTGAACAGGAACAGCAGAAAGCACGTCAGCGTATCGACCAGCGACTGCGCCACCCCGAGAACAACAGGCTCTTCACCCAGTATAAAGAATAAGACACCGAGAAACGTGGGGTATACGGGGCTTCGATACGCGGTGAGATGGAAACCGGCCGTGGGATCGCTGTCGCCGAAGCTCTGGTCGATAGCAAATCCCCTGCCGTCAGCGATGCATTGCCCAATGCGGACGTTCGCTCTTGCCTCGCGGGGTATTTCACTGTCAGACCAGTAGATCGAGTACCCGATCCTCGCGGCCAGGCAGATGGCCAGCGCTACATATAGCGTGCGCAGGGTCTTCTTGTCCAGCATCAAGCGCTACCTCCGTGTAGCAATGGATGGCGCAGCTAGACCTTGATCTCTGCTCCATTCGCAGCTATCGACGCATCCGATGCCGCAAGCAATCTCACCATTCGCAGGCCGCTCTCACCATCACTGCGCGGAGTGGCGCCGCTATCGATACATTCGAGGAAATGCCTGCACATCACGCTCAGTGGCTCCGCGTCCTTGAGCCGTGGCATGTGGATATCGCCATACTTGTAGGAGCACAGGAACTCGCCGAAAGTGTCGTAATGCGGGGGATTATCAACGCCCTTGTCGTAGATCTGAATCTTGGAAAGCGGATCGAGGTCATCGTAGACCAGCATCTGCTTGGTTCCCACTACGCTGACCTTCCGTATCTTCAGCGGGTCCACCCAGCTAACGTGAACGACCGCGTGGGCGTTGCCATCGCACTTGAGGGTAACAAACGCAGCATCCTCCACCTTCGGATGAAGCAGCTTCATACCTACCGTCCGGATGCTCTTGGGCTTCAGGCCGGTGGCGTAGAGGATGATCGAAATGTCGTGTGGCGCAAGGTCCCACACGACGTTGATATCGCGCTGGAAGATGCCCAAATTGAGCCTCGAGCAGTGCACATAGAGGACATCGCCAAGAATCCCGCTCTCGATGACCTCCTTCATCTTGTTGACGCCGGCGGTATACTCGAAAGTATGATCCACCATCAGGACCTTGCCTTTCTTCTTCGCCAGCGCAACAAGCTCCTCGGCTTCCTCCACCTTCGCCGTCATCGGCTTCTCGATCAGCACGTGCTTACCCGCGTCGAGGGCCTTCTTCGCCAGCGGATAGTGCGCGCTCACGTGCGTGCAGACGGCAATCGCGTCGATTGAGGGATCATTGACCATCGAGTCGTAGTCGCTGGTCGTGCTGAGCTTCGGATACAGGTTTCCCATATGCGTCAGGCGCTTGGCATCCATATCGCAGCACACCGCCATCTCGCACGTAGGAATCTGACTGAAGTTACGGATGATGTTGGGTCCCCAGTAACCCGCCCCGACTACGCCAACCTTGATGCTCATGCTCTCCCCCAATGGAGAATTATGAATTGGGAATCTTGAGTTATGAACTGGCAGAGGGTCCCTTCATTCCCAATCCCTAATTCGCAATTCGTATCTGCCTAGCAAGCGCCCCTGCCGACGATTGCCTTCGTGATTGTACGGCACATGATCCTGATGTCCAAGATCAGAGACTGTCTCTCCAGATACCAGATGTCCATCTCCACGGCCTTATCGAAGGGAACCCTGCTCCGGCCGTGGATCTGCCACCAGCCCGTGATGCCTGGAAGCCCCTGCAGGCGCCGCCGGTGCCAGTCCTTGTACAGCTCGACTTCGTAGGCAAGATGCGGCCTTGGCCCGACCATGCTCATCTCGCCTTTGAGTACGTTCAGCAACTGCGGAAGCTCATCGAGGCTCGTCCGCCTCAGAAACTTGCCGATGGTGGTAACGCGGTCATCGCAGGTCATCTTGTAGAGCTTCTTGCCGCCCTGCAGCTTCCTCAGCTCCTCTTCCTTGCCTTCGATGAAAAGCTTGATATACTGCCGATGCTGTGAGTCGTCATTGCCGACGCTCATGCTTCGGAACTTGTAGAACATGAACGGCTTGCCGTCTTTGCCGATCCGTTCCTGCTTGAACAGCACCGGTCCGGGACTGGAGAGCTTGATGAGCAGCGCTATGATTGCCGCCAACGGAGCCGCGACAAGCAGCCCTATAGAGGCGGCCACCACGTCGAGTGCTCGCTTCGATCGATATCGCCTGATAACAGGCAATCTTTGTACCTGGCCCGCCTCACTCTTATCGGCAGTGCCTGGAACGGTCGCCATAGCTGCTTACCTCAGTAGACTCAGTATGCCGGACGCGGTCCGGCATCCATAGAGATCCTGAATCAAGCTCAAATTGACGCTACTACCTCACGGATAATGCCCGCCGCCTCGGAGACCTGCTCCGGCGTCAGTTCCGGGAACATCGGGATAGACATTATCTGCTTTGCATACTGCTCAGAAACGGGGTGATCGCCCACCTTACCGCCAAGGTTGCTGTAGGCAGGCTGCAGGTGCAGCGGCACCGGGTAGTGGATGCCACATCCACAGCCTTTCTCCTTGAGCTGCGCCATCACTTCGTCTCTGTTATCGACGCGGACAACGTACACATAGTACGAGTGCACCGCATCGGGTTTCTCCACAGGTAGAGTCAGTCCTTTGACATCCGCAAGCAGTTCCCCATACTGCCTGGCGTGAGAGCGCCTGCCCTCCACCCACTTGTCCAGGTATTTCATCTTGACGCGCAGGATGGCTGCCTGGATGCCGTCGAGTCGGGAGTTGTAACCGATAATCGCGTGCTCATACCAGGTCGTGCGGCCGTTGTCGCGCAGGAGCTTCAGGTTTTCGCACACGCCATCATCATTGGTGAGCACAATGCCTGCATCGCCGTAGGCGCCCAGTGTTTTGCTGGGGTAGAAACTGAAACCTGAGGCATCACCGATGGATCCCACCTGCCTGCCTTTGTAGCGTGTTCCGTGAGCCTGAGCGCAGTCTTCGACCACCTTGAGCCCGTTCGAGCGAGCAATGCTCATTATGGCGTCCATGTCCGCGGGATGCCCGTAGAGGTGCACCGGCATGATCGCCTTTGTTCGCTCGGTGATAGCTCCGCCGATCTTGGCAGGGTCGATGCAATACGTCTCCGGATCGACATCCACAAACACCGGAGTCGCGTTCGCATGGGACACGGCTGCCGCAGTAGCGATGAATGTGTTCGCCGGGACGATGACTTCGTCCCCCTCGCCTATGCCCAATGCCTTCAGCGCCAGGAAGAGAGCTTCCGTACCGTTTGCCACGCCGACGCCATGCTTGGCCCCGCAGTAGGCGGCGAACTCAGTCTCGAAAGCCTTCATCTCATCGCTAAGTATGAACGCGGTATTGGCGCAGACGTTCGAGATTGCGGCCTCAACTTCCGAGGCGATGGATTTGTGCTGGATCTTGAGGTCAATCAGGGGAACCATTGTGCCTACCTTTCACCTTCCACTGCAGATGAGCCATGAAGGAGTATATCCCCGTAGGGCCGATCAGTCAATCCGGTCTGGCACTTCAGGTCGTGGATCGAGCAGATCACGCGCCCGGGATTGCCCACTACAACAGAGCCCGGCGGGACATCCTTGTTCACCACGGCGCCGGAACCGATAACCGAGTGAGCGCCTATCCGCACAAATGGCAGGATGGTCACGTTGACTCCGATCTCCACCCCCTCTTCGATATGCGGCCCTCTCATACACTCGCCCGAGTACTTGCAGCCCGGATGAATGTCGTTTGCGATGGTAACGCCCGGAGCCATGAAAGCATTGTCCTCGACAACAGTGAACTGAGCGATGTAGCAGTTGCAGTGGATCTTGACGTTGTTGCCGATCTTGCAGCCGTAGTCTATGGTGGTGCAGTTCCACACGTTGAAGTTGTCACCGATCTGGTTCTCTTCGCGTATGGTTACGTTATGGCCGGTGGCGAGGCGGTTGCCGATCGTAGTACCACCGTAGATGACGGTACCAAACCTGATGCACGCGCCGTCGCCGATCTTCAGGGTATGATCGGCTATCTTGCGTCCGGTTCGGTAGCCTAGCTTCACGCATTCATCGATCTGTGCGTCCTTACCTAGTAGAACTCCAGGGAACACGAGTCCCCCACCCTCAACTTCCTTTTCCAAGTCAGTTCCTCCGTCCTTTCGGTGTTCGAGCCATACCGCCCCGATCTGCAGGCGGTTTCGCTCTTGCGGCAAGAAGACGGCTGTAGGGAGCTTAGCGCGGCAGGCTAATCAGCAAGAGTCGCTTCAGGCGGCAAAGACGCAACCGACTCGCCCGCAGAACGCCTTCCAGTCCTTCCCAGTAGTCTCTAGGCCAGCATTTGTACGATATCCCAGAATTCCAGATTGCGCATGAGCACCCGCGCTACCATCGGTTCTAGGAACCCTTCCCCTTGATGGCTTTCTTGCCGCTGACGAGCTGAGGCACCGCAACTCCCTCGTAAGAGCGATGATAGTGGAAGTAGCTGCTGGAATCCTCGCGTTTCACCTTGTTCAGAACGACGCCCAACAACCTGACGCCTATGGATTCCATCTTGGCCTTGAACTCGGATTCCATTCCCCTGGGAACACGCCCGGCCGAGTAGACGACAAGGGCGCTTCCGACCATGCTGGCAACCAGGGTGGGATCAGGGAAAGCGACACCTGAGGGAGTATCATAGATAACGAAATCAGCAAGCTCCGGTATCTGCTCCACGAAGTCCCTCATTTCGGGGGACTTGAGCAACTTGGCCGGGTTATCCGGCACGGGACCGGCCGGCACGAGCAGCAAGCCCTGCACCCGTGTCGGTACCAGAGCATCCTCGAGCGTTGCTCCACCACTCAGGATATTGGTGAGACCAGCCTTGTTATCGACGCCGAAGATCAGGTGCTGGGTCGGTTTGCGCAGATCGGCGTCGATCAGTATCACTCTGGCGCCTTCCTTAGCAAGCGATACGGCCAAATTCGAGGCGGTGACGCTTCGGCCCGAATCGGGTTCCGCGCTCACCACCACGATGGAGTTGCAGCTGTCATCCTGGCTCGCAATCCAGAGGTTGGAGGTTAGCATCTGATACGCGATTTCCATCGCCTCCGGGCAGTTCTGCCTGGGCAATGAGTGAGCTCTGGATCCTGGTATTGCGGTCAACACAGGCAGCCCCAGCAGTCTCTCCGCATCATCAACCGTCTTGACTGTGTTGTCCGTGTAGTGCAGCAGGAAAGCCACAGCCATTCCGAGGAGCGGGGCAAGGATAAGCGCAAGCACCAGTTTCAGGGTCTGCTTCTTGTTCACAAGACGCACATATGCCGGATCGATCGTCCTCAGAGCAACCTCGCTCCGGCTCTGCTGCTCGCGGATCTTCGCTTCGTCCAGCTTGCTCCTCATAAGTCCGTACGTGTCCGTCGCGGCCCTAAGGTCGATCTGAAGCTCCGCAACTCTGGCTTCCTTTTCCGGCAGCTGAGACATCTCGGCGCGCATTCTGTCGGCCACCTGCTGGGTTGCAATCTGCTGAGCGTGTGCGCTCATCTCCTCGACTTTGGCGTTGATCCAAGCAAGCAGCGTACTCTGCCACGTCGGGTTTTTCTGCTCCGTAGTGCCCGCTATGTACTTCTCGGGGATGTTCTTGGTATCGGCCAGTTGATTCTTGATGTCGTCGATCTGGCTCTGCAGGGCCACGACTTCAGGGTGCTTCGGAAGCCGCCGCGCCTGGCCGTCAGCACCGCTCACCATCGCCGCCTTCCTTGTCTCAAGATCCACGAGCTGTTCGCTCAGGCGCTGCCAGATCGGGTTCCGCTGGATGGACTTGCTCGTTTCCTCAATCTCCGGCAGTTTGGAGAGCTCTCTGGCAGCTTGCTGAATTCGAGCCACCGCGCTCATGTGAACCATTCTGGCCGCATCCGCATTCGTCTGAGCTTGCGCCATGCGGCTTACGGTCGACTGCATCTGCGCGCTGATCTCAACGACGCCGTTGCTCTCCTTATATCGCTTCAGCTCGTCTTGTGCCCGAACCATCGCCTGGCGGGTGCTCTCGATCTGAGCTTCTATGAACTCGCGGCTTTGCGTTACAGAGGCTGTGTTCAGGTCGGCGTAGACCCTTTTGAACTCCGCGGCTACGACGTCTGCCGCAACCTTGGCTTCCTTGGCATCAGGCAGAGTCACCTCGATGGCGAGGATATTCGTGTCCCGGACTGGGGCTACTTGGGTAGCGGCAAGAATCTCTTCAGGGGTGTGCTTCATACCCAGATCATTCAGCGTATTGGCGGCGCTAGACAGGACTCGCTGGCTGGTTGCGATATTGCCCAGATTCGACAGCTGCAACTGGACGTCCAAGGCGCCACCCATAAGCTGCGACTGGAACAACGGCACGCCCACCTGCTGGATCGTCTTCGATTCCATTACTGTGGTTCGACCCACATACATCGGCACCGTGTTGTGGTTCCAGTACGCGACGCACAACACGGCGGTCAGGGTGCCGAGGATAATCAACCATCGCCTTCTGCGAATAATCCTATAATAACGCCAAAATTCCACGAACTCCTCCTCCTAAGCGAGCAGAACCATCACCTGATATCCGCTGCTACCAGCCGTAACGGCGCAGAACGCCAATGTTCACTATTGCATTGATGATCTGGCCGATCTTCGCTAGATCCGGTGTCTTCGTCTCTGGCACAATGACGATATCCCCGCTCTCCAGCATGATGTTCTGGGTCAGATCCCCCTTGTCGAACAGGCGCGTCAGGTTCGCCTTGACTCGCTGTGGCTTCCCATCGGCATCCGCCCGAACAACAACCGTGTTTCTGACGGAGGCCCTTGGCAACTGCCCGCCGGCCAGACTGATGGCGGTCAGCACGTCCGTCTTATCCTTAAGGCTGTACTGCCCCGGCCGGTACACCTGTCCGAATACGTAGAATTTGTTGTTGTAGTCCTCGTGAGGGATGTAGATAGCATCACCGTCTCGCAACTTGTAGTCATTCGGGTTGAGTTCGCCGGCAAAGAGCCTTCTGAGATCTATCTTCGACACCTCGTCCGAATCTCTGCGAGTCAGAGTGGCGGCTTCCAGCATCGCGTCATCAGCGTAGCTTCCGCCTTGCGCGATCGCCTCCAAAACCGTATCCCCTTCTTTGAACTCGAAGGCGCATGGCCTCCGGACAGCTCCCAGAATCCTGGCTTTAGGACGGTGTATGTGAATAAGCGAGATCTGCACCTTCGCGTCTGCAAGGATCTCCGCTTCCTCCAGTTTCTGGGCCACAATGCGCTCGACCTCTGCCGTTGTCAGGCCGGCCACCTTCACCTCGCCAACGTAGGGCAGGCTCACGGTACCGCTGGAGGTTACAACCAGTTGCGCGCCCGTGAGCTGCGGCTCGCCCCATACGTCCATCCGGATGACGTCGTCCGGCACCAGCAAATAGCTGGGATCGGATATTGCGGTTGGGGCAGCGGTGGGCGAGGGAGTGGTAGAGAGTGTCGGAGGTGGAGAAAGGACCGGAGCGGTCGAGCCTGCCGCGGAAGCAGCATTGGTGTCGGAGACAGCATCCGCATGCAACGCAGCAGATGACAGCATAGTAACTGCCGCCAACGAGACTAGCAGCAGTGTCAACGCACGCATTTTCACGAGATTCCCTTCCTCCTGACCGTCCCGATGCATCGGTCCCGTAGTTTCCATTATTGACCTGCAGGCTTGTATCTTTAGGCCGTGCTGAGACTATAGGCTCAGCGATATTACGTGGACATCTCAGCGGTACGTTCCCGATGAGCCTACATACCCATACCCAACCTGATCCCTAAACATGCAGAGGTGCGCTAACCGGGATTCCTCAGTTACCCAACTGCATTCTCTCCCAACTCCAAGCTTTTTTGCCGCATCTGCTGCCCGAACAGCCTGAATGGCACAGTTTGTGCACTTACAACCTTAGCAAAAAGCTCTACGCGGGGGTGACTGCGTATGCGCGCGGTTTTTTGGCCGTTCATAATGTGCCTAATACTGATAGTGCCGGCTTCCGTCGCCGATGCCGCCGAACGGACACCGCCCGGTTCGTACCTTGTCTACCGGGCAACAAGTATCGCACAACTCCGGCAGCAGTTGGCAACCAACAAGGTGGTGCAAGCGAGATACTCAAAGCACTTCGGGGTAACACCCCAGCAGCTTGACAAGTTCTTCGCGGAACACCTCCAGCTTGTCGCGCTGGATTCACCACAGACGGTCGAGACATGGTATATCGACCGGCGTGGGAGAGCTACTACCAAGAAGAAGCTCCTGCCAGCGGGCACGATGGTGTTTGCGACGAAGATGGGGGAGCCTGTTCTCACATGGTCTTGCGGGAATCCGCTGAGAACGGATCTACCGCAAGTCCAGGCGACTAATATGGACGTGCAGACCAAGGTTCTCGCCAATCCGGTAGAGACCATCACGTCTGCCACCGTCACTGCGCCGCCCGCCCCTTCGGTGGTCGGTATAGCGCCTGTCGAAGCCGCGCCCGCACTATCGTTCGTGTCGGCGCCCGCCGTATCCATGCCACCGCTCATCAGCGGGCTCAGCGCGCTGGGTGCTCTGGGTGGATTGGTAGGCTTTATAAAAGGGCCTACCTACACTGTCCCCGAGCCGTCGGCCTTGGTCGCGCTCGGTACGGGTCTCGGCCTGATCCCGTTCATGCGCAGGTCCAGAAGGCGGGAAAACAACAAGATCTGACAGCAGCAGTTTTCACGCTGGTTCGCTAATCGGCGCGTTGAGCATCACCCTGCTCAGCGCGCTTTCTGCATGTGAGGGTGGCTACACTTGAACGGCGACAGGTTCGTCGGCTTTCGCTTCCTCCAATAGCCGCACCGAGATGATCTTGCTGACCCCCGGCTCCTGCATCGTAACCCCGTACAGGTTGTCCGCGGCCTCCATCGTGGCCCGGTTGTGCGTGACTACAATGAACTGAGAGTCCTTCGCAAAGTCCCTCAAGACATCCACGAAGCGCTCCACGTTGCTCTCGTCTAGAGGAGCATCCACCTCGTCCATAAGCACGAACGGACTTGGTTTGGCGAGCAGCAGCGCGAATATGAACGCCCCCGCCGTCAAAGCCCTCTCCCCGCCCGAGAGCAACGCCATGTCCTGAAGCTTCTTGCCCGGGGGCTGAACGCTCACGTTGATGCCTGTCTCCAACAAATCGCTCGGATCGGTTAGCGTAAGCTCGGTCTTGCCTCCGCCGAACAGCCGCTTGAACATCAGATCGAAGTTCGCAGCAACGGCGTCAAAAGTCTCGGTGAACATCCCGCGCGTGTTGATGTCGATCTCGCGAATCGCCGCGTTCACCTGGTCCCGGGCCTGCTCCAGGTCCTCGCGCTGCGCCGTCAGGAAGTCCCAGCGCTCCTTGATCCGGTCGTACTCCTGCACGGCGCCAGTGTTAACCGGCCCCATGTCCTTGATCTCTTTTCGAAGCCGGGCGACTTCTGAGGCGGTACCGCGCTCCACCTCCACCTCATCGGGCCAATCCATCGCCTGCTCCTGGGAGATGCCGTACTCCTCCTGGAGCCGTGTCGCGGTGGAGCTCACCTGCACCTCAAGCCGCGCCTCCCGCACATCGGCGTCGTGCGTCTCCTGGAACAACCTGTTCCGGGTGTTAGTGATATCCCTGAGCTTGCTATCGATCACGGAAGCGGTGGTCTGTTCGCTGGTCCGCTGGATGCTGATCGTCCTCAGGTTCGTCTCCGCTGCGGTCAACAATTCCTGCTGGCGAGCCCGTTCGGCCTCGACCGTCTCTCTCTCCTGAACGAGCGATTCGGCATCGGTCGATGCGCCGGTCACCTGCGACTTGCGCGCGAGAAGATCCACGCTCATCTGATCCACGCTTCTCCGCGCCTCTTCCAGGCTGTTCCGCAGCGCAGTCGCCCTCTCAACTGAAGCCGTCATTTCGACGTTCAGCCTCATCAACTCATCTCGCGCGGCGGACCGGCGCTGTTGGAGAGCCTCGATATCCTCCTCGGCGCCAGCGACCTTCTGATCGAGGTCCTGATTCTCCTGCCCTACGGTCTTGAGGAACCGTTCTAGCTCGTCCGCCCGCGTAGATTCGTCCTTCAAGAGCAGTTCCGCCTCATCGCGTTCGAGTGACAGGGTCTGGAGCTGCTTGCTGTAGCGCTCGACCTCCGCGGCTGAGAAATCCGCCCGTTTCGATTGCTCCGCAAGCGCTATCCTGGCCTCGGAGGCCGACTTCTCGGCTTTGTTCGAATGCGAAATCAACTCGGAAAGCGACTGCTCCATCTCCTTGCCGCGCTTCTGGCGCGCGGAAGCTTCAGTATCCAGTCGCTTCAGTTCGGTTGTGAGCGCCTCTATCTCCTGCTTGCGTACCAGGAGCCCCGGACCTTTGGCCTTTCGCGCACCTCCGGTAATTGCTCCCGTCGGCACGATCAGCTCCCCTTCCAGAGTGACAATCCTGTTCCAGCCGGTCAGCTCGCGCGAAAGCGCGACGGCGTGATCGATGGTATCGACCACCACCGTACGCTGCAGCAGCGAAATGATGGCGGGATGGTACTTGGCATCATAGCCGATTATCTCCGAGGCAATGCCGAGCGCGCCGGACCGCTTGTCCATCCGGCCTTGCACGATCCTGTCTGGCTCACGCATTCCATCGAGTGGCAGGAATGTAGCCCTGCCCGCCTGGTTGCGCTTAAGGAACTCGATCGCACCCTTAGCTTGCTCGACCGTGTCTGCAATGATGTCCTGTAGATTCGCGCCCAACGCAATCTCAATTGCAACCTCATAGCCCTTGGGCACGCTGATGACGTCAGCAACAACGGCAAACTCGCCCGATAGCTTCCCGGACTTCGCCGCCGCCATCACGGCGCGGACGCCCTCGAAAAAGCCTTCGTGGGAATCCGCCATCTCGCGCAGGGCGTCCAGCCTGGATGCCTTTGCCGCGATCTCCCTCGTGAGTTCACCGTGCTTGCGGGTAAGATCGGCAAACTCGGCCTGCATTGCCTTGCGCTTCTCTGCGGCCTCGCTTATCTCAGCCGTCAGCTTCTGGATCGTTGTCTCAAGCGCCTTCGCCTGCGCCTTTGCGTCCTCACCGATCTTCAGCGCTTCCTGCTTGAGAGACTCGACCGCTACAGCTTCGGCGTCATGCTTTTCCAGCGCGGCCTTGAGCTGAGCGACCCGCTGCCTGGCGTTTTGCAGAGCGTTGCGCTTGGCGGCAAGCTCCTTCGCCAGTTCCAGATAGCTGGCCTTCTGGTCGTTGACGGCCCGTGCGGCATCGTCGAAGAGCCTGTCGAGCTCGGCAAGTGCGGAGGTTTTGGCGTCCACCTCGGCCTTGGCGCGCCGGGCAGCCTCTGCGCAGGCCTGCTCATCGACTTCCAGCTGCGCGATTCGCTGACGCGTCTCCTCGATCCTGCGCTCCAGCGTCGAAATCTCCTCGTCGGTGCGCGTGATCTCCGATTGAGCCGACTTCAGGCGCTCATCCAGCAGAGCGGCCTTGCTATCCAGACGCTGCACATTCGCGGCCAGATTCGCCTGCACGCGGCGAGCGGATTCCACTTCCTCTTCGAGCTTCAGGAGCTTCTCTGCTTGCCGCTCCTTATCCCACTCCAACTCGCCCAGCAGCTTGTCGAGTTCCGCTATCTTCTCTGCCGAACCCTCTTTGGACTTGCGGGTCTCCTCCAGCGCTTCGGTGTACTTTCGCAGGTCGCGGATGAGTAAGCCGATCTCGATCTCGTTGAGGCGCGCGGTCAGTTCGGCGTAGCGCTTTGCCTGCTCGGCCTGCTCGGCAAGCGGTTCGAGTTGGCCGCTGATCTCGGACATGATGTCGTTGACTCTGTGGAGGTTGGCCTGGGTCTTCTCGAGCTTCCGGAGCGCTTCCTCGCGGCGATACCTATACTTCTTGATGCCGGCCGCTTCCTCGATCAACTCCCGCCGGTCCTCGGGCTTCGCGGAGAGGATGGCGTCGATCTCACCCTGGGTAACAAACGAGTAGGCTTCGCGCCCGATGCCGGTGTCGAGGAACAGCTCGTAGATATCTTTCAGGCGGCAGCGGGTCTTGTTGATGAAGTACTCACCCTCGCCCGAACGATACGCCCGCCGCGTGACCGTGACTTCATTGAAGCTGACGGGGAGCGTGCCGCAGGAGTTATCGAGCGTAAGGGATACCTCGGCCATCCCCAGCGCCTTCTTCTTGTCGCTGCCGTTGAATATGACGTCGGTGGCACGCTGGCCGCGAATGTTCCGCACATTCGATTCGCCCAACACCCACATTAGCGCGTCGGCGATGTTGCTTTTCCCGCAGCCATTCGGCCCGACAACGCCCGTAATCCCGCCGCTGAGTTGTATCTCCGTCTTCTCGGCAAACGTCTTGAAGCCAAGAAGTTCGAGTGATTTGATGAACATGCCCAATGAGTCCAGATGAGGATAAGAAAGGTTAGCATTACGAGCGAGCATAGTCAACGGGAAAGTTGAGGGTTGAGGGTCTATGGTTGAGGGAATCGAGGCTCCGCAACCACGAGTTGTGAGCTACGAACTGGGGCGCGCTTGCAATCACTCCCGGAACAGAATACCAAGACGGCGATCTGACCCTCAGGAACAACCCTAGACCTCGCTGATCTCTTAGTCCACGCAGGTGGACTTCGTATCATGTAGCCTCGAATTCATTCGAAGGCACTCAGTGGACTGGTATCACGCCGCCTCAGACTCTTTCGCGGGTCAGGCAAAAAGAGGGCCCGGAGCATCGGTTCCGCCTTTGATGCTCCGGGCATGGTTGGGGGATGGGGAGATTAAGCCTCTACGCGAGCGTCCTCTCGAACCACAACGTAGTCCGGGACCGGTTCCTCGCGCTTCACTCTGAGGTAGGTAAACCAATACACGGCGCCTACAAACAGGCCACCGCCAACTATATTACCTAGCGTCACGGGGAGCAAGTTCCCCAGAACAAAGCGCGGGAGCGTAAAAAACGCCGAGGCAAACTGCTTAACGGCCTCTGCCGCAGCCGGGTGCGCCAGGAACTCGCCTGTCCGCGACAGAGCAATACCGTAGGAGATGCAATACATATTCGCAACGCTGTGCTCGAATCCCAGAGCCACAAACGCCGTAATAGGGAATATGATGGAGACGATCTTATCCGTAGTCGATCTTGCGCTATAGCACAGCCACACGGCCAGACAAACCAGAACATTGCACAGAATGCCGGAGCAGAACGCCGTAACAAACGGCATGCTCATCTTCTTCGCGGCGATCAGGTATGCCGTCGCGCCCACGGCCATATCGCCCGTTTTCCACTGCCAGGCGTAATAGACCAGCCCGACGATCATAAGCGCGCCCACGAAATTGCCAATGTACACGATCGCCCAGTTGCGCAGCATTCGCCCAACTGTGACCTTGCCGCTCAATACGGCCATCAGGATGAGAACATTGCCCGTGAATAGTTCAGCGCCGCCGACAATAACAAGAATGAGTCCCAGGGAGAACGCGAGGCCTCCCAATATGCGTCCCGGCCCGACCAACCCCGCTGGAACGCCCGTCATTGTCGAGACGAAGAAGCATGCCCCAAGCGCGATGAACGCTCCCGCCATCACGGCTAACGCGAACATGGGGGCTGCGGCAAGGTTAGCCTTGGCCACCCCTGCCGTCACGGCCTTCGCCGCCATCTCCTTCGGCGAATACGGGTTGATGCTGCTCTCTCCGTTCATCTGTAATCGGATTCTACCATCCTCAGCCGCAAGTCGTCTGGAAGTCTGGTATCGCAATCCTGGTAGTCTGGTGCACAGTGTTCCTCGCATGGGTATGGTCTAGAAAAGACTTCGAGACGCACATGGAGCACAGGAATGCGCTGCGCAACAGCCCGAATGGCCCTGATACTGCTGTGTAGTCTGATCGGGTGCGGCACCGCATCCGCGCCTCGGTCGCCATCGCGGACCGGCGGCGGGCCCAGCAGGCCCGTAGTAGGCAAGAAACCACCGATGCCGGCAGCGATCAACGTGCCAAATCCACCGGTGCGAATCCAGACAGTGGCATCCGGGCTGGTAGTGCCGTGGGGAATAGCATTCGCCTCGCCTACCCGCATCTACGTAACCGAGCGGCCGGGGCGTGTGCGTCTGATCGAAAACGGAATACTGCGCAGGGAACCCTACGCAACAATCTCCCGGGTGAGAGCAGGCGGCGAAGGTGGGCTAATGGGCATTGCCGTTCATCCTCATTATCCCAGAATGCGCCGCGTCTACCTGATGTATACCTACACCTCGGGCGGCAGGGCCTATAATCGCGTGAGCGCCTACGAGGACACCGGCAGGACCCTCACCAACGAGACTGTGCTCCTGGACCGCATTCCGGGAGCGGCCTACCACAACGGCGGCGTGCTGCGCTTCGGGCCCGATGGCCTGCTTTACATAGGTACGGGGGACGGCGGAAACCCGCAATCCTCTCAGAACACCAAGTCTCTCAACGGAAAGATTCTGCGGGTGGCAGCCAACGGCAAGCCCCCGCCTGACAACCCGTTCCCGAACTCGCCCGTCTACGCCTACGGCTTCCGCAACGTGCAGGGACTTGCCTGGAACCCCGCAAACAACCAGCTCTGGGCAACCGACCACGGCCCTACCGGCGAGTACGGCCTCCAGGCGAAGGACTCGGTTTTCATCGTACGCAAGGGCGGCAACCACGGTTGGCCAAGATCGCTCGGGGTCACGAACGTGAAGGGGATAGTCCCGCCGGTGCTGTGGTTCCCTCAACAGGCCGTGCCACCCGCTCAGGCAGTCTTCTACAGGACTCAGAAGATACCCCGCCTCGACGGCAACCTGCTGTTTGCGACACTTCGCGACGAGGCGCTGTATCGGGTAGTGCTATCGGGGCCGCGCGGGATCAGCCGAATGGAGCGCTGGTTCTCAAGCGCGATGCACAGGGGCCGGCTGGGAAGGCTCAGGGCGGTGGTAGTAGGGCCGGATGGAGCGGTCTACATCTCAACGAGCAACCGGGACGGGCGAGGGCGAGTGCTGGCCAACGACGACCACATCTACCGGCTCACTGCCAGATAAGCACAATGTTGTTCCGCGCAGGAACCGGGCCGCCCGATCCCTAAGTTCATCCTTGTATCTTCGGTGTTGACGCAAGCTTGGCACACTGAAAAGACAACGAGGTCAAGATGAACCTGGGAATCGACGTACTGCTCGGAAGCCCGCAGCTCCTGAAGTCACTGGAGGGGCGCCGCGTGGCGCTACTTGGCCATCCCGCTTCCGTTACGAGCAGATGCGAGCACACCCTTGACGTGCTCATGCGGCAGCAGAACGTGAAGATCGCGGCCGCGTTCGGGCCGCAGCATGGCATGCGCGGCGACAAGCAGGACAACATGATCGAATCGAGCGATTATGTCGATCCTCGCTACGGCATCCCCGTGTTCAGCCTCTACGGTGAAGTCCGCAGGCCGACGGACGAGATGATGGACTCTTTCGACGTGCTGCTCGTAGACCTGCAGGACGTTGGCACGCGGATTTACACATTCATGACGACCCTCACCTATATGCTTGAGGCCTGCGCCGAGAAACACAAGAGCATCTGGGTGCTTGATAGGCCCAACCCGGCGGGCAGGCCAATCGAGGGCACAATTCTGGAGCCGGGCTGGGAAAGCTTCGTTGGGGCCGGGCCGTTTATGATGCGGCACGGGCTAACGCCCGGCGAGTTCGCCAGGTGGTGGGTCGATCTGAAGAAGCTGGATGTCGACTTCAAGGTCGTCGCGATGGAGGGTTACCGGCCCGACGAGGGTCCGGGTTACGGCTGGCCGCTATACGAGCTCAGCTGGGTGAACCCCAGCCCTAATGCCTCCAGCCTCAACATGGCCCGCTGCTTCCCCGGTACCGTGCTGCTGGAAGGGACGACGCTTTCCGAAGGACGTGGGACGACTACTCCGCTGGAGGTAGTCGGCGCGCCGGACGTGGACTTCGACCGGGTCCTGAGCCATATGCAATCGCTCGCCCCGCAGTGGCTGGGCGGGTGCGTAATCAGGCGCTGCTACTTTGAGCCCACGTTCCATAAGCACGTGGGGCAGATGTGCTCAGCGATCCAATTTCACACCGACAACCCGCTCTACCGGCACCAGGAGTTCAAGCCATATCGGCTGATCGCACTCACCCTTAAGGCAATCCGGCTGGAATACCCCGGCTATCCGCTATGGCGGAAGTTCCCCTACGAGTACGAGACCGAGCGGCTCGCGGTCGACCTACTGAGCGGCGGCACATTCCTGCGCGGATGGGTCGATGGCTCAGACTCGACGCCAGCCGATTTCGACAACCGGCTGCTGCCGGACGAGCGTGGATGGGCGGAGATCAGAAGGCCCTATCTGCTGTACTAGTCGAATCCCTACCAACCGTTTGCGACTCTTGAAGCATCATAGTTGTGGAGGGACAAATCGGTGGAAGCTGGGATAATTGACGATGTGGCCGCTCAGGCAGCGAATCAAGGGTTCGATGTCGATATTCGGTACAGACTGGATGAACAGGTGCGCTGATCGGCTGTCTTGAGCTATAATGGCCGCGTGGCTATGACGACTTACCATTCGGTAATACTGGCGTTCTGTCTGGCACTGACTGCGGCCTGCTGCTCGGCATGCCACCCGGCCACGTGTCTCTGGGACATGAAGGCACTGCGCCAGCCGCCGAAGTTCGATGTCATCTGCACAAAGGGCAACCTGCGGTCCATCTACTATCCCGGAGAGCCCTATCAAGGCAAGCCCACGCGCACATTCGCCTATCTGGCAACGCCGGAGAACCTCAACGGCAAGGCCCCCGCCATTCTTCTCGTGCACGGCGGGTTGGGACGAGCTTTCGCTGACTGGGCGCAGATGTGGGCCTCGCGCGGCTACGTCGCGCTCGCAATGGACGTGTTCGGTCAGGGCCCGGACGGGAAACACACCGACGATGGCGGACCGAATCTGGACCCAGGCACCATCTACCCGAGCGAGGCAAGGAGTGGCTGGACGTATCACGCCGTAGCGAAGGTCATTCGTGGGGTCTCGCTCCTGTCGAGCCTGCCCGAGGTCAACGCCAAACGCATAGGCATCACCGGTGTCTCCTGGGGCGGCTATCTCACGTGCATAGTAACTGGCATTGACGACCGCATCAAGGCCTCCGCGCCCATCTACGGCTGCGGCTATCTCTACGAGGACAGCATCTGGTCCAAGGAGATACAAGCCTTACCCGAGCGAAACCGCAAGGTCTGGATCGACAGTCTTGATCCATCTCGCTATCTCCCGCTGGCGAAGGCTCCAATGCTGTTCATCAACGGCACCAACGACCACTGTTTCTACCTCGGCAGCTACCAGAAAAGCTATCGGCTCGCCCGCAATCGCACCGTGTGCGTGAAGGTCGGTATGGAGCACGGCCAGGATCAGGGAGCTTCTCCCGTCGAGATTTTGACGTTCATGGACCAGAATCTCCGCGGCGGCGAGGCGCTGCCACAACTCGACAGGCCGAAGCAGCGGGGGAATGTGGTCGAGGTGAGGTTCAGATCTTCCGTTGCTGTGGTCAAAGCGGAGCTCTGCTTCACGGCCGACTCCGGGATCTGGGAACAGCGCAGGTGGCAGGCTGTGGATGCACAGATCGACGGGCAGACCATCACCGCCAGACTGCCGGCACAGCGCCCGCTTACATATTTCGTTTCAGTCAAAGACGACCGCGGCGCATTGGTTACCAGCGAACATGAGGTCATAGCTGAATAGCGACCAGCAGAAAGGAAGTGCACACAGTGCTACAACGTTTCACCTGGCTCACGCTGATCCTCCTTGCGTGCGCCCAGCTAGCGAATGCGGAGGCACCCGGATTGAAGAAGATCAAGGACATCATCATTTACAAGGACGCCAGCTACTATTCGGCGTTCCCATCCATCGTTCAGCGCCAGGACGGAGAGCTGTTATGCGCTTTCCGCAGGGCTCCCGATCGTAAAGCTCTGTGGGGGGCTCCCGGATACACTCACACCGACACAAACAGCTACCTGGTGCTGGTTCGGTCCAGGGACAACGGCGAGACATGGACAAAGGAGCCTGAGTTGATCTTTGCTCACCCGCTCGGAGGCTCTCAGGACCCTTGCATGGTGCAGCTCAGGGATGGTTCCATAGTCTGCACAAGCTACGGCTGGGCGCAAGTGCCTGAACAGGGCTTTGAGAAGCTCAAGGACGCGAACCACCACGGAGCGTACCACTTCCTCGGCGGCTATGTGCTGCGCTCCGATGACGGCGGGAAGACGTGGAAGGGGCCGTTCGTGCCGATCCCGATCCCCGGCAATCAGTCTATCGACGCACTCGGCAGGCCGGTGCCGGCATTCAACAGGGGCGCGATGTGCCAGGGCAAGGACGGCAGGCTCTATTGGGCGGTCGCCGGACGAGATGGAGGAAGCGGACCGACTCAGGTCCACCTGATGATCTCCTCGGACAGGGGCGAGACGTGGAGCTACTCATGCCCAATCGCCAAGGATGCGAAGGTCCTGTTTAACGAGACCTCGCTCATCGAGACGAAAAAGGGCGATCTGGTTGCGTTCATGCGCACCGCGAACATCGACGACCATCTGTGCTACGCCAGATCGACCGACGGAGGAAAGAGCTTCGAGAAGTGGCAGGATGGCGGCTTCAAGGGGCATCCGTTCCACGCAATCCACCTCAAGGACGGCCGGATTCTACTCGTTTACGGCTACAGGCACGAGCCGTTCGGAATTCGCGCGCGGATACTCGATGCCGACTGCACGAACGTTGCAACGGCGCCGGAGTTCGTCCTACGCACGGACGGCGGAAACGTGGACATCGGCTATCCCTGGGCGGTCCAACTGCCGGACGGCAGGGTTCTGGTCACGTACTACTTCAACATCGGAGACGGCACCAGACACATAGCGGGCACGCTGTTGGAACTCGACTAGAGGCAAACACCTAGAGCTTCCCCCCTTACGAAGGGGGGATTGAGCGGGGTCACGTGTGGCAAACGATGCTCTAACCTCTCGCCCCGCCTGCTAGTCCTCGGACCGCCTTCATGTTATAATCGGGTTAGTGAAAACGAGATGGATTGACCGTATCTGCGACCGGCTTGACGCCTGCTACGGCCGGGAAGAGTGGACCGAAGGCAGACCGATTCTGGATGAGCTGATCTACACGATCCTCTCTCAGAACACATCGTCGAGGAATTGCGAGGAAGCGTTCCGCACATTGACGGAACGCTTTTGCACGTGGGAGGCCGTAATGGCGGCGCCCGTCGAGGAGATTGCAAACGCGATCAAGTGCGGCGGGCTGGCTAACATCAAAGCGCCGAGGATCAAGAGGATCCTGGAGCAGATCGATGAGCGCCAGAGCAGCCTTGACCTGCAGTGGATCGCCGATACGCCGGACGCGGAGGCATCAGACTACCTTCTCGGTTTCGATGGAGTCGGCAGGAAGACCGCGGCGTGCGTGCTGATGTTCTCGCTCGGGAGGCCTGTGCTGCCGGTCGATACGCACGTTCACCGGGTAGCGATGCGGCTGGGCATCATCGGCAGCGTGAGCGCGGATGCGGCGCACGACCTGCTGCAGGAGATGCTTGAGCATCGGGAAACCGTCGAAGGACCGCATCCTGAGCCTGTCGAAGGGTCGCGTCCGGAGACCATCGCAGGGCGGGTCTACTCGTTCCATATCAATATGGTGACTCACGGCAGGCAGATCTGCCACGCGCGCGGGCCTGAGTGCCCGAGATGCTGTATCAAGGATCTCTGCGATTACTATAAGTCTGGCAACTGCTAAAGCAGCGGAACCAGCATCCTGAGCCTGTCGAAGGGCGCTGGTTTCGCATATTGATGCGCGGTTGCTGTCATTGGGAGCATTCAAGTGCCGAGCGATATCCGGCTGGCTGACGACAACGGATGTTTTGTGTGCGGGAAGTCGAACCCGATCGGGCTGAAGCTCGAATTCGCGTTCGAGGGCGATGAGTACGTCACCTACTTCACGCCCAGGAAGGAGCATCAGGGCTGGGTCGGGATCGTCCATGGCGGGCTTGTTGCGACCGTGCTGGACGAGGTAATGACCCGCTCGATCCATGTGCGAGGGATCAACGCAGTCACCGGCGAGATGACCATTCGCTTGAAGCGACCCGCGCCTATAGGCCGCAGGCTCCGCTTTGCAGGCAAGCTGGACGAGGAGCGGGCCAACTCCCGAGTGATCCTCTGCAGCGCGAAAGCGACCGACGAAGACGGAACGCTGCTTGCGGAAGCGACCGGGAAGATCGTAAGGATCGCGGATGGAAGACGAGATGAGTGATCAGACGCACGATCAAGATGAAGATCTCGTAGCCGTCTTCCGCGCGCCGGATGAGGTGACGGCGAATATCGTGCTGGGTCTGCTTGTGGGCGAGGATATCCCGGCGCTGGTTCAATCGCGAATGGTGCCGTGGATGGATGGCGTAATGAAAATGGGCGAGGGCTACTGGGGCGACGTGCTGGTACCCAGGCGATTCCAGAAGGCAAGCCTCGAGCTGATAGAAGCCTATCAGAAACAGCAACCCATCGAACCGGATGACTAGACATCCGGTTGGAAGGTTGGAAGGTTAGAGGGTTGGAAGGTGCTGCTTGCCAACCTTGTAACCTTCTAACATTCTAACATCCTAACGTCCCCTTGAGGAGGAGACAATGTGCAGTAAGAACCACGACCCGCTGTGCAATCTGGCGGGTCTGACCCCGGACTCGGTGAAGAACACCATCGTCCGCAAGGAGAAGCTTTCACCCGTATTGACTCTCTTTGAAATCCGCGCGCCGCTGATCGCCAGGTCCGCTCAAGCCGGCCAGTTCGTCATCGTGTGGACCGGAGAACACGGCGAGCGACTGCCGCTCACGATTTCCGATCACAACCCGGAGAGCGGAACCATCACGCTGATATTCCAGGAAGTCGGACGCGGCACAATCGAACTCGGCCGGCTGAACGAGGGCGATGACATTCCGAGCCTCGCCGGTCCGCTGGGCAAGCCGACGGAGATCGAAAATTACGGCACCGCGGTCGTAATCGGCGGCGGAGTAGGTACCGCAATCGCCCGACCGGTCGCTGCGGCGCTGAAGAAAGCAGGCAATCATCTCATCACCATCGTCGGCGCGAGGGAACAATCGCTCATCATCCTCGAAAAGGAGATGAAGGCGATCTCCGACGAGCTGATCGTCACCACCGACGACGGTTCCTACGGCCGCAAGGGCCTGGTCACCGAGCCCCTCAAGGAACTGCTTGATTCTAAGAAGATCGATATCGTAGTCGCCATCGGCCCGATGCCGATGATGCGCGCGGTCGCCAAGACCACGGAGCCCTACGGCGTGAAGACCATCGTCAGCCTCGACCCGATCATGATCGACGGAACCGGGATGTGCGGCGGCTGCCGTGTAACCGTCGGCGGCAAGACTATGTTCACCTGCGTGGACGGCCCCGACTTCGACGCCCACCAGGTAGATTGGGACGAGCTGAAGTCCCGCAAGGCGTTCTATTTTGAGCAGGAAAGCAAAGATAGAGAGGCCGCACTGGCCGGAGGTAACAGCTAATGGCGCGTGGCGGAAAACGAAACCCTATGCCTCAGCAAGACGCTGCGGCTAGAATAAAGAACTTCGATGAAGTAGCTCTCGGCTACACGGAGGAGATGGCTGTTGACGAGGCGGAGCGCTGCCTCAACTGCAAGACCAAACCCTGTGTAGGGGGATGCCCCGTCAACATCGACATCCCGGCATTCATTGAGAAGATGAAGACCAGGGACTTCATCGGCGCGGCAGAAGAGATCAAGAAGACCAACTCCCTGCCCGCCATCTGCGGCCGCGTCTGCCCGCAGGAAGAGCAGTGCGAGAAGCTGTGCGTGCTCGGCAAGAAGGGCGAGCCGGTCGCGGTCGGAAGACTCGAGCGATTCGCCGCCGACTATCAGGCCGCGCACTCGAACGGCGCCGCGCCTCCAAAACCGGAGAACCCGGAGCTTGCGAAGTATAACGTCGCAGTCGTAGGCTGCGGCCCCGCCGGCCTGACTGTCGCTGGTGACCTAGCAAAGAAGGGCTACTCAGTCACTGTCTTCGAGGCACTGCACAAGACCGGCGGAGTCCTCCGCTACGGAATCCCTGAGTTCAGGCTGCCGCGTACGATCCTCGACCGCGAAGTCGCCTACGTCGAATCGCTCGGCGTAAAGATCATAACGGACATGATCGTCGGCCGCACTTTCCGGGTAGAGGACCTGCTGCAGAACGGGTTCGACGCCGTGTTCGTGGGCAGCGGCGCGGGCGCTCCCAAGCTGCTCGGCATCCCGGGCGAGAACCTCGGCGGCATCTACTCAGGTAACGAGTGGCTGACGCGTATCAATCTTATGCGCGCCCACCGCGAGGACTACGCGACCCCGATCAAGATCCCGAAGAAGGCCTGCGTCATCGGCGCCGGCAACACGGCGATGGACTGCGCCCGGACCGCGATGCGGATCGGCTCCGAAGAAGTGACCATCGTCTACCGCCGCAGCCGGACGGAAATGCCGGCCCGCGCGGAGGAGATCGAGAACGCGGAGCACGAGGGCGTCAAGCTGATGCTGCTCACCAACCCGAAGCAATTCATCGGCGACGAGAAGGGCTCCGTTAGGGCGATCGAGTGCCTGCGGATGGAGCTTGGCGAGCCAGATTCCTCCGGCCGCCGCCGGCCGGTTGCGGTGGAGGGCTCCGAGTTCATCATCGAGGCCGATACAGTCATCGTGGCTCTGGGCCAGAACCCGAACCCGCTCATCCGCAGCACGACCAAAGGCCTCAAGACCGAAAGTTGGGGCGGGATCATAATCGACCCCGAGACCGGCATGACCTCCATCCCCGGAGTCTTCGCCGGAGGCGACGCCGTCACCGGTGAGGCCACAGTCATCTCGGCCATGGGCGCCGGCAAAGTCGCCGCCGAGGGGATAGACAAGTACATTAGGGAGTTGAAAGGTTAGAAAGCTCGAAGGTTGGAAGGTTCTGAAGGTTTTCTAACCGTCTAACCTTCCAACCTTGCAACGTCAAACGGCGATCACATCGACGTTTTCACAGGCTCCGGCGCTTCTTTCTGGACCTGATCGAACCGCTTCTGCACGTCCTGCCAGTTGACGATGTTCCACCAGTTCTCTATCCACTCGGGCCGGCGGTTCTGGTACTTGAGGTAATACGCGTGCTCCCAGACATCCAGAACCAGCAGCGGCTGCACGCTCGGGATCAGCAGCTTCTGGTGGTTCTCGATCTGGAATATGTAGAGCTTCTGCCACTCCGGCACCCAGCCCAGCATCGCCCAGCCGCTCCCTTCGACCGCAGCCGCCGCGGCGGAGAACTGCTTCTTGAAGTTATCGAAGCTGCCGAAATCGGTCTCGATCTGCTTCATCAGCGTCCCGGTAGGCTGGCCGCCCGCGTTCGGCGCCATGTTATGCCAGAACATCGTGTGCAGGTAGTTGCCTGCGCCGTGGAATGCAAGCTGCTTCTCCCAGTGCTGGATCAGGGAGAAGTCGCCGGACTCCCGCAGTTGCGCTAGCATCTCCTCGGCCTTGTTCTGTCCGGCTACGTAGGCCGCGTGATGCTTATCGTGGTGGAGTCTCAGCGTTGCCTCATCATAGTAGGGCTCCAGGGCATTGTAGGCGTAAGGCAGGGGTGGCAGTTCGTGTTTCATTATCTTACCTCCATTTGTGTTTCTATTCGCCACATTAGGGCTGGTCGCCTGCGCGAAAGACATAACAGCCGGCCATGTGCTGAGTGCAAAGCTCATCCCGGCGGCGTTTCGAAGAAACTCACGTCGATTCACAACAGCCTCCTTTGCACAGGACGATCATTTCAGCGCCCGCAACATCCTAAGCCTGTCGAAGGACACAGGACGCTGCAGACCCGCTCGGAAACGTTCTTACCCACGAAACCCCAAGCTCAACCGTTCTAGAGGTTAGAAGTTGGAAGTAAGAGGTTAGAAGCGTTGGGCGAACTTGACCATCGCTGCTTCAAACCGATAGAATTACACGGCACCAAGTCCGAATTCCCTTTCGCGTTTTCGCACCCAGAGCCTGTCGAAGGGTCGCGCTTTCGCGATTGCATTTATGGAGAGCTATATATGGTTGGCATGGACACTATCGTAAACCTGTGCAAGAAGCGCGGGTTCATTTTTCAGTCGAGCGAGATCTATGGCGGGCTCGCGTCGACCTGGGACTACGGCCCTCTTGGCGTCGAGTTCAAGCGCAACGTGAAGGAGGCGTGGTGGCGGGATATGATCTCGACTCGCGATGACATCGTCGGGCTCGACGCCGCGATCCTCATGCACCCGCAGGTTTGGGTGTCCTCCGGCCATGTCGCGGGTTTCACCGATCCGCTGGTAGACTGCAAGGCCTGCAAACAGCGCTTCCGCGCGGACGATCTCGACGGCTCCGGCAAGTGTCCCGCTTGCGGCGGCGAGCTGACCGACGTGCGCATGTTCAACACCATGTTCAAGACCTTTGTCGGACCGGTGGAGGACGACGCCTCGGTCGCGTATCTGCGTCCGGAGACGGCGCAGGGAATCTTCGTCAATTTCCTCAATGTCCAGCAGGCTACGCGCAAGAAGCTGCCGTTCGGGATCGGTCAGATCGGCAAGTCGTTCCGCAACGAGATCACACCCGGCAACTTCACCTTCCGCACACGCGAGTTCGAGCAGATGGAGATGGAGTACTTCGTGAAGCCGGGCACGGACGAGGAGTGGTTCGAGTATTGGGTCAACGAGCGCTTCAACTGGTATCTGAAGTATGGGGTGAAGCGCGAGAACCTGAGGCTCTTCGAGCACGAGAAGGCCAAGCTGGCGTTCTACTCCAAGGGCACGACCGATATCGAGTACAACTACCCCTTCGGTTGGGGCGAGCTCGAGGGCATCGCCAACCGCACCGATTACGACCTCAGCGTCCACAGCAAAGGCTCCGGCAAGGACCTTACGTTTTTCGACGAGGAATCGGGCGAGCATATCACTCCCTACGTCATCGAGCCGGCTGCCGGCGCGGACAGGGCGGCGCTGGTGTTCCTGATCGACGCCTACGAGGAGGAAGACCTCACCAAGGAAGGCGGCAAGAAGGACAAGCGCACGGTGCTGCGGTTCCACAAGGCTCTCGCGCCGGTCAAGGCCGCGGTCATGCCGCTCTTGCGCAACAGGCCGGACCTCGTGGAGACAGCAAAGAACCTCGCGCATGACCTGCAGAAGTCGTTCCCGACGATGTATGATGACACCGCCAGCATCGGCCGCCTCTACCGCCGCCAGGACGAGATCGGCACGCTCTGGTGCATCACCGTAGACGTGCAGACCGTGGAAGAGGACCACCAAGTCACCATCCGCGACCGCGACACCATGCAGCAGATCAGAATGCCGATCGAGGGCGTGAAGCAGTATCTTCGAGACAAGCTCGAGGAAGATTGATTATTGAGTATTCAGTATTGATTATTTGGCCCGGCGCTTGGCGCGCCGGGCTTTCGTTAGTCGTCCAGGGCATGCTGTCCTGAATGCGTCTTTGCAAACTTGTAGTCCGCCCGAACGCCGCCCGCCTCTGCTATAATGTCCCCAACCACAACCAAGGAGACGACCATGCGCGAGTTCGATGGCTTCAAGGACATTCCGGCCTGGCAAGAAGCAGTTGGGCTGACTACACTGGTCTACGAGCATACCGCCGATGGGGGATGGGCGGTTGATGACCTCCTGCGAAACGAGATCAGGCTGAACACGATGAACATAGCCATCACTATCGCCAAGGGCTTCGGGATGAACGATGTGCTGGAGTTCCGCAAGGCCGCCACCAAGGCACGCAGCCTTACGTTCGCTGTGGAAACGCACCTCTGCATCGCGGTAGACCTGGAGTATATGACACAGGAGGACTGTGACAAGGTCACCAAAGCCGTCGAAAGCACGCGCGGCGTGATCGACTTCCTCCTCGACGGCCTCAAGCGCACTGGCGGCCGCAGGAATCCGGGGCTGTAACGTGATCACCACCCGCCGCCTCACGATCCGGGAGTTGACGCTTGACGACCTGGGCGAGTTGCAGACATTCCTCTCGGACCCGCAGACGCTGGATTTCTGGGAGAGACCCTACACTGCGGAGGAGACCCGGGCGGTGATCGAGCGTAATCTCAAGAGCTACCAGGAGCATGGCTACGGCAGATGGGCGGTAATCCTCAAAGAGACGGGGACGCTCATCGGCATCTGCGGCATAGCCAAGTCGGAGATTGACGGGCGCGAGGTGAACGACCTCGGCTACATCTTCGACAAGGCGCACTGGGGCAAGGGTTACGCGACGGAGGCTGCGCAGGCAGTAGTGGACTACGCATTCGAAGTGCTGAAACTCGATAGCATCATCGCCAACATGCCCCACGACCACCATGCATCCCGCCGCGTCGCCGAACACCTGGGCATGGTCAAGATCGGCGAGTTCAACAATCCCAGGAATCGCGGCATCCGAACGCTTCTCTACGAGATCAGAAGAACGGGGGCTCAGCGTTAGCGCACCCTACCGCCCTACCCTGCTCGGGCAGGATCTGTATCCCGCCCCGTAATAGAACCCCCGCGCAATTGCGTCAGCACTATACACTTTCGCGCCGCGATAGCATCTATACAACTGGAGGGGTCAAGAGCAACATTGCGCACACGCAAAGACAAGAACGGCGCGCTCCTTTCAGACGCGGAACTGGTATTGAGGTGCGCTGCCGGTATGAGCGACGCATTCGGAATACTGATGTCACGTCACAGGGCAGCTCTGCGGCGCAAGATCAGGAGTTTGGGACTAAGCGGAGCAATCGCCGACGATATGGAGCAGGAGACGTGGGTGAGGGCGTATCAGAGACTCCAAGACTTGCGCGATGGCGACAGCTTCCAGGCATGGCTGATACAGGTGGCGCACACTGTCTGTCTCGCTGCCCCGCGCAAGGATCAACGGAAATCCTGAAATAGCGTCAAGAAAGTTGTTGACAACAGCCAGTGAACGTGCTACACTACCTCATCAGGCGAGCAGAATCAGGCTCGATACGCGGAATGTGAAGAAAGCAAAGACGAACTCAGAGTGAGCTTGCATTGAGCGTAGAGTTCGTTTCGTCGGACAAGGAATTCACTTATGCCTGAGTGCAGCACTCAGCCAAACCAGCACAGTGCGGACTGGAAGCGGCCCCGTTACCTGGGGCTCGTCTTTGCCCTGGTTCTGACATCGGCCGTCTACGCGCCTGCCGTGTTCGCCTACTTCCAGAGAGACGACTTCGGCCTGCTCTTGCGCACTGCGGAGGGCAAAAGCCCGCTGAACTGCATCGGCTGGTTCTGCAGGCCGATGTTCCTGGTGGTGTTCAAGGGAGCTTACGGGCTGTTCGGGCTGCACGCATGGCTCTGGCACGTTGCTGCCATCTGCCTTCACCTGGCGAACGTGGCGCTGCTCTACTCGTTCATGCGCCGGATGCGCCTGAGCCCTGCGGCCGCGACGGTCGGCGCTGCGCTCTTCGGGGTCTTTTTCAGCCATCCTGAGGCGGTCACCTGGCTCTGCGCCTGCTCCGGCGTTATGGCCGCGTTCTTTGGCCTTGTTGCAGCACATATTGCCATATCCACGCGAATTCCACCTGTGGCGCGGGGATTGCTGTGCGCCTGCGTATGGATGCTCGGTCTGTTCTCGAAGGAGGAGGTGGCCGGATTTGCTGCGGCACTGCCATTCCTGCCGCTCCTCGTTGAGGGCAAGAAGAACAAGACCGAGCTTGCGAAGTGGTTCGGCTCCTGCCTTGCGTTCGCGGCAGGTATACTGGTGTTTCAGAGGCTGGAACTGGCCTGCCAGCAGCAACTGGGAAACCCGAGAGCCCATATCGACGCGATCTCCCTCAGGCTAGCGACCAGCTTCACGCTGCAGGCGATGCGAGTCCCGATGACCCTCCTTTCGGTCAGCACTCTCTGGGGCGTAATGCTTCTCGCGGTCGTGCCTGTGTTGGTGTGGTTCAGGCGCCCCGACCTCAGGCTGGGCCTGCTGTTCTTCTTCGGGCCTGCATTCGTTATCGGCCTGTGCGCCGGAAGCCTGGGAGCGCCGGACCGGTATCTCTACATACCGAGTATCGGGCTTGCCATCCTGCTTGCGCAGTTGATGGAGGGCCTCCGGAAGCGCGAGGTCGGGCCGGTGTTCACAGGCTGGCTGATGCTGGGGATGTTCATAATCGTCCTGGCACAGACCCCGTGGGCCGCTGTGAGTTGGGCCGTCATCGCGGTCCTCGCGGTGTGGTTCTGGATCGATTCCGCGCCGTCGGGCAGCGATCAGAGGATCACTCTGGGACTTCTGGGCTGCGCGATACTGCTGGAGGCGATCTCCCTCTTCCTGTACTACACCGGCCTGGGCTGGGTCCCTTACTGGGTCTGGCTCATCGCGCCGATTGTGCTCATCGGCCTGCTGATTCTGGTAAGACGCGGCACATTTCCTGCTGCCACCACTACCGTATGCGCCTGCTTTCTGTTCTGGCCGGACTTGCGCTACGACGTCCACTTCCTGATGGCAATGGGCGCAATCGAGCTCTTCCGAAGCTGGTTCGCGTCCCCGGTGAAGCTATCGGCAGCCGTGGTTGAGCGCGTCCACTCGCTGCGCAGACACAGGGTTCCGGTGCTCGCCGGAATAGCTATAGCAACCTCCGCGGCGTGTTCGTTCTCGACGAATCTCGACTGGCTGGCCGACGGCCTGCGTGTGCAGAAGATGGCGGCACGGGAGGCCGCGCTAATCAGAACACTTCCTCAGGGAGCCAACGTCCGAATAGCCGACGAGGCGCTGATCGGCGGCCCCGAGACAAGGGTGCACAACGTTATCGCCAGCCTGATGGCGAAACGGCCGGATATTCGGGTGGAGGTATTGCCAAGGCATTCCCTGGAGTTCAGACCCACTCCCAAGAGGCCGTGGATCGAGTGTCAGCCGGATCAGTATCCGGTACTGCACAACAGCGAAAACGAGCCTCATTCGGCCGACGTGGGCATGCCAGAAGGACGATCCGCGGCGCCTCGCTAAAGGCAGAAGCGTAGGCGCACCTATGGGTATGGTAAGCACACCGGCAGGTTCTGAGGGCGGAGGAGCATCCATGATGCGGCGTTTCGTGGTTCTATCGATTGTATTCTGCGCGCTATGCTCCGCAGTGGCGGCGTTCCCGCTGAAGGGCAAAGTTGTTGACACTAACGGTAAGCCCGTTGCCGGAATAAGAGTTGACGTGACAGAGCGCTCGATTGGAATATGGGGTTCAAAAGCGAAGCTCCGGGAGACCGTCTTCACGGACAAAGCGGGAGTTTTCACACTCAAGGACCTGGACATCAATGCCGACTCCAAGACATACCCGCCCCCGCTGACATTTGTTCCGCACCAGCCGGGCAAGCTCCTCGGTTGCCGAATGGAGCACATCGGGTCTCTAATCCACCAGGGCAAAACGGACGACCTTGCGAAAGGGATCACGGTTGTCGTCGCCAAGCCTGTCACCAGGGAAGGCAAGGTCACGGACGAATCCGGCAAGCCGGTTGCCGGTGCGCGAGTCGAAGTGGAGTCACTGCGCACCAAGAAGCCTGACGACAGGTCTTACTCCGCGTACGCTGGCGCCGATGATCTCTACCCGGTGATAGAGTACCCCGCCGCCGTAACCGACGACAGCGGAGTCTTCCGCATCGCCAACATCCCTGAGAACGTCGTACCGAGCATCACGGTCAGCAAGCCCGGCCTTGCAATGAAGCGTCAGGACACGGCTGACGTCCCGACTCTGGACGCAGTGATGGGCCCGGGCGGCAGCATGCGCGGCAGGGTGGTGGATGGCAAGGGCGGCGGCGTTCCTGGCGCGCTCGTCACGACGAGGAGTTACTCGATTTCCGGCACTCAGACCGGTTGGGGCAAAGCGATATCAGCGGAGGACGGTTCATTCAGGATCGATGGACTTATGCCCGGCGAATACCATATCGCGACCTATCCTGTACGCGACGATCGTATCCAGCTATACAGATCCGGCGTGAGGATCGAGGCGGGCGAAACGCGGGACCTGCCCGATATCGTCTCGCCGCCATCTGTTCCGGTCACCGGACGCGTTGTCGATGCTGATACGGGCAAGCCCATCGCCGGGGCGCAGATTAGCGGCAGTTCAGACCACTTCCACGGCCCCATCGTAACAACAGACAAGGGGGGCAGCTTCTCAGTGCGGGTGCTGCCCGGGGACGTGACGATCTACTATGCCGGCGGGAACCCGATGTATCTCAGCGACTGGCGGGCTGACCAGAGGACGATCAGCGTGCCTGAAACGGGGCTGAAGGGCCACATCATCAAGCTCAAGAGCAACGGTCAGTGCAAGGGCACCGTTGTCGGCGCTGACGGTAAGCCCATCGCTGGCATTACGGTATCGATCGGCAGGGAAATGATGGGCGTCACGTGCGTCACCAACAGCAAGGGCGAATTCGCTCTCGGACTGCCGCCGGATGTCGATCTGAGCGGTGGGTGAGACCCTACGGGATGCTCCGACAGCGCGGTCGCGCTGAAAGCGATGAGCAAGGACGGCAAACTTGGCGCATACGCTCTTATCGACAGGCACAAGCTGCTGACTGAGCCGGTCAGGATCAAGGTCTTCCCTCCCAAGACTCTCGCGGTTACGGTGAAGGATGAGCAGACCGGCAGGCCCCTAGCCGGCATAGACGTCAACCTCACCGCCTGGCTGGGCAGGAGTGGTGACTATGGCGGCGAATCGAAGACGGACGCCGCCGGCCGGGTCGTATTCAGCAACATCTACTCGAATGGGTCGTACTCGGTCAGCGCCAGGGCAAAAGGCTACCGCGCCTACAGCACGGAGTTTGGCTCGCTTGTCGTTGGCAGCAAGAACTGGAAATCCGCGCAGATGATCAGGCTCAAGAAGGCCGACATGGCGAAAGGGCGCGTGATCGACGAACAGGGCAGACCCGTCAGCGGCGCGGAGATCGAGCAGGTCAGCTGGGAGAAAACCGAGGCAACAACCGATGCCAGCGGCAACTTCGAGATTGCGGTGCCCGATGAGGCTCAAAACCTGGCCTGGGACAGGCGGGCGAACAAGTCAGTGGTGATGCTCAAGGCGAGCCACAGTGGGCGCGACATCGGCGCGGTTGTAATGGTTGGTCGGGCGGACGTCCTGGCGAAAGGCGTCACGATTACCACTCACCCAGCCCATGAAGTCACTGTAGCAATCAAGGACACCGAGGGCAAGCCGCTCAAGAATGTAGAAGTAGAGGCGTTCCTCGATCACGGCGGCGGCGGAGTAGGCGCCAGTATGACCCAACGCACAAATGAGGCCGGTGAGACAGTCATATCGTCCATGTACCACGGCGGTAATTACAGCTTTATGACAGAGCTTCCCGGCTATTACCCTCGATTCAGCAGAAGTGTCGGCCCGGTAGGCGGCGAGGACTGGGAGAACCGCGTCGAGTTCGTGCTGGAGCGTACCGACCGGACGCAGCAGGGAACCGTCGTTGATGCGGACGGCAGGCCGATCGTAGGTGCAACCGTGACTTGCTCCGCGATCAGGGAACTCAAGACCACGACGGGCGAGGGCGGCAAGTTCACGCTCAGCGGCCTGCCTGCATCGGAGGTCTTGCTCCACGCGAGCTTCAGCCAGATGCGCGGAAGCGCGCCCGTCAGCAAGGCCGCCGGCGACGTGGTGATCACAGTCAAGGAGCCCGTCAGGAAGTAGGCGTCACGCCGCTCCGTATTTTGTGAGTAGTTCCTGGGCCTCTGCCTCGCTCGAACAACTGGTGTGGAAGACTATGCCCTCCGCGCTGCCCAGCTGCTCGGATACGATGTCGAGTATACGCGGCGGGCCCATTAGCTGGATCAGCTTGCCCGCGTTTCTGATTTTGCGGTAGACCTCCGGCCAGTGCGCCCAATTCGGCGAGCCCGCGCCCGGCACCCACTGCACGCCCTTTAGCTCGGGTATCGACAGCAGCGAATCCAGATGCGGGAGCTGGCCCGGCCCATCGAGGTGATAGAACGCGTTTGACATCCGCCTACAGGATGCGGCAAGCTCGGGCTTGACGAACTCATCGAACATGTCGGGCCCGATCATATAGCAGAAGTCGCACTGCAGCATGTAGTGAGGAGCTTCGGAGTAGATCCCCGCCCAGGCGGAGTAGCCGGGGTTTGCGGGCTGCAGAACGGAGGTGAGCTCATCGAAGAAGCGCCACCAAAGTTCGTGCGCCTCCCAGTTGACGCGATTCACCTCGTCCGGGCAATCGTAGAGGTCGAGGAGGAGCTTATCGCTCGGGCGGAAGGTGGACAGGATATCCAGGTTGCCGCCAAGATCGGTCATGCCCACCTGCACCAGGCCCTCGAAACGCTCGACGGCGGCTTTCATTATGTCCGCAACGCGCTGCAGCCAGACGTTGCCGGGCTGATACTCAAGGTGGATGTCAGCCATCTCCAGGTCCTGCTTTGGATGGAACCATACCGTGCCGGCCTCGATGCTGGAGAGCAGGTCCGCGCCCATAAACGCGGCGGCGACACCAGGGCCGAAATTCGGCCAGACCTGGGGGTAGCCATCGCCCAGGTAACGCTGGCAGGAAAGGTTATACTCCCATCGATCGACTATCGCTTCGGCAGGCACCGAAAGATCATAGAACGCGGTGAAGTGGTACGCCGGAAGCTCAGGCTGCGGCCTGCCTGGATCCCGTCCACCAAGCGCAATGTAGATCAAAGGCCGCTTGAGCTCGCCTGCCCACCATGCGCGGTTGTTCTCTTTGACGCGCTCCCAGCGCGACTTGTCGAAATCGATGCCCATACGTCCTCCTCAAGGCGCATAACCGCCACTCAACGGATAGTATAGCAGAGAATCGGCACGGAATCACAGAGGGAAAGGAATCAGCGGGAGCATCGTCTGCGTGGTAACCTCCCCCAACCCTCCTTGGTAAGGAGGGGAGCAGAGATGATCTTCCCCGGCCTCTCCTTGTATCCCACGACACCCGATTCCTGGTTCCGTGCTTTCTCCCTCCGGACTGCTTGCGGGAGGAGGAATTTGAGACTAGAATAATCGCGGTTATGGATGCAATCCGCGAGAGATATGAGACGCTGGAACTGGAGACGCTGGCGCCGCAGGCGGTGGCGGCGTGCCGTTCGCGCGGGAGGATGGCCGAGGAGCGTGAGTGCCCGGTGCGGACGTGCTTCCAGCGGGACCGCGACAGAATCATCCACTGCAAGTCCTTTCGCCGCCTGAAGCACAAGACCCAGGTGTTCATCGACCCCGAAGAGGACCACTATCGCACGCGGCTGACGCACACGCTTGAGGTCGCGCAGATCGCCCGGACTATCGCGCGTGCCTTGAGGCTCAACGAGGACCTTACGGAAGCCATAGCGCTCGGCCACGACCTCGGCCACACTCCCTTCGGCCACGCGGGCGAGGAAGCGCTTGACGCGGTATATCGGGAATATGTGCCCGATGGCGGCTTCAAGCACAGCGAGCAGAGCCTTCGGGTAGTCGATCACCTCGAAAAGAAGGGCCTTGGCCTGAACCTGACATGGGAGGTGCGGGATGGAATCCTGCACCACTCCAAGGGCAGCGCCGATCTCGCCCTCGACGCGGCCGGCCCAGCGACGTTGGAGGGGAAGGTCGTCAAGATCAGCGATCGGGTGGCGTATATCAACCACGATATCGACGACGCTATCAGGGCCGGGATCATCACGGAGTCAGACCTGCCGGCGGAGGCCGTGGAGACGGTGGGGAGGACGCACTCGGACAGGATCGGAGCGATGGTGACCGATATTATCGAGTCCAGCGCGGACCTCGATGTTATCGGCATGAGCACCCGGTTCCGGAGAGCAACGAACCACCTGAAGGACTTCCTGTTTGCCGAGGTCTACGGGCGCGATGTCCGCGGCATTGTGGAACTGCAGCACGCGGGCGAGAGCCTCAAGGAGCTGTTCAGATACTATATGCAGCACCCGGAGGAGATGCCGGACAACATGCATGAGCATTCGGCGGAGGACGACATAGAGGCCCGGACACGCAGAGTCTGCGACTTCCTTTCGGGTATGACGGACCGCTACGCGCAGAAAGACTACGCCGCGCGGTTCCTGAGGTGGCTGTAGCCACCGGTCTCGTTTTTGCGGGTGCGCTATGTCATCCGCATTGGTTCTCACGTCATTCCGAGTGCAACGGGCACTCCGCTTTTCGGGCCGTGCCATGAAGCAGATTTCTCGACTCCGCTGCGCTCGCTCGGAATGACGTGGAGTGCTCCGAACGACAGGGAATGCCGGAAATGACAGCGGAAGCCATTGGCAGCCGGCTGATTGGGTGATATAATGAAAGTAGATTCTTCCGAACGCGTTCCTGTTTCCACTCCTTATCACTGAAGCAGGCCACCGGGCAGATGGAGGTAGCTGAAGGATATGAAATCCTCGATAAGATGCAACTGTGGTCAACGGATACTGGCAAAGGATGTCACCCAGACCGGCTACTATCTCCGCCTATTCGGGCCGAGCTTCGTCTATGTCAGGTATCGCTGTTCCCGCTGTAAGAAGCTGGGCGAGCAGTTCGTCAAGCAGGAGGATTGGGAAGAGGGAATGCTGAGCGACGTGCCGAACGAGATGAGTTCGGAGGAGAAGAACAAGTTCCGGAAGATGGGCAAGATCGATATCCACGAATGCATAGACGCTCACTTCGAGCTTGAGAAGATAACGAGTCTGAGAGAACTACGCGAAGCCCTGGAGGAGAGCAGAAGCTAGGGCATTTCAGATTTTGGATTTGTGATTGGTGATTTCAGATTGCCGGGATGCCCGGCGGGGAATCAAACAGGCAGATCGCAATAACCGAGGAAGGGCGCGCGCAAGCGGCTCTTCCTCTTGTTATGTATGGGGCCGGTCAGGTACAATTAGCGGCAGGCACCGTCATCCTGAACGGGTCCAGAATCCATAGGCTTGCGAAGTGGATGCTGAATCAAATTCAGCATGACGGCATAGTTGACACTCAGGCTGCTGCCATGGAGGGGCTAGACAGGTATGATCCCACTGCGGGACGAGAATCCAACGCAGACTACTCCGTATGTAGTCTACATACTCCTGGCGATGAACGTTTTCGTGTTCCTTCTGCAGCTCACCGGTATGATCGGACACCTGACGATGGTGCCGTATTCCGTAATGAATGACGTGAGAGTGGAACTCGTGACTGATCGCGCCGGGCGGCCCCTTGCCGACCAGCATGGAAATCCGCTGGTCAAGAAGCTGCCTGATGTCGGCCCGCACCCGCAGTGGCTGACGATATTCACTTCGATGTTCATGCATGGCGGGCTGCTGCACATAGGCTCGAACATGCTCTATCTGTGGATATTCGGCAACAACATCGAGGATGCGTTGGGCCACTTCAAGTTCCTGCTGTTCTATCTTCTCTGCGGCGTTGCAGCCGCGTTCGCGCACATCTGGGCAAGCCAGCACGGAATCCAACCGTTCATCCAGACACTGGGTGCCAGCGGCGCTATCGCGGGCGTGCTGGGCGCTTATATGGTGCTGTTCCCGCGGACGAGGGTCCATACGCTGGTAGCCCTGGGATGGTATTGGACAACGGCCGAGATTCCGGCGGTCTATCTGCTGGGCGTTTGGTTCCTGTTGCAGCTTATACCTGGAATGAGCATGCAAGTCGGCGGCGGGGTAGCCTATTGGGCGCACATCGGCGGTTTCGTGGCCGGTGCCGTCATACTGCTGCTTCTTGGCAGGAACCGGGTCCTGCGCAACCGCAGGCCGCTGCGAAGGCGATATAACGGGGACAGGCCGTATCCGTTTAGGCCTTGGGAATGAGTTGGAAAACATTCCACCTTCCAACACTCCGAAGGAGTTCTGATTTGGGCAAGAGAGTATTCATAATTGCGCTGCTGGTGCTGGGGTTGTTGGCCTCGGGCTACGTGGCGGTGCAGAGATACAGAACGGAATCTCGGAACAAGGCCGTCGAGCTGGTTGTGGACTGGGATGAAATCCAGCAGATGGCGGCGGCGTCCGGCACAACTCCCGTTGATGTCCTCAGACGCTTCAAGGCCGTCGGCGTGACGAGCGTGGCCGTTAGCCAGGAGACGGTGAAGGATGCCATAGACCGGGGCGACGCAAAGGCAAGTGAACGGGCACTCGCGGTCCCAGCCGGCGCTGACCCAGGAAGGGCAAGCCGGGCCGAGCGCTATCTGCATTTCAGCCTTTCCGAGTTACGTATCATGCACACAGTGGCCGCGGGCTCCTCCTTCATAGCGCTCACAGACGGTATTCCCGTCAGCTACCTGCAGCAACTCCCCATTGGCTTACCTGAGCGCGCCATCTCGGCCGCTGGCGATAGCGGTGTGGGCATCGTCGCCCGGCTCGTCAGCTTCCCTGGCGCTAGCCCCAAAGCGATCAACTTCATGATGGCGGATGCAAAGCGGCAGGGCGCAAAGACGATTGTGTTCCAGGGTGATTCGATCCTCGGGTTCAAGGGCGCTATCGAGGACACGGCGGATGCTCTTGCCAGGAATGACCTCTACTTCGGCCGCGTGGAGTTCTCCAAGCAGAAGGGCGACCAGAACCTGGCTCAAAAGGTCAAGGACCGGCTGATAGTCGTACACAGCATCACCCAGGCCGAAATGCCCACTCTTAGTGAGACTTCCATTGTTGATCGGTTCCAGAAGGGCGTCCGCGAGCGCGGCGTGCGAATGTGTTATCTGCGGATGTACTACACGGCGGGGAATGACATCGTCGAGAAGAACGCGGAGTACATACTGGCGATAAGCCAGGCTATCAGGAAAGCCGGCTACACAACCGCGCCCGCACACGCTATGGGCGCGGTCGATGTACCCAGGTTTGCAAGAACGCTCGCGGGAATCGGAGTTGCGGCAGGGATCATCCTGCTCATCGGTACTGTGGTCGAACTGCCGGGAGTTATCATCCCAATTCTGCTGCTCATCGCCTGCGCGGGACTGGCGTCGATGAGCACAACGGGAACGAAGGCGGTGGCGCTGCTATCTGCGCTGACGTTCCCTACCCTCGCGGCTCTGCGGGCCACGAGAAACACTCCCGACACGCCGACAGCGGCTCCAACGGCTCTCGGAAGCGCAATGTGGAGACTCTTCGGAGCGGTGCTAACGACGGCGGCAGGTGGGCTGCTGATAGTCGGACTGCTTAGCGGCCGGGACTTCATGCTGCGCACGGATCAGTTCGCGGGCGTCAAGGTCGCGCACATGCTGCCTATGCTGGCGCTGACGCTACTGTATGCCGGGGGAGTAGCCTGGAAGAGCGACAAGTGGGCCGCACAGAAGGAGCGGTTCTGGAGCACGCTCCGGGACATGGGCTCAAACCCGGTGCTGATATGGCAAGCAATCGGGATTATCGCGGCGCTGGTGGTCGTGGCGATGATGGTCGCAAGGTCCGGAAACGACTCAGGCATAGGCGTCAGTGGCGCGGAACTGCGGTTCAGGTCGATCCTGGACAAGGTGCTCTACGTGAGGCCGCGGACCAAGGAGTTCCTGGTCGGCTACCCGCTGCTGCTGGCAGGAATCGCGTTTGCACTGCGCGGCAGAAGGCAGTGGGCGGCCCCTCTGGTAGTTGTTGGCTCGATCGGTCTCGTGTCGGCGCTGAACACGTTCTGCCACATCCACACGCCGCTGCAGCTCAGTGTCCTCAGGGTGTTCAATGGAACAGTGGTTGGGCTGATTGTAGGCGCCGCGGTCTACTGCGTGATCAGGAACCTGCCCGGGAAGGAGAGCTAGGGCACCTCGTCATGTCGAATGCGTCACCTCGTCATTCCGAAGACGACGGAGCCGGTCGCCTTGTCATGTCGAATGCTCGCCTCGTCATTCCGAATGAAATGAGGAATCTGCTTTTTTTGGTCTTGGCGCGAAAAGCGGATTCCTCGCTCCGCTCGGAATGACGAACTAACACCTGATATCTATGAATATCGTCATCTCCGGTTACTATGGGTTCGGGAACGTGGGCGATGAGGCCGTTCTTGCGGGCATTCGGGCGGCGTTCAAAAAGATCGGCATCGATGCGCCGCTGACAGTGCTTTCGGCTGACCCCGCGCGCACGATGCGCGAACACCCCGGCGTGCAGGCGATCCCGCGGATGAAGCTTCTGCCTCTCGTGCGCGCGCTGAGAGGCGCGGATCTGCTTATCAGCGGCGGCGGCAGCCTCTTTCAGGACGCCACGAGCGCGAGATCACCCTATTACTACCTCCTGGTTCTACGCCTCGCTCAGACGCTCGGATGCAAGACGATGATCTACGCGCAAGGCGTCGGGCCGCTGATCAGGCCGGGCATACGGCGCGGAGTTCGAAAGGCTTTCCAGAACGCGGAGTTCATCACCGTCCGCGACAGCGAATCAAGAAAGCTGTTGCAGGAAATCGGCGTCACGCGCGACATCCAGGTAGTGGCAGACCCGTCCTTTCTCGTGGAACCGGATTTCGAGGCCGCTGACAGGCTGATGAGCGAGGCCGGTGTGTCGGGTGAAAGACTCGTTGGGATAGCGCTGAGGCCGTGGCCGGGGTTCGACCAGTGGATCACAGAGGCCGCAGCGGAAATCCTGGATGCGTGTTCAGCGATGGGTCTGCAGGCTGTGTTCATTCCCATGCAGGAGTCGGAAGACGCCGAAGTGGGCAAGGGAGCGCCGATCCTGCGACACGGCGGCGATCCTGCAGTAGCCAAAGGTCTAATCGCCCGGTGCAAGCTCGTCGTCGGCATGCGGCTGCACTCGCTCATATTCGCGGCGAGTGCGGGCGTGCCGTTTGTTCCCATCTCTTATGACCCGAAAGTGTCGGCGTTCGCGGCGGAGGCGGGTTTTGCGGCACAGGTGGAAGTTGGCGACCCGACCGGGGAGCTACACGCCGTGATCCAGAAGACCTGGCACGATGCGCCGGAACTGAGGCTGGCCCCGCTTGAGCGATCTCAGCAACTGCGCGAAGCCGCGCTCCGCCCGGCCAGGCTCGCGGCAAAGCTGCTCGAGTAGGCCCTCGTCCGGAACATTGCCCTGGCTATGGCAGTCATAAGACTAGATACCCCAACTGGAAGTGCAACGGCTCGGGCCTTTGTGAGAGCGGACGCAGCAGAAGCGGTGTTCTCACACGTAATGAGCAGTTGCTGAGCAGACTGAAGTAGGCTGCTGCTTGCCCAAAGCGGGTGACTCAGCTATAATAGTCTGGTTTGGAAGTAAAGGAGACTAGCAGTGAGGAAGCTATCTACAGCATTCTTGATAGCCGGAGTTGCAGCAATGGTCGCCCTCGCGGGATGCGGCGGCGGCGGCGGTGGTGGCGGCACGACGCCCAATCCCCCGCCCAGCGGAAATCTGATCATTACCGGCAAGGTCGTAAACTACGCTACCGGGAACGGTGTGCAAGGCGTGATTATCAGATTCGGCAATGCGCTTGTTTCGACCACGACGCGATCCGATGGTTCTTTTTCGCTTGACATTGGCACGACCAGTGTGCTGCTTGCTTACAGTGGAGCCCTGATGCCGTTCTACTTCACCGTAAGCACTGAGGCGCTGCCACAGCCCCCGGTCCTACCCGGCCACAACTGGGGAGACTACTACCCTGCCACAAGCCTCGTCGAGTACAAGTTCTACCCGAGTGTGCAGGGGACGTTCTGGCAGAATGCTGTTCCTGTGCCGCAGGAGGTCATCAATGGCTCAACCACGAGCCTGGGCACCATAAAGGTCTTCGACGCGGACACCGTGCCACCCCCGCCGAGCTAGTAAGTTAGCTATCGAACTCCCCCTTCGCATCCAGCGTCGGGGGAGTTTTTGCGTATAGAGAGTATATGCGGAAACCACCTTATCTCGGCCTTGCCATAGCGGCCGGGATCATCCTTCTGATAAGCATAGTCGCGCTCCGGCGTTACATGCCCTACGTCGGCAGCACCCTCGCGCCGAAAACCCCGCCGGCAATCGTGCTGGAGATGCGCAACGCCTACTTCGTCGGCCTCAACCACAGAAAGAAAGCCTGGAGTGTCAGGGCTGAGAAGGTACAGATCGGACGGGACAGGATTATTACCACTCTCACAGGCGTCACGGACGGTAGGATATTCGATCAGGGCAAAGTCGCCCTACAGATGGAGGCCGGACGCGCGCGATATAATAGTGTGATCGGGGACCTGACGATGGACCGCGGCATCAGGCTGAGCGGGTCCGACCGTCAGAAGCTGACCGCCGAGGGCGCGAACTGGAACTCAGCAACTTCCACGCTCCGTAGCCATGGAGTGGTGCGCTACGAGAGCCCGTGGGGCCGCGCATCTACGAAGGAACTGCTTGTTGATATGAGAACCAAGGAAATGACGATGCGCGATGTGGATATCAAGATCAGTCTGTCGCCACAGGAGGCTGGTAGACATGCGCTATAGATGGGCAGCGAAGGCGTTGGCTACACTGGCAGGTTTGGGCGCTCTGGCCGCTTGCGTCGGAATCTCCGCGCAGCAGGCGGCTAAGCCGGCAGGTTCGAAACCTGCGGCCAAGAATGTCGAGGTTGTGGACGGGCACGCGGACGTCGTTAAGGCCGTCTGGGGCAACAAGACCGAGGTGCTGATGGTGGGCAACGTCCGCTTCATATCCAAGGACACCACCCTCACCTCCGACAAGGTCACCTATGACAAGCAGACCAAGACGGCGGTGTCTCCGGGCAAGATCAGCATCACAAACCCCGAGTGCGACGTCACGGGCAGCAAGGGTATCGCGTATTTCGAGAAGAAGCTCGGCATCATCGAAGGCGACGTTACGATGCTGATGAAGCCGAAGAAGGACGAAACGCAGGACAAGGATTCCATCAAGGCCAAGATGTCCGAGCCAACCACCATCACCTGCCCCAAGCTGGAGTATCTATACAGCAGCAAGATCGCCACCGCAACCGGCGGAGTCGTCTTCAAGCAGCAGAAGCGCAGCGCGAAGGCTGACAAAGCCGTGTATGACGGCAAGAAGGAATTGCTGACGCTCACCGGCAATCCGGTAGAAGGAGTGGACGAAGACGGCCAGACGTTCAAGGCGCCTAAGGTCGTGATCTCCCTCAAGAATGGCGACGAGTGGATGGAAGCCACGGGCGGATTCAGCGGATCGTTCAAGGTTGACCTGGAATCTGAGGAAGAAGAGAACTAGGGTTCGTACGTTGGATTGTTGGAAGGCTAGAAGGTTGGAAGGTGCGCTGGCCTTGCGATGATTACACTGGAAGGGATCGCAAGGAATCCTGGGATCGCTATCGCGGTGGCAGCCGTCGTTGATGCCAAGAACGGCCTCAACGCGGTGAGTCACACCCTCCTCAAGAGCGGGATGTCCGCGCTCATGCAGAATCTCCCCGCAAAGGATTACCCCGAAGCGATATTGGCGTGCGATAGCCTTGTGATAGGCTCAACGACGCGCATTCCCGGCGTTCAGGCGGTTGCCATAGCCGCGGAAGCCGCGACTGACGTTCCCGAGTTTGCCACGGATATACCGTGTGTCATCGGTGTGGCGGATTTGGTCGCGTCGATCAACGACGGCGACATTCTAATCGTGGACGGCTACAAAGGCGTTGTCCACATAGACCCCGAACCGCAGGTGCTGATCCACTATCAGCAGGCAGAGCAGCAGCGACATTCCCGCGAGAAGGTGTTCATCACCTCTGAGCATATTCCCGCCACAACAGCAAGCGGCGAGACCGTCCTGGTCTACACCGGACTGACCGGAGACGTGGGACTGGATGCCGCGCTGGCAAACGGTGCTGACGGGCTGCTGGTCGATCTGCGGAACCTGAACGATGACCTGAGCGAAACCTGCTCCCGCATCCTGCGCGAAGTCGCGGGGAAGCCCGTAACGTTCATGGTGGACTTCCACCTTGAGGAGATACTCCGCGCTGTGATGCTGTATTGCACTCCGATGCAGGTAACGCTGGTGTCAGACAATCCTCAACTGCTGGCGGCCCAGGTGGAAAGCGCGCTGGACGTGATCACCCTGGAGGCGCTGCAGATGGACCTCGAGACCCCGCAGGTGGAAGTGGGCTCCGACGGGGCTATCAAGCGTGTTAATGCGCTCCAGGACATAGAGGAACTCGTGACGAGCGGCGCGAGAGCTATCGCGGTGGAACCCGAATCGGTGGCCGAGGCTAAGCTGCGTATCCGCTCTATCGGCCTGGAAGACGCGGAGTGAAGCTCCGGCGAGTAACGAACTTCAGCCGGATTCGCGCGGCAGGTGGAATGACAGCACCGCCAGTTCCTGCACGAAGTCCACGTTTCGCACGATAACGTCGTCGGGCATGCGTAGAACAACAGGAGCGAAGTTGAGTATGTTTCTTATCCCCGCCTCCACGAGCCGCTCCGCAACGCCCTGCGCCGCCTGCGCGGGGACTGCTATGATCGCCAGTCTTGCGCCGAGGCTGACGTTGTCCTCCACGATCCGGGCAACATCGCGGATGGTCAAGTCCCAAAGCTGCTTGCCTATCTTGTTGTAGTTGTTGTCGAAGGCAGCGACTATGCGGAAGTTGTCGGACCTGAGCGCTGGGTAGCCTACCAGTGCGCTGCCGAGGTTGCCGGCGCCCACCAGCAGAACCGGCTGGGTCCGCTCCAGCTTCAGTATGTGGCCGATCCGTGCATGCAGCTCATCGACCGCATAACCAACACCGGGCCGCCCGAACTCCCCGAAATACGAGAGGTCCTTGCGGAACTGTGCGGCATTGATGCCGGTGCGGTCCTCAACATCGGCGGAGGATATCGTATCCACCTGCCGGCCCTTGAGTTCGCTGAGAATGGAATAGTAGGTGGCAAGCCGTTCCAGAGTAGGATTGGGGACTTTGCTGCCAGTGATCACGGAGCGTCACCTTCATGCAAGACAACTACGGAACGTAGTATATCAGAGCTGGGGAGTTTGTGCAATAGTTCACGAACCTAAGCAGGCTCTGCCCACTCTGCGATCGCCTGCAGCTACGCGCCCCAGAAGCTGAAGTAGGGAATGTCGAAGATGATGCCGATGAGACTCCACAGGCAGCCGATCATGAAGTCGCCGACTATCAGCCCAAAGAAGAACGGGACGGCGATCTTGTACAACCTGAGTCCACCGAACCGAAGCGTCAGCACCTTCAGCAGCCAGGCGATCATAAGCGGCAGCCAGACCAGGTTCATAGACCAGCTTCCTGATATGGCAAACCCAATCGGGTGGAACGGGAAGTTGAACCCCTGCAGGCGCATCCAGCCAAGGAAAGCGCAGAACGCGAAACCGAACACCATTGCAAGGTTCGCGCCTATGTTAGGGTTCTCCATATTGCCCGGATGCTTCCACCATGTCTCAAGAGTCCTGAACGCTTCGTTTGGAAAGTGGGTCGCAGACCAGAACCTGGTGGAAAGCCCATGCTCGTAGCCCAAGTGTAGCCACCACCAGAACGTTGCAATCGTGCCGACCACAGTGGCGATCATCATACCCCACATGAACTTCCGCTGGCTTGCCCGGCTGACCGAAGCGATCTTCATACCCTCGATGCCCACCGGCATCGGATGGCTGCGGTAGGCGCGATTGAACCAGTAGAAGTATGTGAGGCCGACCAAATCGCCTTTTGACATATGCCCGAGCCCAGTGCTCGTGGAGATCATATAGTCCGGGCCGGAAAAGTGCAGGTCATGCACCGGCGGACCGAGTTCCGCCCGCATTCGAGCGATGGCGGTAGCAAGCACGAAGTAGATCAGGAACGCTAAGATGCACAAGAGCGGCGACAGTCCGATGGAAGCCATGAACATGGAGAGGATCAGAAACCCAATGATCGCGCCCGCAGCCGCAGTACGGTAGCGCATCGGCTCGTCGGAATCATCCAATTCGGACTCCTCGCCCTTTATCCTGAGCCAGACCTGCTTCAGGTAGCCCTTGCCAGTCCAGGTAAGCATGAGAATGATCGCCACATAGCCGCCGAACGCCTGATGCTTTATGAACGGAAACGTTGGCACGGAATCCAAGGCCAGAGCGCGTGTAATGACCATCTGGGCTTTCCAGAAGAAGTAGAAGAACCAGCACGAGAAGCTCAAATCCGCCGGCAGCAGATAACCCAGCCCTATCACGAAGGGGTAGAACGCCCACGGCATCCAGTCGATCCCGTCCCAGGGTTTGGTGGTCAGGAACGTGCGGAAATTGTGCCCTGTGATTCCCGTGGGTATCTGAGGGATCGCGGGATAGTAGACAGCCAGCCCGTTTATGACTCCGATGGCGAAGGCGATGGCGAACCCTATCCAGAACAGCTTGTTCTGCCAGAGGCTTGTCTTGGGGTCTGTCATCGCCAGCGGGAGCTGCACTATCGGGAACGTGAGTCGCTCGCGGTCAGTCCACTGCTTCCTGACCAGCGTGTTGATGCACATCATCACCCACATCAGCACGAGTATGAAAACCGACCAGTAGGCAAGCGGCTTGATCCACGGAATCCAGTGACCGTTGGAGTAGAGGCTGGAGTTGCCCTCATAGAGCGGCTTCAGGACAGCCAGATCGGTCACGCTGAGCCATTCCGGCAGGTATGGAATGAACGTGGTCATCCAGCGGTTGTCCGCGGTTGCGAACCGCCACGGGTGCCCGAGGTGCATGCACAGAGATGGAACACAATCGTGGCCCGCAACCGCGGCGCCGATACCCAGCATCACGTAGATCAGCAGCAGCTCCGTCGGAGTGAAAGCAAGCGACCTGCTGATCCTGCGCAACAGGCCGTTTGCGGCAATGAGCAAGACCAGGATGAAGACGCAGTTGGCGAAGAGGGAGATGCTTGTTGGATATGGCCCACGGTTGATCTTCTCCACCCAGATGATCCAGTTGGTGTCGAGCACGATCAGGGGCAGGGCCACAATGAACGCGCGGAGCCGGATGTCGGACGAACGAATGCCCTTGCCGGACGCCTCAGGCTTGGTCGAGTGTTCAGGGGCAGCGATGTCAGTGTGACCAGGGTTCAAGTGGCTCCTCGTGGTGGTGGTATCGCTGGTATATTATCTCAGCTATATGCCCCCCAGGTCAACTTTGACGCTTTGCATCGCCCTACAACATTGACCTCTTCTCGATTAGGTCGTAGACTGTACAAGCCGATATCGATGAGTTCGAAAATCCATGAGGTGCTGATGCGATTCCTGCTGACGATCGTTCTTGCGGTTCTTGCCGGAGCTGCCTGTGCCGCTGAGCCCGTAGCCGTGTTCACTCCTGATAAGAGTCAGGCGATTGAGAGTGTCACTCCTGCTGACGGCCTGTGGGAATACAAGGTAGTGGACGGCCGGAAGGCAATCAGCCTGCTGACCAACAGCGCGAAAGGCAACTACTATCTGTACTTCAAGCTCGACGATGATGCACGCAAAGCCCTGGGCTCCGATGTCTGGCTCGTAGTGGATTTCTACGACAAGTCCATCGGCATGGTTGCCACGCACTACAACGGCGAGTCCGGTCCCTATGCAAGCGGCAGGGGTTTCCTCCTGCTGGATACGAGGAAGTGGCGGCGAGCGCTGGCGCATCTGTCCGATGCCAAGCTGGCAGGACTGCAGAACAACGGAGCGGATTTCAGATTCTACTATACGGGGCCGCTCGCCATATCCCGCATTGAAGTCTACGCGAGCAACCCAAACCTCGACATACCGACCGATAAGGAGCGCGCCATGGAAAGCCTTGCCGAGAGCCCGAAACCACAGGGGATGTTCTACACGTTCGGAAACGACGCGGACGAGACCAGCGCACCGCTTTACAAGTCCCTCGGAGTCACCAGCATCGAAAGCTACGTCACATGGGAAACCTGTGAGGGCAAGGCAGAGGGAGAGTGGGACTGGTCCAGATGGGACAAGCAGGTGCAAGTCCTGAAGGACAACGGGCTCAAGTGGGTACCATTCCTCATTTTGGGGCCTGCTTACTCGACGCCAAACTGGTTCCGCGCCTCGAAGGAGCACGTCCCCTGCCGGTGCCTGGAGCACGACACGGACAGCAAGATCGAGTCTGTCTGGAACCCCAACCTGCCTAAGCGGATCGACAGGTTTCTCGCTGAGTTCGCCAAACGCTACGGCAAGACGGGCGTCATAGAGAGCGTGCTGCTCGGGATTCAGGGCGATTTCGGAGAGGCGATCTATTCCGTCACCGGCGGCGGCTGGACATTCAACATACCTGGCGAGTATCACAACCACGCCGGCTACTGGTGCGGGGACAAGTATGCTCTGGCAAGCTTCCGCAAGGCTATGGCCGCGAAGTACGGCACCACGGACGCCCTGAACAAGGCCTGGGGCACATCGTTTGGAAGCCTGGACAAGGTGGAGTTCCCCGGCCGCAAGGACGAGCTGAAGGAGTTCGAGGCGAAGGTCCCGTCCGGTGATCCCCAGGTGCGTCGGAGATGGCTGGATTTCACCGACTGGTATCGGGCTGAGATGACGGACTGGTCCGACTGGTGGATGAAGACGACGCGAAAACACTTCCCGAAAACGCCGATCTACCTCTGCACCGGTGGCGACGCGGAACCACACCACGGCTCCAACTTCGCCGAGCAGTGCCGGGTCGCGGCCAAGCACGACGCGGGAGTGCGTATCACCAATGAAGCGTCCAACTATGCCGACAACTTCGTCATCACGCGTTGGGTGGCGTCCGCCGGCAAGCACTACAACGCCTACTTCGGCTTCGAGCCCGCAGCGGCGGAGGACGAGACCGGAATAGTCGCGCGCATATACAACGCAACGGCGTCCGGCGCGAATCAGCTTCACGATTACAACTCGAACGTCGTTAAGACCGCGTCTCGTCTGGATGCTCAGCGCAAGCACATCAAGTGGCTGTTCCACGTACCGGAACCGATAGTGCCTGTGGCGCTGTGGTATCCGAACGTCGATCTGACGCTCAAGTGGGGCGGGTTCTTCCCCGAGGCCCGCTTGCTGCGCGATTATGTGGACTACGATTTCGTTGACGAGACCATGCTCCGCAACGACGCGCTGGCGAACCATAGGGTCCTCCTCATAATGCACGGCGCTGTGATGGAGACGATGGACGCGGCGATCATTGCCGAGTGGATCAAGGGAGGCGGGCGCGCCATCGTGATGGGCGTTCCGAAGTTCGAGAGCGTAGAAGCGACGTCAGAACCCGAGGACATGCTGTTCGACAAATCGCCTGCCGGGAGAGCGGTCGGCAAAGGCGCTATCGTGCGCGTGAAGACCGAGGAAGAACTCGTAAAGGAACTTGGCAAGGCCATGCGGGAACTGGGGCTGGCGATCTATGATCTGCAGAAGGACGGCATCTTCGGCACGCAGATCGAGCCGAACAAGTTCCTGTTCCTGAACACGGGCTCGGGCGCGGCGAAGGTAAAAGTGGAATGCGGAGGAAAGGTCCTGGAACCCAGGATCAACGGAGGGACGATCAGCCAGGTAGAGGTTAGGTAGGTACTGCGGCGAATGTCGGTAGAGGCTACTCCCTCCTCCAGGTGGCGAGCATCTCCGGAGTAGCCTGGCAGACACCGCCGCCACTACCACCACTTCATCTCGACGATGATCGCCGACCGGGGCTTCCAGCCTACGTGCATATCCAGATATGCCAGGGTCGTGCCGTCATAGTGCACGATGCCGGGCGCGTCTTGTCCGAGCGGGACAAAAGTACCGTCGTTGATTGCGAAATCCGTGGCTTTCTCACCCCGATTTTCGTGTATCAGCAGCATTCGCTTGGTCGGCACACTGAAGGAATCAGCCTTCTTGAAGCCCAGGTTGTGGTTCATGGAGTACGATAGGGGATAATCCCGTTGGGTCAGGCCGGCAGGCACAGCGGTGATTTTGACGGCAGGCCGGGCGAAATCCGATGGACACCGGTAGACCCTGAGGCTCCTGACATACCTCCAAAGCTGCCCACGCTCGGGGTAGACCCAGGCCTCCGCAGCCACGCACCCGCACCAGTTCTTGGGAAAGCCGCCGCTGGGCGGCCAGTCAAAGGGCATGTACCCGTTGTTGTCGTCGCAGTAGAGGCGCATGCCCTGGCCGAGCTGCTTAAGGTTGCTCAGGCACTGCGTCACCTGCGCCCGCTTCTTGGCAGCAAGAAAAGTGGGAAACAATACAGCCGCAAGAATTGCGATGATGGCAATCACAACGAGCAGTTCAATGAGAGTGAAGCCGCGACGATTGTGCATGACACGTCTCCCCGAAGACAGGCGCTGTTTGTCCGCTGATCGTATTATATCACAATGCCGGGATGTCAAAGCGAAAGGCCGGCGCGGAATTGCGCCGGCCTCAACAGAGATCCGCCTGATCGGTCAACTAGCCCTTCACGCCCGAGATAACCACTCCCTGGATGAAGTACTTCTGACCGCAGAAGAAGAGGATCAACAGAGGCAGCATCACGACTGCCGACGCCGCCATCAGGTAGTTCCAATCGGTCGAATACTGTCCCTGGAACGCATAGAGCCCCAGCGCGAGCGTGCGCTTTGCAGGGGTGGACAGATAGATGAGGGGGCCAAGGAAGTCGTTCCAGTGCGCCATGAACGAGAATATCGCTACGGTGGCAAGAGCCGGCCTGGCTTGAGGAAGAAGCACCTTCCAGTAGATCTGCCAGGTCGATGCGCCGTCGATGCGGGCCGCCTCATCCATCTCGTGCGGGATAGTCATGAAATACTGCCTGAGCAAGAACACAAAGAATGCTGAGGCACAGAACGCCGGCAGGGTCAGAGGCACAAACGTGTCGTAGGCTCCGACTGTGGCCCATATCTTGAAGACCGGTATCATCGTGACTTGCGCCGGAAGCATCATAGTCGAGAGCAGCACGATGAACAGCCAGTTGCGCCCCGGGAACCGCATTCTCGCAAAGCCAAAGGCTACCAGCGAGCAGGAGAGCAATTGGCCGATCAGGCAGATGCCGGTGATCTGGATCGTATTCCATGTATAGAGCGCGAACGGCATCTTCTGGAATGCCTTCCCGTAGTTGGACCACAGCCAGGGATTCGGCCACCACTGCGGCGGATCGGAAAACACGAACTGCGGGTCCTTGAAAGATGAAGTAAGCATCCAGAGGAACGGGATCAGCGAGATAATCGAACCCAGGATGAGCGCTGTGTACGCAGCGATCTTCCATAGTCTCGGTTTGCTCTTACGTTGGTTTGGCACAGCCAGGCTGGCGGCGGTCTTTACACTCATTTCTTCAACTCCGCTTCGTAGTACACCCATCCCGCTGACGACTTAAAGACCACGAGTGTCAGCGCAAGGATTACGCCGAACAGAATCCAGGCCAGTGCGCAAGCATAGCCCATCTGCAGGTACTTGAATGCTTTCTGGTAGAGATACAGCACGTAGAACAGAGTTGCGTACGCAGGGCCGCCCTGGGTCATGATGAATGAACTCGTGAAGACCTGGAAGCTGCCGATGATACCCATAATAAGGTTGAAGAATATCGTAGGCGATATCATCGGGAGCGTGACCGTCCGAAACTTGCTCCACGGACCAGCGCCGTCTATCTCTGCGGCTTCATAGAGCTGGGTTGGAACGCTCTGCAGGCCAGCCAGATAGATAATCATCCCTCCGCCGACTCCCCAGAGACTCATAATGATGAACGAAGGCAGCGCCATCTCCGTGCTCGTCAGCCACTTGACCGGCGCGATGTGCAGAATTGAGAGTATGCTGTTGAAGATGCCCCCCTGGTATCGGAAGACCATAAGCCACACCATCGCAACGGCCACTCCCGGCAGGATCGCAGGGATGTAGAATATGGACCTGAACATCCGCATGCCGCTAACGTTCAGGTTCAGAAGCATCGCAAGCGCGAGGGAGCACACCAAGCCGATGGGGACGGCCGTGCCCGCATAGATCGCGGTCACCTTGAGCGATTGCCTGAACCGGAAGTCATCGCTGAGTATAGCCGAGTAGTTGGCAAACCCTATGAACTCAGGGGGATTTATCATATCCCATTTGCACAGGCTCATCAGAAAGCTGTAGATTACGGGGCCAAGCGTAAACACGATCAGGCCGAAGAGCCAGGGGCTGATGCACAGGAAACCCTCTATTGCTTCTCTGCGCGCCTGTCTGGATTTGATTTTGGCAGCCATTGTGTGCTCCTGTTCGTCCGGATTCAGTCGCTGTGCCGGAGCAACTCGTCCACCGTTGGCTTCAGGTTCTTGCATGCCTGTTCGGCAGACTCCTTGCCCAGCCTTACCTTGTCAAGCTCACTTACGATTATGGAGTACATCTCCGGCGAACACGCGACTCCGGGTATGCGCCTGCCATAAGGGATCATGTCCAGGAAGACTTTCCTGTTTGCCGGTGGCGCTTTCAATTTCAGATAGGCGGCTGATTCGGCAACCGACTTGCGGCTTGGAATGATCTGTGAGCGGATAGCAGCGGCAGTCTGATACTCCTTGCCAGTCATCCACTTGACCAATTCCCATGCCTCTTCTTTGTGCTTCGAGCGGCTGAGGATTGCGTAGGCGGCTCCGCCGAAGAATGACGCCCTACCCTTCGGTCCGGCAGGCAGCGAGCCAACGTCATACTCGAAATCCTTGATCTCGTTCTTGTAGATTAGCTCGGCGGCCCAACTTCCGCTTACGTTCATCCCAATCTTGCCGGACGTAAACAGCTTGCTCGCGCCGAGACTCTGGGCGTCTTCCGGCGTCGGAGCGACTTTGTACTTGTGGACCAGATCCGCCATGAACTGAAGACCTTCGTAGGCAGCAGGCTGATCGAGCGTGCAGACCGTCTCGTCCTCGGAGAGGATGGTCCCGCCGTTGGAATGAACGTAATCCTCCCACCACGGATCAGGCGTGCATCCCCATTGATCCAACCTGCCGTCGCCGTCCAGGTCCCGCGTGAGCTTCTCGGCAACCTCGACATATTTCTTCCAATCCCACGTCCAGTCGGGGTATGGCAGCTTATACTTGTCGAACATGGTCTTGTTGTAGTAGAGCGCGTAGATGTCGATATCAGTTGGAATCTCGTACAGCACGCCCTTATACTTGCCCCACGCTTCAATCGCTTCAGGATAGAAATCATCGAGATCATAGTTGTCGCGCTTGATGTAGGGCTCAAGAGGTTCAAGCAAGCCCTTGGCAGCGATGGGCGGGAACCACTCTGAGCTGATTCGCGTGACATCGGGCGGACGTCCTCCGGCGCTCGAAATCATCAGCTTATCGAACATCCTCGCCCAGGGAGTAATCTCCATCTCGACCTTGATGTTCGGGTGCTGCTTCTCGAACTCGGCGATCAGCGCGCGGAGGTTTGCTTCCTCGACGTCATTGCCCCAAGAAGAGAACCGTATCGTCGTCACGCCGGGTTTCTGGTTAGGGCAACCACAGAGCAGTAGGCACAGAACGACGGCAGCAAGAACAGCGAGGCGGATCTTCAGTGTGTTCAGTTTCATACGTTCCTCGACCCTGAGGTTATATACGGGAATCAGAGCAGACTCGTCACGCGGCGGGTCTTTGCCCAACTGGGAAGCTCGAAAGTGACCGCATACGGCATGTACTTCTCGATGCCGCGCAGGCGCACGAGTTTCTCGTAGTACTCTACGTAGGGGAAGGCAACAACCTCACCGCGGAAGAGAGCATGCTTGGATGCTACCTCACGCCACAACTCAATGTCTGCCTGGGTAACCTCCAGGTATATATCAGGCACGTAGTCCTCTTTATCCTCCCAATTCTCCGCGAAATAGAGCTTGGGGCAGTAGTGAGGCTCCTTGTCCGTCTTGAAGGTCTTGAGGCCGGCGTAGAACATAGCATCGGGGACATTGAGCGACGTATTCACGTGGTCCTTGTGGATGCTCTTCGGGTGATGCGTAATGATCACATCCGGCTTGCAATCCCTGATAACATCAGCGACTGCGAACTTCACTTCGTCCGAAACCGGCAGTTCGCCATCCATCCACGGCAGAATGTAGAATTGCGCTCCGAGCGCTTCCGCGGACGCCTTTACTTCCTCGCGGCGCTGAGCGGCGTATTCGGTGGGGTCCATCTTCGGGTTCCCCTTTTCGCCCAGCGTGAGATAGCACATTCCCACGGTCTTGCCGTTGTTCACGGCATTGGCAAGCGCGATTCCAGTTGCGATCTCGACGTCACCTGCGTGAGCGCCGATTGAAAGTATATCCACCTTAACCATAGCGATAGGATGCTACAAACGACGAGATTTGTCAATTAGAGCCCCGATGAGGTCCGCAAAGATTCCAGAAAACGACCTCATCTGCCAATAGTAATCTCGTAGTGTCCGCTGCGGACGTACGAGGGTGCCCGGCTTGCCGGGACGGCTTTAGGGGGGATCAAATGCAGTTGAGGGACGAGACATCCGGCACGTCACTCCGCCGTTGCGTAGAACATATACCAGCTCTTGCGTTAAGCGTTGCGTTCTTGCTTCTCCAGATCAGCGCCTGCACGATGGCTCAGGAACCCATGTCGGCAGACCTGACCCAGATGAGCATCGAGGAACTGCTGGACATAGAAGTGACCTCGGTCTCAAAGAAGGCAGAAAAGCTCTCCGACACTCCAGCAGCCGTATACGTCATCACAGCCGAGGACATCAGGCGATCAGGCGCTACAAGCATCCCGGAGGCGCTAAGAATGGCGCCGGGGCTGCACGTAGCGAGGATCGACAACAACAAGTGGGCCATCGCGTGCCGCGGCTTCAACGATCGATATGTCAACAAGCTTCTCGTCCTGATGGACGGGCGAAGCCTCTACTCCCCGCTTTTCTCCGGCACCTACTGGGACGTGCAGGACACGATGATGGAGGACATCGAGCGAATCGAGGTGATTCGTGGCCCGGGAGCTACCATGTGGGGCGCGAACGCCGTGAATGGCGTCATCAACATTATCACCAAGAAAGCAAGCCAAACTGTCAGCAAGCTGCTCGTAACGGGAATCGACGACCAGGGAGAGAGCGCCACACGGTTCCGCTTCGGAGACAGCGTGGGCGAAAAAGGCAGCTTCCGCGTCTACGCGAAGACGTTCGGCCAGGCCGCCTCGTTCGACCCCGGCGGGCAGTATGTCTACGACCGGGACCTGCTCAAGCCTCGCGATGCGTTTGACCAATGGGAACAGGTTCGCGGCGGGTTCAGGATGGACATGGACCTGTCCGAGGCGTCGTCTCTCACGCTGCAGGGTGATCTCTACCGCGGCGACGCAGGTCAGAGGATCCGTGACGTAAGCTATGTAGAGCCTTTCCAGTGGATCATCAATGACCGTGTTCATGTCTCAGGCGGCAATCTGCTGGCAAGGTGGCATCGGACGATCTCGCCCTCATCCGACTCATCTCTGCAGGTCTACTACGACAGGACCTACCGGGTCGATGGTCAGATCGATGAGCGAAGGACGACTTACGATATCGACTACCAACGCACCTTTGGTCTGGGCAAACGCCACGAAGTGATGTGGGGCATCGGCTATCGGCAGAGCACGGACATCATTCGTCCCACAGCAGCAATAGTCTTCAGACATCCGGAATTCACCGACCACCTTTTCAGCGGGTTTGTCCAGGACCAGGTGACGATACTTCCGAACCGCATGCACATGACGGTTGGATCGAAGATCGAGCGCAACGAGTACAGCGGCTTCGAAGTGCAGCCCAGCGTGCGGTTGTCCTACAACCCAAGCAGCCGGCAGACACTTTGGACATCAGTCTCACGGGCAGTACGCACGCCCAGCCGTGGCGAAACGGACGCGGACCTGGTGCTCAAGGTAATGGCCGGCAGTGAAGAGACTATGGGACTTCCGGTAGCAATCGTCTTCCAGGCAAACCCTGATCTGAAGCCGGAACGTATGACCGCCTACGAGCTTGGCTATAGATTCCAGGCGTCCGATAGCTTTTCCGCGGACATTGCCGCCTTTGTCCAGGACTACCGTGATCTGCGAACAGTCGAGCCGGGCGAACCCAGCCCACAGCTCGGCAGCACGCCCCCATATATCCTCCAGCCACTCAACTGGGCCAACCTCAGTTCCGCCAGGGTCACAGGACTCGAGGTATCCGCCAACTACCGCATCTCGCCTACGTGGAACCTCACAGCATCCTACACCCGCCACCACATGAACCAATATCTGGACCCCCTGAGCCGGGACACGCAGACATCTTACGACGTGACCCTCGCGCGCGAGCACTTCCAACTAAGGTCGTGTCTCGATCTTCCGAACGGATTCGAGCTCGACGCCAGTCTGTACTACGTCGATCCCGTCAACGGGCACGGCATACCCAAGTACACACGGCTCGATATGCGGCTGGGGTGGCGCCGGACAAGGTCGTTCGCGGTGTGCGTAGAGGGACAGAACCTGCTCGACAGCCACCATCAAGAGTTCGGCGGGACGCTCTCCGAACTGCCAATGGAAATCGAGCGGACAATCCTTGCGAAGGCCACGTATCAGTTCTGAGGCAAGAAGACATTCTGCTCCACGGAACTGGTAGAAGTACGGAACAAGACACTCGACTGTGGTACGTTTCCGGCTGCGCGTACCTGCTTAGAGGCACCACGCACATATCGCTATGAATACCAGAACCAACACCTGGGGGAGACTGCTGCGTAGGCTGATCTGCCTGGCGTCGCTATTGGCGGCGTCTATGCCTGTGTACGCCTCTGAAGTGGCCGAAGGGCAGGACCTGACACAGCTCTCTATCGAACAACTGATGGACGTGGAAGTCCAGGTGACTTCGGCATCGCGCAAAGGTCAGAAGCTCTCAGAGACGGCGGCGGCTGTCTATGTGGTAACCCGCGAGGACATAGTCCGTTCCGGCGCTCAGGCAATTCCAGAAGCGCTGCGCCTTGCGCCTGGCATGAACGTGGCCCGCATAGATGCGAACAAGTGGGCAGTGTCCTGCAGGGGCTTCAATGACCTCTTCGCCAACAAGATGCTTGTGCTTGTCGATGGCCGCAGCGTATACACACCCACGTTCTCCGGCGTCTGGTGGGACGCGCTCGGTGTCGAGATCGAGGACGTGGACAGAATCGAGGTAATCCGCGGACCCGGCGCTGCTCTTTGGGGAGCCAACGCCGTGAATGCCATAGTCAACATAATCACCTCGCCTGCCCGCCCCGTCAGAACGGCAGCCGCCAGGATGCAGGGCGGAGGCGCGGACATAAGGTCCGGCGGAAGCCTCAGATTCTCCGGGCCCCTCAGCGATACCGGCGGATACCGCTTCTATGCATCCCAGACCTACTATAACGCGCTGGACAGCGTGACGGGAGGCCGGAGCAACGACAGTTGGGACCGGGCATCGGCAGGCGTCAGGGCCGACTGGCAGCCCGACGACGCAACCGCGGTCATGTGCCAGTTCAATGCCTATCGCGGTGCCGGCAGCCAGGATTTCACGACCAACCTCGAGGCGCCGGACTTTTCGGAGGTCCTTTCGGATACCATCGAGTCTTCAGGCACTAATCTGCTGGCAAGATGGAGCCGCCGTTACTCGCCTACCAGGAACTGCGCGATCCAGTTCTACATGGACAGAACGCACCGCAATGACGAGCTGCTCTATAGCGAAGCGCTGGAAACATACGACCTGGACTACCAGCAGCACTCGACGCTGGGCTGCCACGACGTCATCTGGGGACTTGGATATCGTCTGACAAGAGACAATGTGGCGGCCGGCAGGTTTGTTTCGTTCACGCCGCCGGAACGTACCCAGCAGCTGTTCAGCGGGTTCGTAAATGACGAGATTTCCCTCCGCGGAGACCGGCTGAGGCTGACGATTGGCACGAAGATCGAGCACAATCACTTCACTGGCTGGGAAATACAGCCGAGCGCAAGGTTCCTATATCCGCTGGGGCGCCAGAGTTCCCTGTGGGGCGCGGTATCGCGTGCCGTGAGGATGCCGTCCAGGTTGGAGAGAGACATACTGTTCCTGATGGACGAAGTCCCTGACGGAATGGGCGGCCACATAAGATACGTCTCGGTATCATCACCGGAGTTCAGAGCGGAAGAGATGCTGGCTTACGAGATCGGTTACAGGCGCCAGCCTGCCCCGAACATATCGTTCGATGCCACTTGCTTCCTGAACAACTACTCGAATGTCTTGTCCATTCGTATGGCTGAGCCATATCTCGATGGCGCTGACACGGTGTTCCCCGGCTACATATCGAACGACATCTACGGCCGGACATACGGCTTCGAAGCCTCGGCGGACTGGGCGGTAACCCCGAGGTGGCGGTTGGCCGCATCCTACGGCCTGCTCTACGCCGATTTTCGGGAGGCGGGCGGCACCAACTATCCGCTGTGTCTGGAGAGATACAACGGTGGCGCTCCGCGTTCCCAGTTCCAGGTGAGATCATACCTCGACCTCCCGGGCAGTTGTGAGCTCGATATCGCGCTCTACAGCTATGGTCGTCTGGTTGGTCGAAATGTGCCGGGCTATACCCGCCTGGACGGCAGGCTTGGGTGGCACATCCAGGACGGGACGGACGTCAGCATTCAGATAGTCAACGCGCTGAACTCCCGCCATGTGGAGTTCGGCAGTTTCTACGGCGAGACCATCAGCCTGCTTGGACGCGGGTTCTCCGTCAGTATCGCAAGGCATTTCTAGCGGGGGCAGTACCAGATGTTAGACGAGAAGAAGCTGATCTACAGGGCGATTTCTCAGAAGCACCGGAGCGGGCAACACAAGGCCGTGCCGGGAGCAGCCGCTGCCAGACCGGCAGCGATCATTCTTGTCTGCGTCCTGCTCATCACGTTCGGCATCACAACTGCGTTCGCCGCCCCCAGCGAATACGAGATCAAAGCCGCGTTCCTCTTCAACTTCGCCAGTTACGTCGAATGGCCCCCGCGCGTGAGCGCGGACTCTGGCGGCACATTCATCATTGGCGTCTACGGAGACAACTCGTTCGCGGACCTACTACGTCGGACCGTGGCAGGGAAGACGGTCGGCGGTCGCAAGGTAGAGGTCAGGAAGTTCTCCGCCATCAGGGACTTGAAGCCGTGCCACATTCTCTTCATCTCGTCCTCCGAAGAAAGCAGCACGAGCAGAATTCTCAGCGCTGTCAGGGATTGGCACGTGCTGACGGTGGGGGAATCAGACGGGTTCGCACGGACCGGAGGGATCATAGGCTTCTACCTCGAGAACAAGAAAGTGAGGTTCGAGATCAATCCGAATGCAGCACGCAGAAGCGGGCTGAAGATCAGTTCCAGACTACTCAAGTTGGCAAAGATAGCCACGACCTGACAGGGGCTGCCGAGACACCATGGGATTGTTCGCCAACACATCGATCAGTCGCAAGCTGACTGGCATCATAGTGCTCACGAGCTGCGTTTCTCTGCTGCTGGCCTGCGGATCGTTTCTTGCCTATGAGCGGATGACCTTCAAGCGGGCTATGACAAGCGAGCTATCGTCTCTGGCGCGGATCATCGGCGACAACTGCGCGCCGGCCGTCACGTTCCTGGACAAGAAGACCGCGGAGGAATCGCTGGCAACGCTGCGTGCTCGTCCGCATATCATATATGCATCGGTTTGCACTCCGGACGGCAAGCTCTTCGCCGATTATGGCAGCAAGCCCGGCGACAAGCATCATAGTACGACGTATTACTTCAGGACCTCCGAATACTCCCGCTTCGTGGACGGCAACCTCGTGGTGCTGCGCAATGTGAAAATCGACGGGAAAGACATTGCGGCGGTAATCCTGGTGTCCGACACCAAAGAGATGCGGGCTCGTATGACGCGCTACGCCGGCATTGCGGGCGTCGTGCTGCTGCTATCCTCTCTTGTTGCACTACTTCTGTCTTCCGGAATGCAAGCCGTCATATCCAAGCCCATTCTTCGGCTGGCGCGCACCGCGCAAAGCGTGTCCGAGGAGAAGAACTACTCAATACGCGCGGAGCCCGGCGGCAACGATGAGATTGGGCAGCTCATTGAAGGCTTCAATGAGATGCTCAAACAGATACAGATGCGCGACGCGGCCCTTCGGCGGGCGCACGATGATCTGGAGCGCCGGGTTGCCGAGCGCACCGCCCAGTTGCAGATAGCCAAGGAAGAGGCCGAAGCCGCTAGCCAGGCCAAGAGCGACTTCCTCGCCAATATGAGCCACGAGATCAGGACCCCGATGAACGGCATCATCGGGATGACCGAACTTGCGCTGGACACCGATCTTTCGGCAGAGCAGAGAGAGTACCTCGAATCGGTGAAGTCATCGACGGACTCACTGCTCTCCGTCATAAACGACATTCTGGACTTCTCGAAGATCGAGGCAAGGAAGCTAGACCTCGACCACGTGGAGTTCAGCCTTCGTGACAGCCTCGACGATACCGTTCGGACGCTTGCGCTGCGGGCGCACAGCAAGAACCTGGAGCTGGCTTGCTATATTGAGCCCGATGTGCCCGATTCACTGGCATCCGACCCTCTGAGGCTCAGGCAGATACTGGTAAACCTGATCGGCAACGCCATCAAGTTCACTAATGAAGGTGAAGTAGTAGTCCGGGTAGACGCGCAGGAAAGGCGGGGCAGCCAGGTGCTCCTGCACATCGCCGTCAGCGACACAGGGATCGGGATTCCAGAAGACAAGAAGCAGGTGATCTTCGAGTCTTTTGCTCAGGCGGACACTTCAACCACTCGAAAGTACGGCGGGACAGGGCTCGGCCTTGCGATATCCTCCCAACTCGTCAGTATGATGGGCGGAGAGATTTGGGTGGAAAGCGAGGTCGGCAAGGGCAGTACATTCCACTTCACCGTAAGGGCCGAGGTGCTGCCGGAGAAGGACCGGGCGAGGTCATCAGCATCCGTAGACCTGGCCGGCCTGCGGGTGCTTGTTGTTGACGATAACGCCACCAACAGGCGGATACTCCACGACGTCCTGCGCAACTGGAAGATGGAGCCTACTGGGGTCGACGGAGGTTGCGAAGCCCTCCAGACGCTTGCCGAATCGGTCGATCAGCAGACACCTTACGACATCGTAATCCTGGATGCACAAATGCCGGGGATGGACGGTTTCGAGGTAGCCGAACGAATAGCTCAGCATCCCCGCCTATCCTCGGTTCCGATGATCATGCTGACATCAGCCGGGCAATACGGCGACGCCGAGCGAAGCAAGAAAGCAGGCGTAGCCGCCTATATGATGAAGCCGATCAAGCAATCGGAGTTGTTCGACGCAATAGTGTCCGTTCTGGGCAGGGTGAGGCCGGTGGAACAGGCCGAACCGGCCGCGGTCGATCCTGAGCAGAATACCACACGGCCCCTACGGCTGCTGCTTGCAGAGGACAATGCGGTAAATCAGCGGCTTGCGGTGGCGATCCTCCAGAAGTGCGGGCACCAGGTGACTGTGGCGAATAACGGCGAGGAAGCGGTGGAAGCCTATGACATCCAGCGCTATGACGCCATACTGATGGACGTCCAGATGCCTCTTATGGATGGATTCGAGGCTACTGCAAGCATCCGGCAGAGAGAGCAGCAGTCCGGCGTGCATACTCCAATCATAGCGATGACTGCGCACGCCATGAAAGGTGACAGGGAGCGCTGCTTGGAAGCCGGAATGGACGGCTACGTCTCCAAGCCTATACGTGCTGAGGAGCTGTTCGCTGCGCTTGCCGAACTGGTCTCGCCAGAGGTCGTGACCCCGTGCGGCGAGGACGCCGGCGCCACTACCGGCAAGGTGCTTGACACCGGCGAGCTTATGGCGCGTGTGGATAATGATACCGACCTGTTGAAGGAGATCGTGGACCTTTTCATAGAGGATTGCCCCAGGCTGATGTCGCGTCTTCAGAACGCTATTGCCTGCGGCGACGCTAACGAAGTCGAGCGAGCGGCGCACTCGCTGAAGGGTTCTGTGGGCAGTTTCGCTGCGAGACCGGCCTACAACACCGCGTTGAAACTGGAGCAGATAGGCAAATCGGGAGAGTTGTCCGAAGCGCCCGATGTCTATGCCGCTCTTGAGCGTCAGATTGCCGAACTCAAGCACGCACTGCTGGAGATGACGGTGGATAAGGCTGCATGATTATGAGCGTCTTACGAGGGACAATCGGGAAGAGGATACCGCGCTGGTGGACACACTCCGTGACCTTAGCGGCCATTGCCACACTGGCGCTGACCGCTTCGCTGCTGTGGAATCTCCAGAGCATTCACACTGATGTGCATGATATGGTGCAGACGCCATCGCAGGTCAGCCTCCTCGGCGATACTCCGGATTCGAACAAGCAGCCTGCCCGCCCCGGCCAAACCGGCGAGCTAAGCGATGTGCTCTTCGAGAAGGCTCTCCGGCAGTATGAGACACGGGCCAGGTCTATGTACCTGGTGCACGGAGCCCTGCTGATTGTGGCGTTGGTTGCCGTGGCGCTGGGCGCACTGCGTCATCAGGCGGATGAGCAGAAACGACAAGCCGCGGAGAGCGAACTGGAGCTTTCTCATTCACTTCTGCGGGCGACGATCGAATCGACGGCTGACGGAATACTGGTTGTCGGCACTGACGGCAGGATCAAGATGCACAACAGCCGCTTTCTGGAGATGTGGGACATTCCCGAGGACGCAATCAAGCTCGCCGATGACAGCAAACTGGTACATTATGTGCTATCCCAGCTTGCTGACCCGGAGCAGTTCCTTGCAAAGGTGCGGGAGCTCTACTCGCGGGTTGATGCAACGAGCTTCGATTTGATCGAGTTCAGGGATGGGCGCGTGTTCGAGCGCTACTCGCAGCCGCAGCGCGTCGGCGATGTCGTCTACGGTCGCGTCTGGAGTTTCAGGGACGTTACTGAGCGCAAGCAGACGGAGAAGGAACTGCTGAGGTCGATCGAGGCTGCCAACACAGCTAACCGCGCCAAGAGCAAGTTCCTGGCTAATATCAGCCATGAGATAAGGACTCCGCTCAACGGCGTCCTCGGAATGACTGATCTTGCACTGCAGACTGACCTGGATGCTGAGCAGCGCGAGTATCTTGAGGCGGCGAAATCGTCCGGCGAATCGCTCTTGTCCCTGCTGGATCAGATTCTGGATCTATCGAGGGTAGAGTCCGGACACTTGGCTCTTGCAGAGATGGCGTTCAGCCTGCGCACTATGGTCGGGCACGCGGTTCAGGTGGTAATGCCTCAGGCGGTCGCCAAGAATCTGCAGCTCGCTTGGGATGTCTCCCAGGACGTTCCAGACACCCTGATAGGAGACTCGCTGAAGCTGCGGCAGGTATTGGTGAACCTGCTCTCTAACGCCGCCAAATTCACTCACCACGGCAGCATCACCCTGAAGGTCGCAGCGGAGGATGCCTCACAGAACCCTTGCGTTCTGCGCGTATCCGTCGCCGACACAGGCATAGGCATCCCCGAGGACCGGCAGGACGCTGTGTTCCAGCCGTTCGTACAGGCAGACGAATCGACCGCGCGCAGCTACGGCGGCACGGGTCTGGGACTGGCGATATCGAGGCAGCTTGTCGAACTGATGGGCGGCCGAATGAGCGTCCACAGCGAGCCCGGCAAGGGCAGCACGTTCACATTCACGGCGCGTCTGGGCATCAGCCCGCAAGAGCAAATAGACACGACGCAGGCCCCTTGCCATGATGCGATAGCACACGACTCGGATTGCACGAGAGAGGCCGCATGAGAATCCTGATAGCCGAAGATGATCCTGTATCGCGGCGACTGCTCGAAGCTCTGCTGACCAAATGGGACTACGAGGTGATCGTCACGACGGACGGCAAGCAGGCTTGGGAAGTCCTCCAGCAGGAGGATGCGCCCAAACTGGCCATACTCGACTGGATGATGCCTGAACTGGACGGCCCGGAAGTGTGCAAGAGAGTGCGCGCCAGGGAAAATGGAGCTTACACCTATCTGCTTCTGCTGACCGCAAAGAACCAGAAAGATGACATCATCCGCGGCATCGGGGCCGGCGCCGACGACTACGTGACCAAACCTTTCGATGCAAACGAACTCAACGCCAGGCTGCGCGCCGGCAGACGGATCGTTGATCTGCAGGCAGAGCTAATGTCGGCGCGGGAGTCCCTGCTGGTCCAGGCTACTCACGATCCTCTGACGGGCCTTCCCAACAGGCTGCTCTTCAGCGACCGGCTAACGCAGAGGCTGATGCGCTCAAGAGGCACACCTCAGCCGCTGGCGGTGATGTACCTCGACCTAGACAGGTTCAAGACCATAAACGATACACTCGGCCACAACGTCGGTGATCAGCTACTGCGCGATGTAGCCCAGCGGCTGAAACAGTGCCTGAGAGAGACCGACACCCTGGCGCGTATGGGCGGCGACGAGTTCACGATAATACTTGCAGACGTGGAGATGCACGAGGAGGCCGAGGCCGTCGCGCGAAAGATACTCGACGTACTGGCAGAGCCGATCATCATCAACGGCAACGAGTTGTTCGTCACCGCCAGTATCGGGATCAGCGTCTATCCGATGGATGGCTCGGACGTGGAGACCCTGGTCAGAAACGCCGATACCGCAATGTATCAGGCCAAGGAACTCGGCCGAAACTGCTACCACTCATACACCGAGACTCTCACGGCAGACGCCATTCACGCGATGACCCTTGAGTCCGGGCTGCACAGAGCGCTTGAGCGTAGGGAGTTCGTCGTCCACTATCAACCCAAAGTTGACATCCGTACAGGCAGGATTGTTGGCTCGGAAGCTCTTGTGCGGTGGCAGCACCCGGAGTACGGCCTCGTTCCGCCCAACAAGTTCATCGCTCTTGCGGAAGAGACAGGGCTGATCGGCCCGATAAGCGATTACGTACTGGAGACGGCCTGCACGCAGACGAAACACTGGATGGATGCGAGTTGCCAACAGCTATCGGTGTCGGTGAACATTTCAGCGCGGCAGTTCCAGCAGCATAGGCTGACGAAGAGCGTGCGGCAAGCGCTGCGGAAATCCTGTCTCCCTGCTCATTGCCTTGACCTCGAACTGACCGAGAGCACTCTGATGAACGAATCGGATGCCGTGATCCCCGTGCTCAACGAGTTCCGCGAACTCGGGGTGCGCATTTCAGTAGACGATTTCGGCACGGGTTACTCCTCTCTCAGCTTCCTGAAGAGGTTCCCGGTGAATGCGGTAAAGATCGATCGGTCGTTCGTAACGGACATAACGACAAACCCCGATGACGCAGCCATCGCGGGCGCGGTCGTTGCCATGGCCCACAGCCTCAAGCTGAAGGTGTGCGCAGAGGGCGTGGAGACGATCGAGCAGTTGGAGTTCCTGCGCTCGCTGCAGTGTGACGAAATGCAGGGCTACTTCATCAGTCCCCCGATATCCGCTCAGGAGTTCGACGAGCTTCTCTGGCAGAACCGCAACCGTGACAGCATAGCAAGGCGAGCGGCTTAGCGCGCGCACCTCAGCCTGGCAGCACACCGGCTGTCACGCCAACAGCAACCTATCGGCTCAACCTCTCGCTTTAGGCGCTGCCTGCGCTGAACGGGTTCTCGCCCGGGTAGAGCATCGTCTTCGGCAGCGGAGCGTTGATGTCCTCTACTCCCATCAGCTTCACTGCATCGAACAGCGCCTCTCCGCACTTTTCGAACGCGACCGCCCCATGGTGCGGGAAATGCTTGCCGATCAGCACGTGCCGGTAGAACCTGGCGAAGTTGGGGATTGCGAACACGCCGATACCGCCGAAACTGCGCGGGTCTACGTCGAGGATGCTGCCTTCCGCAACATAGCTGACCAACTGGCCTTCGGCGCTGCCCTGCAATCGGAAGAACGTGGTCGGGCCCGGCTTGAGCTGACCCTCGAGCGTGCCTCTGGTAATGTCCGGCTTCTGCGAGGGGTCCTCCATCAGCCGGTTCATAATGAGCTGATACTGCACCGAGCAGCACTTCATCTGGCAGCTCGGGGTATTGCCGCAGTGGAAGCCCATAAACAGGTCTTCCGGCAGCACAGCATCCTGAGCTTGTCGAAGGATGCTCTGCGGAATCTCCGCCACCATGTCAGGAGGAACAGTGTTGTTGATATCGAGCAATGTGGCCGGCGCGTCACTGGCAAGCTGGCACAGATAGTCGCTCAGCGCGCCGTATATATCCACCTCGCACGAAACAGGAATGCCGCGCGAAGCCAGCCTGGAGTTCACATAGCACGGAACAAACCCGAACGCGGACTCGAACGCCGGCCAGCACTTGTCCGCGAACACGCCATAGTCGCGCGAGCCCAGGTTGGCCTCGTAGAACCGCATCAGCGCGAGCTCGAACCGCGCCAGCTTGGGCAGCAGGTCGGGGTAGGTATTCCCCTGCCCCAACTCATCAGCCATGTCCTTTGCGATCGCGGCTATCTCTGGATCGTTCGCGTTGACGGAGTTGTAGAGCACGAACAGATCAAGTTCGCTGTTCTCCATCACCTCGATTCCGAGGTCGTAAAGCGGCTTGATCGGCGCGTTGCAGGCGTAGAAATCCTGCGGCCTTGGGCCGAACATGAATATCTTGAGTCCGGCTGCTCCGAGCACGATCCTGGCCACTGTGGCAAAGTGCTTGATCTTGCCCGCAAGCTCATCGGGCAGCCCCACCGGCATCTGCGGGATGTAGACCTGCAGGTTCCGCAGCGCGAAGTTGTAGGAGGCGTTAAGCATCCCGCAGAATGCATCGCCGCGCCCGTTGATAAGATTCTCTTTCGTCTCCTCTGCCGCAGCGCACGCCATCACCGGCCCGCAGAAGTTCTGCGCGAAGATCGAAAGAGGCCCCTCAGGCCCAAAGTTGCCAAGGAAGATGACGGCCGCGTTAGCGCCAGCATCCGCGACCTCGGCGAGTGCCGCCAGGGCGTCTTTCTCGTTCTCGATGATCGTCTTGCAGGCATACATGCTCTGCCCGGCCTTCTTACAGGCATCGGCCAGCTTACCGAGCCTCGTCCGCGTCAACTCGATAGGAAAACAATCCCTGCTGACGCCAACAACGGCGAGTTTGACTTCCGGTGAGTTCATGCTTATGGACATCTTGTAAGCTCCATGATTCGGTAAGGGGTCATGCGGGCCCAACAGAGTGAATAGCTAACGGCTAACCGCCAATCGCTAACAGATCCTAATAGTCCACCAACGCGCAGGTCAACTGCCCGCGGCAGACGAGGTCCCCCTCCACTCTCGACTCGGCGTCGATCTTCCATATCCCGCGGCGTCCCGAGAGCAGCTTCACGGTCGTAGTCACGGTGTCCCCGGGCACAGCGGCACGCTTGAACCGCACGCCGTCGATCGCTGCAAAATAGGCGAGCTTACCTTTGGCCTCAGGCTTGGTCATCAGCAGATAACAGCCGACCTGAGCCATATGCTCAACCAATAGCGCGCCCGGGAAAACCGCCTGGCCGGGCAGATGCCCCTGCAGGATCTTCTCATTGGCGGTGATGTTCTTTATCCCGACGCAATACGTATTGTCCTCGCCGATCTCGATGATCTTGTCGACGAGCAGGAACGGATATCTGTGCGGGATGGTATCGCGAATCTGTTCAATATCTATCATCTAAGTCTTTCGTCCACCTGGCGTTCGTGCACTAGATTATAGCACTCAGTCACCCGACTGCATAGCGATGAACTGATTGAGTTCCTCCGTGAGCAGGTACATCTGGTTTTGAATCCGCTGCTGAATCTGGCCATGCTTCGTCAGGTACTGCACCAGCGCGGGGTCCATCGTCACCACGGCCTGCTCGCCGAGCTTAACGATCTCCGCCTCCTGATCGGTCACAAACAGGCCGAGCTTGGAGTAAGCTTCCTGCAGTTCCATGTACTCCTCGTCGTACTTCGACGTCCTGGTCAACATAAACTTGATGGCGTCTTTTATGAGCGATTGGTCGCATGGGAGCTTGGATTCGGGGGCGCCGGCGATGATATCAGCATTCTCTTCGAGCACCGCCTTATAGCGCTCGACGATCATTGCAGCAAGTTCAGGATCCATGTGTCTACTCTCGTCGGGGTGAAGGAGGCGCTGGACGGAGGTAGAGTCCCGGAAGGGGGACTTCGTGCCTAAGCTGCCGCGAATTCACTCGCCCGGCACAACACGACTCGCGTCTGCAGCCTCATCTGTCTAGATTCTAACATGAGCTGGGGGTTGAGTCCCCGAAGGGGGATTCGTGCCTATGCTGCCGCGAGTTCATTCGCCCGGCACACCATCCGCCCTCATCCGCGCGTTCGCCGCCGATATGGCCTTCAACTGATAGGCCCGGCTGCTCGCGCTAACATTGAATGTGTCCTTCTGGCCCTCGAAGTCATACACCCACAGCGCCGCCATCGGCACCCGCGTCCTCTCGATTGCCGAGAGCACCTGCTCGAACTCCTTCCGAGCGACTTCGGCGCCTTTCTTCTCGTCGGACCCGAACTCCTCGATCACCAGCGGCTTTCCTGCCCTGCCCGCCACATCCAGCGCGACCCTGAGGACCTCGGAAGCCTTGAGTGTGCGGTCGAACCTGCCCAGCGAATCGCCGTAGAGGTGCCCGCAGATCACGTCCATCGACTCGTTGCTTGCCAGCAGCATTTCAGCGAACTGCTCCCGCGAGTCCTGCTTCCAACTGCGCTCGTGACGCCGGTGCCACGCTGCGGGGCGAGGAAGCGAATCCATCGTCAGAATGATCCGGTTCTTGTCGAGCTTCCGCACTTCCTCGGCAAACGCTTTGTAGGCAAACCTGACGTAATCCGAGGTCATCTCATCCTTTTCGCTCCGGCTCTTAGCCGTAGCGAGCTCGGGCCACACCGCCGGACGATGCTCCGGCATATGCAGATCGGCCGAGAGCATGTGCTCGTTGCCGAACTCCCAACCCCAGATTGCCGGCGAGTTCCTATAGCGGGTCACGACCTCGCGCGTATACTGCCGCATAAACGCGATGGTCTTGGACTTAGGGTTACCCCACTCGCACATCGGCTCGCCCATGAGGTCTGGCACTGTGGCATAGTACCAGAACAGGCAGGGGATCAGCCCCACGCCGTTCTCCTCCGCCGACTTCACGACCCCATCCATAAGCCTGAAGTAGGCTTCCTTGTCCTTGAAGTAGAGCTCATTCTGAGAGGGCCAGAACCCGCAGGCCATGAACCGCGCGAAGGGGATCTTGTGCTCGGCAAGCACCTTGAACCCCTCTCGGTAGCTCGTGTCCTTGGGGTCCTTCAGCGTCCGATAGAAGCAGTCGAAGTAATTGACGCCAATACCGCGAAACGGCTTGCCATCCTTCACCAGCACACCGTTCCGGTTCTGAAGCCCGAGTTGCGCGGAGTACGCAGAGCCCGTGGACACAGCCAGCAGCGATATTGCACTCAGGATCATCAGGAATAGCAGATTCATCGGCACACCACACCCAACTCGGCTGCGACGCTCCCTTCTCTCAACCATAGACCGTCAACCTTCAACGCCCAACACAACCATCTGATGGCACGTGAACTCGTCCACGTCGATCTTCAATTCGCCACCGGCCGCATCGAAGGCGATTTCCTTGCCCTGCGGTTCCAGCGTGACTGACTTCACCCTCTCCGGCAGCCTCAACACGACCTTCGTATCCCGCAGCGGAAGCAGGTCCTCGATCACCTCCACCGTGTGGCTGTCCCACACATAGCCCTCCGGCGACAGCTTCACATTGCCGCCGCGCTGGATCGTGTTCGCGTGCAGCAGGTGCAGAACGTATCTATTCTCCTTCTCCTGCCGCATCACCGAGACGCGGCCAGTCGAAGGCAGGTTCGTCGAGATGGATTCGTCATTCCCGAGCATCAGCCTGATCGCGTTCTCAGCATACTGCCGATAGGCAACCGCCCCGAGCGCGCCGTAGATCGAGAAGATCGGGTGTGCGAGATACAGCACGTTCCCCTTTCGCACAGCCGCCGCATAGCCGGACAGATCGGCCGCCGGCGAGTGCTGGTGGCTGCAGTAGTGCTCCCACGTGCGGTTGAAATACGGATTCCGTATCGCCGCGAGCTGTTCGCCCGACGTCACCTTCACCTGCTGGCTCTTCAGATACATCACAAGCGGCGAGTTCACGAAATCCGGCGACAACGCCGAGCCCGGCTCCAGGAAATCGGGCTGATACTCGCTCTCGCCGAAGTAGTCCGCGCCGATATCGAACGCAAACCCGTCCTTGCCCTTCCACAGCCCGCTCTTTCCGGTCAGCAGCAACTTGCCGCCCTTCGCCAGATAGGCATCCACGAGAGCCTTCAGCTCCTCATCGATCTTGATGTTGTCCGGCAGGATAAGCAGCTTATACGGGGCGAAATCCATCCTCCGATCGATCAGATCGAACAGGAAATGCCCTTCCAGCAGCACGCGGCCTACGCCGTTATCTTCACCGCGGCCGCCCTTGTTCTCAGCCTCGCTCGATAGCACGGCAATATCTGCTACGTTCGTCACGCCGTAGCACCACGGCTCTTTCGCCTCGACCTCGGCGTAGGCTTCCCCGATGAGCTTATAGGTGGTCTCGTCCATCACGCCGTTCGGGTGAAGCTGATCGCCGACCGAGCACTTCGCGCCGTTCGCAAGCATCAGCGCGCACTCGTATCGCAGCGCGTTCGGGTGCTTGTACCCGCCGAACTCGCCCCACATGGTGTGGAACTTGCCGGTCATGCCCATATAATCGAGCCCGACCTTGTTCACGTACTTCGCGGACAGCGGGAAGTGATCGTAACCCCAACCACCAGTGGGCAGCGATTCCAACTCCAAATGGCTGAAGTAGCCGAGTACGTCCTGATCGCCTTTCGTGATATGACCGCTGTTGTGGAATACCGGCATATTCGGGTTGTCACACCTTGCAGCCGCTACGCTCTCCCGGTAGTATCGATCCAGCGCGGCCTTGGCGCACGCCTTTCTGTCCTCCTGCCGCGTCGGGTCCAGCCCGTGCTGCTTCATATACGCCAGGCACGACTTGCAGCAGCATTCCCCCTGCATAATGATATCGAGGAACAACCCGTTGCAGTCCGGGAACAGCCGCACGACCTCGCTAATCTGCTCGCAGAGGTAATCAAGGTAGTCGGAGTTGAAGCACATCGAGTGGAACCCGGCCCGATCTATCGCCGCCGTCCAGCCGCCGTACTTCCCCTCCACCGTCATTTCGCGCCATTCGGGACGCTCCGCCGCCATCACGTCATCGAGCCCGGCGGAAATGTAGATCGGCACGTTCACGTCGATCTCTTTCGCCGCGTCGAACTGCGCGCGAAGCAAATCGAACTTCAGGTGCGGGTGCATCTTTCCGACCTTAGTCGGATGATAGCTCCAGCCGTGGTGGCACTTGGAGAAAGCCGTAATCGAGTTCACGTGCCCGAGCTTCAGAGCATCCTGCCACTGCTTCTTGTCGAACTTCTCGCCTATCCCGGGAATGTGCGGAGACGTGTGAAAATCCAGATGTATCTGGCGGAAACGAAGGTTATATCGAGACAAAGCGACACCCCTGTTGTCTAACTATGAGAACTGACTGCAACACTCGTCATTTCGAGCGCAGCGAGAAATCTGCTTTTCGTTCGTCACGCTCAGAAGCAGATTCCTCACCTCCGTTCGGAATGACAGACGCCGCATTTTACGGTTGGCTCACGAATTACGAATGGACCGCGATGATCGCCCTTACCACGCCATCGGACTTAGCCATCGCAAGTTCCATCGCTTCTTCTGCCTGTTCGAGCGGAAATCTGTGTGTGGCCATGCAGGCGCCGTCCACCTTGCCCTCAGCCATCCATTCTATAGCAGTCTCCGCGGCGAGATTGCTGCGGCGGCAGAACACGACGGAAAGCTCCTTGCGCCGGCTGACGGAGGCCTCGAACGCATACTCCTCTCTGTCCGGGATGCCGACCACGACCACCCTTCCAAGGATACGCACGATCCGGGACGCCTCCAGAGTAGCGCTGTCCTCGCCTGTGCATTCGATGACGATATGCGCGCCGTACCCATCAGTCAGCCGCAGGAACTCCTTCTCGGCATCGCAGGAGGACGGGTCGATCACCTCCGTCGCGCCAAGCCGCTTCGCAAGTTCCCGTCTTGCCCGCACCGGCTCACTCACGATCACCCGCCGCGCTCCCATCACTCTAACGGCCTGCAGCGCAGACAGGCCAATCGCTCCTGCGCCCAGTATCGCAACCGTAATATGCGGCGCGGAAAGAACCCTGTCCCCCTCCTGTGCGAGCTTCGCCGCGTAGACGCCCACTGCAAGCGGCTCCACAATCGCGGCCTCGTCCATGCTCGTGGAGTCCGGCACCTTAATCGCCAGCTCAGCCGGCCAGACGATGTAATCCCTCAGACACCCGTTCTCAGGGGGCGTGCCAAAAAACCTAACGTTCGGACATACGTTATAGTGCCCTGCCTTGCACCACTCGCACTCGAGGCACGGATTCGTCGGCTCAATAGCGACTCTATCACCGACCTTGACGTTCGTCACGCCCTCGCCAAGCGCATCGACCACGCCCGATGCTTCGTGCCCGATCACGAGCGGGTCCTTGACCACGGTCGTGCCGATACGCCCGTCCCGATAGTAGTGCAAATCGGACGCGCACACTCCAACCGACATTATCTTGAGCCGCACCTCACCCGGTCCGGGATTTGGTATCGGCTCATCGTGCATTCTCAGGTCCCGCGGGCCATGTAGTCTCAATACACGCATTCTGGTTCTTGGTCCTCTCGCCGGCCGCAACAAGCAGCCGAAGCTGCTCATATTGTAGCGCAAAAAGCGCGAAGCGCATAGGCCGGGAAAGCGTTATGCCCCTTCGGCGGCCCCTTGAGAGTCCTGAGCCTCCGCGCCGGGCTCCTCGCTCTCGCCCTGGCTCGGGGTATGTTCCACCTCGATCATCTGACCGACAAACCACTTGGCGATCCGTCCACCCCAACGGATTAGCTTCGGCACGTCCACGCCCCCAACAACTCTCGCGGCATACGCCGTGCGTTCATCCGGATGATATGCGAACATGATGATCCCGCTGTTATCGGGCGCCGAGAACACGCCTATGCTGCCGGGGAAGAACCCGGTGTCGCTGAGCGTCTTGTTAAAGGTGCCTGTCTTCGCAACACCCATAGCGAACTCCGAAGCGAACCTCTCCGGCGTCATCGTCTTCGGATACCTTGCCACCAGCAGTCTCACATCTTTGACTTCAGAAATGGCCTGCGAGAATTCTTCCAGGTTGATCAGATCCACCAGGTCCACATCCTGCGGAAGCTCGGCTTTCTGGATGATGGCCGGAGCAAGCTCCTTCAGCACGCCTCCTAATGCGGGGATGGACGCCTTAGCGATGCCCAGCACGTCCTTGTCGCTCAGGTTGACTTCGGTTACGATCCTCCCTCCGGCCGGCAGGTGGATAGCGGGTGGCGATACCACGTCGGCAGCGACTGGCAGCGCTCCCGCAAACACAGCTAACACAATCACAGGAATCAGGAACCTCTTCATAAGACCTCCTTAACTCACCGTAATGCCCAAAAAAGCCCCCGGATTTCTCCGGGGGCCAATTGCTCGTTTCGATTGAGCTTAGAAGCTCACGCCGAACTGAACGACACCGATACCACCGCGATAGTCGCCGATGTACGGGCCAGGTCCGGGCTGCGGATCATCATCGATGGAGAACGGCGCGCCGTCATCATAGTTGATGAACTGGTAGCCGATCTTCATGCCGGCGTTCGGGCTGAACTGATGCGCCCAACCGACCGTCAGGTAGGTCTCAGTCGCGCTGTCCAGACCAGCGGTATCCGGCTTGAACCGGACCCACTCGTAGCCGAGGTCGAGGCTGTTGTTGCGGGAGATACCCCACTGCAGCCCAGCCGCGGCCTTGATGATCTGATCGTCCTCAGCGCCCCAACCGAAGTTGTCGAATGCACGAACGTCGTCAGTCATCTTCAGGAACTCGCCGTTCAGGGCGAGTCTCAGCTTCCGAGCAATCGGGTAGCTGAAGTCAACATACGGACCCTGAACTGCCGTCGGGTTCGTCCAGCGGCCGATCTTGTCCCAAGCGCCGGCAGCGGTGAAGTTCCGCTCGATGCGCTTGTAACCAGCGATAACGCCCAGCTTGCCGAACGAACCATTGATGGCCGCGTCCCAAGCTGTGTTCTCGTCGTCGATGTCGTCGTCGGTGCACTGCGAGCTGGCCAGCGTGTCGCTGCGAGTCCAGCTTCCCGAAATGCCGAACTGGCCGAACGGGATGCTCAGGTCAGCGCCGAAGACGCGGGCCTGATCGTAGCAGTCTCCATCAGCCCAAAGCGGCTCGGACCACGCCTGGTAGTAGGTAACGCCAAAAACGCCCGTCCAGGGTGTGCCAACGGTCAATCGACCACCAGCGCTCTGGGTGATCACATCGAGCAGACCGCCAACGGCAGAACCGGAGTTGTCGAAATCGGTCGAGAACTCAAAGCCGTCGTTGTTGAAGCTGTACAGACCAGCAAACGGACGACCGGTCAGACCGTTGAACAGCAGGCTGTTGAGGTCGTTGCGACCGGCAAACAGAGTGACGTCCACGCCGCCGAAGTTGTAGGCGAGCTTGGCGCCGTCAATCGGGTAGTTGCCGTCATCCGTCTTCAGGATCGTCGTATAGCTGTCTACGTCGATCTTCTTCAGGGTATACGGGGTGAACTGCAGAGGCAGTCGACCAACCTGAAGGTTGCCCTTGCACAGACCGGCATTGATGTACATATAGTACGGGAAGAACATGTCGGCCATGTCTGCTTCGACTGACTCAAAGTCCTGGTTGCCGAAGTCGAACGGGCTGTAAGGGCGAATGCCGCCGATGTAGTCATCAACGAAACCCAGATACTGCAGATAGTTGCCATAGTTGATCGTGGCATTAGCAGTAACCGTGTCGGACACGCGGCCAACGAGGTTCAGGTCGAAGTCCCTGATAACGGTGATGTTGCGGATCAGGGTGTCCTTCTCGCCGGCGCTGTCGCCGCCTATGATGGATGCGCCCGTTGTCACGCGCTCGTCGAGGTCGAACGGAACGCCCTGCTGCGTCGACGTCGAAATCGCCACAACGTTCAGGTCGCCAGTCCAGCGCACGCGCTTGACTTCGGCTTCCAGAGCGTCAACGCGAGCTGCCAAAGCGGCAACGTCGCGCTTCAGAGCGTCGACATCAACACCTAACTGAGCCAACGTGTCACGGAACTCGTCGATCAGCCTCTTCAGAGCATCCAGGTCAGCCTTGGTAGCATACTGCGACAGGTCAATGTCCGGAACCTTGATTCCGGCAATGGCCTCACGAAGCTCTTCCTTGGTTGCATAGGCGCTCAGATCCGGATTGATCAGAGGCAGAAGACGCGCAATAGCCGTAGCAAACTCGTAGCGGCTCATCGCTCTCTTGCCACCAAACGTACCATCCGGATAACCGATGACGATGCCGTCCCTCTGCAGCTTGTTGACTGCATCGTATGCCCAGTGGTCAGTCGGAACATCGTTGAACGGGCCCTGAGCGAAGGCCGGAGCGGCCAACACCAGGATCGCAACGATCAGCAAATAAGCTGTCTTTCTCATGGTTGATCCTCCTTGATTGTCTTACACGACAGGAGGATGCTGCAAAGCTCAGAGATGGGGTGGATCAGTGTCCATGTTGCCTGACGCCGCCCACCCTCTCGCATTCAGCAAACCTGCCTGCCTATGCCATCACTTATGGCACTCACGGGCTTTCTCAAGGATGCACCTCCCTTCTTGCCCGCGCCAAAACAGTGTGATAGCCAGCTTAATCACGGAATCTTAGCACAGCAATAATACCCATGTCAATACGTACAAGCACATTATTCCTCGTAAAATTGCTGGGTAGCCAGACATTTTGTTGGGGCTGATCTAGGGAGCTCGATGGAGGGCGCGAAAAGGCCCTCGGGCAAACCCGGGGGCCTTTGGCTATCGAACGGCAATATGCGGTCTTAGAATGTCACGCCCAGTTGCACAACACCGACGCCGCCGCGATAGTCGCCCACATACGGACCAGGACCCGGCTGGGGCGTATCGTCCACGAAGAACGGCGCGCCGTCATTGTAGTTGATGAACTGGTAACCGATCTTCAGGCCGGCGTTCGGGCTGAACTGGTGCGCCCAACCAACCGTCAGATAAGTCTCCGTAGCGTCATCCAGCGACGAGTCGTCGGGGCTGAACTGGATCCAGTCGTAGCCGAAGTCGAGCGAGTTCGACCTGGATATGCCCCATCTCAGGCCTGCGCTGGCCTTGATGATGGTGTCGTCAGCCGCACCCCATCCGAAGTTCGGGGTGCCGAGAAGCGGATTGATCCCTCGGACATCGTCGATCATTGTCAGGAACTCACCGTTGAGCGCGATCTTCAGTTTCCGGGCTATCGGATAGCTGAGATCGACGTAGGGGCCCCTGATGTCAGTTGGATTGGTCCAGCGGCCGATCTTGTCCCACGCTCCGGCTGCGGCGAAATTGCGCTCGATGCGTTTGTAGCCGACTGCCGCCGCCAGCCTCCCGAACGTACCGTTGAGCCTCACGTCCCAGGCCTCGTTGTCGTCCGTCACGTCGCCGATGCCGAGGACGGTCCTATCACTGACGAGCGAGTCGCTGCGAGTCCAACTGCCCGTGAAGCCGAACTGGCCGAACGGGATGGTAAGATCCCCGCCAAATACCCGCGCCTGATCGTAAGTCGGCTCCGCCAGTCCCCACTCTGGCTCCGACCAGGACTGGTAGTAGGTCAGGCCAAGGGTTCCCCTCCAGGGGGTTCCGATAGTCAGCCTGCCTCCCGCCGACTGTGTTACCTCCTGCGGGAGATTGCCCACAACATGGTTCCCGACCAGCAGCGGGCTGGTCTGGAAGGCAAACCCGTCATTGGCGAAGATGTTGATGTTGTCGAACAGACCCGCGCGCGGCTGGCCTGTGAACCCGTTCTCGAGCAAGCTGTTCAGATCGTTGCGCACCGCGAAGAGCGCGAGATCGACAGGCCCGAAGTTGTAAGCCAGCTTGATCCCGTCAACGGGATAGTTCCCGTCGTCGGTCTTGAGGATCGTAGTGTAGCTGTCAACGTCGATCTTCTTCAGGGTATACGGAGTGAACTGCAGAGGCAGTCGACCAGCCTGAATGTTGCCCTTGCACAGACCGGCATTGATATACATGTAGTACGGGAAGAACATGTCGGCCATGTCCACCTCGACTTGCTCACCGTTCTGGTTTCCGAAGTCGTCCCTGTGATATGGCCTCGGGCCGTCGATGTAGTCGTCGATGAACCCCAGATACTGCAGATAGTTGCCATAGTTGATTGTGGCAACGGCGGTAGTCGTCTGCGCTACCCGCCCCACGACCGTCAGATCGAAGTCTCTGATCACTGTCACGTTGCGGATGAGCGTGTCCTTCTCCTGAGGGCTCGGGTTGGGTCCAGCCGGCGGCAAACCCGTGGTCTCGCGCTCGTCAAGGTCGAACGGGAAACCTTCCTGCGTGGACGTGGAAATGGCGAAAACGTTGACATCACCGGTCCAGCGCACGCGCTTCTGCTCCGCTTCCAGAGCATCAACCCGGGCTGCCAGCGCGGCAACATCGCGCTTGAGAGCGTCAACGTCCACACCCAACTGCGCGAGGGTGTCCCGGAACTCGTCGACGAGTCTTCTGATAGCATCCAGATCGGCCTTGGTCGCATACTGAGACAGGTCAACGTCAGGGACTTTGATCCCGGCTATGGCCTGACGAAGCTCCTCCTTCGTCGCGTATGCGCTCAAGTCCGGATCGATCAGAGGCAGAAGGCGAGCGATGGCGGTAGCGAACTCATAGCGGCTCATCGCCCTCTTGCCACCAAATGTTCCGTCCGGATAGCCAATGACGATGCCGTCTTTCTGCAGCCGGTTGACGGCGTCATAGGCCCAATGGTCGGTAGGCACGTCGTTGAATGGGCCCTGCGCGAAAGCCGGAGCCGCGAGCAGGAGAACCACAACGACAAGCAGTGTCCTGTACATGGCAAATCCTCCTCCTGGGGAACGCCTGGCATTCCCCTCTCCCTGCGTGGCAGCAGCAACTCCGGCCGCGGCGGCTATGACAAAGGATCCGCGTCGCAGCCGGGAGCCTGGGCCACTATTCAGTTGTCTGTGCAAGACAGCAGGAGAAGGAGTTGCTGAAAGCTCTCCGCAGCACGGTCAGTATCCACGTTTCCTGACCTCGTGCCAAGATCCTCTGCCCGCAGTCTTGCAACCTCGCTGGCGGATGCACCGGGCTCATCGCAATACCTCCTTTCCGCCCGTCCCGCCGCGTCTGACGGCAAACGGCCACGCGCATTCAGGCAAGCGCAAGGCCGCCTATCGGCGCATTTTTACCCCCTCGACGCGAGGCCGCAAACAATACCGCCCGCCCCCTTACCTGACTCGGCTTCCGGATCCGCTTCGCCGGCGATTCTTTGCGCTCAAGCTCGCATTGTGCTAAACTTCTCCTAGCGAACTTGGCATCTCCGCCCCGTCAGGAAAACCTAGGTATGCGACACTTCATCCCCGGATTTCGGCGGCTCTTGGTAGTGACCCTCTGCGTGGGCATCATCCTCGCGGCAGGTTGCGCGCGCCGCGAGCCGGAACCCAGCATACAGCCCACCGATCTGCTGGTAGATAAGGCGCCGGATGCGAAAGCCAACCCCAAGAAGCCGCTTATCGAGGCAAGCAAACCGCCGGAAATGCCCGACCTGAGCATCACGCAGGAAGGCGTCACCCTGTCCTGGGACGACAAATCCGGCAGGACTATGGTCGCCAAAGCCAAGTCGGACAGCTTCGATCTGCGCACGCAGATAGGCACTCTCCTTGACTTTTCGGCTAAGCTATACGAAAATGGCGCATTACTCGCATCCATGACCGCGCCGCACGCGTATGTAGATGGGAGTAAGCGCGTTGTGGTGGCCACCGGTGGGGTCGATCTTCAGTTCACCAACCCTCCGACGCGGGTGCGGAGTGCCTGGATCAAATGGATCCCGGACAAGCACAGGATCATTGGTAACGGCGGTGTCAAGATGACCTATCCAAACGCCACCGCTACCGCGGCCGCTTTCATCGGCGACACCAGAAAGCAGACGCTCGAGTTGCGCGACTCGGGAAAAGGACTGGAATAGCAATGTACTATAGGGTTCCGGCAATAGCTTTGATCATGATCCTGATGATCGCTGCGCCGGGAGCAGCTACCACCGTTGAGGTTGAGACTGCGGATGGCGCTATGACTCTGGTTGCCAGCGACATTCTGGTCCTTGGAAACGGATTCGTGGCCACCGGCAGCGCTCGCATCAAGTGGGTCGATCCGGTCCGCAAAGCAATTCTGAACGCCGAGGCAAAGAAGATCACGGTCACGATAGCCAACGAGCAGCCTCCTGCCGCGACAGCTTCCGCAAAGGGAGCCAAGACGGCCAGACCGCGGACTGTGATCAAGAGCGCTGTGCTTGCCGGGCCGGTCAAGATGACCTACGTAACAACCGGGCCGAACGGCAAGTCCACGATCACTGCCAACGCCAACAACGCCGATTTCGACGGCAGGACCAACCTGGCCCGCCTGACGGGCAACGTCAAGATTGTCAACGACGATCCGGCCCTGTTCTCCGTGCCGGCGACTATGACAGGCGACAAGGCGACGGTCAACCTGAAACCCGTTGGCCCCGAGGACTTCCGGTTCCGCGTTGAAACCGCGGAGCCCGGCACAAGCACGATCACCGCCACACCAAGGGCGCGGAAAGCCGAGTGATCTGACCCAGTGAAGCTCGAGACAAGGAATCTTGCAAAGATATACAGGGGCAGGCGCGTTGTCAATGACGTCAGCCTCGGCATCGAGACCGGCGAAATCGTCGGCCTCCTCGGCCCCAATGGCGCGGGCAAGACTACGACGTTCTACATGATGGTCGGGCTGGTGCGTCCGGACGAAGGCCGCGTATTGCTGGATACGCAGGATATCACCCGAAAGCCCATGTATGAGCGCGCGCGGCTGGGTCTCGGCTACCTGGCCCAGGAGCCCTCAGTGTTCCGGAAACTGACTGTGGCGGAGAACCTGCTCTTGGTGCAGGAAATGAACGGCGTCAGCCGCAAAGAACGATATGCCAGGACGGACGCGCTTCTGGAGGAGTTCGGCCTCACAAAGCTGCGCGACGAGAAGGGACAGGTCCTCTCAGGCGGAGAGCGACGCAGAGTCGAGATCGCCCGCGCGCTGGCTACGAACCCCAAGTTCATCCTGCTGGACGAACCTTTTACGGGCGTGGACCCTATTGCTATAGGCGATATTCAGGATATCGTGCGCCAATTGAAGGACCGCGGCATAGGCATCGTCATCACCGACCATAACGTACGTGAGACCCTGGCCATCACGGACCGTTCCTACATCATCTCAGAAGGTGAGATCAAGACCTCGGGGACTTCCTCCGAACTACCGGACGATCCCGTAGCCCGCAAGTTCTACCTCGGCGACCGATTCGAGATGTGAGGCGCGCATGAAGCTGGTAGACAGGCTGGTTATACGTGATATTGTTGGGCCGTTCCTGTTTGGGGTTGCGGCGTTCTCCTCTCTCGTCTTCGCCTTTTCCATCCTGATGAAGCTGACCGACTGGCTCATGAAAGGAATGCCATTCACGCTTGCCCTTGAGCTCGTGGCCTACTCGCTGCCTTCCATCTTGTTCATGACGCTGCCTATGTCCACGCTGCTGGGTGTACTGATGGGTGTCGGACGGCTCAGCGGCGAGAGCGAGGTCGTCGCGCTGTTCGCGGGCGGCATCAGCCTCTATCGTATAGCGATGCCCATCCTCGCGCTCGGCATCATCGTAAGCGGGTTCTCGATTTTGCTTAACGAGGTCGTGGCTCCTGTAGCAAACGCCCGCAGCGCGAAGATCGAGAAGTCCGTGTTCGAGCAGGCCGCCATAAAGGGGCAATCGTTCACCTTGCAGGATGCGGTGACGAACTCGCGGATAATAGTCGAGGGGGGCTTGGACGAGGAGCGGGGCGTAATGCGAGACGTAACAGTAGTGAAGTTCCTCCACAACCGCCCCTCGCTTATCATATACGCATCCCGTGCGGAATGGGCAGGACTCTACGATAGATCCAAGACGTATAGATGGAAGCTATACGACGGCTACACGCAGGTGATCGACCCGCGTGACCCTCATAAAGTCGCAACCACGGGTTTCAGGAACTCTCAGACCCGCGAAATCGTCATTCAGAAGACACCAAGCGAGCTGGCGCTGTTCAAGAACATGAAGTCCGACCACATGACATTCCGCCAGCTCTCCCGAATGGTCGAGTATCTGTGGGCTCACCCGGACAGGCCCTGGAAGGAAATAAGAAGGTTCGACGTGGACAGGTGGAACAAGATCGCCATACCACTGACGAGCCTCATCTTCGCAATGATGGCGGCGCCGCTGGGCATTCGCCCTCAGAGGAGTTCATCGTCGATGGGCTTCGGCTTGAGTATTCTGGTAATTCTATTATACTGGATACTCGGACGCTACACATTCTCATTGGCGGTGCAGGGAAACGTGAGCCCGGTGTTCGGCGCGTTTGCGCCCAGCGTAGTTGGCGTGGCTACTGCGATTGTGCTACTAAGACGAGCGGCCAAATAAACCGATAGACCGTATATACCGTCATGCGTAATTTGATTCAGCATCCATAGCCGGGCCTGTCATGCCGAACTTGTTTCGGCATCCATAGTTGAAAACCAAATATGACCTACACAGTCCTGTTCGTCATAGCTCTAATATGCGTGTCGGGCTTTATTGCCTACTTCGGTGATCTTATCGGCCGGAGAATGGGCAAGAAGCGCCTCACGCTGTTCAACATGCGCCCGCGCTATACTGCCATCGTGGTAACCACGGTCACGGGCATGCTGATCTCCGCGCTCGCCCTGGCCGCACTGGTCTCCGTCAACGACCAGTTCCGCAGGGTCTTCTTCCGCGGGGAGCAGATCATCAGGCAGAACAGCGCCTTGCTGAAGTCGAACGAAGGCCTGGTAAGACTCGGCGGTAAGCTGAAAAAGGACATCGCCCGCCAGGAGAAGGAACTGGCGCTCGCCCTCAAGGACGCGCAACTTGCGAAGAAGCAGCGCGACCTCGCGCAGAAGTCGGTTGCCCGGCTGCAGCGGGAGATCGCAATCAGACAGAAGGAACTCGCCGACCTCCGCACACGCACCGGTATTGCCGAAAGCGAGTTGGAGCAGAAGCGCAGCGAACTCGGTCTGATGCAGGCGCAACTTGACAAGGAACAGGAGCAGTTGCGGTTGGCCCGCGCGCAGGTCGCCGAGACCGAGAAGCAGCTCGGCGCGGCCGAAGCCAAGCTCAAGAACACTCAGGAGGCGTTCGTCAGGACATTCACTGAAGGCAGTACCGCCGTCGACCTCGCGCTGGACTTGCGCTTCAAGGAAATAGCGTTCCGCCTGGGTGACGAACTCGCAAGAGGCGTAGTGGATCCGCGCCTAACCAACATCGAACTCCGCCACGAAATCCATCTGCTTCTGGACAAGGCTAGCGACAGGGCTCGTGAAAAAGGCGCAAGAATAGGCCCCAACAATCGAGCCGTCAATCTAAGAGATCAGCAGCTCATCAGCGCCGACAGCCTCCGGGTCAAGTGGAACGAGGCCACCAATGTCGAGAACACCGCGAACAGGATAGCATCCGCTGTGAGACCGGTCCTGGTGCAGGTTGTCTGCGCGTCGAACGCAATGCGTGACGAGCAAGTGCCCGTCGATATTGTCCTCTACCTGAACGATCTTGTCTTCAAGAACGGCGATCGCATTGCCACCCGTCAGGTAGACGGCAGCCAGTCCGAGGGCTACATCCTGCTCGCGCTCAACAGCTTCTTGCAGACCGATGTGGCAAAGGCCGCGATGCTGGCAGGTGTTGTTCCTGTCGCCGGTCAGGATCCCAGGACCGCTCTGGGCCCGAATCGCCAGGCGCAGGCTGACGAACTCCTGAATCTTGTCAACAAGATCAAAGGCATAGATGGGATGGCTGACGTTACCGTATACGCAACGACCGATATCCGCGCGGCGGATACCCTCAACATGAACAACATCCGCTTCGGCGTTGCGAAAGGCAAGTAGGCTCGGCCTATGACGAGCGAGCGTACCACCGTTCTGGCCATCGATCCAGGAACCCACAAATGCGGAATCGCCGTCCTGCGCAGCGATGACTGCTATGTCCTGCACCGCTCCGTGGAACCGACCGAAGCACTAACTGAGGCAGCAACCCGCCTCTCAAAGGAATACTCGCCGTCGATCATCCTTATCGGCAGCGGTACCTCCGCGCGGACCGCAATCGACTCCATAAGAGCCCTGGACATCGCCCCGGTCGAGCTTGTCGATGAGACCCTGACTTCCGTCGCCGCCCGTAAGAGATACTTCAAGGAGCACCCGCCCCGGGGCCTCCGCAGGCTCCTCCCGACCTCGCTGCAGACGCCGCCCCAACCCTACGACGACTACGTAGCCGTCATCCTCGCCGAGCGGTACATTACCTCACAGCCATCCTCACCCGATAGCTGAAGTGCCCCGGCGTTGGTCGTCGTACGTTTCCGCAAACCCCCTCCCTAACTTTGAACTCTCAACTTTGAACTTGCAACTTCCAACCAAGGATAATGCAAACCGCCTGGCGAAACGGTTCGTGGAGGCTGACATGTTCGACTACATCATCCGGAATGCACTGGTTGTCGACGGGACGGCCAAACCGGCCTGCGAGGCCGATGTCGCCATACTGGACGGCAAGATCGCCGCGCTCGGTAAGATCGACAGCGACGCCGGCCGCGTCATCGACGGCCGCGGTCTGGTTCTTGCGCCCGGATTCATAGATATGCACTCCCATACGGACTCGGGGCTGCTGGCAAACCCGGACGCGGAAAGCAAGATCACTCAGGGCGTCACCCTCGAGCTTTGCGGCAACTGCGGGTTCTCTTCAGCGCCCTGCCTCGATGAAGTCAGCCGCGCCGAACTTGAGAACTGGCGCCGCAAGTCCGGCATAGAGGAGGACTGGGGCACGATGGGCGAGTTCCTCAGCGCCTTCGAAAAACGTCCGATCGCGCTCAATTTCGCCACCTTGGTCGGCCATTGCAACATCCGATCCTCCGTAATCGGTCTTGCCGATAGGCAGGCGACACCTGATGAGATAGCCCAAATGCGCCAACTGGCCTCGGACTCGATGAAGGAAGGCGCTTTCGGTCTGTCCACCGGCCTCATCTACGCGCCGGGCTGCTTCGCGGACACGCAGGAGATCATCGAGATCACCAGAGGCATCGCCCCTTACGGCGGTTTCTACGCGAGTCACATGAGAGACGAGCGAGACCGGCTTGAGGAAGCCGTCGAGGAGACGTTGAGCATCGGCAGGGAAGCAGGCGTTCCGGTGCAGATCTCACACCATAAGGCCTGTGGACAGCGCAACTGGGGCAAGGTAAAGAACACCCTGGAAATGATCCGTCTCGCTCGGGAGGAGGGCATGGACGTGACAGCGGACCAGTATCCCTACGCCGCCACCTCGACATCCCTCTCCATCTTCCTGCCCAACTGGGCCCACGATGGCGGAGACAAGGCGATGCTGGAGCGCATCAGGGACATGCGACCCACGCTGTTGGAGCACGTGAACCAGCACGCCGTGGACGCCGTTGGCAGCAAGGGAGACTGGGGCAGCGTGCTTATCAGTTCAGTGCGCACCGAGGCAAACCGCTACTGCGAAGGGATGAACCTGGAGGAAATCGCGGCTCGCAGAAACACCTCTCCTGCCGATACCGTGCTGGATTTGCTTGCCGAGGAGAGCGGCAGCGTGGGAATGGTGCAGTTCGCAATGTGCGAGGAAGATATCGAGCTGGTCATGGCAAACGACCATGTGATGGCCGGCAGCGACGCATCCGCCCGCACCACATCGGGCGATCATCCCACAGGCAAGCCGCACCCGCGCGCATTCGGGACCATGACCCGCATTCTGGGCCACTACGTTCGCGAGCGCAAAGTGAACACTCTCGAAAAGGCCATCAGCAAGATGACTGGAAACGCCGCCCGTAAGCTGGGCCTGACCGACAGAGGAACCATCCGCGTGGGTAGCTGGGCGGATATAGTAGTCTTCGATCCGGACACAGTCAAAGACCAGGCAACCTACAAGGACCCGTGGCAGAACTCAACCGGCATCGAATACGTATTCGTAAACGGACGCCTCGCCGTAGAGCAAGGCCAACTCACCGGCGAGCGCGCGGGAGTGGTGCTCCGCAAAGGCCGTTAGACTTTTCGACATTCGCTCGGGTATTCGACATTCAATGAAAATCAATCCAGAACTCAAAGGCATACTCGCAATCCTTCTCATCGCCCTGCTGATCGGCATATTGCTCGCTGGAACCAGCGGGAAACTCGAGCAGTGGGGGCTCCCGTGGTTCACCGGCGAAAAGATCACCGACAAGATCATCTTCGTCTCGGACCGGTCGGGCTCCAGGCAGGTTTACTCGATGAACCTGGACGGTTCGGAGCAGAAGCAGCTAACCACAGGCGACATCAAGATTCTCTCCGCGCCAGCCATCTCTCCGGCCGGCAACAGAATCGCCTTCGTGGGGATGAGCGGACGCTCGACTCAGGTGTTCGCAATACACGCCACTGGCGGCTCGCCTCGTGCGCTCACCGCTTCCGGCCACTCGAAACGGCTCCCGGCCTATGGCCCTAACGCGAAGAGCCTGTCCTACATAGAATCAGGCCGCGTGTTCGTGGCTGAGCTCAGCGGCTCGAATCCCGATCCGGTCCTGCCCACCGACGAGGAGATCGCCCTGGCAATGAACGACCCCTCGGGAGGGCGTGGAGCAATCCCGATCTACTCGATGTATGCCTGGGCGCCGGACGGAATTGGGCTCGCGGGCGTAACATCCAGCGGCGGAGTGCAGTGGCTGGTCTATCTGCCGGAGCACGACGCCGAGGCAAAGAGATTCAGCCTTGGAGACCCGACGGCCAAAGTGGTCGGTCTTTCGTGGGCTGCAGATGTGCCGGTCCTTGTCGCGTCGATCCAGTTGGGCGAAAGCAAGGGCATGGTTGTTCTCTTCGAACCTGATCAGGAGCAGCCGCAGCCGGTCTTCGCCGGACCCGCGAATGTCGGCGAACCGGCCATATCACCCGATGGTTCGACGATCGTCCTTACGGTCGGCCGCACGGACGTTGCTGAGTCCTCGCCGGGGCTCATGAAGATCGATCTTACCTCTGGAGAGACGCGGGTCCTGTGCAAGGGCTACTACCAGAGCCCCGTGTTCTCGCCCGACGGCGACACAATTCTTGCGACTCGGTCCAATCCGCTCGATCGCAAGCGTAGCATCGTCACAATCGATCCCCAAACCGGCGAGGTTACAACCCTGGCGAGCAAGGGTGATTGCTTCAATGCAATATGGTCGCCGCGGTCAAAATGATAGACACAGACCTTCCATATCTCACCGATCAGCTCATTCCCTACATCGGGAACAAGCGCAAACTCCTACCGCTGATCGGCGAGGCGATTGCACTAACAGGCCTGGCGAATAGGCTGGCACAGACTGGCGGAACTGCGATCCAGGAAGAACCGCAAGCACGGAGCAGCCAAACCAGCGTCCCGCATCCTGAGCGTGTCGAAGGGTCGCGAGACGCTGACTCCGCGCATCGAAGCCTTGACCCTGCCGGAATTCCACCCATGACCTTCTTCGACCCCTTCGCCGGCAGCGGAGTCGTCAGCCGCTTCGCCAAAACCCTTGGCTTCCGTGTGATCGCAAACGATTGGGAGCCCTACTCGGAGACCATCAACAAAGCATACATATCCACCAACCAGCCGCCTGCCTTCCGCAGTCTCGGCGGAATGGCGGCGGCAATAGACAAGCTGAATGAGTTGTCTGGCGAAGTCGGCTACATCGCAAGCCACTACTGTCCGGCCAGAGAGGATACCTACGATACCGTCCGTGAGCGAATGTTCTACACGCCTCACAATGGCCGCAGAATAGACGCCGTGCGCGAGCAGATCTTCCGTTGGCGTCAGGACAACGTCATCGACGAGGCGGAAGAGGCCTGCCTTCTCGCGCCGCTCATCTACCAGGCTTCCTACTGTAGCAACACGTCAGGCGTGTTCAAGGGCTTCCACAAGGGCTGGGGCGGCTCCACACAGACGGCCTGGTACCGTATCAAGAGCAAGCTCACCCTCCGCGAGCCCGTACTCTTCGACAACGGCCTGCAGAACCTCGTATTTCGCGAGGACGCCTCGGCGCTCGCCGACCGTATCACCTGCGATATCGCCTACCTCGACCCGCCCTATAACCAGCACCAATACGGCTCCAACTATCACCTGCTGAACACCATCGCGCTCTGGGACAAGCCCGAAATCCCGCCGCACATATCAGACAACGGCGCGAGAGATAAGGCTGCCATTCGCAAGGATTGGCGCACGCTCCGCCGCAGTCCTTACTGCTACACTTCAACGGCACTGGAAGCGTTTCGGGACCTTGTGATGAGGCTCCGCGCGGGGCATCTGCTTGTCAGCTACTCAACCGATGGTATAATTGGTGTAGAGGATTTGCTGCGGACGCTGGCGGAGCGCGGTGCCCTACGGATCGTTCGCAGGCAGTATAAACGCTACCGGGTCAGCAGCCAGAGGCCATCTCCGCGACCTCACACCGTCGAATTCGTTGCCATCGTTGATACCAGCGAGCGTGCCAGGCGGGGCTCAGTGGAGCGCGCCATAGCGGAGATAACCGCCGAGCCCGTAACTGCCGCTCACTAGCAGCCGTCGAATCTCGTAGTGGCCGGCCTCAGTCCGGGCCAGTCATATACCGGCCAAAGGAAACGATCATGCGCACAGTCTATCTCGCCGCATTGCTGTTCCTGGCCGCGCTCACTGCAGCGTCGGCCAACAACCTGATCCTCATCCCCACGGGGACGACGCTCACTACCGGCCAGGTTCGCGCCGAGGCCGCAATCAGCGTGGACGGCTCGCGTTCGCAGTACTACTGGCTGGGCACAGGTTTCCAGCAATTCGAAGCCAACGTGACGCGCTTCCAGAAGCCGGGGCTCGACGCGGAGAACATTCTTGGCCTCCAGTGGTGCTTCATTCCGGAGACAGTGTTCACACCGGCTGTGGCGTTCGGAGTAAACGATCTCGCGGATCAGACCCTGCAGGGCGTGGCGCCCTTCGTAGCGATCACGCGGCACCTGCCTCTCGGGGAGCGGGCATTCCTGCTGGAGAGTTTTGCGGCCACGGTGGGGTTCGGTGCTCTCGGCATTCGTGGTCCGTTTTTCGGTTTCCACGCGGAACTGCCGGCCCGTTTCTTCGTCCAGGGCGAATACGACAGCCGCGACTTCAACGCCGCAATAGGCTGGCAGCCGACCAGCAATATCCGCCTCAAGGCTTACACAATCAGGAGGGAGAACTACGTTGGCGCGGAACTCGTGCCGGTGACTTTCTAACCGCATTATGCCAGAGAACACCAAGAGAAGTAAGGCAACCCGCACAGCTATCATACTACTATCGATAGGCTTCACCGCCGGAATACTCGGCGGATTGCTCGGAATCGGCGGGGGCGCATTCGTCGTTCCGGCGCTCGTTTTCTTCCTCGCATTCAACCAGCACCGCGCGCATGGCACCAGCCTTGCGGTCGTGCTGGTACTGAGCCTCGCAGGCGTTATCGTTTACTCCACCCACAAGTGCGTGGACCTCAAGATCGCAGGTGAGATCGCGGTTGGCGGCGTGGTCGGCGCGATGATTGGCGGAAACGTGATCCAGAAGATCAAGAGCAAGGCGCTCAGGCGCATCTTCAGCGTGTTTCTGATTGCTGCCGGAGCGAAGATGATCTACGACGGCTTTGCCATCAGCCCCGCCTCCAGCGTGGAGTTCATAAGCGTGGCGTTCTCGCTGCACAGTGTTCTGCTCGGTCTGGGGACAGGCATATTGACGGGATTTCTCAGCTCGCTTCTTGGTGTCGGCGGCGGGATAGTGATGGTCCCGATGCTCACCATGCTCCTTGCCTTCCCGCAGAAGCAGGCGCAGGGGATCTCGCTTGCCGCCATGATGCCCATCGCGTTCACGGGGATGCTGAAGCACAACAAGTTGGGCAACATGGATTTCAGGGTAGCTAAGTGGGTCGGGCTCGGCGCCGTGGTCGGCGCGGTTACCGGCTCATCGCTCGCAACCAGCCTCCCGTCCATGCAGCTCAAACTCGCCTTCGGCATCTTTCTGATCGTAATGGCCGCCCTGATGGCCGCCAAGAAGAAGTAGCACCTCAAAGCGTCTTGCGCGCAAGCCGATTTGCTCGGTATACTACTTGAGCAAGCACATCAACACTCAATACTCGATTCCGGAGCAGTCATGCAGATCAACAAGAACGCCAACTACGTAATCGGCGTGGATTTGGGCGGGACCAATGTCCGCGCGGCGGTGGTGGACCGCGAGGGAAAGATCGTCGGCGAAGGCCGGACCGACAGCAAGGCTATGGATGGCCTGGAATACACCATAGTTCAGATCGTGCAGGCGATCCGTATGGCCCTCACCGATGCCAACCTCACCGTATCCGACACCGCGGGTGTCGGAATGGGCGTGCCGGGCACGCACAAGAGCGAGGAGGGCATCGTCGTCTGGTCCCCCAACTTCAAGGACTGGAACGGCGTTCAACTGCTGGCCCCGATAGTCGATGAACTCGGCATTCCCGCCTACATGGGCAACGACGCAAACGTGGCCGCACTCGGCGAGTACGCCTTTGGCGCGGGCCGGGGTGCGAGGATAATGGTCATGTTCACGCTCGGCACCGGCATCGGCAGCGGACTCGTGATCGACGGTAAGAGCTACCTCGGTGTCACGGAAACCGCCCCGGAAATGGGCCACCACATCATCCTGGCGGACGGCGGCCCGCGCTGCAGTTGCGGGAGATACGGCTGCGTGGAATCCCTCTGCAGGCGCGACGCCATCACAGACAGGGCCGCGCAGAAAGCCCACGCCGGACGCCACACCTCGCTGCTCCAAAAATCGAACCACGACCTCCGCTACATCACGCCTGCCATGATCGCCGAAGCAGCATCGGAGGGCGATGAGATATCGATCGAAACCCTTAACGAAACCGGCTACTACCTCGGAATCGCCATCGCCAACGCGATCAACATCCTGAACCCTGACAAAGTGGTCATCGGCGGCGGCATAGCTCAGGCCGGCGACCTGCTCTTCAGTCCTATTCGTCGCAGCGTGGAGGTCAACGCGCTCTACGCCCCGCTGCAGGTCTGTCAGATTCTCCCGGCGGAACTGGGGGACGACGCCGGTGTCCTGGGCGGCGCGGCAATGGTGTTGCAGAGGATGGAATAAAACCTTAACGGTATGATTCCGTCGGGGGAAGGATCCTGAGCACGATCTGAGCGCTCCAGTTCAACTGGAGCAATGACCGTCGTCCCTTCCCTCAGCTCTCAACGCTGGACCCTCAACCGCTCCTTCACTGCATGAAACTATACGTGCTCACCCCAAACACCCACCCCACCACGGGCCACAGACACCCGACGATGAAATCTCCCAGCACCAGACCCAGGAAGAAGTCCAGCACCACCTTGTAAGCCTTCAGCCCGCCTACGCGCAGCGTAATCAGCTTCGCCGCCCAGGCGATCGCCATCGGAAGCCACAGCGTGCCTATCGAATAGCTCGTCGATACCGCAAACCCCAGCGGATGGAAAGGCCACCACGCCACCCGCAGCTTCACGAAGTACAGCAGATAAGCAAACGCCATCCCCCACCCTATCGCCAGCGTCCCGATTACATCCGGCCCCTTGGGGTTCGTCATCCTGCCCATCAAGTGCCGCCCGAATGCCTCGAACCCGAAATGCTGCACGTGGTTCGCCATCCCCACCGACGCCCCGCGCTGATAGCCGAAGTGCAGATACAACCAGAACCCGGATAGCACACCCGCAACCGACGCCACGGCAATCGCCAGCGCCATATACCTCTGCGACGTGTTCGCACGCTGCGCGATCTTCAGCCCATCGAGCTGATACGCAATCGGCATGCTCCGATACGCCCTGTTGAACCACCAGAACCAGCTCAGCCCGACCAGGTTCGCATCAGACATCATCCTCGTCCCCACCATCCCCGTCAACACAACGTCCGGCCCGGTGCCGTGCAGATCATGCGCGGGAGGACCGAACTCAGCATGCATTCGGGCGATGGCAAGCGACAGGAAGAAGTAGATCCCTATCGTGAAGAGCGCCATCCACGGCTCCAGCCCGATCAGCCGGAAGAACCCCGCGACCGCCAGCACTCCGCCAATAAGCCCCAGCACCGCGACCCGATAACTCATCGGGCCCTCGCCCTCGCCGGGCGTCTTCTCGCCCGTAAACGCCGCCCTCCATACCATCGCCAGGTGCTTCCGCCCGGTCCACAGCGCGAATACGCCGATCAGGTAGTACGCGCCTAACGCCTGCTGGTTCATAAACGGAAACTGCGGTGTGCTCCCATACACGCCGTACATCGCGCCCACAATCCGTACCACCCGCCACATCACGAAGAAGAACCAGCACGAGAACAGCATATCGAGCGGCAGCAGGAACGCCAGCCCGACGCCATACGGATAGAACGAGATCGGGGTCCAGCCGATCGAGTTGAGCGGCTTACTCGTCATCAGCGGCGCGATATCCCACATCTTCACTGGAATGCTCGGCACGCTGGGAAAGAGCACGTGCAGGCCGTTCAGCAGGCATATCCCGCCGGATATCCCGAACCCGATCCACATCAACTTGCTTCCCAGCAGCCTGTGCCCTGGCTCGGTTAGCTGCATCGGCAGCTCTACTATCGGGAACTGCAGCTTGTCGTGCTGAGTCCATTGCTGCCGGACGATTGTGTTGATGCAGAACATGGTGAAGAGCATCGTGAGGATAACGCACGACCACACCGCAACCGGCGTCATCCATGCGCGCAATATCGCCGGATCATAAAGGCTGCTGTTGCCTTCGTACCAGCCCTTGATCACGGCGGGATCGCGCACGCTGATCCAGGCCGGAATATGCGGGTGCACCAACTGCGCCCACTGGTTTTCCGGAGTAGCAAACCGGAACGGGTATGTCATCATCGGGACCAAAACGTCGAGGAAATCGATGCTGACAATCGCAGTCGAAATCACGAGCATCACGTAGACGACCAGCAGTTCGCCCCGTTCGAGCGCGACTCGCGGCAGCCTCGCCGCGAGGAGCCGGTTGATGGCGGTGAGCGCTACGAGGAACAGAATGGTGTTGCCGAACAGCGACACGGTCGATGGATACGGCCCTGCTCCGGTCCCGGGTGTGCCCTGATTGCTCGCCACCTCCATCCACATCAACACGAACACGTTGAGTGGAACAAGCAGCAGTCCCAGCAGAATGGCACGGTACTGACGCACGAGCGATGGACTTCCAGACGATTGCTGAGGCGCACCCATGGGGCAATTGTAGCCGCTGCCTGAGCCCCGGGTCAAGGAATCTCAGCGCCGCGAACAAGAACACAGAGGATGATACACGCCCGCTGCATAAGCAGCATCTGGCGATGACAGCCAGGCTCAGGCCTGGCCGCCTGGAAGGAGAAAACAATGCGCAAATACGCGTGGTTGGTCGCGGTGCTCATCATCGCGATGGTCGCCGTGATGTTCGTTGCGGGCTGCGGCGGCAAGAAGGATTCCGCGTCCGTGGTCAGCACGGGCAGGACGAAGACGCCAGCGGCGCCGAGCAGCGGGTCGGCGAACACTCTGGCCGCCATTTTCGAGAAGCAGAAGGGGCTATCGAGCTACACTATGCTGATGGATATGGGCGAAATGAAGGCCAAGGCGTCCTCGAAGCTCAAGGACGGCAAGCCTGTCGCTATGAAGATGGACCTCGGAGGTCAGGGCTGGATGCTGATACTGGTGGACAAGAAGATCCAGTATATGTACAATCCGGCCACCAAGACGGCGATGTCCATCCCTATGTCCGATAGCCAGATTGCCGCCTCCACCAAGGACCCGGTTGCGACACTCAAGGAGTTGGCGGACGCCAAGGTGTCCTCGGACAAGGTCGATGGCGTCGATTGCCTCAAGGTCGTCAGCAAGGACGGGACGTTCTGGTGCGATAAGGCCAACGGACTGCCTGTTCAGGTGGAACTGCAGGGCAGGAAGATGAAGTTCAAATACGAGCAGATCAACTCAGTTCCGGACAGCGAGTTCGAGCTTCCTGCCGGAACGAAGGTCCAAGAGATGCCCACGGCGCCCCAGTCTCCGTAGGGGCTGCAAGCGCATCCCATCTGTCACCATCCGGGGCTTCGGCCCCGGATGCTTCCTGGCCTGGCTTTCAACTATTCCTGGCTTCCGCCGCGAACTTGCTCCCGTCATACGGCTCGAAGGAGCCAAGAAAACTCCGCAGCTTGCTCACGCTCTTCGTGCCCTTGCACCGCGGCAGGTATTTGAGGAACTCCTTGCCGTAGAATTTCTTGTGGATGCGGGAGTCGAGAATCGCCACGATGCCGCAATCGGTTTTCGTGCGGATCAGACGCCCGAACCCCTGCTTCAATCTGATCTGCGCCTGCGGGACGGCGTATTCCATGAACCAATTGCCGCCCTCGGCCTCGATCCGCTCGCAGCGCGCCTTGTTGGTCGGCGTATCGGGCACGGCGAAAGGCAGCTTGTCGATGATCACGCACGACAGCCGCTCGCCCTTCACGTCCACGCCCTCCCAAAAGCTGTGGACGCCCATCAAGCACGCGTTTTCGTCCTCGCGGAACTCCTTGATCAGCCTCTCGTTGGACATATCGCCCTGTACCAGCAGCCGGAACGGCACCTTGTTCACCAACCTCTCGAACGCGTTGTGCATCATCCGGTACGACGTGAACAGCATGAACGCCCGCCCGTTTGTCGCCAGCAGAATCTCCCTGATCCGATCCGCCAGCGCGTCCGCATACTCTTCCTTGTCCGACGGGAAGTCCAGGTCATCCGGCACATACAGGAGCGACTGGCTCATGAAGTCGAACGGCGACCCGACCAGCAGCTCATTGCAATCCGGCGCGCCCAACCTGTTTTTCAGATAGCAGAACGTCCCCGAGTTCGACAGCGTCGCCGACGTGCAGATAACCGAATCGACCGCGCTCCAGAGGTGCTCGGCGAACAGATCGGCCACGTTCACAGGCGTGAAGTGCAGGTAGCAGTTGACGAACTTCGACCCGGACGGCTTTTCGGCCCAGCGGAAGTAGTTGGGCTGGTCGCCGAAGAACAAATCGCGCAGTTCGCCGCGCATGCTCGCAAGCATCCGCCGATATCCGTCCACGCGGTCCTTCAGCTCCTGGTTGCCCTCCATGTCCTGCCCCGCAAGCTGCGTGTTGAGGCTGTCGAGAGACGTCAGCAGCTCGTTCACCGCCGTCTCGACGCGCGCCTTGCCCTCGGACTCGTATAGCTCGTCGAAGAAGAACTCGCTCTTGCGCATGCGGTTGAACGTATCGAAGAGGGTGTTGTTGAGGCTCTCGATGAACTGCAGCTCTCCCGGCTCGATCATAATATCCCGCCGCTTCTTGATGCGATTGAGCAGCATCGGCACGCGATAGTTGGAGAACTCGATCCCGAACGCATCGGTCGCCACGTCCTCGAGGTGGTGCGCCTCGTCGAAAATGACCGCCCCGTAGTCCGGCAGCACGCCCTCGCGCGGGTTCACCATCCTGAGGCTCAGGTCGGCCATAAAGAGCGCGTGGTTCACGACCACGATATCCGCCGAATTCGCCTCCCTCCGGCGCTTGTAGTAGAAGCACGTCGGCAGCGCCGGTCCCTTCTTGGCTCTTCGCTCTTCGCTGTCCACTCTCTGCTCTGCATTATACGGGCACTCCTTGCCCTTGCAGGTATGGACGTTGCAGCAGACCTCCGACCACTCGGGGAAGCTGAAGTCGAGCTCCGCGACGTCACCGGTTTGGGTCTCCTTGACCCACTTCTTGAGCCTCTCGAACGCGGCGTCCTCGAAAGGCAGCGACGCCTGCGCGTGATCGAGTTCCTGCAGGCAGATGAAGTTCCCGCGGCCCTTCATCAGTACGGCCTTGAACGGGTGGTCCTCCATCACCGACTGCATCAGCGGGATATCTTTGGAGACAAGCTGGCTTTGGAGGTTGATGGTGTGCGTGGAGACTATCACCGGCCGCCCGCCGAGGGAGTTGAGGATAGCTGGAGTCAGGTAAGCGACCGTCTTCCCGACCCCGGTCCCGGCCTCGACGAGCAGATGCTCTTTATGAAGAAGAGCATCCGCAACAGCCTCCGCCATCCGCACCTGCTCCTCCCTGTGCTCATATCCCTCGCACAGCCTGGCAAACCGCCCCCCCGGCCCCAACAACTTGGTGATACTCTCCCTCATAACCCTACCATTGTACCGAACAGACGTTTGAGGGTCAAGGGAGGTTGAGGGTTTGGGGTTGATGGTTGAGGGAGGGGTGACCATCACGTCAATCCGGTGGCCTGCTTCTCTGCACCTCCTGCAGTCTTGGACCAGCTTTTGTCAAGGTACCCGTCAACGAGATGGAGAAGCTGTACCAGCCGAGCAGGCATCAATGGCGAGGCAACCGCATCCTGACCAAGATCATCATTGGGGGGAAGGGGATTGATATTGGGGTAGCTGCGCTTGAGAAGACGCACAGCCAGCCTCTCAAAGAGCAGGCCGTTGCCATCCTCCTTGATGCCGTCGAGTGCTCTCTTTATGTCGCGCCTTCTTTGCCCGTCCATCTTGCGTCCGCCTTTCTCGTGGCTAGCCTTGGCTGGCTCGACCCGCGTCACGGCGCAGCAGCTCCCTCGTGGCCAACACCCTGGCGGCATCAACCGCTGCTCGTGGTTTCCGAAGGCGGCAGCAAGACCTCCGGCGAAGCCTTGTCCAGGAACATGTCCAGGTAGGGCGAATAGGCGAACAGCCTGTTCCTGGCTCCTGGGCTGACCTGCTCCAACAGGCCTGCCCGTTGGAAGTGCCCGATCAGGGTGTTCGCGGAGACTCTGCTCACAGCCAGTATCTGCTGCGCCATCGCGACTGTCACCATCGGTCTATCGTACAGCTTATCGAGCAGAGTCAGGCCATTCGCCACGCCGGGAACGCTGGTTCGTACGATATTGCGGTGCTCGTCGCGCATTGCTATGATGCGGCGCGCCGTGTCGGTGGCCTGATGAGAAACCTCATGCACCCCTTTAAGGAAGAACTTCAGCCAACCCTCCCAGTCGCCCTTGGTTCTGACAGCCGTCAGCCGATCGTAGTACTCGCGGCGGTTAAGCTTGAAATAGTAGCTCAAGTAGAGCAGCGGGCGGCGGAGTATACCGCTGTGACACAGAAGGAACGTGATAAGTAAGCGTCCTACACGCCCGTTGCCATCCAGGAATGGGTGAATCGTCTCGAACTGCGCGTGCGCCAGCCCCATCTTGAGCAGCGCAGGCATCGGCGCCGGATCATGAAGAAACTGCTCGAGATCGGCCATCGCCGTCTGCATTTCATTGGGCGGCGGCGGCACAAAAGACGCCTGGCTTAGGGTAGAACCCTCGGCCCCAATCCAGTTCTGAGTGGTGCGGAATTGGCCGGGGTACCGTTCGCCACCTCGAACATCCTGCAGAAGTCGCGCGTGGATCTCCCGAATAAGCCTCAACGATAGTGGCAAATCGGCCAATCGGGCAAGGCCATAGTTCAGAGCATCAACGTAGTTGACAACCTCTCCGACATCGCTCGGCAGTCCCTTCACCGTCTTCTCAGTCTCATACTCGAGAATGTCGACAAGAGAGGCTTGGGTGCCTTCAATCTGCGAACTCAGCACGGCTTCTTTTCGCACGTACATAGCGACGAACATGTCGGGATTCGGGAGTACTTCCGTGACGCCGTCCAAACGACCCAGAGCCCTGTCGGCGTCCGAAAGGGACTGCCACAGCTCCATGTCCATGTTTATCGGCGGGTGAGGGGGTAGCGGTCTCGGTACAAACGCCCGGTAACGAAGCTCGCCTGACAATTGGTTGACATACACGCCTGCACGTTCGGATGCATCCATAGTAAAGTATACTTGCGTATGCGCACGGGCGAATCCTCCATAGTAAAGAAAAACGCCATTCTGCTTAACTAACCGGCCCGAAACGAGGCGCTAGTAAAGGCTTCCTTTACTACGCGAACGAGTAGGCGCTCTAGCTCATCGGCCGACCGTTGCGCGCGCCGGCATTCCGGCGGTGTATCTTGGTCGCCCTGCAATTCAGTTGCAGGCGCGCTAATCTCCGTCGATCTCGCTGCCACTCGCACTCCCCGCAGGGGGACTTCGCATCACGTTGCCTCGATTTCAATCGAAGGCCCTCCCATCCGCGCTATTCGCGATTCAGAATCCCTCAACCATCAACCCTCAACTCTCAACCGTTTCGGCTCGTTTCCGCTCATTTCGGTGCATTTCGGTGCATTTTCGGCGATTTTCAACCGTCTAGGGCCAACGCACAAAATAGTCACCATATTTCATTGGATTCCGGACCGTTTGATCGTAACTGCCCTCCCCTCATTTCACAATCCCGCCGGAACAAACTCAGGCCAAATCCCGCCCCCACGCTCAGATCTGATGACACCCCCGCGAACATCCTCACAACCTCGTCACCCCTAACCCCGAAATCCCCCCAGTTTGAACCTTCTCACAAGCAGTTTGCTCCTTCACCTCTGAGCTCATTTCTGGTCTTCTGACCCTCCGGCTTACACGCTCTTCCTTCCCAACTGAAAACTGTTGACTATTTCCAGTGAACATGCTACACTACCAAACATACGTTCGTTTAGGAGGAGCAGCTATGAGTAATCCATCCCAGGTCGAGAATAGCAAACTGAACACTGAGAATCTCAAATCGAAAACTGGAAATGGCCGTAAAGGCATCGGCGGGCCCAAGACACCGGCGGGCAGGCGCAGGGTGTCGCTGAACGCCCTCCAGCACGGGTACTACGCCAAGACGGAAGCGGCGATGGAGATCCTCGCTGAAAAGGTCGGCCGCGACTACAACGACCTCCTCGACGAGCTTCGCGCCTACTTCAAACCTCGCGACCCGCTCGAGGAACTCCTGGTGCGCCGGATCTCACGTGCAGCCTGGCGGACGCTTCTCACGGAGGCGGTCGAAAACAAGGAACTCGTCAAATTCGGCGGTATGCCCGGCCTGACCAGCAACTACGGAGAGATGATCAGAAACGAGCGCTTCATCGACATCCAGCTCCACCGCGCACTCTACGCCCTGGAACGCAAGAGAAGCCAGGAGAAAATGTTGCAAAACAAACTCAATCTCCTGCCAGGCCACGAGGGAAACAACCGGTGACTGAGCTTGAGTTTGTTCCTTCTGCGAGGCGCGCCCTACCCTGCCGCTTCGCGTACGCGGGTCATGTAGTGCTCCACGAGGTCGTCGTAGTCGGAAAGCTCGCGGCGACCCTTTGGGTTCAGGGAGTAGAGCGCCTTGCCGATGCGGTCGAACCAGCCGTAGACGTTGGTGTAGAGGATCGAGGTGGTCTTCTCGCAGCCGCCCAGCGCGCGGATATCCTTAGGCGAAAGCGGCCCGCGGTCGGCGAGGCAGCAGGCGATGTGGATCGCGTTCTCGCGGTAGGCGGTGACGAGCTTGCGGCGGCAGCTTCCGCCCTGGTTCAGGTCACGCGAGCGGCCGTTGATCTCCGTCAGCACGGCGCGCTTGGCGCGTCTCTGTTTACGCCGGTCGTGCGGGACCGGGTGGAAGAGCACCTCTACTGAATGGGGAGCGCGGTATGCGGAATGTGGAGTTGGGGCTTCGGCCCGGACCAGTATCAGCCCGATCTCCAGGCGCTTCAACAGCGCCTGGATCGACCGCGTCCGCGCCTGCCAGTTGCGCATGTTCGAAGGCCTCGGAATGGCGACATAGACGGAGTCCGTGATCTTCTGCCGCTCCACAGCCTGCGCGAGCAGGGCGATGTTGATCGACTGCTTGAGCTCGATCACGATCAGCTCATCGCCCCGCACCGCAACGATGTCGCAGTTCCGCACCTCGGAACGGACGGTGTAGCCTTGCTCGATCAGATAGTCGTGCACCGGTCTGTAGAGATCAGTCTCGGGCATGTCACTTGTCTACGTCGATGTTGTCCTTAATGATCTTCTTAGAGTCCTTGGCGGAGTTGTCCTCGATGCCGCCCTGGATGAAGTTGCCGGTGATTATCGTCTGCTCGGCGCCCTTCTCGATCTTGATGGCGGGCTTGCCGGTGATGTGCGTGCCCTGGATCGTCGCTCGCTGCGCCTTCGGGCCGATCACTACCGACGGGCCGTTCAGAGGCGTGTCGAACTGGCAGTTGGTGATGCCGAGCCAGTTGCGGAAGTGCGGTTCAGTCGGCGAATAGAGCACCGCCGGGCCGGAGCCCGCTCCGCAATACCTGACCTGGGTGTTGCTGATCGTTGCGTTGTAGTAGAGGCTGGGCATCGTCAGCTTGATGCCGCACCCGTCCGGCTTGTGGATCAGGATGTTGCTGTCCGATAGCACGAGTCCGCAGATGCCCTCGATCACGAAGCCGTTCTGGACGTGCTCGACCCAGCACTGGCTGATGTGATGCCCAAGCGAAGACCCCTTGCCGGTCTGGTGGAAGAACGTCTTGCCGAAGATCATAAAGCACCGCGTCATCACGAGGCCATCGACGTTCTGTATCTCGAAGCCGACGCGATTGTCGTAGTAGTAAGGCGAGTTGCCGAACGCATCTACCCCGTGCGGGATGAACCAGTGGACGTCCTCGATGCGGACAACGTCCACAGGCCCCGCGAGCCGGAGGCCGACGTTGTGAGCAAAGCCGGTGATGTTCTTGAAGACCGATTGCCCGGCGTTCGCGCCGCCCGGAGGAGTGCTGATGCCGTCCCACGCGAGCGAGAGGTCGATATCCTCAACCGCGGCATGGCCTGCTTCGATCTGGATCGCGGGAGGGTGCCTGGTCGGCTCCTTCATGTTGGTATTGTCCGGGTAGAGGATATGCAAACCCTTGACCGAGGCCCAGAAGCCGGTGAGGCGAATGCCAGGGAAACCATCCTTCTTGATGTGAATCTGGGTAGCCCTGTTCTCCCAATGCCTGCCCTCGCCGAGGAGCGTCACATTGGCCGGGATCACCAGGGAGTTGGTGATCAGATACTTGCCGGCCGGTAGGTGTGCGACGCCGGTGGACTTGGCGGCGGCGTCGATGGCGGCCTGGATAGCCGCTGTGTCGTCGGTAACCCCGTCGCCCTTGGCGCCGAAGTTCCTGGCGGAGATGGTCACCGCATCGGCGGCAAATCCGGCGCTTACGGCCAGAGGAAGCATCGTGCAGAACAGAACGACGAGGAGGGTGATGTGTCTCATTTTGCGCATGTCACTCCAGGCTGCCGACACCGCGGCAGGTAATACGCTTTAGTATTATTCATTAGTGGGTGAAACACCTGCTGGATTCTATATGCGCTGCAGGAAATACCAGATTGTTTCGGCGTTCAGACGGAGCGTGGCAAGCTTGCCGTTACGCGCGGAGACGAACTCCTCGCCCCTGCTGCCATCTGCGTTAAGGGCGAAAGCGCGCCAGTTGCCTGGGAGACTGAGCTCGAGCGGAACGGTCTCGGCGAGCGCAGGCGCTTCGCCCCAGTTGGTGACCGACTTGGAGTCCGAAGCCCAGATCATGCCTGTATTGGCGCATCGAGCCGCGGCGGTTACAAGAAGCTGCCGTGCGGTGGTTACGTCCTCCGTATCCAGCGCGGTAAGAGTGACAGCCGCGTGACCCGTCGCCGTGACGGCCGGGGTGATCGATATATCGCCGAGAGCGATCTGCCGGCCAGCGATGTGGCCGATCGCCATGCGGCTGCCCTTGGATGTGACGGCTATCGTGCCGCCGGAGGAGTCAGTCGTCCACTGGAGGCAGTCGTTGTTCGAGGCCGTGTTGATCGCGGTGGCGGTAGTGTGCCCGAACTGCAAGTAGAAACGCTGGTGGGGGTCCGGGGTGATCCCTCTCTTGCGCAGGGCTTGAGCGTTGTTGAGCCAGTGAGTGGTGGCGGCGATGTCCACGGCGTCTTTGGGATTGACGGACAGAACTTGATAGCCGGGAGCTGGCGGTACATCACGCAGGAACGCCGCCGATCCCGCAAGCAGTTGGATCGTCTTCGCCGGATGGCCGTCGATCTCAAAGTAGTTGCGAATCCTGGGCGAGTGCCAGTTCGTGGAGGCGTGGAAGTCGAAGAACACGACCGCGTCCCAGTCCTGGTTGGCCGCATAGGCGGCTGAGAGTGGGATCATCTCCGCGTCATAGTAGCTCGGGAACGGGTGGTTGATCTCCGTAACGGCGAAGGGCTTGCCTCTGACCCGGCCTACTGAGAGCATCTCGAACGAATTGAGGGCCGGCTTGTTGGCTATCGGAAGGTTGTTCACCTTATGGCCGCTGGGCAGGTACGTCGGGTGGTTCCAGTAGGCGTGCATGTCGATGAAGTCGAAGTCGCGGTTGACGGCGGCCCCGTAGAGCCCGAAGGCCATGCTGCCGCTGACACAGCCTTTGTAGCCGAGGTCGTGCTTGAGGTAGCTGCAGATGTCGGAGAAGTAGTCGCGCTCTAGCTGCCAGGCGAAGTGGAGGAAGTCGTTGACATGCTTGCCCTTTTCGCCATACTTCGGCCGCTTGACCTTGCCCAGTTCCTCCGCGCGGCCCCAGGCTGCCGACAGAGTCTCGCTGTCGCCGTAGGTTTTCGCCAGGTAGTCGTTGAACAGCCGGTCCAACTGGGGGCCGAAGTAGGGACCGAGGTCGTCGATAGCTTTGGAGTTCCACTGATAGTACATGGAGGTCTCGTTAGCGACCCCTACTATAGCAAGCGCGGGCTCATCGCAGTACTTCAACCCCGTGTAAGGGTTCCGGTGCTCCATGAACTGCCTGGCGAACTCCTTCTGAAGCGCCCGAAGCTCCGGGTCGAACATAATGGCAGCTTTGTAGAGCCTGTTCCAGTGAGAGCCAGCCGTACCATCGAGCGGCGTGAATCGGCGGTCAGTGAACAGGTCGAAGTCGATGTAGATTCCAGCGGCTTTGAGCTGGGCGACAAGGTAGTCGAAGCGATCCATATACTCCGGATCGAAACGCCGGGTGCTGGTATGGTTGTTGCCGAAGATGGAGCCATTCGGGACGGTAGAGTCGATCTTGTGAATCCGCACCAGGTTCACGCCGAGCGCGGAGAGCTTATCCGCCGCCGCGCGGGCTTCCTCCCTTGTCGGGAAACAGGCGCCCCAGCACAGGTTGACTCCCCAGAACTTGATGCGCTTGTCGCCGGCGTAGAAATGCCCGTTTCGGGATTGAACGGGGCCGTGTTTGCCGGCGGGGCGCTCTATCCAGGCCGGTTTCGGAGCCGTATCCGCCATTCGCAGGGGCACAACGAACGGCGTCATGCCGTCTGTTGATAGCGGATCGGCAGGCAACGGCAGGCAGAAGAACAGCAGAAGCAACACACAAGCAGAAGATAACCACATGTGGAGCATTCTAAGCTAAGCGGTGGGCACAGTCAAGCATCCGTCGAACATAGAAATCCGCTATCAGGAAGCATGACGGCACATTCTGGGTATAAGGAAGCGGACTATGCAAGCTATCATGCACACTGCAAATCCAGCCGAAGTCGTGCCATCTTTAAAGGGAGGATTTGGACATGAAAAGTTTCTGGCTACCACTGTGCTTCATTCTGGTTGCCTCAGCCTGCCTGCCGGGGTTCGCCGCAATTCCCAGCTTCCGGGGTTACACCGGGCTGATGGTGGTCCCGTCGGCGGATGCTCTGGGCAGAGGCGACTGGAACGCGGGCGTATTCTTTGAGGACGTCGCAAGCGGGACGGTGAACGATATAGTGGCGAACTATGGGATCGCGCAAGGGTTCGAGGTCGGCATCAACCGGTTCCAGCGGGATGATGATTCCGACGATCACACCCTCATCAATGCCAAATATAGATTCATACCAGAAACCAGCAGCCGGCCCGCCTTCGCCGCAGGGATTTCCGACGTAGTCGACGAGATCGAGACGACGGTCTACATAGTGGCCAGCAAGTCGTTCGGCTGCGCTGTCAGAACATGGGAGGGCGAAACCCTGAGTCCCAGGTTCCATGTTGGTCTGGGCGGCGGAGCCTTGAGCGGCCTCTTCGCCGGTGTGTCTGCCTATATCGGTAACCGGATCGAGGTTATAGGCGAATGGGATGGCGACAAGGTCAACGCCGGCGCCCGTTGGAGAGTAACCCGGCAGTTCACAATCCACGCCGGAGGGTTCAACCTGACTGACGAGGAAGATGAGTTCAGCCAGGGGGCCAGTTTTGGTATAGGAGCCAGCTTCGCGTCGATCTACTAGAGCCGAATCACTCGCCTGTATTTGAATGGGCCGGAGCGCCGGATGCTCCGGCCCATTTTCGTGCGTCCGCCGGGGTGTTGGTGTGTATGTGCAGATACCGACGTGTCGCACCGCTGTCCGAAGCGAAGATCGAATGCCGCGGATCGAGGCGCCGCCGCAGACGCATCAGGAACAAACACTGAACCACGGAATCTGGAAGCACGGAGAAAGACACCCCGTGGGGGCGGCCTCCGTCCCAGCACTGCCCGAGGCGGAGACCGGGCACTGCGGGCTGAAGCTTATCCTCGAGCGGGCGGTCGTCAAACCGGACCCGCATTGCGTGAAGGGCATTCTGTGTGACGCAAGAATAATGGGCCGGTGCTCTCGCTCCAGCCCATTGACTTGTCGGACCGCTCTAGACAGGAAGTAGGCGCATCCCTTAGCAGATTCTGCAGCGCAGGAGTCTGGCGATCCGCTCCTGGTCTTCCTTTATTATACGCGCGGCGGCGGCCTTCACCTGGGAATCGCAGCCGCGTTCGAGCACAACCTGCGAGATAGCGATCTCATCGGTGTAGAACTGCACCAGTTGGTTGCGGAATGCCTGGTCAAATGCCGCTCCTGACACTGGGCTGCCGCAAATCACCTGGCAGATGTCGAAACCGGGGCCGAGTGACGGAGGACAGGCCGTTACATCCAGGCAGAACTTGGACTTCAGCCACCTGCGGGCCATACTGATCCTGCTTCCGGCGTCGGCGACGGAGTTGGTAGCGGCGTTCTGCAGGCTGGTCGTACCAAGGTGAGTCGCCGCGGCGTCAGACACGGCCAGGACCTGCATATTGGTAGTAATGATGCCCTGCAGATATGCTTTGTCCACCTCAGGTCCAGAAAGACTCTGGAGGCAGGCTATGAGCTGCTGAGCACACTCGCTGGGCGAGGCAACCGGGGGACACGCCGCACAGGTACCTGCTCCCAGGCCCGCCGGGACCGTAACCGTGGTGCAGGCGCTCACTTCAGGGACCGGAATCGGCCTGCCGCACGGGTCACAGTGCTGCTGGCAGGGACACGCGGGGACGCATCCAGTGGGACACGTGCTGGGTGACGGGCACGTACTCGGACAGACCTGCGCGCAGTTCGGGTTGCACACGATCTCCACGGTGCCCGGGCCAGCTCCCGGAGGGCACGGCACGCAGGTGGTCACGTTGATGCACTGCGCCGTCGGCCCTGGAATGTAGGATATGGTCCCGCACAGATTGCACGCCTGGGACACGGTCGGGGCGAATGGTGTCCCGGTGGCGGTGATGTCAGCCTTGGGGAACTTGTAAATCATCCCGTCCTGGACGACGTAGACGAAGTTCTCGTCGGTTGTCATCACTGCGCCCGAGCGTATCATCGGGCCAGCCCCCACCGCCGCGGGCGCCGGCGTGACTGCAGCGCCTGCTACACCCGGGAATGGCGCTCGTACCGCGGGCTGGGGAACAGCCGTGGCCCCGGGCATGGTGGCGGCGCCTGGCATGGTGGGACTCAGTGATGGCTGTGCCGCGGCTGGCGCGGCCATTTGGGGACTCGCCGGGCCAAGCGTACCTCCTGGCTGTATCGCCGCTGGATTCGGGTTCGACTGCGCATAGCCAGCGCCGCAGATCGAGACCGCGATTAGCGCGACACAAATGCTGAGTAGTTGGACTTTCATCTGCGTTCCTCCTTCGAACCTGTTACAAAGTGCTCATTGTGCTCTTTTACCCCGAAAAGCGAGTATGCGTGTGCCCGATTACGGAAAACAGCCAGTTTGCTCACAGATACTTGCCGCAGCCCTTCAGCCCGGCGGTGCCGCGGCTCAGCATCCCGTGAGAGGTGTCGGTATTGTCCGATCTCCGTCTCGGAATAACCCGGCAATCAAGCGGGGGACAAGCTGCGGGACCTGTGATATACTGCAATTAGGGGGCAGACTCGGCCCTCTGTATCGCGTTCTTGGGAGTCCACGCAGTCACAATGAGGCGTCGCCTATCGCCGGTTCTTCTTGCTACGACGTTAATAGCGGCCGCTTCGGTGTCCGTCGCATCAAATAAGATCACGGGGGTCCGAAACCTCACCAACATTCAGCGCCTGACCGGCCCCGGGATTACCAGCGTACCCTACGATATAGGCGGTACCGACCTCGGCATCCCCATCTATCATCAAGGCAAGACCTATCTGCTGTTCGGAGACACTTTCAGTGGAGAGGACCCCACCGCCAACGGCAACTGGCGCAGAAACACCGTTGCGTGGACAACTGATACCAACCCCGCCAATGGCATCACCCTGGACGGCTGGGCAGTAGACCCAAGCACGGGCAAGGCCAAACAGACCTTCACGTGCAGCATTCCCTACAACCCGATCACCAACATTCCGACGGGCGGCCTCAGCGTCAACGGGAAGCTCTATGCGTGGTTCATGAACGTGGTCTTCTGGGGGCCGGTGAGTGGCCAGTGGTATATCAACCAGGCGGAACTCGCAAGATGGAACCCTGCCACTACGTCATTCGAACTCGTCGATAACAGCGCGTTCGCCGCCAACGGAAACTTCGGCATGGTGGCGGCCAGAGAGGGCGTCAACGGCGACCCATACATCTATCTTTGGGGAACTCCCTCCGGACGCTTCGGCGGCGTCAAGCTGGCCAGGTTTCTGCCGTGGCAGATCGAGAACCGGGCCGCCTACCAGTTCTTCGACGGGTTGGTAGACGGCGTTCCGCAGTGGACGAGCGACGAGTTTGAAGCGGATATCATCATTCCCGCGCCGGTGGGCGAGATGTCGGTCATCTACAATCGTGCCGTGGGCGCCTGGACGATTATGTATTTCGACGAAAACACCGACAGGACGTGTATCCGCCAGGCCGACAACCCCTGGGGGCCGTGGTCGGCTCCGGTCACCGTCATCACTTCCTCTCAGGCGTGGGGTGGCATGTATGGCCCCTTCATGCTGCCGCAAGCGGTCGAAAACGATGGCCAGACGATCTACTTCACCCTGTCACTCTGGGTGCCCTACGATGTCTACCTCTACAAGGTGACGCTGAATATCGCGCCCGGCGGCAGCGTCTCCATCAACAACGGCGCGGACTATGCGAACTCCAGATCAGTCACCCTGTCGCTCCCGGCAACCGATGACAGCGGCGTCGTGACGCAGATGAGGATCAGCAACGACGGCGTGTTCGACACCGAGCCCTGGCAGAGCTACTCGCCGACCAAAGCGTGGACACTGCCCGCCGGAGACGGCGTGAAGACTGTCTACGTGCGGTATCGTGATGCGTCCCACTACACATCAGACACGTTCTCTGACAGCATCATCCTCGATACGACGCCACCCGCGATCACGGCGGTCACGGCAAGCCCGGCGATGGTGGCGCAGGGCGACCCGGTCCGGATATCGGCGAGCACCACCGATAACAACGGCGTCGTTGCTGTGATGGTGAACGAGGAGGCCGGCCTCAGCAAGATTGGTGAAGACACCTGGGAGGGCCTGCTCACTGCCGGAGCGCCCGGCGCATACGGCGTCAGGGTCGATGCCACTGACGTTGCAGGGAATGTGGCAACCTATAGCACGCACGCGTATGTCGCGGCGCCCGTGGCAGCGATATCCAGCAGGCACCTGTTCGACGAGGCCCTGGCTCGTGCATCCACGCAATACCTCTTCAAAGCCTACGGCAGGGTGAAGATCATAGACTCGGACTTCTTCGAGCTGAACGACGGTTCGGGCATTATTCGCGTCTACTGCCGCGGCTATAGCGGGATCAGCAACAACGACTACGCGACCGCAACCGGGATCCTCACCCCCGGCAGCGACCCGGTGCTCAGTGTGCAACCTGAGCGCGTCGTAAGGGTCGGCCCGTAGCGGCCACGGCACAACCCGCAGGAAACGCTCCAACGGATGGCGAAGGCGAATGTCGTCACTACAAGACAGGAGACCGCCGATGACACACGCCATCCGCCCGGACAAGAGAGATCTTGGAATCCTCGTATGCCTGTTGCTGCTGTTCAGCCTCGGCTCCGCAAGCTGGAGCGCCGACCCGCCGCAGTACCTCGGGCTTACCATCCTGCACACAAATGACATCCACGGGCATCTGTTCCCACTGACCGCTTATGACGTGAAGTACGACGCAACCGATGTAGAGCACCTCACGGACGTCGGCGGAGCGGCGCGCCGGGCGACGCTGATCAGGCGCATCAAACAAGCTTCGCCCGATCCGGTGCTGGTGATGGACGCCGGTGATGTGTGGACACGCGGGCCGATCGGGGGCCTCAAAGGCGAGGCGGACATCGAGGTGATGAACGCGATAGGCTACGACGTGATGACCCTCGGCAACAACGAATTCAAGGGCGCGGAAGGCATTGCAGCCCAGCAGGTGCTGTTCGACAGGATCAAACAGGCGAAGTTCCCGGTGCTGTCCGCGAACGTGTTCCGCAAATCCACCGGCAAGGAGATCGTTGAGCCGTACAAGATATTCAACCTGCAGGGCGTCAAGATCGGCGTGTTCGGGCTCACGGCTCCGCGCGTAGGCGGATACAGGTCGGCAGAAGGCCTGGAGGTGCGCAATCCAATAGGAGCTGCGAAGGCGGTGGTGGCGGAATTGAGGCAGAAGGCGGATTTCATTATCGCGCTGACCCACATCGGCTATGCTACGGACCCGTTCGCGTGCGATCTGATGCTGGCGGCCGCGGTGCCCGGCATCGACGTGATTGTGGGCGGCGATTCGCACACGTGGCTACGCGAGCCGACCGTCGTTGCGCCGCCGCAGGGCAGCACGGAATCAGCTTCGTATGTACGCGGGACCATCGTTACGCAGGTGGGTGAATGGGGCGTGCGGATCGGCAGGCTCGATCTTCGGCTGCGGCGCGCCGAGGACAACAGATACCGCGTGATGAGCTACACCGCGAAGATGATCGATGTCACTTCAGCGGAGGCTCCGGCGAAGGACATTGAGCAGATCATCGATAGGCACACCAAGTCCATGCGCAAGGAGCTTGCCCGGCTGGATAAGGCTGTTAGCAAGGCTGAGATGGGACAGTACCTCGCTCAGTGTATTCGCGTGGTCAGTGGTACGCAGATAGGGCTGGTTTCCTCCGATGCCATCGAGGACGGCCTGCGCGCGGGTGCGGTCACGGAACTGGACCTAAGGCGCATGTGCCCCTGGCAGGACACTGATGTCCTGAAGACGATACTGACCGGAAAGCAGCTCAGGGATGTGATAGCTCAGAGGCATCCTTTCCTAGCCGGGGCGAAGACGGTCGATGGCGTCCTCTACGTGGGCGATGCCAGGGCAGCGGATGATGCTTCGTACACCGTTGCTCTTGGTGACGTCTACTGGCTTGCTGATTCATCAGTCAAAGAAGCGAAGACGCAATCTGCCGGCATGACGCTCGGCAGCGCGGTGGTGAGCTATTTGACGATGGGCGGTGATGCGCGCGCCCTACCATACAAGCTGGACAGTACGCTGGGACTGATGCACAATGCATATAGATGAGCTATCCCGCTGCCGCATTCCTCCAAGATTGGTGTGAATATGAGAGCTAACCACGCCTGGCTTCTGATCTGCTGCCTAATGGTTTGTGCCGGGCGATCTGTCGCGGCTCGTGCCTGTCTGCAGTCTGGCCGGCAGAGTATTGCGGCGCGGGCGCGACAGACTCTGAAGGACATTTGGCGAGCGGTGCCCAAGCCAATGGAGAATAGCTGCAGCAAAGGAGTAACCACAGGCAATGAAGCTGGGCGTCAGCAGTTACAGTTTTTCAAGATACGTAAGCGAGGGCAAGCTCGACCTGTTCGGCGTGATCAAGACGGCGGCGGAGATCGGGTTCGAGGGGATCGAGTTCACCGGGTTCTCTCCCAATGGCGACGGCGTAGACCCGATCGAGATGGCCAAGAAGGTGAAGGACGCCTGCGCGGAGTCCGGCCTGACGATCATGAGCTGGACCATCGGCGCGGACTTCCTCAGGAACGACGTGGACGCGGAAATCGAGAGGCTGAAGGGCCAGGTAGATATCGCGGCAGCCCTCGGAGCTCCGAAAATGCGCCATGATGCCACCGGCGGGTTCCCTGACCGAGTGAACGGCCTTGCTGAATACATCGAGGCTCTGCCGATAGTCACCAAAGGCTACGCCGGAGTGACGGAGTATGCCGCCGACAAGGGCGTCAAGACAATGATCGAGAACCACGGGTTCTTCTTCCAGGACAGTGACCGGGTGGAGGCTCTGATCAACAAGGTCGGCAACCCGAACTTCGGCGCGCTGGTAGACATCGGCAACTTCCTGTGCGCCGATGAGGAGCCTGTGCGCGCGGTCAAGCGGATGGCCCCTTACGCATTCCATGTACATGCTAAAGACTTCCACGTCAAGTGCCCCGGGGCCGACCCGGGCGAGGGCTGGTTCCGATCCCGCGGGGGAACTCCACTCCGCGGCGCGATTGTCGGCCACGGCAATGTGAACATCAGGCGCTGTATCGAAATCCTCAAGGAAAGCGGCTACGATGGCTTCCTCTCGATAGAGTTCGAGGGGATGGAAGACAACCGCCGCGCGCTGGAGATAGGTCTGGCGAACCTAAAGCGCTACTGCGAGGATCTGTAGCACATCACCCAAGGCAGCTTCGGCGGGGGAACCTACTCCCCCGCCCGCTCCCTTTCGCCATCAGATTAGACCCCCGAGAACCCCTGAACTCCCAGTCCCCACATCCTCCGCCGCGTCACTTAAAATACCAAAAGACTCAGCAATTGTGGTCTAAAGATTCCCCGTACATTTGCCGTTAACTAGATCAGGGGGAAACCGACTTTACCTCGTGTACACCCCTTCTGGTAGTGTTGACTTCAATAAGGCTGCCGTGCCATAAGATGGCACGTATGTCTGTTCCATGACTGGCCGAAGGAGAAGATATATGGCAGGATGCTTGATTCCGTCCACACCGCGCGCCACGAAGGCCGCGCGAGCTATCAGGCTGCTGATAGCACTCGTCTCTCTTCAACTGCTGATCGTCGCATGGTCATGCGGCCCGGCGTTTGGGGCAGTAACGCCGGTGATCATTGAGGCCCGCCTGGCCGGCGCCGGCGGACCACAGAACCCGCTGTTCTCATACCTCGGTCCACTAACCTCATCAGCCAAGAGCACGGCCGCTCCACTTGCCAATTGGACAGGCGGCTCGCTGACCGGAACGGGCTGCTACTATGCCAGCCAGGCTACGCCAGCGAAATGGGGTGAATGGGCGTTCACCCCGGCAGAAGGCCGCGGGGGCTATTACGACGTCTACCTAACGTGGGCGAATAACGCTACGTCACCGGTGCTTCAGCCGATTGTAACCGTTCACAGTGCCGACCCCGACGTCGTTGTGTCGATTAATCAGGGCGCGGGCGGCAACCAGTGGCACCTTGTAGCTCCCTGCCTCAAATACGACGCAGGAGTAACCAAGTCGGTACGTCTGGAGACTAACCCTGACGCCTCGGATACCGGCAAACGAACCTACTGGGACTCCGTCGCTTTCGCGCCCTGCATCCCGACTGCGCCGACGCCTGCGGCTCCGGCTGATGGCGCAACGGAAGTCCCCTCAGTCGGGGGCGGCAATGAGCTGACATGGACACCAGGCGAAGCCAACTACAGCTTCGACGTCTACTTGAGCACTTCTCAGGCCGATGTGGAGGCTAAGGATCCGGGCGCGCTGGCAGCTTCAGACGTGCCCGAGCCGACTTTCGACCTTGATGGGACAAGCCTCGCCGCGAGCACCACCTACTACTGGAGAGTGGTTGCAAAGAACCTGGACGAATCGGTCGATGGGCCCGTCTGGAGTTTCACGACCAGCGCTTTCGTGGTCTACGCCGACCCCGGAACCTGGACGAACGCAGACACGGTGATGATCTACTTCGATGCGGGCGGCTCAGTGCCGCTGCTCGATCACTATGAAGTCGCCCTTGACGACGGACCATACACCGAAGGGACCAGTCCTTACCCCCTGGACGTCTCGGGCGCATCCGACGGCACCCACACGGTGCACGTCAAGGCCATAAACGAGCTGGACGATGAGGTCATCAGAGATATCACCATATATCTGGACAAGACAGGCCCGGAGGACTTCGTTCCCGCAGTCAACCCGAGCACTTACACCGGCGCCCCGTTCGCTATCCTGACTTTCTCTACGACAGACGCCCTGTCCGGTCTGGATCGTTTCGAGGTAGCCCTTGATGAGGGAGCATTTGCCACAAAGACAAGTCCTTGTATGCTCGATATAGGCGCCGCCGCGGACGGCACTCATACAGCGCACATAAGAGCCTACGATGCGGCTGGAAACTACACCGAAAAGGACGCTACCATCCTTGTGGACAAGACTCCGCCCAACGCGTTCACGCCTACGGTCGATCCTGCAGGTTGGACAAACGCGGACACCGTGGAAGTCACTTTTGCCACCACGGATGACCTCTCCGGAGTCCAGCACTATGAAGTCGGCGTTGACGGAGCTAATTACACTACTCAAGTCAGCCCGTACAGCTTGAGCACCGCGGGACTGTCCAGCGGCACTCACACGGTGACTGTCATCGCGTTCGACGAGGCGGGAAACAACCGCAGTGGAAACGCCACTATACAGATAGACAATACCGGCCCGCAGATCAACTGCACGTCGCCGGCCGCCACGAACAGCTCACCCATTGCCATCAGCTATACTCTGCAGGACAACGAGAGCGGAGTGAGCGGGGTTGCCCTCTGGTATAAGAAGGGCGAGACCGGAGAATGGACCGATACCGGCATGTCCTCAACGACTGCCTCGGGCTCGTTCGACTTCGATGGTATGACCGACGATGACACCTACTATTTCGGCTTCGTGGCGACAGACAATCTTGGAAACACGACCGAGACGAATACGGGCAGTGGTTCGTGCCAGACTAACTACGACCACGTAGGCCCGTCGTTCACCGACATTGACGCGGACCCGCCGATCGCCAAAGTGGGCAAGGAGGTACTGATACTGTTCAGCGCCTCGGAGCCTTTGGGAGCTAACCCGACGGTAACGGTGGAGGGCAATCCCGCCGTATTCGTTGGAGTCGATGGACTGCAGTACACCTACAAATACACCGTCCTGGCCAGCGATCCGGAAGGTAACGCCGAGATCGTCATCTCCGGCGAAGACCTTGCCGGCAATTTCAACTCTGTAAGCGACCTGACTAAGTTGCTCATCGACACGACGCCGCCGGTCAACTTCACGCCGCAGGCGGACCCGGAAACGTGGACGGACGCTAACTCCGTCCTCATCATGTTCCTCACCACAGATGCCATAAGCGGGATTAGCCACTATGAAGTAGCGCTCGACGCGGGGCCTTACTCCGTAGGTTCAAGTAGTCCCACCTATACGCTGGACGTAACCGAAGTCGGAGACGGCACACACACAGTGCACGTCAAAGCCGTCGACAATGCGGGTAATGAATGTATCGCGGATGTCACCATCTATCTTGACAAGTCGGCCCCGGTGACATTCACGCCTACCGCGAACCCGGCGAGTTGGACGAACGAGAACACCGTATTCATAGAATTCTCGACTACAGACGCGGGTGCGGGGATCAGTCACTACGAAGTGGCGCTCGATGATGGAGCCTACTCCACCCAGACCAGTATTTATCCGCTGAACGTGAGCGGCGTTAGCGACGGCATCCACACCGTGCATGTCAAAGCCGTGGACAATCTCGGAAAGGAACTGATCAGGGATGTGAGTATCTATCTGGACAGGACCGGGCCTCTCCCGTTTACGCCGGTCAGCGATCCTCCTGTCTGGTATAGCTACGATGGCGCGGGCAATGTGACCGTAACCTGGGCAACCAGTGACGCGCACTCGGGGGTTCATCACTACGAAGTCGCTTTGGACGACGGACCCTACACGGCGCAGTCCAGCCCGTATGTGTTCAGCGCCGTCGGTTTCACCCCCGGCACCCATACGCTTCACATCAAGGCGTTCGATGCGGCTGGCAATACGACGACGGTCGATTTTGAGGCTGAGGTATCCTCGGATGGCACACCGCCGACCGTGTCCCTGGATTTCGTTGATCCGTTGCCCGGCCGAGACTTCGACTACGTGTTCTGGAAAAACTGGATGGGCGTCAGCAGCCCGGTCCAGAACACCTACACGATTTACTGGACCGCGTCCGACGAACATAGCGGCATTGCTTCTGTTGTCGTGGACTATCGAGCGAGCGATTCCGATCCGTGGATCCCTTTGGTTTCCGACACGGCGCAGGTCGGAAACGTCCCATTCGACGTCTCGAACCTGCCTGAGTCAAGCTCCTACCAGTTCCGGATCCGGGCGGTTGACAACAACAACAATACGGCCACGGAAATCTATGACAAGTTCGCTGTCTATGACGCTGCGAAGCTCGTGCCTACCGCTAAGGTGATCAGCCCAGCGAACGGCGCCTATCTGCGGTTGGGCTCGACTACAAAGATCAGAGTGCAAGTGACTATGCCAGTCTTCACGGACCCGAGGGATCCTACCAAAGCTTATATGGACTCCAACCGGGATTGGTGGTTCGCCGGACATACGCTGACGGCGACGCCTCAACTGCAGGATTACAGCAGAAAGAGCGACGGCAGACCGACGGCTCTGCGCAAGACGCTGCTATCGAGCATGCCGCGCCTGGCGCCGCAGTCGATCGTCAACACCAATCCGTCGCAGGTAGCTCAGGGATTGGGCTACGTGATCGTCAACACGTGGGAGACCGACTACACGCTCCAGAGAGGCGTGGTCAGCGCATCTGACGCCTTCCAGGTTGAGATGAAGTACTCGGACATCGTCAGCATCGGTAACGTCCGGCAGGCGGATAAGCCGAATATGCCCGGCCAGGTACTTCCGACATCCAAGGAGGAACCGTTGATCAACACGTTGAAGCTATATGAGTTTTCTAGGTTCTGGGTCAAGTAAATGGGAAAGAGGTGCAAGATGGGACCAGTAGCAAGTCGCAGGGAAGCGACACTGTGCGCGGTAATCGCGTGTAGCATTCTGGCGATGCTGGCACTACCAGTAGCGGCGGCAGACGGATGCCCGCCGGACACCGAACAATTCCTCGGTGTCGGAGCAAGGGCCGACGCTATGGGAAATGCGTTCGTCGCCATAGCAAACGATCCGACAGCGGCATATTGGAACCCCGCCGGGCTTAGCTTCTTGAACAAGACCGAAGTGAGCGCGGTTGTGAAGACGCTGCCGGGAATAACGCAGGACACGTACTTCGGTTCAACGGATTTCAGCGTGTTCCCGGGGTTCGCCGACGGGGCAACGACTAGCTCGGCAGGGACCTCCAGCGGCGAGACCGCGTTCATTGGAATATCGGCTCGCATCGGAAAGAACCCGGCGCGTGGCGGCACCCTGAGCATCAGCCGCTCGCTGGCTGGTTTCCTGAACAGGGACTGGACGATTTATCAGGAGTTCTTCCCTCTGGAGCTCGGCGAGGCCGACACCTTGACGATAGTCACTCGTGATGAGCTGCGGGTGGATTACAACACCATCAGCTACGGCTGGAAGCAGACCGACGCCCTCAGCCTTGGCGTTGGGGTGCTGCAGGCAGTAGCCAAGAACCGGGTGTCGGGGACGGTGGAGGAGACATGGCTGGGAGATCCCGAGCCGTTTGTGGCCGAGATCGAGCCCGCTACTATAGAGGGCAAGGGCTATGGAGCCATCATCGGCGCGCTCTGGAATCCGCTGTTCAAGGGTACAAGGAACCTGACAGTCGGCGCATCGTATCTCACGAAGATCAGCCTGAGCAACTTCGAAGGCGCGAGCTTTGGAGACGAGCGCCCGGACAGGTTGCTGCTCGGCGCGAACTATCGGCAGCCTGCGGCTGGTGACTCGGAGAACGAGGTGCAGTGGTCGCTGCAGCTTTCGCGCAATGGCTCTGCGAACACCGAAGCCGGGGGCGATTTGGCCCGAAATTCGGTGTGGAACTTCTACTTCGGAGGCGAGTATGACATCCGCCGGGGCAGCCTGAGCGTCCCGATCCGCTACGGGCTGTTCACCAACAAGACGCCCAATTCCAACGTCTATGGGAGCGAGACGTGGCTGACGCTTGGCCTCGGCGCCTTGCAAAGCGCGCAGGAATGGAAAGCGGAACTCGCGCTGCAGCGCGGTCTGAGGACGGGGCTATCGCTTCTCTCGTTCTCCGGCGGCTACAGCTTCTAGCGCGAGCCACAGCCAGAAGAAAACAACGAATGGCCGGCGCTTTCAGCGCCGGCCATTTTTATTCTCCACTCTCTGTTCGCTACTTCTGGTCTGCCGCTTTCTGCTTCCCTGCCCTCTTCCGTCCGCCGGGAAACCTCTGCCTCACCTCCGGCTGCCATATCTGCTTTCCTGACGAGAGATACTCCTTGAACGCAGGCAGTATGTGGTCCTCCGTCCTGGTCATGTTGTCGAGAAGCTGTTTGCGCATAGCCTCCAGGGCAGCCTTATGCTTCGGGTCCCCGGCCAGGTTCCTAAGCGAGTTCGGATCAGCTTTCAGGTCATATAGCTCCTCAGGCGTCCGGTACAGGAAGTGCTTGACGCGTTCAGCGATCTTCGGATCGGTGGAAGCCTGCATCGCCCGCCAACTGATGCTTCCCATCGGCTCGTTCTTGAACGTCCGCTTACCGTCCGACCAGGCATTGTAGATGTAGCCATAGTTCGCGTTCTGCAGGCACCTCATCGGGTACTGGACCCTCGCCACCTGCTCCTCGAAAACTGTGAACACGCAGTCCCGGCCGGTCTGATCCTGGGCATTCAGCAGCGGCATGAAGGACTTCCCGTCCATTCCCGGCACAGGCTCCAGCCCCGCCGCCTCGATAACCGTGGGCATGTAGTCGATGCCGGAGATGAAGTGCGTATCCACCTGCCCCGGCTTGATCCTGCCCGGCCAGCGGACGATCCACGGCGTGTGCGTGCTGAACAGATAGCAGTTCGTCTTCGAATACGGGAACGACATGCCGTTATCGCTCAAGAACATCACCAGCGTGTTCTCCTCGTTGCCTGTCTCGGATAACGCCCGCAGAACCTCTCCCACGGTCTCGTCGCACCGATGCACGGATGTGAAGTACTGCGCCAGCTCGGTACGGACTTCGGGGATGTCCGGCAGGAAACCGCTGACCTGGACGTCGGACGGTTCATACTTCTTGCTGTAGGGGTAGTGCTTCCCCCACTGCCTCATTTCTGGATCACCGCCCGCGAACGGCCTGTGCGGGTCTTGCGAGTTCGCCATCAGGAAAAATGGCTTGCCCTGGGTCTTCGCCTGCTCGAAGAACTGCTTTGCGAACTTGTAGTAGAGCGCCGGGCCGCGCCCCATATCAAGCTCCTCGGGATTTATGGAGAAGTCCCAGCAGAACTTCTCCATCGGCAGCAGGTGGTTGTTCTTGGCCATGATCCCGTTCAGGTAGCCGGCAGCGCGGAGGCGTTCCTGAAGAGTCGTCACCGCGGGGTTGATGGGCTCGAAACCTCGTGCGCCGTTTCTGTGAGGATAGCGCCCCGTCATGAGTACTGACCGGCTGGGCTGACAGACGGCTATCGTCACGTGCGCGTTCGTGAAGCGAATCCCCTGCCCTGCCAGCTTGTCGATGTTCGGCGTGATGCCGGGGATCCTGCACCCGAAGACACCGACGGAATCCAGGTTCATATCGTCGGCCGTGATGAGCAGTATGTTAGGCCGTTTGGCTGGCGCCGCCGCGCCGAAGGCGAGATTGGGCAAAGCCATCGCGGCGCACCCTACAGCAGCCGTCCTCAAGAAGTCGCGTCGAGAGATCGTGTTGGACATCAGCTCTCCTCCCATTCTCCATCAACAGACGCAGGATGAGACCCCATCGTTTCACATGCCATTGTAGCACCTCCACAGCTTGCGCGGAACGCCAGCCGGCCATATAATGTCGTGACACTTACTTGCGAGCAGACGGAGGCGCGAATGCTTAAGGTTGGGCTTGTTGGATACGGCTTTATGGGGCATATGCACGCGGACTGCTATGCGGCGTCAGGCGGCGCGGCGATAGCGGCGGTCGCGGACATTCAGGCCGAGAAACGTGACGAAGCAGCATCAGCATTCGGCTGCCCGGTTTTCGATAGCGCCGGGGGGTGCATCCCAAAGTAATGGTAGAGCGATTTTTTGGGTGAGCAGGCATGATTTCGGGTGGCCGATGTCGAATTCCTTATTAGCGAATGCTGATGAGGTGAACGATGTCCAAGAAGCCCGAGAGCAGAGACGAGATGATTAAGCGCTTGACGGAGCGTTTCCGCAAGCTGCTGGAGGAGAAGACGCCTGAAGAACCTGGAACGCTTGCTGAGATTGAGGAGATCAGCCAGGATGTTGGCGAGCAGATCAAGCATGAGATCGAAGAAAGCTTCTGCGGCAGGCACGGCAGTGGCTATGTTGGTCCGAAGATGGCTTGCGGTTGTGGCGGGATCGCCGAGTTCAAGGGTTACTACAGGAAGCGTCTCGTCAGTCTGAGCTGCGAGCATGTGCTTAGGCGTGCCTACTATTACTGCAGTGCGTGTGGCGGCGGGTTTGCTCCCATAGATGGAAAGCTGGGGATCGACAGTCTGTGTACAAGCATAGCTGTTCGGACACGCGTGGCCCGACTTGCTGCTTGGATACCTTTTGAGCGGCTTTCCAAGGAGCTTGAGGTGCTGTTCGACTTGGACTTATCGAAGAACACCTGCGAACGGATCGCTGAGGCTGTCGGCCACCAGGTGGCGTCAGAGAACAGGTCGCGGGAAGCGGTAGTTCTGTCGGGCAATGCTATAGCTCCCAGAGTTTCGCCTAACCGGCTGTACATAGGCATAGACGGAACTGGGGTCCCAATGCGCGGTGGTGGGACTCGTGAATCAAAGACTGGCGTGATCTACGAGACTCGCGAGCGCAAGGGTAAGGCCGAAGTGATTAATCAGGAGTATCTTGCCACGCTGGAGCGAGTGGATTCTTTTGGTGACCAGGTTTATGCTCGTGCTTTTAGGCGCGGTGTTGAGAATGCTCGTGATGTGGCTTGTCTTGGCGATGGAGCGAGTTGGATATGGCGGTCATTTGCCCACCACTACCCGAAGGGTGTTCAGATACTGGACTACTATCACGCGTCCGAGCACCTTGGGACAGTAGCAAACGCCTGGTATGGCGAGGACAAAGAAGCGGCGGGCAAGTGGGTCAGAGCCCGACAGGCCGACCTACTGTCGGACTGTGTGGAGTCAGTGATTCGGTCGATGAGGTCCTGGAAGCCGGCTGATGACGAATCCAAAGAGGTTCGTCGACTAAACCTGAAGTACTTCACCGACAACAAGGATCGCATGCGCTACGCGAGCCTCGCAGCTAACGGTTATCACATTGGCAGTGGCTTGGTGGAGAGTGCCTGCAAAACAGTGGTAGGCATGAGGCTGAAAGGTTCGGGGATGCGCTGGTCTCAAGAAGGCGCAGAGGCTATGCTTAGCCTGCGCGCATCGCTGCTGACCAATCCTAATATTGACCTTGCACCATACGCAGGTCCTTACCTTCAATGAGGGATGCACCCCTTCTAACCTTCCAACCTTCCAACTCCCCAATGGTATAATCGATGCATGCCAGACGCCAACACAATCCTCTTCGGCAGTGATCCCACGCCGGGCATCGTCGCGGTGGAACCGGGCGCTGATTCGGTACGGCTCTATCGCCGCGTGGACGGCGCTGTTGTAACCGAAACCCGCCCGTTCCGCCGGTGGATACTGACCACGGAAAGGCCTCCGCTGCAGGATGCTGAGTGGACCGAACTCGAGGGCGAGGGCTACCGCTGGCTTGCTGAGTTCCGGACGCGCAGCGCCTATGAGAACGCGCGTCAGTGGATTCGGGAATCACACGCCGACCACATCGCACACCCGAGCCCCGTCCGGCAGTATCTGATCAGCTCCGGGCAGACGCTGTTTAAAGGAATGGCATTCGACGACCCCGTGCGGATGCAACTCGACATAGAGACTATAGGCTTCGACCCGAAACAGCCCCGCCATCGCATAATCCTCGTTGCGATCTCCGACAACCGCGGCTTCGAGACGACCGTGGAGGGGGATGAGGAGGAAATCCTCAGAGGCGTGATGCGTGTCGTCCACGAGCGCGACCCGGACATCATCGAGGGGCACAACATATTCGGCTTCGACCTGCCGTATCTTGCCGAGCGTGCCAGGCAGCACGGCATAGCTCTCGCGCTGGGCCGCGACGCCAGGCTTGCAAAGCAACCGGCGCATCCTGATCCCGTCGAAGGGTCGAGACCTGCCACCGAGCAGCAAGCGGAGCATCCTGAGCGTGTCGAAGGATCGGAGCTTGCCTTCGGCAGCCGTCTGAACTGCATGATAGGCTACTTCTCCCGCCCCTACATCCCGGTGCATATCCACGGGCGGCAGGTGATCGACACCCTGTTCGCCGTGCAGCGCTTCGATGTATCCCGCGCGGAGCTTTCCAGCCACGGTCTCAAGGCGGTCGCCGTGGCCTTCGGCATCTCGGAACCCGACCGTGAGATCATCCCACTGGACAAGATCGCATCCGAGTGGAAGCACAACCCGGACCGCGTCCGTACCTATGCTCTTCAGGATGTGCGCGAGACCCGCTCCGTAGCCGCGCTTGTATGCCCGGCGGAGTTCTACCTCACCCAGATGATCCCCGAATCCTATGAGCGCGCTGCAACCTCCGGCACGGGCGAGAAGATCAACCATCTGTTCATCCGCGAATACCTCCGGCAGCGGCACGCGATTCCGATGCCTCCGCGCGAAGAGTCCGGCGGACGCCGAGCCGTCCCCGGCGGGTATACGGAACTCCGCAGAACCGGCGTGATCAGGCCCATCGTAAAGTGCGATGTCGAAAGCCTCTACCCGAGCCTCATGCTCACGCGAAAGATCAAACCCCGCGCCGATGTGCTCGATGTGTTCCTACCTGCTCTGGAGGAACTCACCCGCCGCCGCTTCGAGGCCAAGCGGAAGGCAAAAGAAGCGAAGCATCCTGAGCGTGTCGAAGGATCGCCAAGCGTCCAATCAGGCCGCGAACGGGCATACTGGGACGGCCTCCAGGCATCGTTCAAGATACTCATCAACTCCTTCTATGGTTACCTGGGCGGCAGTTCGTTCAACTTCAACGACTACGAGGCTGCGGCGCAGGTCACCACCGGCGGGCAGGCTCTCGTGAAGAAGATCGTCGAGGAGTTGGAGAGGACCGGCAGCAGTGTCATCGAGGTGGACACGGACGGAGTCTACTTCCAACCGCCGGAGGGCGTTAGGGACGAAGAATCAGAGCTTGCCTACGTCGAACGGATCGGCGACACGCTCCCGGAGGGCATCCGGCTTGCCCACGACGGACGCTACCGCGCGATGATCTCGCTGAAGATGAAAAACTACGTGCTGGAGAAGTACAACGGTGAGAAGATCTTCCGCGGATCGGCGCTCCGTTCTCGCGCGGAGGAGCCTTTCCTGCTGCATTTTCTGGCGGATATGACCGATTGCCTCCTGCGTGATGATCCGAAAGCAGCGGTTGAGCTGTACCAATCGATCGCCCGCAGGATCGAGTCCGGCGAACTGACCATCGAGGACTTCGCTCGCCGTGAGCGGGTCACCGAAAAGACCTTCACCAGCGCGGGCCGCAGACGTCTGGCCAAAGCCGTCACAAGAACGCCCCGCACGCCATCTTCGCGTCCGCCGGCGGAGCATCCTGAGCCTGTTGAAGGAGCGCTCCGGCCAACCGAGCTTCCTGAACTCATAGAAGCACCAGCCCCCGCCAAAGTAGGTGACTACGTGATGGTCTACCAGCGCAACGATGGCTCCATCGCACTCGCTGACGAGTACAACAACGACGAAGACCGGGACTATCTTCTGCAGAAGCTCTACAAGTTCGCCGGCAGGCTCCGCGAAGCCTTCGGCGACGACTTCGACCTCTTGTTCCCGGACCCCCACAAGACCCGCGGCGGACAGCAGACTTTAGAGTTGTTCTGACTCTTGAAGCTGCACGAAGTCCCTTCAGTGGTTCCTGCCCTTTCGTGATTCCGTGTTGGGTCCGCTCTTCACCCAACGACGCATTTGCGCTGCGTCTTGCGTTCGCACTTCCCTCCTGCTCACTCAGCCGCTATAATGTCGGGAGTGACACCTTCGTAGTTGACTGGAGCAAAGCTGATGCTACAAACGCTTGATCTGAACGGCACATGGAAAGCACGCGGATTCGATGGACAGCACGGTTCGCCGGAGGCATTTGTTGCCCCGGAAGTAAGCGAGCGAGTGTTTATAGACGCCGAGGTTCCGGGTGATATACACCTCGATCTTCAGCGCGCGGGCCTTGTTGACGACCGGAATATCGGCCTGAACGCGCAGAACCAGCGCTGGGTCGAGGAACAGGTATGGGTATACCGCCGCACATTCGAAGCCCCTGCGGATGCCATCAACAAGCACGCATGGCTCGTTTTCGACTCGCTTGACCTCGTCGCGGATATCTATCTCAACGGCGAGAAAGTCGGCTCGCACGCCAATCTCTTCACTCCTTGCCGGATAGATGTAACCGGCAAGCTGAAAGAGGGCAGCAACGCGCTCGCGGTGCGCATCGAAAGCGGCCTCTACTCGGTTTCGGACAAGCCAGGCAACGACTATAACCGCGGATTGGACCACCAGTTGCACAAGCGCTCCTGGCTCAGGAAGCCGCAGTGCCAGTTCTCCTGGGACTGGTCTCCGCGCCTCGTAAACGTAGGAATTCCCGGCAAAATCAGGCTGGAATGGACTGATTCCGCGCGAATAGATGCACTTACAGTCTATTCCACGCTCGAAACCGGCCAAAAAGTAGCAACAATTGTGGTACGGGCGCATGTCGCGAGTGTGAACTCGGAGCCAACACAGGCCATCATCCGCGTCCGCGTACCCGAAGCCGACAGAGTAGTTGAGAGCACCGTAGAACTGCCCCCCGGAGCATCCCGGCAGGACATATCCGTTAAGATAGACAACCCAAAGCTCTGGTGGCCGCGCCCGCACGGTGACCAGCCGCTCTACACGGTCGAGTGCGAGATCGAAATCGACGGTAAGATCGTCGATTCCACGAAGCGCCGCACGGGCATTCGGAAAGTCGAGATCAAGCAGGACCCGCATCCAGAGGGAGGCCGCTACTTCATTCTAGAGGTCAACGGCAAGCCCATCTTCGCCAAGGGCGGCAATTGGGTCCCGCCGGATACTATATACTCCACCCTCGCGCCTGATCGCTACCGCAAGCTCGTCGAACTGGCGGTAGATGCCAACTGCAACTGCCTGCGGATATGGGGTGGGGGACTCTATGCCGACCACGCCATGCTGGAAGCGTGCGATGAGCTGGGCGTTATGGTCTGGCATGATTTCATCTTCGCTTGCTCCAAGTATCCGAGCGACGATCCCGAGTTCCTTGCCAGCGTCAGGGAGGAGATCACCTACCAGGTGCGCGATCTGTCGCCACACCCAAGCCTCGTCGTCTGGTGCGGTAACAACGAACTCGAATGGGGCGCCTGGGGTTGGGGCTACGACAAGGACAAAGCCTGGCCCGACTACGCCCTGTACCACTTCGTGATTCCGCGGATAATCGACGAAGAGAACCCATCCATGCCTTATTGGCGCAGCTCACCTTATTCGCTTGAGTTCAGGTACCCGAACGACCGCTCGACTGGGGATCAGCACCCGTGGCAGGTGTCCCTCGGGGAGGCAGGCGCGGATTTCTGGTGGTACCGCACTGACTACAGCCGCTTCCCCAACGAGGGCGGAGTGCTCGGCGCTACCGGGTTGGCTACTCTGAAGCAGTTCATTCCTGAGGACCAGAGGCGGGTGTTCTCGCCTGTTTGGGAGTTCCACGACAATGCCTGCAACTACTGGAGTATGGGCGGTGTCTGCTATCAGGGCCTCGACCTATGGCTGGGTCTCACGCCCGATGACGTCAGCTTCGAGGACTACGCTTTCCTGAGCGGCCTCCTTCAAGCCGAAGGGCTCCGCGAGTATATCGACAACTATCGACGGAGGATGTATAGCTCAGCATCGGCCATTTTTTGGATGTATAACGACACCTGGCCCGTGAGTCACGGCTGGACCATCGTTGACTACTACCTCCGGCGGAAGCTCTCGTACCACCCAGTCCGGCGGGCTTTTGCTCCCATTTCGGTTGTTGCCGCAGTTGAGGGTGACAGGGTCGTTATCTACGGTATCAATGAGACGACGGCGGAATGGCGCGGCGACGTCCGTTTCGGCGTGTTCCAACTGGCGGGAGGCCTGCCGGTAGACCGGAGCGCGGCTGCCGTGCTTCCTCCTAATGCGGCCACTGTGATAGCGGAGTTTCTTCTGGCGGATTTGGAAAAGCTCGGTTACGAGAAGGCCGGCGCCTTTGCGTTGCTCACGCAGAACGGCGAGACGGTAGCTCAAAACAAGCTCTTTATGGCGCGCTTCAAGGACCTGAAGTGGGAGAAGCCGCAAATCAAGATTGAGCGGCGAGGCAACAAAGTTGCGTTCCTGTCAGACAAGTGTGTCTGGGGAGTCTGCCTTGATCCTGAGTGTGACGCGCCGCTTGCAGACGACGTATTCGATCTGCTTCCGGGCATCGAGTACCTGGTCGACTGGCCTGCGGACCGGCCGATGCCTGAGGTGAAGCGCGCGGGCTCACCATTCTAAGATTGTACCCGTGGAGCGGTGGCCTGCTCCGATGCTCCTCAAGGCAATTCAAGACGCGAAAGCGCTTGCAAGTCACATCCGGAAGCTGTACTATTAGGACAGCATTCCGGATGTTTACTAATGCCACCCAGTTTTGGAAAATCGCAGAATACCAGGGCCAGAGGACACCAGACTTCGGCTGAGCGCACCGGTCTGAGAATACTGCGCTACATACTCGACCACCCTGGCGCTACGCGTCGCGATGCCGCTCGGGACCTCCACTTGAGCTTCCCTAACGTCTGCAGGCTGGTTGCAGGGTTCCAGGAGCAGCGGAGCGTGGTGGAGCAGGACACCAAGCAGACCGGTAAACGCGGCCCGAGGTCTAAGACGCTCTCGCTGCGGGCTGACCAGGGCTGCACGATCGGTGTAGACCTGGAGGCCACGCACATACGCGGCATCGTTCTGGATTTCGCCAATAGCATCCGCAGCGTGTATCGGATGCCTGTGAATGCTGACGCAACCCCTGAGTCCGTAGTGGCGAAAGTGGCGGCCGCAAGCGCCTCCCTTGTTGCTTCTGCCGGGTCGCAGAATCTGGAGATCTACGCGATCGGTCTTGCGTTGCCGGGCCCCGTGATCAATCAGGGACTGGGCAGGGTCAGGACCGAGCTGCAGGGCGGGCTTGCGGAGATGCAGTTCGTCCCTGCGGTCAGGGCGCAGTGCCCCGTTGAAACGTATGCGGCCCCGAACGATATCTGCTTCGCACTTGGCCATCATCGGATGCAGCACTCAAGGGATATCCGAATGGATGTGCTCGTGTTGAACCGATTCGGGCTATCGGCGGCCGTTGTGCACGATTCGGAGCTTTACTCCGGCCATCTGGGGCTGCTGCCATTCGGAAACGAGACGCCCACGCGGCACTACCGGGATGTTTGCACCGGGGGCGCGATTCTCAAGCTCGCCCGCGGTCGCGGCGATCACCGACATTTCCAGGAACTGATCTCCTCGCCCGAGGACCCGTTTGTCCGGGAATGGACGAACAATGCGATTCCCGCGTTCGCGCAGGCCATCTACTGCGCGGTCATGATGTATTCGCCGGACCGGCTGATCATCGAAGGCATCTTCAGCAGGCTCCCAAGAGAGGTTCGCGCCAGCGTCCTGGACAGGGTCGAGCGAGAGATCACCCGATTGGGCATCGCTCTGCCTGAGATCACGTTTTTCGAGGGCGATGATCTCATGGGCGCGCGCGGTGCCGCATTTGTAGCCAGAGATCACATAGCAGACGACGTTATACTCGAAGTCGTCCGTAGAGGCCGCGAGTCACGCGGCAAGCCACGAGCCTAGCGCACGGGCTCGGACGAGGAGTATTATCAGCTTCGCCCCAGAGTGCAAGATGTGAAGCAGCTTGTCGCGTCAGGTTCGGCGAGAAAGGCATAGATATGTGGGTCTACAAGCAACCAACTGAGATCATATTCGGCGTGGGAGCTATACGGTCGCTGCGTGATGTCACCGCGCGATTTGGTGCCCGGCCTGTGTTGGTCACGGATTCGGCGTTGGCAGGCCTTGATATGATCAGCCGTGCCCTGGCGGAACTCGGGCCCGGCGCGGTGCTCTTTTCCGAAGTGGAACCCAACCCGACTGTTGCCTGTGTAGATAAGCTTGCCGCGCTGATCAGAGACTCTTCGTGCAGCGTTGCTGTTGCCTTCGGAGGAGGCAGCACGCTGGACTGCGCTAAAGCTGCGTGCGCCGTCGCTGTTCAGGGCAGATCGATCCGCTGTTACCACTCGGAAGGCGAGGCGTTTGACACGCGGCGGGTGGCGCTGGTTGCGGTCCCAACTACGGCAGGCACCGGCAGCGAAGTTACGCCGATAGCTGTGCTTGACGACGCAGAGCGAGGGTTCAAGGCGCCGCTTGCGCACGAGTGCTTGTACCCTGAGGTGGCCCTCATCGATCCCGAGCTAACTCTCTCGATGCCCCGGTTCGTCACCGCGTGCACAGGATTGGACGCGCTAGCACACGCGGTTGAGGGCTATTGGTCGAAGAATCACCAGCCGATATGCGATGTTCTAGCCCTGGAAGCAGCAGCGCTCATCGTCGAGAACCTGCCGCGTGTGCTGGGTGACGGCACTGACATCGAGGCGCGGTCCGCTATGTGCCGGGCGGCGCTGCTCGCCGGCATGGCGTTCCAGATTCCCAAGAACGCCGCCGTGCATGCGTGCTCATATCCGCTTTCGAACAAGTACCACCTTTCGCACGGGGCTGCCTGCGCAATGACCCTTGATCACTTCATGCGGTTCAATTCAGACGCTATGGCGGAGCGAGGCGCGACTTTGGCGCGCGCCGCTGGATTTGCTGACCTCAACAGATTTGCAGATGCGATCGCTGAGCTGAAGGCCATCGCGGGACTGCCGTCGAAGCTATCTGAGGTTGGAATAGACGAATCGGTTCTGGATGACCTGGTCGAGTCTAGTCTTCACCCCATCATGGCCAACAATCCCAGGGAGGTCACTCCGGCGGAGTTGAAGTCCCTGTACGCCAGGATTCTTTAGGAGATGAAAGATGCAATACAACTTCAATCGTGAGGAGTTCGACCGGCTGGCGGGCGAACTCCGGTATGTGATGACGGACATGATCTGTCGGGCTGGTTCGGGCCACCTTGGTGGCGCTCTCAGCCTGGTCGAAACCGTTGTGACGCTTTACTGGAGAATACTGAAGATCGACCCCAGCAACCCGAAATGGGAAGACCGCGACAGGGTGATCCTGTCAAAGGGACATGGTGGCCCGGTGCTGTACACGGCGCTTGCTTATAGAGGCTTCTTCCCGAAGTCTATGCTGGCTACCCTCAACGCCGACGGCACGTACTTGCCGAGCCACGTAGACCGGCTTCGCACACCGGGCATCGATATGACCGCCGGATCTCTCGGGCAGGGGCTGTCCTGTGCCTGCGGCATGGCGCTTGCGGCCCGGATGGACGGCAAGAAGCACAACGTGTTCTGCATAATCGGTGACGGCGAGTCCAACGAGGGCCAGGTTTGGGAGGCCGCGATGTTCGCGGGCCACAACAAACTCGACAATCTCATAGCAATCACGGACTACAACAAGCTGCAGATCGACGGCTTCACGGACGAGATACTCACTCTGGAGCCGCTCGTCGATAAGTGGAAAGCGTTCAACTGGGAAGTCCTCGAAATGGACGGGCACGACTGGGATGACATCTACGCGAAGATCAACAAGGCAAAAGAGATCAAAGGCAAGCCGAAGATGATCATCGCTCACACGATCAAAGCCAAGGATTGCTCCGCCGTTGAGAACACGCCTGCGAGCCACAACATCAAGGTCGGAAATGAGGAAGCGCACCAGAAGTATCTGACGGCCCTCAAGCATCACGATTACAGCCTGCCATACTAGCGTCACGTCATCCTGAACCCGTTTCAGGGTCAATTCAGCTTGACGTGTATGAGGAGACATAATGGAAAACCTACACGAACTCGAAATGAGAAGCGTATATGCCAGGACTCTAGTGGAACTGGCAACTAAGAACCCTAACATCATCTGCGTTGAAGCGGACCTGAGCAAGGCATCAGGTACCAATCCGACATTCTCCGAGGCAAGACCAGGCCAGTTCATCAACTGCGGTGTCGCGGAGGCTGACATGATCGGAATCGCGGCCGGTCTGGCAGTGGAGGGCAAGATTCCCTTCTGCGCGAGCTTCACCCCGTTTGCTACCCGCCGGGTCTATGATCAGGTCACCATATCGGTTGCTTACGCGAACACGAACGTGAAGATAGTGGGGACAGCACCAGGGATCACCGCCGGACCCAATGGGGGCACGCACATGTGCTTCCAGGACCTTGCGATCATGCGCGCGATGCCGAACATGGTCGTGCTGTCTCCCTGCGATTCCTATGAACTTCGATCGTGCCTGCATTGGATGGCGGAATACGAAGGGCCTGTATACATGCAGCTCATACGCCCCAAACAGCCGCAGGTATTCGACTACAGCTACAAGTTCAATCCGGACAAGGCCGTTGTACTGCACGAAGGGACGGATGTTACCCTCGTCTCGACGGGTTACATGACACCGTTTGCGCTTAGGGCTGCCGACGAAGTGAAGGCGAATGGCCTATCCGTGGAAGTGCTGCATTACCCGTGCGTGAAGCCGTTTGATGCCAAGACGCTTGTAGCCTCCGCGAAAAAGACTGGCGCTGTTGTGACCGTGGAAACACAGAACATCATCGGCGGACTCGGCAGCGCGGTGTGCGAAGTGCTCTCCGAATCACATCCCACGCCTGTGAAGCGACTCGGCATCCCGGACAAGTTCGGCGAAGTCGCCACTGAGGGATACCTCTTCCAGAAGCACGGTTTCGGGTTGGAGCACATCAAAGACGCCTGCGCGAAGATGGCAACACCGGCGGGAGCTACGATACCAAGATCGTAGCTGCGCACAAAGGACCGGGCTGACAAAAAAACGGGGACGCAATCGGCGTCCCCGTTGTCTTGTTTCTACTTGCTACTGCGGCCTAGAAGATGGTGCTAATGCCAGTCCAGACCATGTTGATATCGGCGCCGCCACCGAAAATGTCGACGTCGGAATGCCTGTACTCGACGAATATGTTGCTGCTGGCGCAGTCGTAGTTGCCCCCGATGAAGAACTTGGCGCCCGCGAAGTACTCGAGGTTGAGTGAGCTGTCAGAGCCACTCACCTCGATATTGGCATACAGCGCGCCCACGCCGATGTATGGTATCACAGAAGAGGGGGTCTGCGGCGTGAAGTTCCAAGCAACTGCCGGGCCAATCAACCAAGCGTTCACATCGCCGCCCATCTCGAAATTGGCGTAGATGGCGTCAAGCTTGAACTCGAGGTTCTCGGAGATGTACCTACCGTAGGAGGCCCCGACCAGGGTCGTCGTGATCTCGCCATTACCACCATCCTCAGAAACCTTGACCCAAGCGGCGGCGGCAGAGATCTCGTTCTTCCCTGTGAGACCAGCGCCGAAGGCCTGTACTGCACTCAGGAGGAGTACGAGGCACAACCCCAACACAACATACTTTCTCATTGCATTACACTCCTTGTATGGATTGGCAGACGGTAGCTCTCCTCTTCGCGTGCGTGCGCGCGGAGTCAGCTACAGCTTGCTCGGTAGGCATTTTACATACGGAAGAGGTTGTTGTCAATAGATAATGGCCTGCAAACATGTGTCATCGTTCTTAAGATTGTGGCGCAGACTGCAAGCACCTGATTAACCGTGGCGTCACCCCGGCGTCAACCACTGTGCACCCACGGACGCTGCTCTGGTAGCATTAGGAACGTGGAGTGATGCACGGCCAAGCAGTGTGAGCGCAGCCTGGGCTGGCTAGCGGTGGTGTAGCCTGGGAGGATCTGGCGCCAGGAACACGCCCTCGATGCTGAGCACGCCTACGACCGTAACGCGGTCTCCAACCCGAATGTCTCCCGAGGGGCACTTCACAGCAACGCTGAGATCGCCATCGGAGAGCACGAACCCGCAGTCGGTGATTGCCGTGATCCTGCCCCATGTCAGCACCTTGACGCCCACAAGAGCAGACAGCGAGCGGATCGGAACAGCAACGGGCGGAGTACGGTACACAGCATCTGACACTGTTGACGAGGTTGCGACCAGAAGTGTGCCGCCGGATTGGGTGGAGAGGCTGCCGGTGGCGACGGTCACTATCCGCCCGGGCGAGGCTCCCGGAATACCTGTCGCTGCGATGCCCGCAGTGCGATCAGGCTCCTGCAGATAGACCGTGTCCCCATCAACCGCGCTCACTACCTTGTTCCGGAACGTAACCGGACTGCCGTCCGAAAGCAACTTCGCTATGCCGATTCTGTCGAGTGCGTAGCTGTCCGCCACCGGATATGCGCCTGCTGTCGGGCAGGGCGAGTCCATCCTTAGATGGAACTCGTTTCGCTCCGGCATTAGGAAAAGGGGATCACAGGTCATGTTCCCCGGCGGCAGGCTGAAAAGATAGCCACCGAGGTCGCCGGTCACATTGCCGTACCACACGCAGGCTGTCAGAACAGCCGATGACGTGCCGCCGTCCGCATATAGCCCCGCGCCTGCAGGCGCGCTGTTGAATGCGATGATGCAGTACCTGAACGTCTCGGGACCGCCATAGTAGGCATAGATACCACCGCCGTTTACCTCCGCCTGATTGTAGGCGATCGTGCAGTAGTTCGCCAACGCGCCCGAATGGAAGGGGCAATAGACCCCGCCGCCGCTTACTGTGGCGCGGTTTCGGACGATCACGTTGTTGTTGAGGGTAGGGTAGGAGTGATACTGGACTACAACTCCTCCGCCGCCCGGCGCCTCGTTGTTCGTGACAACGCAGTCGGACATCGTGCCCTGCGTGTAGGTATCGTAATAGACTCCCCCTCCGAGAATGGTGGCTTCGCAGTGCTCGATGCGGCAGTTGCGAATGTTGACGACTGCATCCGTGGCGCACCATATGCCTCCTCCGCGCTCCGCAAGGCCGTTCTTGATGGTGAGGCCGTCGAGTGTGACGCGAGCGCCGTTTGGCATAGTGATAACGCTTCCTCTGCGCTGACCGCTGACGACGGTCGGGAACGCGCCGATCATCCGCTGACCCAAGGAGGTCTCGTGGCCGAGGAATCCGCCGTAGATGGTCGTGTAGGTGTTGAGCGTGAGGCGCTCGTTGTAGGTGCCTGTCCTGACCCAGATCTCGCTGCCGTTTCCGATGTGGGCAAGCGCCTGGCTGATCGACAGGAATGCAGACTGCCAACTCGCTCCGTTGTGAACTGGACCCGGAGCGTTGCAGTCAACATATACCACCGCGCCGGCGCTGACCGCCATCAAACACATCAGCAGCGCGGTGGCAAACACCAGGGGCAATCGCATTCACTACTCCGACAGGTTGGGTAGCAACATAATGCCCGGCCGGTGGAGGCCGTTAAACGCGCCTTGGCCGAATGTCAGCGAATACCATGTTGTCGGCACGATGGATGCCCGCGATATCTATCACCAAAGGCGCGCCGAAGTACGGCGCATTCAGCACAACGGTATGAAACTCGCCGTTCTCTCCGCAGGGATCAACACCTTCTAAGCTCTCCAACTCGCTGATAGCCGCCTCGTCGATGATGCGCCCGAGCCAGCCTTCGTCCATATTCGCCGGGCGCACCGCGGAGATCATGACTTCGAAGCCGTCTGTGACGAGTTCACGCAGGATCGATACTCTGTCCTCTTCCCACAGCGGCGTGAGGACCTCGATATCCAGCCCCTCCGCGCATTGCCTGATCCAGTTGGGGCAGCCGTCAACAAGCGTGATATCCCCTGTGGCAACGGCCCCTACTCCGTAATCACGCTTCAGGCTTGTTAGTGCCTCCCGATAGGACTCGAAGTATGGCTCTCTGATCTCAGGGCGGCGCCACGGCTTGCCGATCGCATCTACCTGTGCCTGCATCACTCCAAGCGGATGGGCATGGAAACACGCGTCGGGAGGCACAAATGTAACGATCTGCGTAATATTTGCTCCCTGCCGCATGGCGCGATGCATCGCCAGGGCACAATCTTTCCCGCCTGTCCACAACACGGCCGTGTTCGGCATATTGATGGCTCCCGTGAGTAGGTAGTGATATTGTAGCTGCTAAAGAAGAGGTTGGCGAGCGTTGACACCCGCTCCACGCTCAGTATATACTGCTTCCAACAAGCCCAGGTATGTAACAGCTCACGGAAGATGATGGTGTGCGCGTGGTGTCCGACCTCTATCGGGCGAGGTAGGACGGAGACCAGCCACTTCACGCACTCAGAATAAGTGAGCTGTTAGCCCAGATATATCCACGAAAGGCAGTCCCATGCTCCCAAGAGAACGCGTCATCGAGACCATCAACCATCGCAGACCCGATAGGGTGCCGGTTTATGGGTGGCTGGCTAACCTCAACGACAAGATAACGGCGGAGTTCGGCTCCATTCCCGCGTTCGAGGACCAGTATGAGTTTGATTTTGCTCATCTGTTCGGCGGGCCCACGACCTATGATGGCGAGCAGATGAAGAGTCTTGTCGCCAGTCTCGGCAGGCAGCCTGAGCCGCCCGAGATGCTCGACGTACCGATGACGGACCCCAATGACATGTCCGCATACCAGGACGTTATCGAAGCCATCAAGCACCATAAGGAGCAGCGCGGGCGGTTCGTCTATATGCAGACGCCGGGTTTCTTCGAGGCTATGAACGGTGTGTTCGGTATTGAGAACCACCTCATGTATCTGATGCTCTACCCGGGAGAGATTCACGAGCTTTACAGCCGCCAGGCCGAGTGGAACAAGGCGTTTGCGATGAACTGCATCGACCTGGGAGTGGACATGGTTCACGTCTCGGACGACTGGGGCGCGCAGGTGGGCTTGTTGTTCAGCCCGAACGTGTGGTGGGATATGATCTTCCCCTACCACAAGCGCGTGATTGATTCCGTTAAGGCCAGGGGCTGCTACGCGAGCGTCCACAGCGATGGCAACGTCATGTCCGTGCTGGATGGGATAGTCGAGCTTGGGTTTGACGTGATGCATCCGTACCAGGAGTCCGCCGGGATGGACTTCTCCGTGTATAGGTCCAGGTATATGGACAAGTTCACCGTTATGGGCGGGCTGGACGTGCAGACCACCATCGGCTTCGGCAAGCTGGACTTCCTGAGATCAGAGATCGAGCGCATCCTCGGGATGTTCAAGGATGGCGGCCTGCTCTTCTGCACCACGCACTTCATTCAAGACCATTGTTCGCTCGAGGAATTGATCTTCGCATACGACCTCATATACGACACCGTAAGAAAGCAGGCTAAATCGTGAGACTCTTCGCCGTTGCAGCGTTGCTGCTATTATCCGCTGTTTCAGTTTCCGCCGCCGGGGTGCAGGTTTTCGATTTCGGTCCGACCGAAGCCCTGATCGAGCCAGGCGCGGAGGCCGTGAATCCGGCCACCGCATACACCGCCGAGCGCGGCTTCGGCTGGGTAGGACGCCATTCTCTGCAGGCCCGGGATCGCGGCCCGAAGGACAAACTCCGGCGCGACTTTGTCTACGGCCATGACGCCGCCGATTTCCGGATTGACGTTCCCAATGGGTACTACCGAGTGACTCTCATCACCGGCGATACGGACGCGGGCAACCACGTCATGACCGTTACCGCGGAGGGGAAGGAAATCCTGACGGACTTGCAGCCCGTGGCCGGCGAAGTCCGCGACTGCGCTTTCACCGTGAAGGTCGAGGATGGCAGCATAGACCTGCGCTTCATTTCATCAACTCAAAACTGGATCCTTAATGGATTGATGGTTGCTCCGGCCGATGGCCCGGGCGAACTGAAGATGACCAGTTCATCGATCGCTCGCCCGCGCCCGCCGTTCGTCGGCCCGGTTGCGCACAACGATCGCCTGCACCTGATCAAGAAGCCGGATTATTCCTCGCCGGCTTACCCGAGTGCATCCGACTACATGCGGATCCTGGAGCGCTTCCCGATGTATGGAGAGCGCGGCTGGCATGCCAACTACCTGGACAATCCTGACATTGGCTATTTCGGCGACCCGACGCACGGCGAGATGGGCTTGCGGGCGATGGGTAACTGCATCTTCGTAATGGCTCTGCTCGCTACCGACCCGGCCTATGATCCCAAGCCATCAGGGGTATCACGCGAGACTGTGCTTGCCCGGGCACGTGCTTGCCTTGCATATATGACCCGTTCTCACGCCACAGGCGACCTTGTCTGCGCGGACGGTTTCCAGTGGGGCAATCACTGGCAATCGGCCTGGTGGACGGCCAAAATGGCCGCCGGAGCGCGCCTGCTGTGGCCGCATCTTACGCCGGAAGAGCGTGAGAGCGTGGAGCGGGTAGTCGTGCACGAAGCAGATAGGCATCTGCATCGCGTGCCTCCAAGCGGCATGACATCCGACACCAAGTCCGAGGAGAACGGATGGGACACGGAGGTGATCGCATGGGCGATCGGCCTCTTCCCGAAGCACCCTAATTCGGCGGCGTGGCGGACCAAACTGAGCGAGTTCTGCATGAACACGCTCTCCGCGCCCCAGGATAAGAACGATACTACAGTAGTGGACGGCAAACCCGTCAAGGATTGGGTAGTCAGCACCAACATCCACGAAGACTTCACGATCGAGAACCACGGCGCCTACCACTTCTGCTATATGGCCTGCCCTCTGCATTCGCTTGCCTGGGGATTCGAGGGCCTGGTCGGAGGTGGACAGGAGCCGCCGGACGCGCTGTTCCACCACTATCGGGACGTTTGGCGCTGGGTGAAGCGCACTTACGTCGGCGAGGGCAGATTCGCCTATCTGAGCGGCAAGGACTGGCCGCGCTACGCCTACGGCCTCAGCTTCATCCTGCCCGCCATAGTCCTCGCTCAGATCGAGTATGACGATGCCGATGCACGCCGCGTCGAGATAGACCGGATCGCTAAGCTCGAGCATGAGCAGCTTATCAACGCCGACGGCAGCTTCTACGGAGGCCGCTTTACGCGCAACGTCCTCGAAGACCGGCTTGCGGAGTACGAGACCGACACGTATGCCAACCTCGGGTTGTGCTACTTGCTTCACAAGCACCATAAGGCGCCTGTTGCTCCCAGCCCCAACGCGCTCAGGAAGCATCTTGCCGGCAGTTGGTCCAGCCCCGGCTCGGCCTGGGCATTCGGCAGGTCCGATAAGCTATTTGCGTCGTTTAGCTGGCGATATCTGCACGGGATCCGCCCGGTCGGGCTCTTCATCCCTGCGGGATGTGCTGATATGGCTGAGTGGATGCCGAACCAGCTCATAGGCCAGTTCGACATCGCGGGAGTCGATGCCCGCAAGGCGAAGCTGCAGCATGCGGCAGGAACTTTCAAGGGCGGCTTCAGCACCACCGGCGAGATAACGCACTGTGACTCCTCGGGTAATCCCCTTGTCCGGCAGCAGATCAGCTATACAGCGCTGACTAACGAGGGCATAGCGGTCGTGATAGAGCGCGCGGTCGCTGCCGCCCCGATCAAGGTGAGGGCCTCGCGTGGACTCAACATGGCTCTCGGCAATGATATCTTCAACGGCAGCGTGCGCAGAGTCTTCTGCAAGGGCAGCGGGTTCGATCTGCCCGGCGCGAAGAACCTGGGTACTGTCGAGGCCGCGGACCCCGTGGCGAATTCGGCGCAGGCAACCCCGCGGCCGGTGCAGTCTCCATGGCTCAATATTGATGACCGTCTGGGAATAGCGCTCCTCAGAGGCGACAGCTTCACCGTCCACGACACCAGCGGGCGCAATTCGCCCTGGGGAAGCATACAATACGATGTCATATCCGCGCTGAACGAGGGCGAGAGGGCACTGGATGCCGGTGGCATGGTGATGGATTCGGCATTGATGTTCACCGCTGGGGATTCCAAGACGACTGCCGTAACCTCGGCATCGGCTGCTGTCGTAAACATCGCGGGCAATCCGGGCGTGCGATGCGTGTTGCTGAAGGCGCCATCCGGCAAGCGTTATCTGGTTGCCGCGAATCTGGATGGGGTTGCGCGGACAGTGACAGTCCGTCCCACCGACACCAAAGCTCATGACCTGAAGTTCAAGGGATATGAGACGCGGGTAGTGCCGTTGGACTAGCGGCACTACTTGCCTTTCAGATGCTTGTCGAAGAAACCGATGACGATCGACTTGACGTCGATGGGAAGTGGCTTGCGTTTCCACGTCTCCAGGTCGAACGTGTGCCCGATGCCGTCGAGCATATAGACCTGGTGCTCCACGCCTAGTTCCTTGAGCTTGGCGGCAAGCTCCGTCGCCTGATCGCGGTCTACCGTGGTATCGGTGGTTCCGTGGAGGATCAGAGTCGGCGGGCTCGTTCTCTTCGCCTGGTAGACCGGGCTTGCCTTCTTGCGCGCCTCAAGGTCGTTCTTCATACTGGCTTCGTTCAAGAGCGCCCAGCTTACCTTGCTCTGAGCGATGGGATTGCCCTTGTCATCGGTCTTCTTCGATGTGAGGAGGTTCGTGATACCGTAGAGATTCACCACGGCTGATACTTTGCTCGATATGCCGGGGTAGGGCGCGGGCGGCTCGAGTTCAGGCACGCCGGTAGTGTAGGCGACCATCAGAGACAGGTGTCCGCCGGCCGATCCGCCGATCACGCCGATATGCTCGCTGTCCACCTGATACTTCCACGCGTTCGCCCTCAGGAATCGCACCGCGTTCTTGCAGTCCCACAGATTCTGAGGCCAGGACTCATGTGGGTCCAGAGTATAGTTGACACTCACGCAGACGTATCCAACCTTCGCGAGGTTGGTTCCGATGTTGAACTCCCGTAAGGCTGCCTTGTCCCCGCCTCTCCATCCGCCCCCGTGAATCATCACGACCGCGGGAGACTTGACGTTCAACGGCCTGTTGGCGGGCAGATAGATATCTAGCTTTTCCTCCCGGCCGGGGCCGAGATAGCTCACGTTCTCGTGAATAACAACCCCTTCCGGCGCTGGTGGGAGCGGCTTTGGGGCGGGCTTCGCAGCCGCCACCACGCACACAGGCAGTATAGACATGCATAAGCTTATGACAATAACCTGAACTGCTCTCATTGGTTCTCCTCGACTTCTTGTTGCTAAGGCACTTCGTTGCTTGCGTTTTTGTTTCCTGCCCGGCAGGATATGGGGCGTTGCGCGTGTAACGAATCGGCACTGGCAGGAGGCTGAGATGAAACCTATCGTTGCGCTGATGACAATTCCTATGATCACGCTGTTGCTGTGCAGCGTGGCCGAGGCCGGCAAGCCCGTCATTAGGAAGCTTGGCACAATCGACCTTGACCTTGTGGAAGCGACCCCAGTCGTGTTCAAGAGGAAGCTCTACCGATTCGAATACGTCCGGGAGCGATATAAGCCGAACAGGACCGGCGATTCCTACTTCAGGTTCATTGACGTTGCCACAGGCAAGCCTACTCCTGCATTTGCCAAAGGCTACCACCTCGGCAGCGCCCACGTCGAGGGCGACACGGTCTACACATACGGCGTCAAGGATTGGGGCGCGTCCGAGATTGATGTGTTCTACTCCAAGGACATGAAGACCTGGAAGCAAGAGACCGCGCTGAAACTCCCCGGCTGGGGCATCTTCAACAATTCAGTCTGCAAGGGACGCAATGGCTATGTAATGGCGATCGAGCTGGGCGAACCGCCGGAAGTTGTGGGCGTGGGCTTCACTATGCGTTTCGCGGAGTCCCAAGACCTCATCCACTGGAAGATCACATCGGAGGACCAGGTATTCTCGAAGGACCGTTACACAGCGTGTCCGACGATCAGGTATCTCGACGACCATTACTATATGATCTACCTGGAAGCGAAGCCGGGGCCGAGCTACGTCCCGAGCATCGTGCGCTCACGCGACCTCGTGAAGTGGGAAAGCACCCCCTATGATTGCGTGCTCAACTTCTCGCCGGAGGACAAGAAGATCGCTAATCCGGCCCTGACTGAGGCGCAGCGCAAGCACATAGCGGACGCGGTCAATATCAACAACTCCGACGTGGACATCTGCGAGTTCAAGGGCAAAACAGTGATCTACTACTCCTGGGGTAACCAGCAGGGCGTCGAGTTCCTTGCTGTTGCCGAATACGACGGCGGTCTGGCGCAGTTCCTGCGGTCGTTCTTCCCGAAGTAGCTGCCACCCGATCGGTGGACGGACAATACCGACGAGATGGCTGGCACAATACGGTCCGCGGCTAGTTGGAAAACACTAACGAGACCCTCAACAGCTTGTCCCAATCGCGCTTGGTGAGCGTGGTGCCGAGGACGTTGTTGGCCGCATAGGCAACCCGCATGCTTAGTGACGGAGTGAGCTTGTAGGTCAAGTTCACCCGTGAGTCCACGAGAGCGTTCTCACTGAATGGCTGCACCAGATGCACGTCAGCCGTCATCGTGACCGCGGAGCCTATCGGCTGCTTGACTCTCAGCGTGTATAGGGGCGCAAATCTCTCGTCCTCTGTGTCTTCCTTGATCCTGGAGATGTGTGTAATCGCCGTCTCCAGTTCCACTCCCGGCATTATCGTCCTGCCATAGCCGACGGATGCTCTCTGGAACTTCGTGTTGTCATAGTAGACCGCCGAAGACGGGGTCCGCCTTCTATTGCCGGACTCGAACGATGCGAAGCGATATGATCCATTGCTCTTAAGCCGGTAGTAGAGGTCCAGATCGTGGCCGGTTATGTTGCTCTCCGTGACCGTCGTTCTGCCATAGCTCCTGGACGTGGTGCTGCGATATGCTGTTCTGATCCACCAGTTGGTCCTTGGCGACGTGTTGGTCAGGCTGAGGCGGGCGTAGTAAGCATCATAGGTCTCCGCCGCATAGCCGCTGATCTCCGCTTCGGTCTTGAGCGGACGCACCGGGCGCGGGGCTGGCCGGGCTGCCTTGGCAGGCGTTGCCGTCTTAGCGGCTGTGGGTTTGGCAGCGGCCGGCTTAGGCGCAGTGGTCGTCGTCGCCGAAGCCTTAGAGGCAGTTGCCGCTTTCGGCTTGGGGCTCGGTGCGCTTTCGGTAGAAGTCTCAGGCTCGGCGGTACAGCACGAAGCAAGGAGTAGAGCAGAAAGGAGAATAGCAAATACTGTCTTCAATACATTCACCGGTGGTAGATTGAGGTGCCCATATATGCGCCTCGCGCCGTTGCGACCGATCTTCCGGCACAGCGGCGTGTAATAGACACTTAAACAACGATGCAGCGGCTTCCTTCGGAGGCGGCCATGTGTAACAGACGAGATGGCTGATCGCCCGGTTACAGAGCGAGCACCGGACCAGGACAACCAGCCGCGCTTGAGCTACGAACCGCGAACGCCACAGGGCTCTAGTCGATGCTGCCTGCCGGGCGAGTGTTCTTCCCCTTAACGCCTGTGATCGCGTCGCCCAGGTCTTCGCGGCACTTATGTGCAAGCTCGCTGAAGCGCTTCACCAGCTTCGGATACTGCGCCGAGAGGTCATTGGACTCGCTGATATCCGCGTGGAGGTCATATAGAGCTGCCGGCTTGCCATTCTGGGGAAGGATAAGCTTCCACTTGCCGCACCGCATCGCCTGAAGCTTGTTGCTGCGATAGAAGAACAACGCCTGATGAGGGCTGACGGCGCCTTTGACGCCTGACATCAGCGGCCAGATGTCCTTGCCGTCGATGATCCGGTCTTTCGGCTCGGTAGTGCCCGCCAGACGAGCGATGGTCGGCAGGATGTCCATCTCCGAAGCCATCTCATCGCACGTTGAGCCCGCCAGGATCTTGCCGGGCCAGCGCATGATGCATGGCACCCGGATTCCGCCCTCGTAGGTGGTGCCTTTGCCGTCTCGCAGCGGCAGCGCGCATCCGCCGTCCTGATTCTTGATCAGCCACGGGCCGTTGTCGGAGGTGAACATGACCAGGGTGTTTTCGTCCAACCCCAGCCGCTTGAGGGTGTCGAGGATCTGGCCTGTGCTCCAGTCGATCTCCTCCGCGGCGTCGCCGTATAGCCCGCGCTTGGACTTGCCCCGGAAAGCGTCGGATGCCGCGAGCGGAACGTGCACCATCGTGTGCGGCAGATACAGGAAGAATGGCCGGTCCTTGTTGGCTTCGATGAACTTGAGCGCTTCCTGAGTGTAACGCTGAGTAAGCGTGTCCTGGTTCGCAGGTTGCTCGATGATCTTTTCGCCGCGGATCAGCGGAACGGGCTTCTTCCTGCCCATATCGTTGCTATACGGGAGGCCGTAGTAGTAGTCGAAGCCGTGGCGCGCGGGTAGGAATTTGGGATGGTGCCCGAGGTGCCATTTCCCTATGCAAGCCGTAGCGTAACCCCTGCTCTTGAGCAGTTTGGCTATAGTTATCTCGGACGAGTTGATCCCAGTTTTCGCTTCAGCATTCAGCACGTTCGGCAGCCCGACCCGCATGGGGTAGCAGCCTGTAAGAAGCGCCGCCCGGGAGGGCGTACATACCGGCTGCGCATAGAAGCTGGTGAACTTGATCCCTTCTCTGGCCATCGCATCAAGCCTTGGTGTGGATATCGAGGGTGAACCGAAGCAGCCAACGTCCTGGTAGCCGAGGTCGTCCACAAGGATGATCACGAAATTCGGCGGGCGCTCTGCTGAGAGAAGCGCTTC
>JBPOHN010000068.1:0-2924 GCA_052035525.1 Armatimonadota bacterium
TGCACTGTCGTAAACGCACTGCTGACCTGGCGCAAGGAGCCCTTGACCACCGCTTCTGATTTCCCATGTCCCACCTTCATGGCCCGTTCTTTTCGGCGCTGTCCAGTCCTGGCCGGCACCGCTTGAATCAGGACAACCATTGTCGCCCAACGGAATCGAACAAGGACAATCGGGCAAATCGTCATACCAATTACCATCAGGAGGAGGAGGAGGGCAATGTCCCCAGCAAGGATCAGGATCATCGCAGTAAATCGGCATACCATTTTCGTCTATTCCGCAGATCTGTGGGGCCAACCCCAAGGGATCGTATATTCTCATTGGACTATTCCAGACGAATCCATAAAGATTCAAACCACCTTTTTCTGATGCAGGGTCAAGTGAAATCCAGCGCCCAAGGCTCGGGCTGTAATATCTGTACCCGTAATACACCAAAGACGTTTCGTCATCCGTGTATTTGCTCGAGAACCGGAACGGATTATCCTTGGCCATTTCGCCCGTGGCGACGATGGTTTCCCCAAAGGGGCTGTACTCGTAATGGGCGAGGATGCGGGACGATGGCGTCTCTGCTCCGATGTTCAGAACTTCGGAGACGTTGCCGTTCGCGTCATACGTGTAACAGGCAGCGTTTGTCCCCAGCACGGCAGACACAAGGCCACCAATCCCACCGGCGCCCTGGAGCGTTCCCGACAAGTCCAAACCAAAGGTTAAGAAGTTTGTTTCTGCACTGGTTTGCTCGGAAATCAAGTTCCAAGCGTCATACAGGAATACAGCACTGGAAACTTCCTGCCAATCATTACTCCCCCACTCATATACCGTCTTTCCAACCAGCCTGCTCATATAGTCGTAATCAAACTCAACACGGGCAACTGGCATGTTGGTCGGGAGGTCTGAAAGCGTTTGCATGGCCATCTCGTTGTGTTTCACCATAGTCCGCCCTCCTGCCGCATCATTGGCATAATCGTACTGACTAACGGTCTCTGCGTCAAACCTATTGTTACAGACTATTCCGCAGACTATTCCGCCACATTTGGTCAACAAAGCCATCCGGGGGCGGGCGTAGCTATGCTACCCACGATTCGTGAGATGTAATAGCAAAATTATAAAAGACACGGATTGTGTTGGCACAGGCATCTGTCGCTTTTGTCAGTCGTTGATTATCAACAATTCAATTTTTTAAACTGTAGAAGATGGGTTTGGCCTCGATCTCCTCCACGTCGAACTTGGCGTCGAACTCGCGGAGAAGCTCTTGTTCTTCGTCCTCGTTCCATGGTCGACCGGGACCGGTCTTGCGGGCTTTGGATCGGCGGAGTTTGGTCAAGCCTTCCAGTGCCAGGTGCAACGCGCGGACTGTGTCGGCCTGCTGATAGGGAGAGTCAGATGGGAATCGCTACGGGTCACCCCCGTCGGCAAGAGACTGAAGAATTCGAGTGGCTTCTTCAGTTTCCAATGACTACTTCTCTTGAGGCGATTTCTACATGGAAGGATCATTCTGAAACGGCTCCTTCAGCATGTCTTCTGCCTTCCACTCAATCGAGATTCGCGCCCCCTGCAAAGACAAAAAGCTCTCGCGTTGCTCATCCGTGAGATGTACCAAGATGGCAGTGTCTCTTTCCTGAAGAAGTTCCCGGAGGCACTCGGCGATTTCCTCGCGACTTTGATCGCCATGGACTCCACTAATGAATGACCTCCCATACTGGGCGAGCATCGGCTGAATCGTTTTGTCCGCAGCGCCGACAGTTGCCTCGATGCGCAAGACCTGTTCGTCCGAAAGCCTTATGTCGGCTTTCCATGGAGCATACAACAGGAGAACCGGCCCCCTCATTTGCACGAGCAACTCAGAAAGCCGACTGGCTTGGCGTGCATCGAGAATGCGCGTCAGTTCTGCTTCGTGGTAGTTGGAGATCAAATGTTGGAGGGCCGTGCGGTGACGCTCAGCCACTGTCTTTCGGTCGGCCTCGGGAACTTCCAGAGCCTTCCTTTCTTGAAGAAGATCGGATACACCAGGAATGTTCTTCATCGGCGTTCTGAACAACGCATGAACGCGAGCAACTTGCTGACTGCTGATGCCTAAATGATCGCAAACAACAGGGATGTCCAGCAGAACGAATTTGGAGTGGATAAGATCGGTTTGAAGGCGGTCGAACTCGAACACATCGAGGTAACGTCGAGCAGATGCAATTTTGGAAGGCGCGTCCGTGGAGCACGCTGTAGTTGCAACCAAGAGGCAACACGCAAAAAGCAGAAGCAACGTGAGTGATAGCTCCTCAGAATGGCCCGATCCGGCAAAACGCATTGCGGATAATCCTCAGCTTAAGTTCCACATTCACCCCGCCCGCGGCGTCCGCACTGTCGAGAAGGTCGCAGGGATCCACATTGTTCAGACAGGTACACATAGCAGGGTCACAGACGTCATGATCTCGCGGCGTGCGTGGCGCCCCAGTTGCCGGATCCCATCCGCCGAGACATGCGTCATGCTCCTTGCAGCACTGGTCCATCGTATCATCCGCAGCGATTGGAGTTGTGCTAGTCGGGGGGTAATCCCGCTCGTCACGATCTCCCCCTCCACACCAGTCATTCCCGCAATATTGCCCCCAGTACTTACCATCGCCAATTGCTAGGCCGTAGAGATCGTACTTGCTCAAGGGATCATTCGCAACGAAGCGATAGCAGTTCTGCGAATCAAGAAGGCGCATTGCTTTGAACACCAACTCCGCCTCCACCTTCGCGGGAACTCGCCCCTGCCAACGTGGTGAAGCAAACACGCGGAACGAATCAGCGTACTGCGTCGTAGCATAGCTACGCTCGACCAGCAACTTGTTGCCCTCCGATTGCGTGAATGATTCATCCGTCACAGGATCACGGGAGAGCCATTTTACTGTTGATGGCAAATAATACCTGTACCCGTAATACACCAAAGACGTTTC
>JBPOHN010000031.1:0-22783 GCA_052035525.1 Armatimonadota bacterium
TCAAAAGCACTAAGCCCTTGATCTAACTCTCAAAGAGAGATCCTTAATAACCAGACCATAAGCCCGGTCATTAGCATTTCCTGCTGAAACTCATTCACACGCTTACACTATTCAGTTTTCAAAGAACTGCGGCCCGGGGAACTCCCAGACGCAACGTATATAATACCACCCGGCATCGGGACTGTCAACAGATTTCGTGAACTTTTTTCGTGGGCCACAAACTGCTGGGGTATTACTACTTGCTCCGGCGGTAAGTCCCTAGACAACGAAAGATATTCTACCGCTGTATTATACCCAAGTCAAGGGCTGCGCTGCATACTTCTGGATAAAAGTTTCAACAATCACCTGGCGATCCGCCTGACGTGGCCGCTCACAGTTAGCGACAAGTATGCAGAGCCCGATCGGTGAGGCAACTTGCCCTTTGTCTTCCTGGGAGTGACGCAGGAGGCAAGGACGGTGCCCCGGTCTGCGTCCGCCGCAGGGCGCCTGTAGTAGTAGAGGCGCGAGGTCTTGGGGCATCTTAGCAAGCTCTGGTCCTGCAATATGGAGTCAACACTGGCCAACCCTGCGGGATAAGATCCGTAGTCCTGTACGTATGCGTTCATCGCAAGACCTACTTGCTGCAGCCGCGATTCGCACTGCTGCTCGTAGGCGCGCGAAGCCGAGACGCTCAGCAAGGGCTGTGCGATCCCGACGAGTATGGCGATGATACCGATCACCACCAGCAGTTCGATAAGCGTAAACCCGCTCTTGTTCATATCATCACCTCGTTCGCCGACCGGCGAGCGCGTTAGCCTCAACCTCCGCCCGACGGAGGCGGCGGTGCGCCTGGTTCCGAGGCCGGCTTCTCGATTGGTTTCTGCGTAGGTTCGACAACCGGCTTGTAGCCATCTGCCAGAACTCCCCTGACATAACCGCCCAGATACAGCACGTTGTATTTCTCGCCGTGCAGCAGCTTGAACTCGCCGGCGATCACTCTATCGGCGCGATCGTCGTTCGCCAGCCCGCCCTTGTATACGAAGCTGGAATAGGTTCGCACCGGAACCTCGCACGGATAATCCCTACCGGGGAGTTCGACGGTGGTCATATCCCAGTAGGGCGCTGCAGAATCGCTCGGGCAGTAGAAGACCTCCACGCTCCGCGTATAACGGTACAGCGGTCCGAACTCGTTGTCCTTGCGCGGAAAGCGGCCCTCGAAGTCGTTGGCATACATACTAAGAGCCATGCCGATCTGGTGCATGTTGCTTGCGCACTTTGCTTTGCGAGCGGCCTCCCGCGACCGCGCGAATGTCGGGAACAGAATCGCTGCCAGAACCGCTGTGATCGCGATAACGAAAGTCAGCTCAAGGAGTGTGAACCCTCGTTTGTTCATGGGTTTTCCCTCCAGTTGGATATGCGGAATGATCGGCCGCTGACCGTCACTGTCGCTTGCACTGTCTTTCTCGGCTGCCTCTTGAGCGGCGTTTGCGCATATCCCGTGGATGTGACGACGTATCCGTCTCCGCTTCGAACTACGTCGACATTGAAGAAGCCGTTAGCCAGCCTGGTTCCTGTTTCGCCTGTATAGGCTGAGTCCTTGACCAAGGCCTGCCCCGCCTGCCGGAGTCCCGCTTCCGCCAGGAACAGTGCCGACGTTTGATTGTGGCGCGCCTGAGCCTGGGCGTATTGGAGCCCGACCCGTGCCAGCGAAATGCTGACCACCGCGAAAATCAGGAACGCTAGCGCGAGGGCGGCAGCTAGTGTGCTACCGCGATTGCCCCTAACCGCGCGGCATGACAAAGCTGTTGAGATCAACTTTGATCACTCTCCTATGTACGGTCGCCCGGGCTCTGACGGACAGGCTGACTCCGCCGTCCTGAGGCAAGAAGCTCGCGCTGATGCCCTTGTAGATCCGGCGGCCCAGATGTGACTTGCGCTCCAGGTGCGATGCAGAAGCAAGGTATCGAATTCGTCCGCCCGCACCACTTGCAACCATCGTGTTTCCGGAGGCGCTGACCGACGCCGCGGCTCTGACGTCGCTCTTCATCTGTGCCATGGCGCTCTGCGCGACCAGGTTCATCTGCTCTCGCCGGGCTTCCACTTCATCCGCCTTGGAAAAGCTGGCGTAGGCGCCGTATCCTCCTGCCAGCACGATCATCGACAGGCTAATCGCGTAGAGCAGCTCCATCATCGTTACACCGCGCCTGGACCACTTCATCTTTGCTGGCCCTCCGCCACCAGTGTCGAGAAGCGTGCGCGGTGAGAGGTCTCGCCCTCGACCCAGGAACACGTGACCGTTACCTCCTTGAGTCCGCCCTTCCGGTCCGTTACCGACACAACGCATTGTCCTCCTGGAAGTGCGGCAGGCGCCTCGATATCTGTGTTCTTGATGGACCTGAACGGCTGTGAGGATACGCGCTCCATCACGCCTTCGGCGTAGTTGCTCGCTCTGGCGAAATGCGCCGCGTGCCTTGTTAGCCGCGAGGCGCTCATGAACGCCGAGGTCGCGGCGGTTAGCGCAATCGCCAGCACTGTAACCGAAACCATTACGGCAACCAGACCTGCTCCGCGTCTATCCTCCACGAGACCTTGCGGAGCGGCTATGGCGGCCGGCTCGCCGCGCATCCGCGAGGGCGCTGTGGTGTTCCCGCGGCCCACCCACCAGATGATGAGCATACCGATGCCGATCATGCTGATCGCAGGCACTCCGAACGGGAGAGTCGCCGCGAGTAAGACAATGATCGGCCACTTCAGTGACCAGCAGTCCCGAACCGCCCGCCACCAAAGCAGCACGAAGACCACGGTGACAGAACTGGCCAGCACAGCCATGAGGACGGCGAAAGGAGTGTCATATGCTGGGGGCTCAGACCACAACTCGGCAAGCCATCCTGCTGCGTGGGCTATTCTCTTCAGCACCGGCCACACCCAACCCATCGTCTCTACCCCAGCACCCGCGCCAGTTCTTCCTGACTAGTAATGCCGGCTTCTACCTTCGCCCGGCCATGGTCCAGCAGTGACCTTATGCCTTCACGCGTGACTTGCTCTTCCAGTTCGCCAAGCGAGCACGTCTTCAGTACCAGTTCGCGCATCGCCTCGCTGACCGGCAGCAGTTGGAAGATGCCCGTCCTGCCCGAGTAGCCAGTGTCGGCGCACGTCTGGCAGCCGGAGCCTTTGCACTGCTGGCAGACCACGCGCACAAGTCTCTGGCTGAGCACCGCGCTAACTGACGACGCCAGCAGATACGGTTCGACTCCGAGATCGATCAGCCTGAGCAGCACACCTGCCGCGCTTCTCGCGTGAACCGTGCTGAGTACGAGATGGCCCGTAAGCCCGGCCTGGATAGCAATATCGGCTGTCTCCGAGTCACGGACCTCGCCGATCATTATCACCTCAGGGTCCTGCCTCAGCACTGTTCGAAGCGCGTTGGCGAACGTGAGGCCGGATGTCGGATTCACCTGCGTCTGGTTCACTACCTGCAGATCATACTCCACAGGGTCCTCCACGGTCGCAATGCTCGACAGGTTCCTCTTGTTCTCGCGCAGGAACGAGAGCGCGGCGTACATCGTGGTCGTCTTCCCGCTGCCCGACGGTCCCGTGAGCAGTATCGTTCCCTGAGGCGCCATCAGCATCCTCTGCAGCGAGCCGAGTGTCTCCTCATCCATACCCAACCGGCTGATATCGAACAGACTCCTAGAGGGATCGAAGATGCGAACCGCTACCTTTTCGCCGTGGATAGTGGGGATCGATGAGAATCTCAGATCGATCGTCCTGTCACCCAGGCGCAGCGCGGCACGTCCCTCCTGCGCCACGGATTTTCTGAACGTCGCCAGATGGCTTACCACCTTCAACCGGGCGGCGAGCTGCTTGCGTATGGATGGATCCAGCCGCGCAATGTCGTAGAGCACACCGTTGAGCCGGAACTTGACCAGAACAGCGTCGCTGTAGGGGTCGAAGTGCAAGTCGCTTGCTCCGTAGAGCACGCCTTGCGTGAGTATGAAGTCTACGAGGTCAACCGCGGCGTGTCCGTTTCTCGATTCAACTATCCGCTCGCACGTTTCAGCAAGCTGTTTCGCCGGCAGCGGCTGGTTGAACTCCGGTCTGCTGCGTTTGTTCAGCACGCTTCTATACTCGGAAATGACCGACTCCGCCCATTCGGCAGTCGCGTTCGGCACGCCCCGGAGCACCCACGGCGGCTTGCCGCTGCCAAACGACACGGTGAAATCAGACACGCTGCCGCGCTTCTTCGCCGCGACCACGGTTACCTCTGACAGCGGGACGTAGTCGGCAGCGTCAGGTCCACCTTGTCCCACCAGAGTGAGGCCTTCACGCGCCATGTGAAGCTCGAGCTTTCGTCCTATGAGCCCTCTTCCGCAGTATAATACCTCGGCCATTTCAGTCTCCTTAGCCACTCAGTCCGCACAACGACTGTATAGTTGCCGCAAGCGGCAGGAACATTCCCACAACAAGCAGCAGTATGCCGCTGCCTATGAATATGATCAGCAGCGGTTCGATGAAGCCCGCAAGTGATGTGACCAGGCTGTCCACCTGCCTTGCGTATAGCTTGCTGATCTTGCCAAGCGTTGTTGACAACTCCCCTGTTTCCTCGCCGACGCCGATCGTCCATGCCATCGATGCGGGCATTGCCTGGTGTTTGTCGATCGACTCGCTCAAGCTGCGGCCCGTCTGCACATCTACAGCCACGTTCTTCAGTATCCGCGCAACAGTGCCGTTGCCCGCGCCGTCGGCAGCCATATCGAGTGCTCGTGGCAGCTCGATGCCCGCGTCCAGGAGCAGCCCCAGAGTTCCGGAGAAGCGCGCAAGCGCGGCTTTCTCGACTATCTGTCCCACCAGCGGTATCCGCAGCTTCCACGAGTCTATGAGCAGCCTGCCGGACGCTGCTTTCCTCTGTATCGAGAGAATGAATATCGCCGCCCATGCGGCGACCAGGACCAGAAGGCTTGCGGGTCCAATCCACGAACCGACGAAGAACGCGAACCTGGTGACAGGCGGGAGATGCTGTATTCCCAGATCGCTGAACAGCGCCGCACACTTGGGGATGATCCCGACAAACGCTCCGTTCAGCATGAGCAAAGCGAAGCCCGCGATTACCGAAGGGTATACCAGGGCGGACGCAAACCGTCTGCTCATGTTCGAGAAGCTCTCTGCCTGGTCGGCGAGTTCCTCAAGCGCCTGAGATAGACGCTCGCTCTCCTCTCCTGACCTGACCACAGCGATATGCACGGCGGGGAATATCTTCGGAAAGAGCGCCATCGCATCGCTGAGCGGCGCGCCTCCGCTGACTTCTCGATCGAGGAAGTGCAGGAGCGCCTTCAGCCTGGCGTTTCGTGCCTCCGACGAAAGCATTCCTAGAGTCTCTCTGACCGGCATCCCGGCGTCGATGGCCGAGGCAATTTGGCGATAGATGCTTATCACCTCGAAGTATGGGATGCCGCGTATCGAGGGAACCTGCTTCTCCATTGCTCGCGCCGACTGAATCCTTGCGCCGCGCGCCGCCAGTTCCGCTCCCAGAGCGGGAATACTGGTGGCATCCGCCGTTGACGATATCACTTCGCCGTCATCGGCCAAAGCCGTGTAAGTGTATCGGGGCATGACTTCACCTCGTCATCCGTTGTCAATAACCTCGAGCGCCTTGCGGATCTTCTCGGTACCGTAGCGGTAGCGGCCTGCGACCGTGTTGACGGACGCCCTGACCATCTCCGCGATTTCCTTGAATGTCATCTGGTTCAGAATCTTCAGCACCAGCACCTCGCGCTGCTCGATCGAGAGCTGCGCCATCGCCTCGCGGATCACGATGATGGTTGCTGATATCTGCCGTGACTCAGGCGCGAATGCTGTGGCGATGTCCAGGCAGACGGCCTCGTGAAGTGCCTCGCAGCGCCGCCGGCCCCGGAGAATGCTATAGGCCGCGTTTCGCGTGGCGGAGAAGAGGTAGGCCCGAACGTTGCGCACTTCGGTGAAACGCTTGGGCTGTCGGGAGATTCGGGTGAAGACCTCCTGGACCGCGTCCTGAGCGTCCTCAACCGAGCAGGTCAGCGCCAGCGCGTAACGATAGAGCGACGCCGCGTACTCCTCGTGTATCGCACGCAGCCATATCTCAACCGCGCTGCCATTGTCTCCCACAGATCCTGCTCCGTTCCTGAGAGCGATATCCATCTTCTTACGTCCTCCACTAATACGGACGCCGGTGGATATTGGTTTTGTATGCCCTCATTTCATTGATTGGTGCGACGACCATCGTACGCTTTATGTTTCAAGTGAATCTCAAAGCCTTCCTGCCAAACTGCCCGGCAGTGGCTAGCGTTTCGCCACGCGAATGGGCAGGGTACAAACAAACCGGCCAACAACCGACCAAGACTTGACTCAAAGAGTGCTACGCGCCCGGGCCGGGCGCTGAGAAATAGACATGGCTGAAATATCCGATGATGTGATAGAGATTCGGGTCCCCTGCAAGCCCGAATACGTGCGCACGGTGCGCAGGACAATAGCGGAGTTTGCAACATTCATAGATATGCCTCGATCCGCAATCGAGGAGGTCGAGATCGCCGCATCCGAAGCGGTGGCAAACATCGTTCGTCACGCCTACGCAAACACCCAATGCCCGGTGCCGCCGGTGCGTGTCAAGTGCTTTCGCAGCGATGGCTCGCTGACCGTGGAGATCACAGACAAGGGAAAGGGGTTTGCCGCGCCGCCACCCGGGGTCGTTCCCGAGATAGACATAAACCGCGAAGGGGGCATGGGTATCGTGCTGATGAAGCTGCTCATGGACCGCGTCAACTATGTCTCGCGTCCCAGCGGCGGCACGCGCATCCGCATGACCAAGTCAGCCCGCCAGTCTGTTCGCAATGCAACCCGGATGAGGACCGCGCGGCTGAGGAAAGGGCCGATGGTTTAGCCACACCGTTCAAACGGCCAGCCGGTGCACATTCCCGGCGAACCACGATTCCGCCGCAAGCGCCTCGTGCCGCTGCTTCGCGCAGCTAAGTATCAGAATCTGGTGTTCTCTTGCAGACTCCTCCGCAATGTACTGCATTCCGCGGGCGAAGCGGGTATCGTCGGCGGCTATGAACGGATCATCCAGGAGCACGGGAATCGACTCTCCGCCCATGGACAGCTCCTGGCAGAATGCCAGCCGGACCGCGAGATAGACCTGATCCTTCGCTCCGGTCGAAAGCCGGGCATCGATGTCGGCTTGCTCCAGGATACGGCCATCGCTGATGCGCCTTACTGTGAAGTCAAGGGAATCGTCGAATCGCAGGTCCTCGTAGTCCGGGTTCAGATGGGGCAGAATCGTTGACGCGCCGGTGTTAAGGGCGACCGCCCAGCGGCGGTGCGATTCCTCCGCCACTTCGGCAAGCACCTCACGGGCCAGGGCAATGGACTGCCCGAAGCGCTCTGCCTTTGCCAGCTCGGCACCGAGCCTTCGCAATTCCTCCTGCAGCGCCGGCACCTCGCGCTTGTAAGCGTCCACGGCGCTCCCCACGGTCGAATAAAGCCTTCGGGCCTCATCATTCGCCTCGTCCAGTTCACGCCGCCGATCCCTGCGCTGCCCGTCGATGATGAACGATTGGGCTCCCGAGGGCGTGGGTGGCGGCTCCGCGAGCACAGACTGAAGACGCTCTAGCTCGCCCTCCAGACTGATCCTCTCCTGCGCGTCCAGAAGTCCAGCCTTGCCGGCCTGCACTCCTCCGGCTGCTGCTACGCTTATGCCTACCAGCGTCGTCGCCATACTCGGAACGGCGGCCGCCCATCCGAGGACAAACGCCAGGAAACTGACAATCCCCAGCGTGATTCCGCCTGCAGTCACAGCTACCCAGACCGATCTGGCCGATGCGCGTTTCTTGTCTATCTGTGCCAGCCTCAGCTCTGCTTCCTTAAGCGCTGTCTGGGCTTCCTGACGTCGCGTGCTTTCCGTACTCGCCTTCTGTTCGGCCTCCACGGCCGCCTGATACTCCTCATCCAGAGCATCGAGTTCTGCCCTAAGCTCCTCCACTCGTGTCATCGCATGGTCCAGCCGTTCGGCGTCATCCGCCACCTGCTCCAGGTCTCGCTCCAGAGTCTCCAGTCGCGCGCGCTTCTGCTCTCGCTGCTCGCGGATCCGCTTGATGGCGTTGGGAATGGTCAGGGCGGACTCGAACGTGTAGCGGGCCGCGTCCAGGGCGGACACAGCGACTTCCGCGCTGGCGTCGTCGCCCGAGCCTTCGGTCAGTTTGGACAGCCGGCTGCGGATCGTCTCCGTACGATCGAAAGACGGCGCCTCCTTGCCGCGGATGAATGCGATTCGCTGGAAATCCTCCCGTGGCAAGTGCAGAAAATGCGCGCACAGGTCGGTGTCATATTCCGCGCTGATATCCTTGCCCGTGTTTCTGTCTCTGACGATGAACGTATCGCGGGCGAAATCGCGTTCGATGTGGAGCCGCTGTCCGCCGACGAGGACCTCCATCTCAACCGCATATTGCTCGCAGTCCCACGGCTTGTAGACCTCGCTTAGCTTGACGGGCTCACCGGCCTGCTTGCGCTTCGGGAAACCGCAGAGCCCGGCCAGTATCGCGGCGGCGAGTGTTGATTTTCCTGTTTCATTGTCGGCGACTATCAGGGCCGCGCGGTCCGCAGGAAACTCGTAACGCTTGTTTGCCAGGCAGCCGAACCCGAGGATGTTGATCGACTCAATTCGCATCCCGCGGCTCCAGTTTTCGGCCGTCCAGAGCATACAGGCCGTAGTAGATGGCGTCCTGAATCGCGCGCTGCTCCTGTTCGTCAGCCGTCCGCTGCCGCTCGAGCATCTTGCGGACGAACATCGCCTTGATGGAGGATGCTGTAGATTCGCGGCTGAGGAAATCGAGGTCATAGTCGGGTTCCACCGATGACGTATTCACGCTCACGGCGAACATGGACTGCCGGGACTCCCATTCCGTTGTGTCCAGCTCAACACCCGGCGCCAGCATCCCCTTGAGGAACACGCAGCCCACATCACAGGGCCGCACCTGGCCGCTCACCGCTGCATCCATGCGGGCGAACACTTCCGCGCTGTCCCGGCAGCCGGTGACGTCGGCTTCTATCCTCACGATTCTGCGCTCAGCGACCTCAACTTTCTCAAGCTCGACCGTGCCCTCTGGTGAGATCTCGCCCACCAGCACGCACTTCATGCCTATCTCATCCAGTCCTCTGCCCTGAACGCAGCCCGAATACGCTCCGCGCACGCATCTTCCGTCGCTGATCTCTGAATAGGAATGATAGTGCCCGATCGCCGTGTATGTGAAGTTCTGCGCGAGCAGCTCGGCATCTGAAAACGGGATGACGGTCTCCTTCTCGGAAGGTCGGTAACTATCACGCGAGCCGTGGAAGAGCAGGATGCTGATAGGGGTGTCCGAATGCGGAACACGTATGGCGGATAGGCGTTCTCTGATTCCTCGGTGCGCGTGGCCCATTCCCGTAATCGAGCAGCCGATTTCTTCGGCAGTAAGTGTCTCGAACTCTGTGGACCTGAAGATGTGTACGTTCGGCGGCCAGGGTTCATTGTAGGGACTTCGTGCTCGCAGGCTGTCGTGGTTGCCGGGCGCGATGAACACCGGAATTGGTGCGATATCCGCCAGCGCCTGCTGCATAAAGCGCGCTGTGTCGGCGCTTGCAGTCTCATAGTCGAAGACGTCGCCGGGGATCAGCACAATGTCGGCCCGTCTTTCGACGGCCAGAGCGCACGCCTTAGTGAAGGCCGTGCGCACGTCGCTCATCAGCGCCTTCGTCTGCTCCTTCGAGAGCCCCATCGCGCCGCTGATATACGAGTCTAGATGAGTATCTCCAAACTGAACAAACCTGACCATATTTCGCTGGCTTTCCTACCCATGTCTTGCACTCGACTCGAGTTCCCACACAGCGGCAGGAATGGCAACTGCAAAAAGCCGCGGAAGTGCTACTACCGCGGCTCGTCTGAGTCGAATAAAACTTCCTACCGCGCCTACGGAGTTAGCTGTCGGGCTAGGACAGGAAGCAGCCCCTCCATTGCTGGATTCGCCCCCCTTAAGGTCGGTTCCTCCGCTCTCCCAATTGCAGAGATTCGGCGCTAGGTTGTTTATTCGGTTTTCTATGCAGTTGTAGAATCAGGGGAGGTTATCACACCTCGGTTGCTATCGTATACCCGCCCGCAAGCTTTGTCAATAGCTTTCGAGCGGATTTTTTCAGTTTTTTACGGATGTGACGGGAAAAACTTCTACTTGGCAGCCGAAGGCGCCGATGCCGCTTCCGCCTGCGGCTGTGGCAGCCACCTGCTTGCGGTCGTCTGCAGCTCCTGCGCCAGGCGCGCGTTCTGCTCTGCCGTCAGTATTCCCCTGAAGGCAACGAACGCCCGTATCCTCCCTGCCATCACCTCCGCGTCCGCGGCCAATACCTTCTGCGCAGCGGCAATCAGATCGGCCTGTGAGGAATCCGGTTTGCCCAGCAGTGCTATGTACTCCGTTGCGGCCTTCACCTGAGCAGCTATCTTCGGCTTCATTTCCTCGTCCGACCTTGCCAGCAGTTCCTGCGCCTTCGCCTTCTGCTCATCCGTCAGGTTGAGGAGAAATCCCAGCGTCGGGAGCATGCCCGCGTCAATCAGCCGCAGCGTGGGCAGGATCGATGGCACAGGTCTTACCGTATGCCGCCGGGGTGTGCTGGTAGGTCCGGGAGGAGGAGGCGCTGTGACTGCGGGTGCAGTCGGCGCGCTAGTTGCGCTACCTTGCCCGAACGCCGCGCCAGATATGACTGTCAGCACGACAACCAGCATCAACAGGAATCCCAGTGTCTTCATCTTTCACTATCCCTTCTGTCCCCTGATTTTCCCGTCTCTAGAACAGGGAGAGCTTCGGCTCCTTCTTAGCTGCAACTACCTGCCTGCGGGCGAGGTCGATGTCCGCGATCAGCAGCGATTTGCCACCGTCGTAGGTTTCCCCCGCCTGCCGCAGAATGTAAGCGGGATGCAGCGCTGCGACCGCATATCGCGCATATTCTGTCGGGAACACGATCCCGCGCTCCTGCGTCATTCTGAAGTCCTTCTTGATTACGAACTTCGCCGACGGCGCTCCGAGCGAGAGTATCACCAGCGGCTGGATTATCGCTATCTGCTGCTCCAACCAATAGGTACAGACGGAGATTTCCTCAGGAGATGGCGGGCGATTCCGCGTGCGCCCGTTTTCCATTATGCATGCCCGGCACTTGAGCACGTTGCAGATCCAGACGTGTTTGCGCGATATCTTACACGCCGCCAGCGCCTCGTCCAGCAGCGCTCCCGCCCTGCCCACAAAGGGTCGGCCAGTCGCGTCCTCGTTAGCCCCGGGCCCCTCTCCGATTATCATCAGCGGGGATTCCGGGTTTCCCTCCCCGAACACGACGTTCGTCCGCGTGTCGGCGAGGCCACAGCGCGTGCATTCCAGGCATTTTGCCCGCAATTCCTCAATCTTCTCTGGTATGCTCTCGCTCATGTCACTTCGTCAAATATCGGCTTTAGCTTGTCGTAGGTCGTTTCGAGCGCCTCCGGCACCACCTTGACGTCGGCGAACACCGGCATGAAGTTGGTATCACCATTCCAGCGCGGCACTAGATGCACATGAATGTGGTCCGCGATTCCCGCTCCGGCGGCGACTCCCTGGTTCACGCCGATGTTAAAGGCGTCAGGATTCATGGCCTGCTTGAGAACCCGCATGCTCCTTTGCGTGAGCTGCATGATCTCAAGGCTTTCGGCATCGGTAAGCTCGCTGAAGTCGCCCGTGTGGCGGTAGGGCACGATCATTAGGTGCCCGTTGGAGTAGGGGAAGGTGTTCATTATCACAAACGCGTGCTCGCCACGCGCGAGGATCCGGTACTTGCGGTCGTCATCTTCCTTAGGGAAAACGCAGAATATGCAGCCGTCGATCTTCTCCCCGACTATGTATTCAAGCCGCCAAGGGGCCCAGAGTCGTTGCATTGCCTGCCTCCATTGCTCAGCCATAGTCTACTCGAAATCAGGAGATCAGGCAAGAACCGAAGCCGTGCCGGCGATCAGTACTTGATCAGCGTGGAGACGTTGTAGCTGTTCAGAAGCTCGCGGCCCTTCAGAGACTCGAGTTCGATCAGGAAACTAAGCCCGCCGACTTCTCCCTTGAGTTCCTCCACCAGCTCAACGGCGGCTTTCGCAGTTCCGCCGGTTGCGAGCAAATCGTCCACTATCGCCACCTTCATGCCCGGCGCGATTCCATCGCGGTGGATTTCGACAACATTGGTGCCGTACTCCAGCGCGTATTGCGCTTTGACCGTTTCCGCCGGCAGCTTGCCTGCCTTTCGCACCGGCACGAATCCGATTCCGAGGTCCACAGCTATTGGCACGCCGAGTATGAACCCGCGGGACTCGATGCCGACGATCACATCAGGCTTCATAGCAGAGACAACCTCGACCATGGAATCCACGACTTCCTTCAGTGCTTTCGCGTCCTGAAGCACGGGCGTTATGTCGCGGAATAGCACACCCGGTGCGGGGAAGTCGGGTATGTCGCGGATGAGCGCTTTCATGGTTGCTTCGCTGAGCATAGTGGCCTCCTATTGTAGGGGCGAAGCATTTGCAGGAAGCCCTGTGGCACTCGACAAGCCCAACCGCATATGCTTCGCCCCTACGGTTTCGGCTATTTCAGTGATTGCTTGTACGGCGGGCGGGCGATGCCCTTCTCGGTTATGATCGCGGTCACCAGCGACGCCGGCGTAACATCGAAGCTGGGGTTGATGACCTCGACTCCCAGCGGAGCGACACGGTAGCCGTCAATGTGCGTCATTTCCTCGTGCGCGCGCTCCTCTATCGGGATATCGTCGCCCGAGTGCAGCGAAACGTCTATGGTTGAAGTGGGAGCCGCCACGTAGAACGGAATCCCGTGATGGTGAGCCAGCACGGCGACGGAATAGGTGCCGATCTTGTTCGCCACGTCGCCGTTGGAGGCGATCCTGTCCGCGCCCGCGATCACGCAGTCGATCCGGCCCTTCCGCATCAGCGAGCCCGCCATGTTATCGGATATGGCCGTGACCGGGATGTTGTCCTCTATTAGCTCGAAGCAGGTCAGTTTCAGGCCCTGAAGACGGGGCCGGGTCTCGTCCGAGTAGACGTGAATTCGCTTTCCCTGCTCGACAGCCGCGCGAACGACGCCGAGAGCGGTTCCATAGGAGACACAAGCAAGCGCGCCTGCGTTGCAGTGCGTGAGGACGTGGCCCTTGTGGGGGATCAACTCCGCGCCGTTCGCGCCGATAGCCCGGCAAGTGTCTTCATCGTGCTGAAGCATTGCAACGGCGCATTCCTCAACGACGTCCTTCGCTTCGCTAACCGGCAGGCCGTCTTCGAGCGCCGTCCTGGCGACGCAGAGCATTCTCTCGATACCCCAGAACAGGTTCACTGCCGTGGGCCGGGTATTGCGCAGGAGCTTAGCCGCGTCTTCCAGGTCGGCTGTGAACTCTTCCAGGTGCTCCGCCTTCGAGCGCCTTGCCGCCAAAGCCATCCCCAGCGCCGCGGAGACGCCGATCGCAGGAGCGCCGCGTACCTTCATCGTCACTATCGCGTCCGCAACTTCCTCGGGAGTCGAAAGCTCGATAGTAACCAGCTCCGCGGGAATCCGCGTCTGGTCGATCATTACGACCTTGCCGTCGATGTAGTCTACGGTGCGTTGCATCGCTATCCCATCCTCGCAAACTCGAGCGCGTGGGCGCAAGGGCAGTCGCGGGTCTCGGGCATCCGCTTGATCATCTCCAGGATCAGGTTCTTGACGCGCTCGTTGTTGGAGTGCAGCACCTTGATCACCTCGGAGGTGTTCACCGGCTCCGCGCCGCCGTCTGCGACGACACCCGTGTCGTAGTCGGTGATGAGCGCGATGTTGACGTAGCAAATCTCCTGCTCCAGCGCGAGAATGCACTCGGGATACTGGGTCATGTTCACAGTCGCCCAGCCCATCTTGGTGAACCAACTGCTCTCTGCACGGCTTGAAAAGCGCGGGCCCTGAATCACGACCGTTGTGCCGCCATCGTGCATAGTGATGCCCTGCTCACGGCCAATGGTGACGGCCAATTCGCGTAGGGTCCTGCAGTAGGGTTCGGCGGAGGATACGTGCACGGCAACGGGGCCATCATAGAATGTGTCCTTACGGCCGCTGGTGCGGTCGATGAACTGATCGCACACCACGAAATCGCCGGGCTTGATGTGCGCCTGCAGACTCCCGACGCAGTTCGGGCCGATGATCCGGGTAACGCCCAACTCCTTCATCGCCGCAATATTGGCGCGGTAGGGGATAACGTGCGGAGGGTACTGGTGGTTCTTGCCGTGACGTGGCAGGAAAGCGACGCTCTTGCCCGCCACTGTGCCTATAGCGAGCATGTCGCTCGGCGCGCCGTAGGGGGTCTCGATCTTGACCTCCTCGAACGAATCCATCAGTGAGTAGAACCCGGAGCCGCCGAAGACTCCGATCTCAGCTTCGTGCTTGGCCAATCGTTACCTCCAATGTCACGGGTATCTGCTGTCCTGCGCAAGATTGCTAGGAGGAATCAGCGTCCGCGGCGCCTCCTGCAGCCGGATGGTCGTTCTGTGCTTGCGGCAGTCTCAGCGATCTGCTCTCTATCTGCTCCAGCGCCTGCAGGGCCGCTGCTTGCTCAGCCTGTTTCTTGCTCTTACCCTCGCCGCGGCCCATTACAATCTCTTCGAGCCTTACTTCGACACCGAATGTCTTGTCGTGGTCCGCGCCCTCTTCCGCCACGACGACGTAATGCGGGGCACGCTTGTAGAGGCCCTGGATATGCTCCTGCAGGAGTGATTTGTAGTCTCTGATGTGCTCTTTTCGCTCGATATCCAGGAGAATGGACTCCAACGCCCGCAGGACAAACCGCCTTGCTGCCTCGAGCCCGGAGTCCAGGTAGATAACTGCCACAAGAGCTTCGAACGCGTCAGAGAGGATCGACAGCCGCTTGCGTCCGCCGCTCGTCTCCTCGCCGGCGCTCATAAGGATCATATCCGGCAGCCCGAGGTTCTTCGCGCTTTCGGCAAGCACGGGCTCGCTTACTGCAACAGCCTTGGCCTTGGCAAGCTCGCCTTCGGCGCGGTCCGGAAATTGGGCGTGAAGATACTCCGCGACGATTAGCCCCAGGACGGAATCACCCAGAAACTCCAGCCGTTCATTGGACAGAGCTTCCTCGTGTTCGCCAAGCGCCGACCTGTGCGTCAGCGCCTGCTGCAGGAGAGCGTGGTCGCTGATCTCCACTTGCAGCTTGTCCACGATCTCCCGGATGGTTTTCTCGTCGAGGGTCATATTGAACTTATCGGCAGGTCGGGATTCGCTCTTGAAACCAAATCGCCTGTCGGCCGCTATAGCTTGTCTCCAAACACATAGGCCTACTGCCCCAGCTTCTTCACTGCCTCGGCAATGCGGTCGAGGCCTTTTTCGATGTTCGCCATCGAGGTCGCGTAGGACAACCTGATATACTTGTCTGCGCCAAAACCGCTGCCTGCTACCACCGCTACCTTCGCCTCTGCGAGCACGAAATCAGCGAACTCATCGGAGGTCGCGATCTTCTTGCCGTCATACGACTTGCCATAGAGGCCGCTGACGTTCGGGAAGACGTAGAATGCGCCGCCCGGCATCGCGCAGGATATACCCGGAATGCCGTTCAGGCGATCCACGATATACTTCCGGCGCTTGTCGAACTCGGTAACCATCTCCTGCACGACCTCGGCGGGGCCACTTAGGGCCGCGACCGCTGCGGGCTGAGTGAACGACACCAGATTCGACGCGCTGTGGCTTTGGATGGCTTCCATCGCGTCCACAATCGGCTTCTCCGCTGCCGCGTAGCCCAGCCGCCAGCCGGTCATCGAGAACGCCTTGGAGAAGCCGTTGATCGTGATCGTGAGCTTCTTGATGTCGTCGCCGAGCGCGCCGATACTAACGTGCTCGCGTCCATCATAGATGATCTTTTCGTAGATCTCGTCTGAAAGCACGTAGAAGCCCTTTTCGACCGCAAGATCGGCGATCTGCTGAATCTGCTGCCCGTCGTAGACGCCGCCGGTCGGGTTCGAAGGGCTGTTCAGGATCAGCATCCTGGTCTTCGGGGTCACGGCCGCTCGGAGCTTCTCGATCGGGACCGTGAAGCTGGTCGACTCGTCGGTCTCGATGAAGACGCACCTGCCCTCCGCCATCCCGACGATTTCCGGATAGCTGACCCAATACGGAGCAGGGATGATGACCTCATCGCCGGGATCGACCGTTGCGAGCACTGCGTTGTAGATCGAATGCTTTGCGCCGAGCGATACAATGACCTCGCCCGGCTTGTAAGTGAGGCCGTTCTCGCGCTGCAGCTTCTCGCAGATCGCCTTCTTGAGGTCGGGCGTACCTGAGGTGGGTGTGTATTTGGTGAATCCTGCCTCAAGCGACTTGACCGCTGCGTCCTTGACGAACTGCGGTGTGTCGAAGTCCGGCTCTCCCGCGCCGAAATTGACGACATCGATCCCCTCGGCCTGCATAGCCTTGGCCCTGGCCGTGATCGCCAGCGTGGGCGACGGGCTTACGTTTGCTGCTCTGCGTGATATGACTGCCATTCGATCTCCTTGGTTTGATGGTCGGATGGTTTGATAGTTTGATGGTTACCGCGTTACGAAAACGGATTCGGGCAAGTGTTCCCTTCAGGATGGCCTTGACTTCATCAGAAGCTGGACGACATACCGGGAACTCTACTCTGTCTTCCGTAGACCTGGAACTGATGCACAAGAACTGTCTAACCGTCCAGAACGATGGCTTCTCGAATAGCTCGACCTTGTTGATCGCTTGCCATCCGAACCGGACAGACTATCGCTATCACAACGAGCGTTACAAGAGAGCCGTACCATCTCCACGGGTCGCGCATGCTGTGCCCTATAAGCGTGTTGAATGCTAACCACGGTACCCAGAACAGGGTCGAAAGGACGAACGACCTCATCTTGCTCCTGTCAGACAGCGAGAATACCCACTTCTCCACCACAGCCTCCGAACGTTCGAACCTTACAACCTTCTAACCTTCGAACTTCTTGTAGATGAGCGTCGCGTTCTGGCCGCCGAAGCCGAACGAGTTGTTCATCGCATACGTTATCTTCGCTTCGCGCGGTTCGTTCGGGACGAAGTCCAGGTCGCACTCGGGGTCCGGCTGCGCGAGATTGCGGGTGGGCGGTATTACGCCCTCGTTCAGGGCCTTGATGCACGCGATGCTTTCGACCGCGCCTGCTGCTCCGAGCAGGTGGCCGTGCATGGACTTGGTCGAACTGACCATGACCTTCTTCGAGTGGTCGCCAAGCGCCATCTTGATGGCTCTGCACTCCTCGGGATCGCCGAGCGGAGTCGAGGTGCCATGCGCGTTGACGTAGTCGATGCTCTCCGGTTCGAGTCCCGCGCTCCGAAGTGCGTTCTGCATACTCCTTGTGGCGCCGCGATAGTCGATAGCGACCATGTTGTATGCATCCGCCGAGCAGCCGTAGCCCGCGATCTCCGCGAGGATGTTCGCGCCGCGCGCCTTAGCGTGCTCCAATTCCTCTATGACAAGAACGCCCGCGCCCTCTCCCATCACAAAGCCGTCGCGGTCCTTGTCGAACGGGCGGCTGGCGTGTTCGGGATCGTCATTGCGGGTGGACATGGCCTTCATGGTGCAGAATCCCGCGCACGAAAGAGGCCGAATAGCGGCCTCCGCGCCGCCGACGATCATCGCGTCAGCATCACCGCGCTTGATCATGTGCCAGGCCTCGCCGGTCGAGTGGCTGGCGGTCGCACACGCAGTAACCACTGCCATATTCGGGCCCTTGGCACCGGTGAGGATCGCTACCATTCCGCTCGCCATGTTCGCTATGAGCATCGGCACGAAGAACGGGCTGACCCTGCGGGGACCATGCTCGACCAGGTTTTTCGTCTGGACTTCCCATGTTTCCACCCCGCCGATTCCTGACCCGATCAGAACACCCACTCTAGGGCCGTTCTCCTCGGTTATCTTCAGGCCGCTGTCCTTGCAAGCCATCAGCGCGGCGCCGGTGGCGTATTGGACGAAAGTATCCATCTGCCGGGCGGTTTTCGGGTCGATACCGAAGTTGACGGGATCGAAATCCTTGACCTCGGCAGCAATCTGCGTAGCGTGCTGGGAGGCGTCGAAATGCGTTATCGGTCCGATCGCGTTCTTGCAAGCCTTCACCGATGCCCAGAACTCCTCCACGCTGTTCCCCAGCGGAGTGATCGCCCCGAGCCCGGTAACTACAACTCTTCTGTTCTGCATCAAACCCCTACCTGTGCTGGATAGTGTTCAGCATCAGCCTTCAGCTATCGAATCAAATGGCGAAAAACGCGAAAGTGCAAAGACGGCGACGGGCACGAATCCCGCTTCGCGTTTCGCAATTTCGCGCTTTCGCGATTGAACTCTGCTTTCCGAACGTCCTTATGCGCTCTTCTTTGCGTCGATGTACTCGGCAGCCTGCTTAACCGTCTGGATCTGCTCCGCGTCCTCGTCCGGGATCTGGATCTCGAACTCGTCCTCGAAACCGATCACGAGGTCCACGACGTCCAGGGAGTCTGCTCCCAGGTCGTCCACGAATGACGCGCTCTCGGCGACCTCGCTCTCGCTCACTTTCAGCCTATCAACCACAACCTTCTTGACTCGATCCAAAGTCGTTGACAATTCTCTACCTCCTTAGAAAACGCGGAGCGCTTCTCGCTCCATTCGCGGAGAACACAACAGCGACTGCGCAGCAGCCACGAAGTGCTCGCCACGATCCCTCACATCAGCATTCCGCCGTCAACGGAGATCACCTGCCCGGTGACATAGCTCGAGGCCTCCGTGCAAAGGAACAGCACAACCTCTGCCACATCCTCCGGCGTCCCGAGACGCCTGAGCGGTATCTGCTCTGCTATACCCGCCTTCGCGTCCTCGGGCATTTCCTCCGTCATCACTGTCTGGATAAAACCGGGAGCGATAGCATTGACGTTGATCCCGCGGGAGCCAAGTTCCTTGGCGGTCGTCTTCGTCAGCGCGATAACACCGCCCTTCGAAGCGGAGTAGTTCGCCTGCCCGGCGTTTCCCATAATGCCCATCACCGACGCCATGTTGACGATCTTGCCTCTGCGCTCGCGCATCATCAACTTGGCGACGGACTTGGTGCAATTGAACACGCCCTTGAGGTTCGTGTTCAAAACCGTGTCCCAGTCCTGCTCGCTCATACGGACAAGCAGGTTATCGCGGGTGATTCCAGCATTGTTGACTAGTATATCGATTCTGCCGAACCTGTCAACAGCAGCCTGGACCATTGCCTCAACATCCTCGGCGTTCGAAACGCTCCCGTAGACCGCCAGCGCCTCGCCGCCCATGTCTACTACGTCTTTCGCGACCGCATCGGCAGCCTCGGCGACGAAATCCGCGATTACGATCTTAGCCCCTTCCCTGGCAAGTCGCAGGGCGATCGATCTGCCAATGCCCTTTCCGGCTCTTCCCGCCCCGGTTATGAGCGCTATCTGTCCCTCTAGCAGCAATTGCCTCTCCTGATAGGTTATTCGGTCGCTTCCGGATGTGACTCCGGGACGGCCTCAATGACAAACTGAAACGCGCAAGCGTTCCGAAACACGCGGGCAAGCAACCTGTGCCGGGCCCGCTTGAAGATGGGCTGGAACCTGCATATCCGGTAGCCCGTGTCCTCAAACAACCTCCGCGCGCTCGCCGCGGTAAAGAACCTCAGATGAGTATTGTCAAGGATACCGTAGTCAGTGTAATCGAATCTGCCGCGCAGCAGCGCAAGCCGCACCTCGTAGTAAGCCACGTTCGGTATCGACGCGATTACCCTTCCGCCATCGGCGAGCACGTTTCCCGTCCGCCGCAGGATCTCCCACGGGTCCCGCAGATGCTCCAGCACATCGCCGAACATCACGACGTCATATCCGCTGCCGATCTTCTCCCAGGTCGCTTCGTCTTCGATGTCGCCGACTATGGTCGAATCCGCCCATCTGCTTGCCTGGCCGGCCTGCGACTCGTCGATCTCAACCACAGTAACGCGGCAGTTCAGGTCCTCCTTCAGGACCTTCGTCACGTAACCCGTGCCACAGCCAACCTCAAGAACCTTCGAGCCCGGCGGTAGACCGTCAACAGCGGCCTGCTGGGAGTAACCAAGTCCGGCGTGATCGTAGAGCTTTGGCATGGCGAAAATGACCAGCTAGATAAGCGCTTCGATGGACGCTTTGTCCCCGGCGGAATAGACTTCCGTCTCCGGCGCAATGCGCTTTATCAGGCCCGCCAGCACGTTGCCCGAGCCCAATTCTACAAACGCTTCCGCTCCGTCGTCAACTATCCTGCGAATCGACTCGACCCACCTGACGCTGCCGGTGATCTGCTTTGCGAGGTTATCTCGCGCCTCGGCGGCGGTTGAGACGTAGTCGGCGGTGTAGTTCGCAACTATGGGAACCGATGGCGCCTGCATCTTCGCCCCTCTAAGCGCTTCAAGCAGCGAATCCGCCGCGCTCTGCATCAGAGGCGAGTGGAACCCTCCGCTCACGTTGAGCGGGACAACACGCTTGGCGCCCATCTCCGAAGCTATCTGGCCTGCTCGTTCCACAGCGGCCACCTCTCCCGAGATAACCGTTTGGATAGGGCTGTTGTAGTTGGCTACGATGACAATCCCGGCGTCGGCGGCTTTGGCGACCACATCGGCAACCTGATCCGCCGACAGCCCGAGTATAGCGGCCATCGTGCCCGCGCTGGAACGGCCCGCGAATGCCATAAGCTGAGCCCGTGTCCGCACCAGTGACAGCCCCTCTTCGAGCGAGAACACCCCTGCTGCGTAAAGCGCCGCATATTCTCCTATGCTGTGGCCCGCGGTGAAACTCGGCGTCAGGCCCATCTCTCGCGCCACCTCGAATGCCGCCGCGCTGGTTATATAAAGCGCGGGCTGGGTGTGGGCCGTCTCCTTCAGGTCCTCCTCCGGGCCGTTGAAGCAAAGCTCCGATATGGGGTAACCCATGACCTCGTCCGCGCGTTTGAACACATCCGCCGCAACGGCAAAGTTCTCGACGAGATCCTTGCCCATTCCCACTGCCTGGGACCCCTGTCCCGGGAATACGAAAGCAAGCTTCTTGCCTAGTAGGCCCATTTCATCACCCCCGCTCCCCAGGTCAGTCCGGCGCCGAACCCGACTGTGAGAATCGTATCGCCCTTCTTCACTCTGCCGTCTTGGACCGCCTCGTCAAGCGCGATCGGGATGGAGGCGGCTGAGGTGTTTCCGTATTTCTGCAGATTGACGACGATCTTTTCAGCCGGCAGCCCCAGCCGATTGATGGCGGAGTCTATGATACGGACGTTGGCCTGATGGGGGATCATAAGATCAATATCAGCAGTTGTCATTCCAAGCTTTGCCAGAAGTCGCTCCGTTGCCTCGCCCTGCACCTTGACGGCGAACTTGAAGACCTCGCGCCCCTCCATAATGAGCTTGTTCCGGTTAGCCGCCAAGCTTTCTGCGGTCAGAGGCTCGCGGCTCCCACCGGCTGGCGCGCATAGTGCCTGCGCGCCCGAGCCATCGGAACCCAGTTCGAACGCGAGAAATCCGCTGCCGGCTTCGACTTCGGACACCACAGCGGCGCCCGCGCCATCACCAAAGAGGACACAGGTGCTGCGGTCCGTCCAATTCGTGATGCTGGTGAGCAGATCGGCGCCGATCACGAGCACTTTGTTGTAGATTCCGCTGGATACGAACCCGTTTGCCACCGAAAGAGCATAGACCCAGCCTGAACAGCCAGCGGAGAGGTCGAACGCCGGGCACCGGGCGCCAAGAGCGTTCTGCACTATCGAGGCTGTAGCCGGGAAAGGCATATCGCCGGTGATAGTGGCGATAATTATGAGGTCGATATCAGTCGGCTGGAGATTGGCTCGCTCTAGCGCCAGCCTGGAAGCTTTGACGGCATAATCGGAGGTGGCCTCACCCTCTGCGGCCATCCGCCTTTCGACGATGCCCGTCATATTGCGGATCCACTCGTCGGAGGTATCCACCATCTTTTCGAGGTCAGCGTTCGTCAGTACCTTTTCCGGGACTGCCGCCCCGACGCCAATGATACCCGCGCTTGTATGTTCACCCATAACTCATCCTCATTGCCCGCACGTGCTCTTTGCCAGCATAGCGAGCTTGTCAGTTAGCTCCTGTAGAGGCTCTGCCCGCGAGCAGGCGAAAGGAGCTACTCGGCTGCGACCTTGGTTCCGGCCGTCTGCTCCAGCGTAGTCTGTATAGCGGACACAACCCCGCCGCTGACGGCTTCTCTTGCCGCATTGACGGCGCTTGCCACCGCCCGCGCTTTGGACCGCCCGTGGCCGATGATACAGACTCCATTTGGCCCCAGAAGCGGTGCTCCGCCGTATTCACTGTAGTCCAGCCGCTTCTTGATACTGTTCAGAAACGGCGTCAGAAGCGCGATCGGAATCCACGCCAGCGGGCGCGCGCGCAGTTCGTCCTTGATCAACTTCTTGAGGTATTCCGCCAAACCTTCTGCTGTTTTTAGCGCGACGTTGCCGGCGAATCCGTCCGTGACGATAACATCGGCCGCTCCGGAGAACACGTCACGGCCCTCGACGTTGCCGATGAAGTTGATGGGCATAGCCGCAAGCTGCTCGTGGGCGGCGCGGATGATCTCGCTTCCCTTGCTTTTCTCTTCGCCCACGGAAAGCAGCCCGATTCGGGGACGCTCTATCGAAAGCGCTTTCTCCGCGTAGACTCCGCCCATCACCGCGAACTGCTTCAGGTTTTCAACGCTGCAGTCCACAACCGCGCCGGCGTCAAGCAGAA
>JBPOHN010000038.1:0-6845 GCA_052035525.1 Armatimonadota bacterium
ATACGCATCTTCCAGCCGGTCGGCTACCTCAGCGATGTGGATATTGGTCTGCCCGTAGAAACCGTCGCTCTTGATCCGGTTCAGGGCTTCATTGATGAATGCGTCTTCGTCGAACAGGCCGGGCTGATCTGCGACGGTGCCCTTCCTGCGCTGCCGTCTCATAATGATCCGTCGGACGGTATCTTCGCTTGCGAACAGGGGAGGGGTGGCTCCGAGATCATGCCGGATGGATGCGAACTTGCGGACATAGAGGTCGAGAACGTCCTCGTCCTGGGTGTCCTTGCAGAAGACTGTTCGGATGTAGACGTACGGAGATCGCTGACCGTAACGGTCAACGCGACCGGCACGCTGCTCCATCCGGTTGGGATTCCAAGGGATATCGTAATGCACGACCATGCATGATGTTGCCTGCAGGTTCATTCCTTCGGAGATCACGTCGGTTGCGATAAGGACTGCGGACTTGGCCTCGGCGAACTTGCGGAACTGCTCGTCGCGCATCGCCTCTGAGAGATCCCCATGCAGCGACAGGACTTCGAATCCGGCCCGCTTGCCGGATAGCTCCTTCTCCAGATAGTCCAACGTGTCTTTGTAACGAGTGAAGATGATGACTCGCGAGGGCGTCTTGTCGGATGCCTTTGCCATCAGAGACGGGATCACTTCGTCGCGCAGCTTGGCGAGCTTGCGGTCACTGCCGGGCTTGATGGTCTTGAGCTTCGACAGGACTGTCCCGAAATGTGTGAGCTGAAGCTGTTGGTCGATCCTGAGTGCGACGGAATCGACGCGGCGATCAGCCTCATCTTCCGTATCGGCGTCCTCGGATCCACGATCACCGAGCGATGCCAGAACCAGATTCTCCTCGGCCTCTTCCGTGTCCGCTGACTTCTCCTCGACCGCTTCCTGTTTCAGCTTCGCAATGCGGTTCTCAAGGCTTTTGCGGAGGGCTTCTGGGCTGCTCAGAGCCCGCCGATGCAGGTGCAGCCTTAACCATTCGACCGGCTGCTGCTTGTTCATCACCCGAGCGTGAGCCTCCACCAGGTCCATCACATCGTCGAGCTGCTGCAGCAATGCGGCATACTCTTTGGCAAGAGTGACTGGAACCTCTGTCTGAGCCTCGGGCTCGCGCTGCGGGAATGGGAATGGTCTTCCAGCTTCATCGAACCAGCGCTGAATGTCGTTGCGGGTGCGCTGGCACACGTGGGAGATCGCACGTTCGCGGTTGGGTTTCAGGTCAGCACCATTGCCATAGACAAGGTCGCGGGATAGCATCTTCAACAGGCTCGAATATGAATCCGTGTAGCCGTTGTGAGGCGTTGCGGTCAGAAGCAGCAGGTGATTGCTGGCCTTGGCGGCTATCTGGTCGATAAGCTCCCAGCGCTCCATGTCCGCTTTTCGGCCCATCTGGCTGTGCGGCATCGACGCGTTGTGGGCCTCATCCACGATCACTACGTCCCACTTGCGCTTGAGGAGTTCGTGCTTGACGCGGGGCGTCTTGGCGTAGTCCATCGACACGATCAGCCGGTCGAAGTACAGCCACGGATCAGCGCCCGGTGGAATGCTGCGCTCCAGTCTCTTTCGTGTCTCGGAGCTGACAACCTCGAAGTCGAGATAGAACAGGTCGCGCATCTGCTGACGCCATTGCTCGCGCAGGTTTGCGGGGGTCAGGACCAACACCGAGCGTGCCTGATTCCGGGCCAGGAGTTCCTTGGCAATGAGTCCGGCTTCGATGGTCTTCCCAAGTCCGATGGTGTCGGCGATCAATAAGCGTACTGGCTGCTGGCGCAGCGCCATAACGAGCGGCACGAGCTGGTACTCGCCTGGGATGATTCCGACTCGCTGGATTGATACGAACGGAGCCGTGCCATGGAGCGCATCCAGCCGGACGGCCTGAAGGAACAGCCGCTGCAGCGCGTAGTCCCCGAGTGCCTCCAACGGCGGTTCAGGAAGCGTACCGGGCTCTACGTCCTCCAACTCCAGCAGGAAGCGCTGTGAGTCTGCCCCGAAGTCGTCAATGGGCGTAGCGGAGGCGATTCCACCAGCGACATCTTCAATGCGCCAGATACGGCGGCGCAGCTTCACCAGCATTCCGGGGCGAACAGTCGTGTCCATGGGGCTCCTTCAGTGTCGTGACCTACCTCTTCTTAGACAAGGAAGCGTGAGTCTCCTGTGTGTCAAGGGGGCAATCGAATCGTCATCCTCGCTCCGGGTACAGAGGTAGATGCGGTTGCGGTGGAGAACAGGATGTATGGATGCCGCTTCTTCTTGTTCGTATCCCCGCTTGCAGTTCCACGGGAGGTTCGCCGGGCATCCCGAATGGAGGATCAAGCATTGACCCAGCTTCAGTACGCAAAGCACGAGCCCATCTCGCTCAAGAACCATCCTGACTTCAATGAGAAATGGGTGCAGGCCCGCATCGAAGACGACCCATCCATCCTTAGGCTAGGCGATCTGGAGGTTAGGGACGTGGAACGCATGCAGCCGAGAGCTGGGCGGCTCGATATGCTACTACGCGACCCCGACACCGGCAAGCGTTACGAAGTCGAGATCATGCTTGGTGCCGTAGACGAGAGTCACATCATCCGCACGATAGAGTACTGGGATATCGAGCGCAAGCGCTACCCACAGTTTGACCACTGCGCGGTGATCGTGGCGGAGACGATCAATGCTCGCTTCCTGAACGTCATCAGTCTCTTCAATAGCGCAATCCCGATCATGGCCGTACAGCTAGACGCGCTGAAGATCGGCGACAAGATACTACTCAACTTCACAAAGGTGCTTGACGAGATCACGCTGGGTCTGGAAGACGAGGACGAAGGCACCGGCGGCCAGAGCGTCGATAGGGCCTACTGGGAGACGAAGGGGTCCAAGAAGTCTGTCGCGGTAGCAGACGAGGCACTGGAGATCATTCACGAGATTGATCCTACGATCAACCTCACATACAAGAAGAACTATATCGGCTTGGCCGGTAAGTCGGGCGTCAACAACTTCGTGATCTTCCGAGCCAAGAGAGAGTGGATACGGGCGGAGGCCAAGGTGCCGGATCAGCAAGAGTGGAGCAACCGCCTCGAAGAGGCAGGCGTTGTTGTACTGCCGGGTGTGAAGGTGCGGGAACGGCTTCACTTCCGGTTGACCAGCAAGGATATCAAGAGCAATCACGACCTTCTGAAGGAGTTGTTCCAGGCGGCCTATGCGAAGGAAGAGGAGTAAGCACCGAAGCTCATCTTGGTGACAATCGTCAAGCCCATCTCCAAACGCTGCAGGATGACGGATGAAGGGAGAGTCAGATGCAATACCCAGATATTGAACTCGGACAGCGTGGATACGAGGCCAACCATATTGCGAGAGTAACAGCTGCAATCGGTGACCACTTTGGCGACTACTTTCGCTCTGCGTTTCCGGACCGCGAGAGCACCAGCGCGTCGTTTGAATCAGCGATCACTGAGTGGGCTAAGGAGAAGGATGCCTACGAGGCGCTATTGGACCTGGAACTCCTGGAGGAGTATTCCTACGATGCGAATGCATTCAAGAGCTCACTGAGGAAGGATTGCCCGATCATCCGCAGATGCCTTATGTCACCGATAGAGGAGATGAAAGACTACAAGAAGCAGTTCGGGATGAAGCCGGGACAGGAGCTTTTGGCTGTGACGACAAATCTGGCCCGGTTCGTAGGTGACTATATGCTGAGCTTTGACGGTGAGCAACACGAGCGGTGCATGTGCCCGGCGGACCTACGTCTTTCCGCGTTGCTTGAGGCCGACTATACGGCCTTTGGCGTGATCGGAGGCGGCATCAAGTCGCACTTTTTGTACAAACTGCATCCGGAAGCCTTCTCGAACCGCAGCCAAGGCGCGATATGGGCTCTATACTACCTCACCGGGAATGATGATTTCGGATTCCACGATGGATCCGAGTTCCTTATGGCGAGAGTCGAGCACGACAGGAACTCCATATACCAGAACTACCACTATCCGTACGACCTCTTTGCCTTCTATGCTCTGCAGGTGTTTCTCATGCTCAAAGCCGCCTGCGCCGAACAGGGCGTTGCTCCTGACCCGTATTACCGCTACGTCTATGTTGACGCATTTCTCGACTCAATCACTAACGCGCATCAAGATGAGATCCAGATACTGAAAGGCAAGGAGCAGTATGACTTCTTCGGATAAGATCAACGCCATCTTTCGACGCGACTTTGCCGCCGTGGGTAAGAGCGTCAGGCCGAAGCAGCATGAGGTCATAGAATCCCTCTTGACAGGGCACAACACGCTGGCGCTTATGCCGACTGGCGGTGGGAAGTCCTTGTGCTATTGGATAGCAGGCAAAGCTCTGGGTGGGGTCACACTTGTGATCTTCCCGCTGACCGCTTTGATGGACGAGCAGGCGCAGAAGCTCACTCAGCACGGGCTTCGAGTTGCAGTGCTGCACAGTGGCATTAGCACCAAGCAACAGTACGCCGAATTGATCGCGCTGTACAACGGCGAAGATCCTGACTTCATCTTCCTCTCTCCCGAGCGGATGGGGACAGACGGGTTCCTAGAATATGTGCTGGGGGCTATCCAGGAGCGAATCAAGCTGGTCGTCGTAGACGAGGCTCACTGCATATCTCAATGGGGGCCGGATTTCCGCCCCTTCTACCAAGAAATTCCGGCATTTCTGGATAACGTCTTCGAGGGGGGCCAAAGACCGCGTATCCTTGGCCTTACTGCAACCCTCTGTCCAAAGGATGTCAGTCAGATATGCTCCGATTTCGCCATAGACCCGGATCACGTCATACGCGACGACCGGATGCTGCGACACGAGATCAACCTTAGGGTTAGGAAGGTTGCTAATGAAGACGAGAAAGACGCACTCTTGTGGCAGGCGCTTGAGGACCACCGCTCAGAGAAGATCCTGATCTACCTCGACCGTCGCGAAGGCAAACGATCTGTCACTTCCCTCAGTGAGATGGCTGTCGCCAAGGGCTTCAAGGCGGCTCGCTTCCACGGACAGCTATCTTCGGATGAGAAGCTCGACATAATACACCGATTCAAGTCCGGCGACCTCCGGGTAGTGTTTGCAACCAGCGCATTTGGCATGGGCATAGATATCCCGGACATTCGTGGAGTGATCCACTATCTTCTGCCGGAGTCGGTCGAGCAGTACTATCAGCAGATTGGTCGTGCTGGCAGGGACAGCAAAGCCTCCTGGGGCTTGCTTCTCTACTCAGACAAGAACGTACAGGTCCGCAAAGATGATTTCATTGCACAATCATTCCCAGAGGCAGACGACATTCGTCGAGCATTTGCCAACTTGTCGAGCGGCACGGGCAAGATAACGCTCAACTACTTTGAGGATGAGACCATGCAGAATGCCTACCACTATCTGGTACGCAGTGGCACGGTGCGAGTTCTCTGCAAGGGTATGCACCACATAAACGTCTTCCACGCTGCCAGAGGAGCTGTGGTCCCGGAATACTCTGAGCTTGTTGCCGCAACACGAACGGGAATTCTTGTCGCTACCGGAGCAAAACTCGGGAGACCTGAGAAGCAGGTTGTTGAGACGGTCTATCGCTTATTAGCCGAACGGAAGATTGTCGCAGATCACGCGCCTGCTAAATGCCTGGTAGTGGAGTCGCAGATGGATCTACCTGAACAGGTGCTGACGGATACTATGGCGGACGTGCAGAGCAAGAAAGACTATAAGTTCGAGATGATGGACCAATTCGTGAGGCTCCTGGATGACTATCTCGATTCCAGGCATCTCCATCAGGAGATCGGGCAGCACTTGGGCGTAGATCGCTTCTCATTGGGCCGAATCTATCAGACCCTGTCGGGAGATATGGTACGCTCGAAGTCAGAGGTGATCATCGCCAACATCCTCTTCGAACGGGGCATTCCATTCGAATATGAGAAGTGCCTTTCCGTGGACGGAAAGTCGTACTCACCGGATTTCAGCATCACACGTAACGGCTGCACATTATTCTGGGAGCATCTCGGGTTGCTGGAACAAGACGATTACAACAACGACTGGAATGAGAAACGGGCAATGTACGAGGCTCACTTTCCGGATCAGCTGATAACAACGGTCGAATCCGCAGTCCTCAGCAGAGAAGCTGAAGACGTGGTTAACCAATACTTCGGCTAGAGCCAGGTCACTCCGGGGAGTCCTCCTGCACCCGTTGGTATCCCACCCTCGCCAGGTCTGCTTCTCCACGTGACGCGTATTGCCACTGGCGGGAGTAGCTCAGTTGGAGAGAGCGCGAGCCCCTGCAGGCGATAGCCGCAGGACTCAGCGGGGCCAACGGCCTCGCCCCAAGCTGCCCCGAAGGTGTGTGTCGCGCTGCATCCTCGCGTCCGTTTTTGCCTTCCGGGATCGGTTGGCGCATATAGCTGTTGACTGCTGGAATTCTCAAATGTTAAAATCAATCTCGTGACATCCAGCCTAGGGTCAGCTGGATGTCGCCAGATGCGTCTCGCGACATCCAGCTTCAGGCCAGAGTCATAAATCCAACACGGAAGAAGCCACTGAGCAAAGGGTGGAATTGAGCTTGTTTCACGCTCAAATTGGGGTCGAAGGGGCGTACACAAAAATGGAGCGGGAGACGAGGCTCGAACTCGCGACATCCAGCTTGGAAGGCCTCATCCATGGCTCGGTTCCATATATAGTAGCTGCTGGGGCTAGAAAGCGCAACATCTGGTAGTTTCCACCGAAATCTCGGGAGGAAACAGAATGTCAGAACGTAAGCTCAGCAACGTACCCATGAACTCCTTAGCTCAGTTCCTGGAGCTGTGGTTGGAGGCGCTGGAAGCCCAGCGATGTAGTAACCACACAATCACCAACTATCGCAAGATGGTAGGGAGATTCATCCGGTT
>JBPOHN010000097.1:0-3256 GCA_052035525.1 Armatimonadota bacterium
TCGACTCGGCGCTGGCGCCGGAGGCGGGGCAGGCTGGTGGCGAGGGCTGGGATGCGGCGCGGGGGCGGTTTGCTCGGAACGCGATCATCCAGGGGGCTGCGGCCGAGTTGTTCAAGGCGTGGGCGGCGACGGTGCGGCATCTGATGCGGCCATTGGGTGGGCAGATCGTGTTGTGTCTGCACGACGAGTTGCTGGTCCATGTGCCTGAGAAGCATTCCGCGGCGGCTGTGGAGGTGGTGCATCGGGCGTTGGCCGACAGCGCCCGGCGGTGGATCGGGGCGAGCGCTGGGGTGCCCGTGCGTTTCGTCGCCGAGGTCTCCGTCATCCACCGCTGGGACGAAGCCAAGGGCTGACATTCGGAAAGCTCCGCTAAACCCCCCAAAGTGCGCCAACGAGCGCTTCAACCGGTCGTGACGGCAGACTAGAGGTTGGCCAGGAACACTTCGCCCTCGGCGAGTCTTCCGTTGACAAAAAGCACTCAGCGCTTTCGGGACATCGATCACACCGCAAGGGCGCGCGTGAACAACAACTGGGATAACACGCGCATCCTCCGCCCAATACAGTCAATTGCGAAATACTCCCAATACACCCGCATCGCGCGCTCGCGCGAGTACCTCTGGCACCCCCCCAAAGTCGTCATTTGAGAAGATGCGCACCTCTCGCGAAGCGCGTGAGACCGCCAAATACAGAAGCGACAGCGCGCCACGCCGACGGACACCCATGTTCGGTGCCCTGGAGAATATATTCGAAAGACCGGCGATCAATACAGTGTCGAATTGCAGCCCGGCCAAATACTCCGCCGGACCAACAACAACTCCCTTTCGATGATACTTCAGGGTGTCGATATCCTCGCGGCTCGTCAATTGAATCACACGACGCGACCTGGATCTAGCCAGCCCGTCAAGGATGCCTTGGTAACTGGAATAGCGATCCTCATCAAGGATCGCCAGCGCCACCTGTGTTTCAGAATTTGCACGCCCAAGAATCTCGTCAACTGCGTCATAAACTGCCTGCTGCTCACCGGCAATAGAGTCACTCACAAAGAGCGACGGTATCGGGCCCGGCGTCGCCAGAGACTCCACGTCAGAAATCGAGATCGACCAATCGTCATCCAGGCTAAGATTCGCGTAGTCGAGATGAATATGCTTGATAAGCTCCAGGATTTGCGGCGAGGAACGGTGCACAGTAGGGATATCAACAGTCTTAACTGCACTCAGCGCCTCTTCCGAAGCTGTCACATCTGATGTGGGGGAATCCACATCAGACACGAAGACGTCCCACGGTGACTGACGAGGATCGAGAGCCATGAATAGTCTTGGATACGCCGACACGTCTCTGTTCAGATACCGAAGAACTTGTCGTTCCAGTGCATTGAACAGATGGTATTCGTCGATGAACACCAGGTCATAACCTTCCGCCGCTCTCCGATGGTTCCAGGTAAAACTCTCGAGGTAGTTTAGAAGATCGTTCAGGAGCTGATCAGACGACAAAAGACTGCGTTGACGAAGTGTTTCGTAGTAGCTCTCATACATTGAATATACGCTACGCATATCCCCAATCGAAGCAAGTTGCATCATCCAAGGGGCGCGATGCAGCCGCAGGTACCTCTGTTCAGAGTTGACCGCGGGAAATATTCCGTCCGCGCCCAAAACACAACCAAATTCAATGAGCAGGTCCCACGCCAGCCCCCGGCGGACCGCGTCGTCGGCCGAATCGAGGCGCGCAGAAAAGTCCTCGCTCGCGGCCCGACGGAACGTAACCCAGTTCCCGACGCGAAACTCGTCGATGATCTCCTCAATCTGCGACAGCTGCTTCATCTTGCCCGTAAGGCTGTCCTCTCCAATAAGCCGAAGGTCTTTCGGAATCATGCCGACGGGCAGAACTTCCTGAGCGACAGCCACAAGCGGGAGAGTATTGACTTCCGACAATGGCCCTTGATCGCTAAGAGCTGTCAGCAACTCGTCTACCTCCCCCGCGAGAGACCAACTGTGCGTGACGAACAGCACCCGGATGGCCTCTCCACGACTACGAGCCCCAGCCACCTCACGTACCGCCTTGACCCCCATGGACAAAGTCTTACCCGAACCCGCGGGTCCCCGGAGTCTAATGGAACGGTTCGTCGGCGCTTCGACGAACTCCCGCTGAGATGGCGTAAGATCGGAAATCCACCGCGTGTACGGCCGCGACTTCGTCACTCCCTGAATCTGTGGGGCGGGATCGAGCACCACGTCCACCCTAGACGCATGTTCCGGGGGGCCATTCAGGGCCTCTAATCCACGACCACGCTCTGCCTCCCATATGTTTCTCGCGTCCGAATATAAGCCTCGCGGTGGCTCGTAGGTCTCCAGGACCAGCTGATCCTGCGCGTGGGTTAGGTCCCAGAAAACAACGTCCCGCGTCCCGAGAGCATTAACCTCCGAGATCCATCGAAAGGTCGTGCCAAGCGACTCGGGCAGCGCAAAGAAGGATACGAGATTGTTGTGTTTGTATTGTCTCCAACCTCGCGGCAAGACAATCGGAAGCGCGGCAGTTCGCTCAACGAAACTGAGCAGCCTTGCATAGGCTGGCTCCCGGTGAACGCGAAGTGCGCTTGGCAGCACGCCGCCCTGGTCCGTGTGAACAATCGCAATCAACTGTGATCCGCTGTCGTCCGATCGCGAGTATATAGCGTTCACAACTATTCCACTGCGCGATTCTCGGGAAATCTCGAACAAATCGGAGCCGGCAAAGTTCATCCTGGCTCCGGAACTCAATTTCTCTAGAGACCTTGGCGTCATGATTGTCATGTTGTTCATAGGTATTCTCCGAGTCTGATGCTTTCGGCAATCAGCTCACGAGCCTCCTCGTAGGCCTGGGGCAATCCGATCGATGAAAAGACGGACGAGAACCGCTGAGTTAGGGCGTAAATATAGGGAGATCTGAGGCGACTGATTCGGACGTACTGTGTTTCGGATGGAATTCTACAATAGGTTGTGGCAACAAGAGGCTCGGCTATCTCGATCACGCGACGCAAATATGCGACGTAACCGACTACATGTGCGGCCGAAACCTCGTTCAGCATTAGAATGTCCCCAGGAAGGCTGCGAAGTGTCGAGGCTAGCTCGGTTGCAAGCGAGTGTCTCGCCTTTGATAGATCCCTTGCGTCTCCGAGTCCGACTTTGGCGGCGGCCATGGAGGACAGGACTGACGACAAGTCTCCTTGTTGTGTTCGCGTGAGGCCTTGTGCCAGCGCCATGAGTTCTGGTACCTGCGGACC
>JBPOHN010000089.1:0-2180 GCA_052035525.1 Armatimonadota bacterium
ACCCCGCAGCACTGCTGAGGTCCATCAGCGACCTGACCTCGGAGCTATACGACACGTTGCTTGAGTGACATCTCTCGTGAGGCATCGTTAAGCACTACGGTAACATTCTTAGATGAGGCATCACGGACACGTTTGCGGCACCCAGAGCATCCTGAGCTTGTCGAAGGACGCTCCAGGCGCAGTTCCGGAGCATCCTGAGCCTAGTCGGAGGGCGCTCCGGGTGAGGATCAAAGCGCTTTATACTTCGCGTGCAGCAAAGGCTTAAGAACGAACAGGCCTACCAACATGATGGCAGGGAAAACCATCCCTGTTGAGAGCCCGATATTGAGGCTGCTTGAGTCCGCTACAACACCGGTAAGCCACGGCCCGATAGAACAACCCAAATCACCGCCGAGCGCCAGCATAGCAAACATCGCGGTACCGCCGGTCGGATATCCCGCCGCAGTCAGGCTCAGCATTCCGGGCCACATAAGGCTTACGGCCAGCCCGCAGAGAGAACAGCCCAAGAGTGATATCACGGGCACGGGCACCAGTGACGCAATCGCAAACGACAGAATACAGAGGAACGAGCATGCAATCAACGTCTTGTGAATGTTGATCGTCTGCCCTTTGGTACCGTACAGAGTACGCGCAATACCCATCATAACCGCAAACAGGCACGGGCCGAATAGATCGCCGAGCGTCTTCGAAATGCCCAGACCCCTCTCGGCGAAGAGCGAAGCCCATTGTGCCATTGCTTGTTCGGCGGCCCCGGAACACACCATCAACAGCAGAGCGATGAGGAATATCTTGGAAGTCACCAGGGTTCTAACGGGAGTCCGTTTGTCTTCTTCCACCGGCGGCACAAGCGGCACTCTTGCGAACTTGAAAAGAGTGACAAAAGGCAGCGTCGCCCACAAAAGCGGCAGCAGGAACCACAGGTCCCGCCCGACCAGAAGCAGTGCCACCGTGGACAGACTGATGACCAGGACCTGCCCCCAGCTATAGAACGAGTGCAGCAGACTCATAGCCGACGCTTTGGCGTCACCGGGCAGGCTTTCCACGATGGGGCTAACAAGCACTTCTATGAGTCCGCCTCCAATGGCAAACAACAGGCTTGCTATGACAAGTCCAGCATACGGCTCCGTCATCAAACGGGGCAAGAACGCCAGCCCGACCATGCCAATGGCGGCAAGCGCGTGCGCAGCAACAGCCGCAACTCTCTGGCCAATTCTATCGACGAACTTGATCGCCAGCGCGTCTACAACAAGCTGCGTGACGAAGATGACCACCACCAGGCTGCCCAGCATGGTGTACGACAGCCCGAACTTGTCCCTGAAAACAACAAAGAGAAGCGGAGGCAGATTGACAATCAGCGCTTGGGTTATGTAACCCAGATAACAGGCGTGTAATGTGCTCCTATAGTTGACTTGCTTCATGAGTACTGACTGCTCTGGTCCGAGTCATCCAACTACGCGGCAGCTGTGGGTCTGTCGGCTACCGCACTAAAAAGCAGAGCATCTGTAAATCAGCTCTGCCGCAACACGCGTACGCAAAAATGGCTCCCCATGCTATCCTGTAGATAGAACATTCTGGACCACATTTCAGCTTCAGCTTGTTAAGCAAAGGGCAAAGCCTCAACAGCATGATTCGCCACTCGTATACAGGAATCCTGTTAACCAGGCAATCGAATGGCACCGCCGGATAGCGTCACAACGAGACTTTCGACCAGCAGACCTTGCTCGCGACCTTGGCATCAGCCGCGCTAGGGTCACGCAGGTGCTTGGGGTTCTCAAGCTGGCTCCGGCGGTCATTGAAGCGATCTCGGCCCTCGGCGATCCCCTGCCCCAGCCCCTAGTGAGTGAGCGAAAGCTGCGTCATCTGGCGAAGCTGGACGAGGCGCAGCAGTGGAATGCCCTTGCCAAGCTAATGGGTTCTAAGGACGACTACATCGGCACAGCAGGCAACGCGGATCACAACGAAGTGCAACTTCAACGAGGAGTTTCACTGAAGTAGTAATCACTATGGAAGTTTGGACTGTACCCCATCCAGCGGACACTCAGTTAATAGTATAATCTGAGTGAGGTATACGATGGGACGACGGAAGTACAGCGACGAGTTCAAGGAAGAGGCGGTGAAACTGGCGCAGCGGAGCGGAGTGTCGATGAGCCAGACTGCGAGAGAGCTTGGCATAAACGCCG
>JBPOHN010000026.1:0-5153 GCA_052035525.1 Armatimonadota bacterium
CATCTCCTTCCGGAATACTCCTCTCTCCATGTCATACTAGAGAGATTGGAGCATTAGCTGAGGTGGGTCAGTTTTCGACGCCGATCATGCCCTCAGATGGGTCATTATTGCATGCCGATTCACACCACTTCGCTTACGCTCTTCTTGCTCTCCAGGACGTACTTCACTGCCTCGTCCCGGAACTCGTCTGTGTAATGTGCTACCATCGTTACACCCCTTCTCGTTTATTATAACTTGGGGTGTCCATGATTTCGGGGGAAGTCTACGAATCGGGCGGCAGCGTCTTCGTGTCGCCCCCCAGTACACCGCGCTATGGCCAACTTGCTTTTCCGGTCGGTGTTGCAGTGCTGAGTAGGGCTTCGTCTGCCACGTAACACCATGCCGGAACCACTGTCGCGTCGCAGATGGCAGGCACGAGCGCCCGACGGTATAAGCTAGGGCGACCCGGGCAGAAGCTCTCCAGACTGTCAATTCTCGGAAGACGTGTCCCAGGGTCGTCGAACGTCATCAACTCGCCGTGAATCCAATCCCAGTATTCGTCAGCACACCAGTTGTCTGGTAGCTGTACAAGCTCCCCGGCAAGCCGTTCCTGGGCCGCAGCATCCGCCAGTGGATCGGAAGACCCTACGGCAATGATGTCGCTATCAGGCACTCGCAGCACGGGAATACCTGACGGCAACTCGTAGAGCCGACCGCGAATTACCGCTTCCTTAATGGATACTGCCCTCCGACAGAAACACTCGTGGTTCCAGTAGCCTCGTTTGAGCGTGCCATAGACCACCAGTCTCAGCATTGCATTCGTCTTTCTCTTCCCGTGTGTCTCCATCGCCGCTAATCCTCCTCAGGTCCCACGTAACGCTCGAATCCACCTTTGCCTCTCCCTCCTGCGAGTGCGAATGCTGTGCTCTCGAAGTTGAGGAGGTCGCTGCGGTTGAAAGTCAGAATGCTCATCGGCGGCGCGTCAATCTTCCGCCACCCTGGAACGTTGTCGAGCGCCACATTGAGAAACACGGGGTCGGAAGCATAGATGATGACCTGGTGCTCTTCGTGGTAGCGCAATTCGAGAGGCTTGTTGCCCTTGATGACAACCACCGTCTTCGGATCGAGCTTTGACGCCAATACCGCGCTTATCTGCCCTCGGCATAGGGCAAGGCGTTCTTTGAACGCGGGAACGTCGATGCAACCATCCCGCAGAGTGTTGTCCGCCATTCTGAATATGATCTCGCTGTCGACCTCTGCGAGTCGCGGCAAGTCAAAGCGTTTGAAGAGAGCATCGGCGTTGATCACCACGCCGTTGTGAGTTCCGAGTAGGCGCTTGCCGACCAGAATGGGATGGTTGTTCTTGTTGTTCAGATGGCTGCCCTTGGTAGGCCAGCGTGTGTGCCCTGCGAGCCATGTCGTGGTGTCGTCGACTTCCAAAAGCACCTGGACGAACTGCTTTTCCTTGACGAAATCCACCGCGCGCGCCGGACGTTTCAGGATGCTGTGGTTGCCGTCCTGCTTGAGCCAGGAGATTCCGGTCGCGTAGGGACCGCGCTTCTCACTTAGCAGCAGCAGATACATGAACAGCCACTTCAGGTAACTCCGATCTTCAGGGCGTCTGTCTTTCTCGCCATATATCAAGCCGAGTTGTCCGCACATGTCAGTCATCACTCCTTTCGTCTGTAGGGTCAAAGCCCTGGATTAGTCCCTGGCAGTAAAGAGATCCGTTGCTTTCGATCCACATCGCTGTGTCGAAGAAGTCCATCTCGGCCGCGATCTCGACCACTTCCGGCAGGTCGAACATATTCGTCTTGCCGGAGAGCCTGACTGCCTCCAAGCCTTTCATTACACCAGCGGGAATTGGCACTTTAGTTCGCTCCACTGCCCACCTCCATTTCCGAGGTGACTTTGGCACCCTTGGACTTCGGGCGACCGCGCTTGAATGCAGCGTCACCGGGCATTGCATGTAGCAGGTGCTTGCGAGCGGTCTTGAACTCGTCGCCTATCATGCCGAGGTGGATCAGGAAGACACGGAAGTCATACTTTGCCGTCTCAGGATCGAAGTCGCGCTTCCTGCTGGACGCTCCTCGGCTGTTCAGGGCCTTAGCGCAAATAGCGAGGACGAATTGGATCGCGGCCTTGACCTTGCCTGCGTGGAGGGTTCCCTCGAAAAGGCGGAACTCGACAGTGCCTCGGTAGAACACGCTGTTGAGGTTCATCGTCACGTACCTCGAGGAGCAGTAGCGTGTTGGGTGATTGTTGAGGTGACCGTACCAGGCTTTGTTGACTTGGTCGCGAGTCCTTATCCTGAGCTTTCCGAGCCGAGTTATGAACTCGTCACTCAGCGGCTTTGTGTATTGGCGCATTCGCTGTTCACTCACACCCAGCGCGGCGATTATGAGCGGTTCATACTTGTAGAATGTCTTTGCTAGGTTGGTGAGTGCTTTGCCGCCGAACTCCTCCGTCCCAACATGGATGTGGAGGCCACACTTTTCGTCAACCTGCGCCCCGCATTTTCGCACGGCGCGAACCACCTCCTGCAAATCAGGGACGTCCTCGTAGCATAGGACCGGCGTGACGATTTCGGCGCGCAGATGCGCGGCGACGTTGCCAAGCGAGGAATCTGCCACCACTTTCCACACACGGTTCTTATCGTCCCTCACTTCCCAGGGATCGTAGGACGAGGATCCGGCAACATGGCTCACCTCGCCTCCAACCACGCTCTGGATTGCTCTCGCGACGGTTCCGCGTTCGCGCTTCACGGTTTCAAGCTCAACTCCGAATCTGAGTTCCTGTAGTTTCAATCGGCGCTACCTCCGCTTATTGCGGAACAGAACAGATGTTCTGCTCGCAACCAATTGGTGCCTCAAACGAGCTTGGAAGTCAAGAGATACATCGCGAAGACGAACAGAAACCGTGTTCTTACCTGCATTGCTCGCGGTCGATACAGGCACCGTCGCCTGGTTGCCTCGTGCTATTCCGGGCAGGACTTGATCTTTCCGAGAATCTGAGCATTCATTGTGATGAAGTCCCAAGAGCCGATAAGCATACGCGAGCAGGCTGGGGCGGAAAGGAATGCCTATGAATGCAGATAAGACCGGTGTCGATAACGACAAGGCCAAGCGTATCTGCGTGGTAATCTATGCCCGCACAAACAGACCGGATTCCGTGCTGTCTATCCAGGATCAGTGCGAGAGCGTACGTGAATATGCCGTCCGGCATGATATGGAGGTAGTCCGGGTTTATGAAGATGCTGGAAAGAGCGGAGCGAGTCTTGAAGGTCGAGATGCGATGAAACGTTTGCTTGCCGAGGCCACGAGCCCGGACCGCGATTTCGACGTGATCCTCGTATACAACTGGAGCCGCTGGGGCCGATTCCTGGACGCGGCGGGAACCTACTATGAGCATCTATGCCGACGGGCTGGTGTCGAGCTTCGTGCTTGCAACGAGCCACCGGCGGATGACGGCCACCCAGCTTGCCGGATGGCACAACAAATCCGACGCGCCGTTGCGGCATCCGACAAGACCCGCTTCCAGCGCAAACGGTGTATGCCACCAGGGCTGAGACGGCACAAGATCAAAAGGAGGAGACTATGGAAACGACAGTTCCGGGGCTAGATATGAACCCCGACTCACCGCCAAAAGCACGGGCGGTGATATATGCGCGGATGTCCACCGAGCATCAGCAATACTCGACAGAAAACCAATGCGACGTAATCATGGAATACGCCGCGAAGAACAACATGGAGGTAATACGCACCTACACCGACGAGGGAAAAAGCGGTCTGCGGCTCGACGGCCGCGACTCGCTGAAGCTCCTTATCAATGACGTGAGTGCTCCCTCCCGGGACTTCAGCGCTATACTGGTCTACGATGTTAGCCGCTGGGGACGCTTCCAGGATGCCGATGAGAGCGCTTACTACGAGTACGTGTGCAGACGCGCCGGTGTAGACGTCCACTACTGCGCCGAGCAGTTCTCCAATGACGGCAGCCCGGTCTCGACCATCGTCAAAGGCGTCAAACGAGCCATGGCGGGTGAATACAGCCGTGAGCTATCAGCCAAGGTCTTCAAGGGCCAGTGCAGGCTGATACAACTTGGCTACCGACAAGGCGGGACGGCTGGTTATGGCCTGCGCCGGGTGCTGGTAGATCAGAATGGAAACGTCAAGGGCATGCTCGCGATGGGGGAACACAAGAGCATCCAGACTGACCGGGTGATACTCCAGCCCGGGCCACCGGAGGAGACCGACAACGTCCGCTGGATGTATCTGCAGTTCGTGGTCGACGGCAAGACAGAGCGCGAGATTGCCGATGAGCTGAACGTCCGGAGAATCCTAACCGATTGGGGACGCCCGTGGAATCGAGCGACGGTGCACGAGGTGCTCACCAACGAGAAGTACATTGGCAACAACGTCTACAACCGGGTCAGCTTCAAGCTCAAAAAGAAGCGGGTGCACAACAGCCCGGACATGTTCATTCGTTCCAACGGGGCGTTTGAGCCGATAGTCGATACGGACCTATTTGTGCGGGCACAGCACATAATCGCCGAGCGCTCCCGCAAGCTTTCAAACGAGGACCTTATCGAGTGGCTGAAGATGGTCTACAATGAGCGCGGACGGCTTTCCGCTCTCATCATTGATGAATACGAGGGCCCATCAAGCTCCATATTCCGCAGCCGCTTCGGAAGCTTGGTCAGAGCCTATCGGATGGTCGGATACATTCCTGAGCATGACTACACCTATCTGGAGATAAACAAGCAACTCAGAAAGCTCCACCCGATGGTTGTCGATCAGATAATGGGCGGCATACACTCGGTCGGCGCATCCGTCAGCCACGACGAAGAGACCGACCTGCTTACCGTGAACGATGAATTCACAGCTTCGGTGGTCATAGCCCGGTGCATCCAGCAGGTGAGCGGAGCCTATCGGTGGATCATTCGCCTGGATGTCAACCGGCACTGAAAACTGACCCACCATCGGCGTCGAATATTGACCCACCTCTTTGGGTCATTTTTGGGTAGTGTTTCTGGTCTTTATCCTCCAGGTATCGTTGCCGGTTTCTATGATTTCGCAGTGGTGAGTGACCCGGTCAAGGAGTGCGGTTGTCATCTTGGAGTCCCCGAAGACCTGAGGCCACTCTCCGAATGTCAGGTTGGTCGTGATGATGAGCGA
>JBPOHN010000119.1:0-14078 GCA_052035525.1 Armatimonadota bacterium
AGTTCAGATTTCGAGTGCTGGTCCATTCAGTGCCCCTCCTCACAGAGAAGCACATCGGCCATTTCGGTAACATTTCCAAATGAGGCATCGATTCAGTTTCGGTGACATCTATCGTGAGGCAACGCGTCCGGTTGGCGAGTGCCCGCTCATCTGATATAATGACATGTAACTTTGAAGAGAAGGTGAGTCTCCTATGTCTGAACAGCAGAAATCCACGTGGCGGACGAAAGTTGGTCTGGCTGAAATGCTCAAGGGCGGCGTCATTATGGACGTCACCAATGCGGACCAGGCCAAGATCGCGGAAGATGCCGGCGCTGTTGCCGTAATGGCGCTCGAGCGGGTGCCTGCGGATATTCGCCGCGATGGTGGCGTTGCTCGAATGTCTGATCCTCTCGTGATCCAGGAAATCCAGCAAGCCGTCACGATTCCGGTAATGGCCAAGGCTCGAATCGGCCACTTTGCCGAAGCGCAACTGCTGGAAGCCATGGGAGTCGACTACGTTGACGAGAGCGAAGTCCTCACGCCTGCCGACGAGTCGTTCCATATAGATAAGCATCAGTTCAACATCCCCTTCGTCTGCGGGTGCCGCGATCTGGGCGAGGCGCTGCGAAGGATCGGCGAGGGCGCAGCTATGATCCGCACCAAGGGCGAGGCGGGCTCCGGCAACATCGTCGAAGCTGTCAGGCACATGCGCACGGTCATGAGCGACATACGCAGGATTCAGAGCATGCGCGAGGACGAGCTTATGGCCGAGGCCAAGAATCTCGGCGCGCCTTACGACCTTGTGCTGGAGATTCACAAGACGGGTAAGCTGCCGGTCCCGAACTTCTCCGCGGGCGGAATCGCCACTCCGGCCGATGCGTCGCTCATGATGCAGTTGGGCGCTGAGGCGGTGTTCGTGGGTTCGGGCATTTTCAAGTCCGAGGACCCGGCCCGGCGCGCCAAAGCTATAGTGGACGCTACCACGCATTACATGGACTTCAAGCTGATTGTCGAGCTTAGCAAGGGTCTCGGCAAGGCTATGGAAGGCATTGACGTAAGGCAACTCGACGAGAAGGACCTGCTCGCCACGCGAGGCTGGTAGTATGACGGAGACTGTCTGCAAGACAAGCGAGCTTATCGGGGCGGCGTGTTCGAGCCGCCCCGTTAACATTGGGATACTGTCCCTGCAGGGTGACTTTCAGAAGCACCTCGAGATGTGCGATCGCGTCCCCGGGGTGGCCGCGCGTACCGTGAAAACGGTGGCGGAGATCGAGACCTGTGACGGGCTCATCATCCCCGGCGGCGAGAGCACTACCGTGGGCAAGCTGATGGAGCGCTACGGCATCGACGAGGCCATTCGGAGGCGAAATGCTCAGGGAATGGCCGTCTTCGGGACCTGCATGGGCATGATCGTGCTCGCAACCGACATAGAGGGCATCGATCAGCAGCGGCTCGGGCTGATGGATATGACAGTGCGCCGCAACGCGTTCGGCCGGCAGGTCGATAGCTTCGAAACAGACCTTGCCGTGCCGGAGATTGGGGAAAAGCCCATCCGCGCGGTCTTCATCCGCGCCCCGTTCATCACTGCCGTGCGCGGTGAGGCGAAGGTCCTTGCCCGGCTCGATACCGGTGAGATTGTGATGGTCCGGCAGGGGAACCTTCTCGCGGCAGCGTTTCACCCTGAACTGACGGACGACCTCCGAGTCCACGAATACTTCGCGAAGATTGCTGCGGAGGGCCGCCCCGAGCGCGAGTAGCTGCTATCTACGCTCTACTGCATCGACGTCCTGGCGCAGTTTGATCACCTGATTGCCAGGATACAGCCCCTTCTTGAGCGACAGGTTCGGATACACGAGCGTGTTCTTGCCGATGAGCGTGCCGGGATTGGTTACGACGTTACAGCCGATCTGGCAGTTGTCACCGATGACCGCGCCGAACTTAGGGAGACCGGTGTCGTATTCCTTGTCCCCGATCTTGATCTTGATGGACGGCCGCTTGCCCGTTTCGGGGCACTTGCAGCTTGAGACCGGAACGTTGGATAGCTTGGTGCCCGCGCCGAGGTTGGCGCCGCGGCCCAGGATGCTATCGCCCACGTAGGCGAAATGCGGCGCCTGCGCGGTGTCGATCATGATGCAGTTCTTGAGTTCCGTGGAGTGTCCGACGATGCAGTTGTTGCCGATAACTACGTCGCCGCGTATGTAGGCCCCGTTCCTGATCTGGCAGTTCCTGCCGATTATGGCAGGGCCCTGAATGAACGCGCCGGGCTCGACTACGGTGCCTTCGCCTATAACCACTGCGGCGGCGTCATCCACCCAAGCCCCGTCCATCACTGTGCCGAAGATAGTGCTGTCGCCGTCGACCGACATAATGTATTCGAGGGCGAAAGGACCAACACGGTTAAGCGCTGCCCACACGTACTCGACCCCGTCGAACAACGCGCGGAACTCGAAGCCTTCCAGATCGAAAAAGTCAGATGGTTTGAGCATACTTCTCCCCTCAGAAAGCCCACATGCAGAGGTCTGCCACCGAGATTATAGGATTCCGGCGGAACCGGTGTCAAATCCGTGAGCAACCTCCCCCGGCGCCTCCTTCGTAAGGAGGGGAGCAGCGTAGGCCGTTGCGCTGTGAGTAACCTCCCCCGGCCCCTCCTTTGCAAGGAGGGGAGCAGCTGGAGTTCTGGGACTTGTAGAACTCGGCTGCAGAATCCGCGCGCCGGTATGGACGCGGGCGCTAGTATGAGGTATATTTGACAAAAGAGACTGAGCAATTCGCAGCAATCTGGGCGTTTGCGCTCGGTAGCCAGTGTTGGCACGTGGTCTCGCGGTGACCCTCCACGGCGGCCATGTGTGTCTGGTTAGCGTAGATACTGCTGTTGCGCGTGCCGGAGGACTGGCTTGAAGGAAACCCTCAAGTCCGCACGTGTCGCAACGGTACAGGCAGGCGATGATAGCCGCCCGGCCGTTGTGCGACCGAGAACATACCTCATAGGGATACTCGGCGTTATTGCCGTCTGCATGGTTGTTGCATTCTCCGAACTTGTGGCAAGCCGCGGCGGGAGTATAGACGCGATTCTGCTCGGGGCTACGCACATGCCGCCAGGGGCGATATGTGTGCTCATCGTCCTGATGCTGGCTAACGTGCTGGTCAGGAGACTATCGAAGCCTCTGGGTCTGAACCCGCAGGAACTTGCCGTGATCTACTTCATGCTGGTCTGCGCGGCGCTTATCTCCTCGTTCGGCCTGGTGGCACAGCTTCTTCCGAATCTGGTAGGGATCAACTACTTCGCCAGCCCGCAGGACGGCGTCTGGAGAGAGACCTTCTTCCACCGCATATCGAGCTGGCTCGTTCCCTGGGACCCGTCCGGGCCTGAGCAGCAGCCTGTGGCCGTGCAGTTCTACGAAGGGCTCCGGATAGGCGATACGATTCCACGGGCCAAATGGGTGGTCCCAGTCATAGCCTGGCTGGCGTTCTCGTTCGTGTTGTTCTTCCTCATGGCGTGCGTTGCCACGCTGCTGCGCAAGCAGTGGGCCGATAATGAGAAGCTGTCGTTCCCGTTGGTGCAGCTCCCGATGGAGATGATCAACGAGACAACCAGCCGCGCGTTTTTCACCAGCAAGGCCATGTGGCTGGGGTTTCTGATACCGTTCCTCGTGCACGGTCTGAACGGGCTGCACAGGTCCCTGCCGAATGTGCCCGAAGTGCCCACTTACATGGCGCTGAACTCAGCCTGGGTAAGCCCGCCGTGGAACGGGATGCTGCTTACTCCGCTGGTGCTGTCGTTTTCTGTGATAGGGTTCGCTTACCTCCTTTCCCTGGACGTCTCCTTCAGCATGTGGTTCTTCCTGCTCTTCTTCAGGCTGCAGGACTACATCGCTCTTTCGCTCGGCTACCAACTGGACGGCGCGCCGATCTATGGCGGAAGCAGGTTCTACCAGGCTTACCAATCGACCGGAGCGTTTGCAGCGATCGCGGCCTCTATGCTCTACTATTGCAGGCCCCACCTCAAGCAGGTCTGGCAGCACGTGGTCGGCGAGCCAGTGGTCAGGACCGACCGGGATGAGTTTATGAGCTACCGTGCCGCTTTCATCGGAGGTATTCTAGCATTCCTGCTGCTCCTGGTGTGGCTGAGGGCTGCGGGGATGGACCCGCTGATCGCGTTCTTCATGATCGCAGCGTTCGTGTTCATCCAGATGCTGGTTCTCACGCGCTTTGTCTCGGAAGTCGGCCTACTGATGCTGCAGCCCGCATTCAGGCCGCTCGATCTGTGGGCTGTAGCGGCCCCTAAAGCTGCGATTGGCGCGCAGAACCTTACCGTATTGTCCTTCCTCAACGGCATCTTCATGCGTGACCCGCGCAACATCATGCCAGCGATGCTGGACAGCATGAAAGGCGCCGACGTAGTGGGTGGCAGCCGGCGGACTATGGCAATAGGCACGCTGCTGGCGGTAGGGATCGGAGCTCTCGTGGCAATAATGCTGCAGCTCAAGATCATCTACACCCACGGAGGCATCAACCTCAACTCCTGGTTCCTGACCGCCAACCCGCAGATCTACTTCGGCGAAGCCCGGAATATCCTCAGTGGCGCGGCTCCTTTCGACTACCGTGCTCCGCTGTGGTTCTCCGCCGGCGGGGCGTTCACGCTGTTCCTATACGTTATGAGGGCGCGCCTGTGGTGGTGGCCGTTCCACCCGCTCGGCTACGCGATTGGCGCGGCCTGGCCGGGGCTGGTCTACTGGAGTTCGTTCTTTGTCGGCTGGCTCGTCAAGTCAGTGATTCTGCGCTACGGCGGCGGACGCACCTACAGAAGATTCCGGCCCTTCTTCCTGGGGTTGATCCTCGGAGAATTCGTCGCAGGGATACTGTGGGCTCTGCTGGCCGGCCTCCTCGGTCTGACGCCTCCTTCGATCCCGATTAGCTAGGCGCGAGGAGGTCTTATCCTGCCGATTTCGGGCCCGCAGAAATTTGTCCCCCATAATTATAAGACGGCGAGAAGGCCATTTCTGTACATCAAAAGATTGAAACTTCAGTTAAATGTTGTTCACGGGTAGAGGACAGGCGACAGTCAAGCGTCCAAGTCGGGAAAGGAGGTGTTGTGTGGGGGCTGTGGCAGCTCTCGGAGCGCCCTTCGACAAAGCTCAGAATGCTCCGAGCCGTACCCGGAGCGTCCTTCGACACAGCTCAGGATGCTCCGGGTGCTCGGGTGGTGGGAGAGACTGTGTTCCTGCCCGTGGCTGCGTGGTTCATCAGCTTGACCGGTCTTGCTCGGGGTGGGATAATAGCGAGGGAGCGGTGTATCCCCCTCTACGATGTTGGAGCGCTAGCACCAGATGGCCTATTCCGATCTCCGAGACTATATCCAGAGGCTTGAAAGCGAGAACGAACTTGTTCGCGTGAGGGAGCGCGTCAGCCGTGACCTGGAGATTACGGAGATCGCAGACAGGGTGGTTAAGCGCGGCGGGCCGGCGCTGCTGTTCGAAAACGTAGACGGATTCGATGTGCCCGTGCTGATTAACGCCTATGGCAGTTCGCGACGGATGGCGACGGCGCTGGGCGCGGAGTCTCTCGATGAGATCGGCAGCCGCGTGGAATCCCTGATCCAGTTCGACGCTCCGGGCGGCTTTGTTGAGAAGCTGATGATGCTGCCCAAGCTGCTGCAGCTCTCGTCGGCGTTTCCGAAGACCGTGAAGAGCGCCGCGTGCCAGGAAGTGGTGCTGACGGGCGATGACGCAAGCCTCGATATGCTTCCCATACTTAAGTGCTGGCCCGACGACGGCGGGCGGTTCATCACGCTGCCGATGGTGTTCACCAAATCAGCCGAGACCGGCAAGCGCAATGTGGGCATGTATCGCATGCACGTGTATGACTCGCGGACGACCGGCATGCACTGGCACTTGCACAAGGTCGGCGCGAGGCACTACTCGGAACACGAGAAGCTTGGGAAACGTATGGAGGTCGCGGTCGCCCTGGGTGGGGACCCGGCGATCACCTATGCGGCTACCGCGCCGCTACCCGAGGATTTCGACGAGATGATATTCGCCGGTTTCCTGAGGCAGTCCCCGGTCGAGATGGTGCAGTGCAAGACGATAGATCAGCAGGTTCCGGCGGACGCTGAGATAGTCCTCGAAGGCTACGTTGAGCCTGGCGAGCGGCGAGTGGAGGGGCCGTTCGGCGACCATACCGGGTATTACTCGCCAGCGGACGAATACCCCGTGTTCCACCTGACATGCATCACGCGCAGACAGAGCCCGATATATCCCGCGACGATAGTCGGCCGGCCTCCTATGGAGGACTGCTTCATGGGTAAGGCCACGGAGCGTATCTTCCTGCCGCTGATCAAGTCGCAACTGCCGGAGATCGTGGATATGAACCTGCCGGTGGAGGGGATATTCCACAATCTTGCGCTGGTTTCGATCCGGAAGCGCTATCCGATGCAGGCGCGCAAGGTGATTTCAGCGCTCTGGGGTCTCGGGCAGATGATGTTCACGAAGATCATTGTGGTGTTCGATGAGGACGTCAACGTGCAGGACATGAGCGAGGTGCTGTGGCGGCTCGGTAGCAACATCGACCCGAGGCGGGATACTATGTTCTCCGATGGGCCAGTCGATGTGCTCGACCACGCTGCTCCGCAGGCGCTGTTCGGGTCGAAGATGGGGATAGACGCGACCAGGAAGATCGAGGGCGAAGGGCACAATAGGCCCTGGCCGGAGGATATCCGGATGAGCCGTGACGTTATCGAGAGGGTCGATTCGATCTGGAGGAACCTTGGCCTTGGATGAGTATCGGCGGATTATGGTCGCGGTCTCCGGCGCGAGCGGGGCCGTGTATGCACAGGGGCTGCTCGAGGTGTTGCCACGGGCCTACGAGACCATATACCTGACCGCCTCCGACAACGCCCGGGATATCATGCGTGATGAGATAGATGCGGAGGATGTGTTTGATCTGGTGCCCGCATCGGCGGCACAGCGCTTCCGTGTGCTTGAGCCGAACGATATGTCGGCGCCGGTAGCCAGCGGCTCACACGAGTATGATGGGCTTGTTGTAATCCCGTGCTCGATGGGCGTGGTCGGCAGGATTGCGAGCGGAGTCTCGGACGACCTGGTAAGCCGGGCTGCTGATGTTTGTCTAAAAGAACGGCGAAAACTTATACTCGTTGTGCGCGAAACGCCCCTGAGCCTGGTCCACCTGCGCAATATGACCGCGCTTGCGGAGGCGGGTGCTGTGATTCTGCCAGCGGCGCCTGCGTTCTACGGGAAGCCCGAATCGATATCGGATATGGTCGATTTCGTTGTAGACAGGGTCCTGCGGGTGCTGGGCGTGGAAGAACGGCTTGTGAAGGGCTGGGGCGAATGATCCGCAAGCTGGGGATCATCCTGGAGATGATCAAGTTCGAGCACACGGTTTTCGCGCTGCCGTTCGCGCTGATTTCCATGCTCGTTGCTGGGCGGGGTCTCCCTGAGTGGCGCACGATCGGCTGGATTCTGGTCGCAATGGTCGGAGCCCGGAGCGCGGCTATGGCGTTCAACAGGATCGCCGACGCGAAGATCGATGCCGCGAACCCGCGTACGGCGTCACGGGCGATCCCAACGGGGATTGTCTCCATAGGCGCGGCGTGGGTGTTTACGATTTGTGCTGCAGGGCTGCTTGTGTGGGCCGCCTGGATGCTGAACGCGCTTGCGTTCGCGTTGTCCCCGGCGGCGTTGGCGGCGGTGATGCTGTACTCGTACTCGAAGCGCTTCACGAGTCTTTCGCACCTGTGGTTGGGGTTGTGCCTGGGTATAGCGCCCGTCGGCGCGTGGATCGCGGTGACGGGGCAGATCGGCTTTCCCTCGATGGTCCTGAGCGCCGCTGTGATGCTATGGACGGCGGGTTTTGACATCATATACTCGCTTCAGGACCTGGATTTCGACCGGGAGGCGGGCTTGTTCTCGCTGCCGGCGAGGCTTGGCCCGGCACGCGCGCTGCTGGTGTCGCGCATGCTGCACGTGGCGATGATCGGGCTCCTCGTGTGGTTCGGCCTGTTGTGCGAGATGGGCGGAGTCTACTATGCCGGGGCTGCTGTTGTGGCGGTGTTGCTTGCGTGGGAGCAGGCAATGGTCTCACCAAAGGACTTCAGCCGCGTCAATGCGGCGTTTTTCACGGCAAACGGCTGTGTCAGCATCGGGTTTTTGTGCTTCGTAGCATTGGATCTGTTCCTATGATCGATTCCATCGTGTCGGACAGTGAGGTTGGAGATATCCTGCGTAAGGCGCTGGACGGCGAGCGGCTGACGGTGGATGACGGCGTTCGGCTGTTTGAGAGTGATGACCTCGGCGCGATAGGCGCGGCGGCGAACGAAGTGAGGCGCCGGCTGAACGGTGACAACACCTACTACGTCGTCAACCGGCATATCAACTACACGGACATCTGCAAGAACCGGTGCAGGTTCTGCGCGTATTCGCGTGGCGAGGACGATCCCGAAGCGTATGCGATGACTTTGGACGAGATAGCTGCCAGGGCTGAAGCTGAGTGGCAGCGCATGAAGTTCACGGAGCTTCACATAGTCGGGGGGCTCCACCCAGGCTTGCCGCTCGCGTACTACGTGGAAATGCTTTCTGCGCTCAAGAGCCGGTTTCCGACAGTCCATATTCAGGCGTTTACCGCCGTGGAGGTGGCGCATATCGCGGAGGTCGCCGGTCTGAGCGTATCGGATACCCTCACAGCTTTGAGGGATGCAGGGCTCGGGTCGCTTCCAGGCGGCGGGGCTGAGGTATTCAGCCCGAGGGCGCGGTCCATCATCTGCCCGGAAAAGATGACTGGTGAGAGATGGCTGGACGTGATGAGGCAAGCGCATCTGCTGGGCATCAAGAGCAACGCAACGATGCTGTACGGGCACGTCGAGACATACCGGGAGCGCGTCGAGCATATGGTCGCGCTGAGGGAGCTTCAGGACGAGACGGGCGGCTTCATGACGTTCATTCCGCTCAAGTTCCATCCCGCGAATACTGATCTGGCCGCATTTGCTGCTCGTGGTAGTTCCATAGATGATCTGAAGCTGTACGCGGTCTCGCGGTTGATGCTCGACAACATCCCGCACGTCAAGGCTTTCTGGATTATGCTGGGATTGAAGCTTGCTCAGGTGGCGCTGAGCTTCGGCGCGGACGATTTTGACGGGACTGTTGTCGAGGAGAAGATCACACACCGCGCAGGCGCGGCAACGCCCGAGGGCCTGACGGTTGCCGATATCCAATGGCTGATCAGAGAGACCGGCACGGTTCCCGTGGAGCGCGATACGATCTACAACAAGGTGGTTAGGGATGAGGCTGGGATGCCTTCCATATCTTAACGTGCGCCCTCTCGCACACACGCTCGAGCAGGGCGGGCTTCCGGAGGGATGGGAGTTGGTCTATGCGCCCCCGTCGGTGCTCGCGGGGATGCTCGCGCGTGACGAGATAGCGGCGGCGCCGGTGTCTGCTTTCGCCTGTTACGTGAATCCGTCATTCGACATATGCCCCGGTATCTGTATCTCGGCGGACGGTCCGGTGAAGAGCGTGCTGCTCCTGAGCAAGGTCGCGGTTGAGCGGATCAGGCGGGTCGCTCTGGACACGAGCAGCCTGTCGGGCGCGAATATGGTGCGCATCGTCTTGAAGGAGGCTTATGGCCTTACGCCGGAGTTCGTGCATCGTGATCCGTCTCCGGTGATTGGTATGCTCGATGACGCTGATGCAGCACTGGTCATCGGCGACCCCGCGATGCTGTGCTGCAAAGATGGGCTGCACGTGTATGACCTGGCGCTGGAGTGGCGGAAGCTGGCCGGGTTGCCGGCGGTGTTCGCGGTATGGGCGGGTAGGGGAATCACGCCCGAGGTGATACAGATTCTGCAGGATGCGAAGCGGCAGGGGATGTCGATGCTGCCGGAGATATGCAGGCGGGAATCGGAGAGACTAGGCCTGTCGTATGAGATCTGCTTCGACTATCTGTCCAACACTATTCGATACGATATGGGCGAACGAGAGCAGCAGGCGTTCGAGCTGTTTCGGGAGAAGGCTATCGCGCACGGGCTGGTTTCGCGGGAGGGCGTGCTGAGATGAGCAGATTGTCGCGTGCAGACGCGCTCGATTTGCTGCGCAACGCATCCCTGCCGGAGCTGTCATGGCTGGCTGATGCAGTGTGCGTCGCCAAACACCCCGAGCGGATCAAGACCTACGTGGTCGACCGCAATATCAACTACACCAACATCTGCGTGTCCGGGTGCAAGTTCTGCGCGTTCTATCGCAAGCCGGGTGATCTTGAAGGTTACGTGCTCACGAACGAGCAGATAATGCAGAAGATCGCGGAGGCGGTTGATCTGGGTGCTACTCAGATTCTGATGCAGGGCGGCCTGCACCCGGACCTGCGGATCGAGTACTTCGAGACGCTGCTGCAGGAGATCAAGCGTCAGTTTCAGGTGCAGGTGCACTGCCTGTCAGCGCCGGAGGTTGTGCATGTTGCATCGATATCGGGGCTTACACCTTCCGACTGCCTGAGGAGGCTTAGGGACGCGGGGTTGGACTCGCTGCCGGGTGGAGGCGCGGAGCTGCTTGTTGACGGTGTGCGCTCGCGTCTCAGCCCTCACAAATGCAGCGCAGAGCAGTGGTTGGGTGTGATGCGCGCGGCTTCCGAACTTGGCATGAGGGCCACGGCAACGATGCTCTTTGGCATGGGCGAGACGCTGGAGGACCGCGTGGAGCATCTTGACAGGATACGCGCTCTGCAGGACGAGACCGGCGTCTTCACCGCGTTTATTCCCTGGACGTTCCAGCCCGGCAACACAGCTCTCGGAGGCAAAACGGCCGGCGGTCACGATTATCTGAGGACGCTCGCGGTTTCGCGGCTCTATCTGGACAACATCGACAATATCCAGGCTTCGTGGGTGACGCAGGGAGAGGCGATTGCCCAGGCCGCGCTGCGGTTCGGGGCTAACGACATCGGCAGCACGATGATCGAGGAGAACGTGGTTGCCGCCGCGGGGGTGTCGCACAGGATGAGCGAGGCCGCGTTGATCGATCTGATTCATCGGGCCGGGTTCGATGCAGCCCAGAGGACGACGCTTTACGAGCCGCTCATGCTGCATCCACGGGAGGCTTCCAGATGGGAAAACTGGCGATCATAGGCGGGAGCCAGGGCTATCGCGTGTTGTCCGGAGGTGTGGAGCTTGAGACTCTCGGACCGGTGGAAACACCGTTCGGTGCTTCTCCGCCCATACATAAGCTGCGCCGGGAAGACGCGGACGTCTACTACCTGTCCCGTCACGGAGAGACAGGCTACTCGTTATCGGCCCCGTTTGTGAACTACCGCGCCAACATCTGGGCCTTGAAGGAGCTTGGCGTAACGCGCATTGTCGCGTGGTCGGGGCCCGGGGCGATAGATGCGGACATTCCCATCGGCGATTTGCTCGTGCCGGGTGATCTGATCGATGAGACCAGAAACCGCTCGTACACCTTCTTCGAGGGGCTTGGCATCGGGTTCATACGTCAGAATCCTGTGTTCTGCCCTTGCCTCAGTTCGAGTCTCAGGAGCGCTATAGAGCAGCGGATCGGGCACTGCCGCACTGAAGACGTGTATGTGTGCACAGAGGGCCCGAGGCTGGAGACACGCGCGGAGATACGCAAATACGCTGCCTACGGCGCTAGGCTGGTGGGGATGACGCTCATTCCGGAGGCGTTCCTCGCCAAGGAACTGGAGATGTGCTACTGCCCGCTCTGCTATGTTACGAATTATGCCGAAGGCGTTAAGGAGCGGCAGTATGAGCCGGGCGTGCTGTTCGAAGGGCTGCTCTCGCCGGAGGAAAATGCTCTGGTAGAGGCTGCGGTCAAGGCGCTTCCCGAGATCGCGCTGGAGGCCCTTCTTTCAGCAGATTCAGCGGAATGCCGATGCCAACGCTCCATGGAACGCTACCGCAGACGCGGCGACATTGGCGAGGACTGGCATACGTGGATCGAGAAGCCCTCGTCCGCTGATTAAGACCCGTGATGGGATCAATACTACTGCACGCTTGTTGCATAGATCACAGGGCTGTTCGCAACCATGCCGGTGACACCCGTCACAACTACGTTCCCGGTGGGCGCTGTGCCACTAAAGTAGACCTTGATCCCCGTTCCGGGTGCGTAGGTCTTGTCGTCAAGGAAGAAGTAGTCTGCGCCTGAGGGGCCGACGACCACGCCAGCGCATCTGACGAGCAATCCGGCGCCATAGATGCCCTTGCCGGCTGGCAGGCCCGGCGTGTTCGAGCTGGCCTGCTTTCCAATCATATACCTCTGGGTCATTGCCAATGGCTCGATCGGCGTGCCGCTGCCGATGGTGCGGTCGCGGATATAGCTCGCGTTGAAGACGCGATCCTCACCAGCCGTCGCGGACAGCGTTCCATACAGATCAACAATATCGCCGGGTTGGATTGCCGTCTTGTCGGTATCATCACAGTACAGGAAGCAATCCGGAGTGTACCTGACCCTTACCCCAGCAGTGCGATTGGTTTCCTCTATCCACATTCCATCGGACCACACGGCCGAGACGGTCTTTGCATTGCCCTCGGAAAAACCGTAGCAAGTGGTTCCATCATTCGCTAGAGACCATAAATCGGTGATTCTGCTGAGTGGTGTGTGAGCAGGAGGCGGAGGCGGAACTACCGGGGCCGTCTTGAAGTGCCATACCCGGCCCACCTGCGGACCTATACCTCCGACCAGATCAACACGCCAGTAATAGTCCGTGTTCGGGGCGAGAGGACCAGGAGCATAACTCCAGTTGTCCACCGATTGAGTGGACCGGAGCACCAACGCATCAGGCGATGTGCCGATATACACCTGTTGTTGAGCAAACCAGTCCTCGTTGCTGGCCTTCCACGACAGGGCTCCGGGCACGGAGGCATCGGACAGATCAGCGGCGACACCCTCGCTTCCGTCTGCTGGATTAGGGTCATGGACGCCAACGCCGAACATCTTCTTGCGGCATTCGACTTCAGCCGACGCGCCCGAAACGATGCCCGCTGCGTCTACGCACCGGACGCGGTAGTAGTAGAAAAATCCCCAGGGACAGTTCTCGTCAGAGTAGGTGGTTGTGGTGACCGTGGCGTAATTCTCCCAATGCCCGTCAGCATCGACCTTGCGCTCGATTATGTAGCTTGCGGGAGCCGGGTCGGGAGCAGTCCAGGCCAGGTCGATTCCGTTGCTTAACCAATTTTGGGCAGCCGTGAGGCTCGTTGCTGTGTTGGTCTTGACAAAAACCCAGGCGACCATGTCGAAGTTCATGCGCTTGCCGGTCAGTCCGAGTCCGGGACTCGCGCACCTGGTGGTATAAGACTGGCCCCTGTTGAACTGCAACTGTGTCGCAATCTTGACCCAGGTGTTCGCGCCGTCAGTTGAGGTCTGGGTGCTGTTCACGTATGGCGCGCCCGCATTGGTCATCGTCCAAATCGGCGGCATGTCCTGTGTGGAGGGCGGCGTATACTGGATGCCATAGTAGACGTCGTAGTAGCCGCTCTTGTCGGCTTCATCCGGCACGGCAAACGTCCACTCGCCCCACTTCTGTGGAGTCAGATCCGAGCAATGATAGGAGTAGGGGCCCGTGTAGGCATATCCCGCTCCGTTGATCCCGAACCCCTCGTAGGGGCCTGCGCCGGAGGATGCCCATCCATCGTGCGGTCCGGAGAATCTGGCGCCGCTGGCGTTCAGACCATCCATCGCAAACTGAGGAGTCTGGTTGCCTGACGAATCGCGCGCAGCGGCGACATATACATATCTGCCGTGCACAGGACTCTGAAGAGCAGCGAACATGACTGCAACTACAACCATAACCAGCGATCGATACAGCATTTGTCTCACCTCGAGTGCTTCTATGGGCATTACGCGGTGTTACGGTTGTGCCTGGTCTGCGCGCCGAATACCGTGGCTGGCGGACTGGGCGGCAACCACCGGCAGTCTATCATGCACTTGTCTGGCTGTCAACCTAGTCTCCGGCAAAGGGTGCATCCCTCATTGAAGGTAAGGACCTGCGTATGGTGCAAGGTCAATATTAGGATTGGTCAGCAGCGATGCGCGCAGGCTAAGCATAGCCTCTGCGCCTTCTTGAGACCAGCGCATCCCCGA
>JBPOHN010000004.1:0-82693 GCA_052035525.1 Armatimonadota bacterium
TCGGGGATGCGCTGGTCTCAAGAAGGCGCAGAGGCTATGCTTAGCCTGCGCGCATCGCTGCTGACCAATCCTAATATTGACCTTGCACCATACGCAGGTCCTTACCTTCAATGAGGGATGCACCCAGCGCCGGGGCGATGCTGGACGCGGTGGATGTGGATATCGTTGATATCTGCCTGCCTACGGGCCTGCATTGCGAGCATTTCGAGATGGCCCTGGCGCGCGGCAAGCACGTGCTCTGCGAGAAGCCGATGGCTCTGACGATCGAGGACTGCGACCGCATGATCCAGGCCGCCGCGAAATCGTCCGTCAGGACAATGGTTGGGCACGTTATAAGGTTCTGGCCCGAGTATCAGGTCGTAAAACAGATCGTGGACTCCGGCGAGATCGGCAAGGTCCAGTGGGTCAGCGCGAGGCGGCTCAGCCCGCTGCCGATGTGGTCCTGGGATGGATGGATCATCGATCCCGTCCGCGCGGGCGGCGCGATCCTCGACATGGCTATCCACGATGTGGACTACATCAACTATCTCATCGGTTCGCCGGGCAGAATCGCGTCTGTCGGCGCGCCGGGCCCTGGACTTGGCGTGATGAGCATCGGCTCCGAGCACCCCGGTGGAGCGAAAAGCAGCGTGGAGGTTTCGTTCGGCTTCCCTAACGACTTCCCGTTCACGATGTCGCTGCTGGTCGCCGGGGAGCGCGGGACGATACGCCTCGACAGCTCTCTCTCGCCCTCACTCGTGGTCTATCCTGCAACCGGGGGAAGTTACGCTCCCGATGTGCCGAAACCCGGCGCGGGACGCGCGACAGCAGAGGGTAACGTTTCGGATCTGGGAGGATACTTGAACGAAATAAGCTACTTCCTGGACTGCATCAAGAACGACAGGTCGCCTGATCTGGTGACCCTCAAAGACGCCCGTGAAGCGGTGCGGATATGCCTTGCATCGAGGCAATCCGTCGAGTCCGGCGAGCCTGTGAGGTTATAGCTATGTTCATCAAAGGCATCAGCTACTGGTCGTTTCCCGGCGGGCTGGACGGCTCCAAGCCCGTGCGCGAGGCTTTCCGCGGGGCGAAGAAGGCTGGCTTCGAGTCGATAGAGCTATGCCTCTCCGAGACCGGTGACGTCAGCCTTGCCTCGACCGGCCACTCGATGGCCGAACTTGTCAAAGCGGCCCACAATGAGGGGATTAGGATATCCTCCGTCGCCTGTGGCATCTTCTGGGGCAAGTCCCTCTCCGCGCCCGACCCCAAAGTCCGCGCGGAAGCGATAGACATCGGCAAGAAGCTCATAGACGTCGCCGCCTGGCTGGACGCCGGGGCAGTGCTCATCATCCCGGGCGCGGTGGATGTGTTCTTCGATCCCGCCGCCGAGGTCGTTGACTATCAGACCGTCTGGGACCTCACCACGGACTCGATTTCGCAACTCGTAGGCAGCGCCGAGTCAGCCAATATCGCGCTCGGGATAGAGAACGTCTGGAACAAGTTCCTGGTAGGCCCCGTAGAGCTGTGCAAGTTCATCGACCAGTTCGAATCCGATTGCGTCGGCTCTTACTTCGATGTCGGTAACGCCATGCTCGTGGGCTATCCCGAGCAATGGATACGCATCCTCGGCAAGCGAATCAAGCGCGTCCACCTCAAGGACTTCCGGCGCGCTGTCGGCACCGCGTCAGGCTTCTGCGATCTTCTCTCAGGCGACGTGAACTGGCCGGAAGTGATCGAGGCACTTAAGGAAGTCGGCTACGATGGCTACCTCACCGCAGAGATGATCCCTGGCTACCGCTTCCACCCCGAGGTGCTGATCGAGAACACGTCGCGGGCGATGGATGCTATTCTGGCACAGACACGCAAGCACAAAGTATGACAGCCTGCCGTCTAGTTGTGTCATTTGTGCGTTTTCCACCGATAAGACCAGGGGTAAGAACCTCCCGGTGCGAGTCTCATTGAGTGGCAGCAAGCTAACTCATCGCTGCTACAGCATCGCACAGGGAGGGTCAAAGATGAAGCGTTACAGTATCGTCTTGCTCATCGTTGCGGCTGTGCTGCTGATGAGCATCGGGGCACAGGCCATTCCCCCGACATTTCCCAAACCCAACGGAACGCAGATGTTCCAACTCAAGCTGGGATGGCTTAACGGCTTCCCCGCATGGTACATCTGCACTGACACCAACGACATCAGCTTCGCAACCACGCAGGGGCTGACGCTGGCGCCGAAACTCGTCAGAGGCTTCTATGGAACGGGGGTCGGGGCTCTGTTCTGGGTGACGAACCCCGCCCAGAGCCAGGGGCCGGTGTTCGAAGCCGGGCCGGGACAGGCGCAGTATTCCGGCATCTGGCGCGTCCGCCTGGTCACGTGGAAAGTCCTCTCGGCCAGGGTCCCGCTGTGCTCCATCCAGCAGATTGTCCAACTCCGGGATCAGAACAAGCTCGACTGGGTAGAGTCCGAGATCAGGGTGGACTACCCGATCATCGCCATCGGCGCGCTTCCGACGCCGCCCGTCGGCAACCCGCCGACCTCGTATGTAATACCGCAGGCCAAGGCACTCAACATAGCCACCAAGCGCGTCACTCTGCCCACGTGGAACGTCTACTGCCAGGACTTCATCACAAAGAAGGTGTCGGTCCAGCGAATCATCATTCCGGACGCCGGCGAGGCGCAACTGGCGTCCATGATCGGGGCGAACTACGCGCCGCAGTTGCAGGGCTGGGGCGCGAATGCTTTCGTGTTAGGCGGAACGATGCGGCTGTGGCATATGCTCGATCCTAAGCCGGTGAACCAGTGGATGGTGGAGGAGGCCTGTCCGACCTCGTTCTCCGTGAACAACAGGGACTATGCCTATAGTCCGGTGCAGAACTTCACCGTACTGCAGCGGAATATGCCGGTGTCTACGGTGATCAACAATCCGACAGTGCTCCAGAAGGCCCTGATGAACAACTGCCTTCAGATCCAGGGCGACGGGCACTTCCTGAACGCGCCGGTGATCCCTGGAGCAGTGCTCTAGGCAAACCAGCGGTTCCAGGTCATCAGACATGCTCGGGCGGGATTTGCAATCCCGCCCGTACTCCCAACCCTGAGCCGTCACGCTGAACTTGGTTCAGCATCCAAACCCAAGCTGGGGCGGTATCAGTCATACCGGCCGTTGTATTTGATCTCTATCGTGAACCTGGTTCTGTCGTTGCGCTCCAAAATGACGCCGCCCTTCATACTGAGGTGTTCGGAGGGATATATCTCAGCGCCCAATCCCGCGCGGCCTGCCCTGACATCCTCGTAGTCCGCCATCACCCGCACCTTGCCGATCAGGACGTCCGCCCCGGCAAAGGTGGACGATTCGTCAGGCGTAAACCGGATGCCGGCGTGCAGTTGCACGGGGGCGATTTTGTGCGTAAGCGCGAGGTACTGCGATGAGCTGGTGTGAGGCCCCAGAGAGCGAAACCCGACAGCAACCAGAGTATCGCCATCCGCGGAGGTGAGGAAGTTGTACTTGCCGTTCCAGAACCAGCCAGTGGAGGTTCCTTCGCGCAGGTCCAGGTTGGTATCCAGCTCGATGCGGGGTCCGATGCCGAGCCTCAGCCGGGCGGTCCGGTCCTGTCCCGTCATTCCGAACCCCTGACCGCGGGACAGGTATGATAAGCTGAACCGGCCCGCGCCAGTCGTCTTGGCGGTGGGCGCGACAATCAGCGTGGACTGGCACACAGCGGGGGCGGCAGCCCCTCCCAGAATCCACGCGGCGCAACACAGCAGTACAACCCAACGCATACCCAAGCCTCCGAGCACTCGATACCCATTATCCAGCAAACGGTATCCAATGTTCAATGTGCGGATATGCACCGCCAGCATCCAGCTAGATCGCCTGAGCCCTTTGTGCAGCACCCCACTCTCCACTCTCAACTCTCCGCCTATAAGCCACTTGTGAACAACATTTAGCTGAAGTTTCAATCTTTCGATGTACAGAAATGGCCTTCTCGCCGTCTTATAATTATGGGGGATGTTGTCAATGATGATGAACTGGGCCTTGCATGCCCTACCCGGCCCGTTCGGTCTTTGCTCTTCGCCCTCGACTCTCCACTCCCGGCCTCAAAGCCTGTATAATAACGGCATGAATGAACAAACAACTGCCCTTCCGCCGGCAAGACTCGGCCGTGCACTGGCGAAAGGTTTCCGGGCAGCCTACGATTCGCTGGGCTACGTGGTCGGCGCTTCTTTCGCAACCTTTGTGGCGTGCGCGCTGCTGCTGAGCCTCGCAAGTCTCGCGGTGCGGCATAGCAAAAGCCCGGTCGCACTGCTGCTGATACTGCCCACCCTGCTCGTCGCGTGGCTGGCGGGGATAGGGATGGCGTACTTCGCCAGGAAGATGATCTACGAAGGGCACGCTACCATCTCCGACACCTGGGAGGGCATTGGCAGGCTGATCGGCCCCGCCTTGGCGGTGTTTGCTGCCGACCTGATCATAACCGCCGTTCTTCTCGGAGACGCGGCGTTCTTCCTGATAGCCTTCAGGGCCAGAGGCGGCGCAGTACTCTCAGGGTTGGGCATACTCTTCAGCTACCTGAGCCTGATGTGGCTGATGATGGTTATGTATCACGCGCCGCTGCTGGTCGCGCAGCTTGAGATGGAAAGCGGCCCGGGCGTGAAGGTGGTGCTCCGCAAGTCGCTGCTGCTTGCGATGGGCAACCCCGGCTTTACACTCGGTTTCTTTGTTGTTATAATCGCCTTCGCGGCAATATGCGCGCTCCCCGCTATGCTTGGGATAGCGATCCTGTTCCCCGGCGCGGCGGCATTCCTCCTGACCTCCGCCCTCCGCGAGCTGTTCATCAAGTATGGCGTAGTGGAAGAGGAACCGGAGGTAGTGGAGGACCAACCCTGGCGCCTGGACGCCGATTGAGCATTTCATATTGAGTATTGAGTATTGAAGAGGCCTCAGTACTGGCAGGCAGATACTCAATTACTCAATACTAAATCGAGGTAAGTGATGTCTGACGTAACCTGCTTGGGCATTCTTGTGGCCGACGTTGTCGGCAAGCCGGTGGATGTAATACCGGAGCGAGGCAAGCTCACGCTTGTGGACAGGATGGAGCTCCACGGCGGCGGCTGCGCGAACAACACCGGCATCGGGCTGGCGAAGATCGGCGTGAAGACCACCGTCATCGGCAAGGTAGGCAACGACGGATTCGGGGACTTCATGGTCAACTCGCTCACCCGCAGCGGCGTCGATTGCAGCGGTGTGGTGCGGGACGAGGAGGCCGCGACCTCCGCGACGATGGTGATGGTACACGGCGACGGCGAGCGCAGTTTCATCCACTACATCGGCGCCAATGCCACGCTGACCGAGGACGACGTGAACTGGGACGTGGTCGCCTCCAGCAAGATTCTTCACGTAGCCGGCACGTTCCTGATGCCCGCGTTCGACGGCGAGCCGACCGCGCGGGTGCTCAAGAAGGCCAGGGAGATGGGCGTAACCACGGCTCTCGATACCTGCTGGGACTCGAAGGGCCGCTGGATGAGCGTTCTGGAGCCCTGTCTGCCTTACGTGGACTACGCGGTACCGAGCATAGAGGAAGCCCGGATGTGTACCGGCAAGCATGACCCGGCCGATGTCGCCAGGGTGCTGATGGACAAGGGCGTCGGCACGGTTGCGCTGAAGATGGGCAGCGAGGGCTGCTACATCCGCAGCAAGGACGAGGAGATCAGGATTCCGATATATCAGGTGGACGCAATTGACGCGCTCGGCGCGGGGGACGCGTTCGCGGCGGGATTCCTGGCCGGGATAGTGAACGGCTGGGATTTGGAGCGAACTGGCAAATTTGCAAACGCGACGGGAGCGTTCTGCGTAACAGCATTAGGCGCCACAACGGGTATTAAAGACCAAACGACAATCGAGATGTTCATAGCCATGCAGGAAGCCGGCGACCCGTGCGCGGCCCCGGAGTGCGGCTGAAAGAGATAGTCCGGGCGGTCGCCCGGACGACAAGATGGAAAGGTGATGGCCATGCCCAAGGCAAAGGACTTCGAGTCTGTTGTAGATGAGAAGGGCCGCAAGACCAAAGTGCTGATGAGTTACAGGTTGTTCAAGGAGCTTTTCGAGGACTTCGATGACTTGCGCGTCAAGGCCAAACGGCAGCACGAGGTACCGGAGGATTTCGAGAAGGTAACGGAAGAACTGCGCAATGCCGGGCGGCTATAGGGTCCAGATGTGGCCGTCGGCCAAACGTGAACTGCTTGCCCTGAGGAACCCGGTTCTTAGGCGAGTTCATTCTGCCATAGAGTCGCTATCCATTAACCCGCGTGCCCGCGGCTGCAGAAAGCTCTCTGGGCACCACAGCCGCTACCGTTCGAGGGCTGGCGATTACCGGGTGATCTATGAAATCGACGATGACAGCCGATCAGTCTGGTATCGCACATTCGCCACCGAAGCGAGGCTTACGACTAGTGATACTGGCCAACGGCCGGGCGACTGATGACTGAGGAACCACATTGGCGGAAGTAACGCTCAAAGACGTAGATAAGGACAACTGGGACGCATGCTGCGAGCTGAGACTGAGCACGAAGCAGGGCGGCCTGGTTGCGCCACATATGTATACGATCGCGGAATCCGAGGTCGAGCCGTCTTTCGTCCCGCTTGCGATATACGCGGACGGGAAGGTCGTCGGGTTTGCAATGTACGGACTCGACCCGGATGACGGCAAGTACTGGATCTACCGCTTGATGATCGATGTCCGGCACCAGGGTAAAGGCTACGGCAAGGCGGCTCTCAAGGAGCTTATCTGCCGCCTGAAGGAACTGCCGGATTGCGATGAGATCTACGCCGGCTACAAGCCCTGGAACACCGTCGCCGCCGGGCTGTTCGGTGAGATGGGCTTCGAGCGCACAGGAGAAATGCTCTCCGGCGAATTCGTCACCAGGCTGGACCTGAAGCAGGCGGAGATCGAGTGTAAGTAGGCTGGCGTTGTGAGCCTTGGGTTGTTGAGCTGCCGGGAGCGTTACTTGGAGTAATGCTCCCAGTTTTTGTTTGGCTATCCGGCGTGCCGCAGTCAGCCGGCCCTCGCGAACTTCCAAGCTCCTCAGGCGGTATGATACAATATGTGGGCACGATTGGGCCAGTGAGAGTGAGCCGTGAGTAGAACAGACCAGTTGTTGCAGGAAATGGTGAGCCGTATTCGGGAGGCTGTGGAACCCGAGCGAATCGTGCTGTTCGGCAGCCGCGCGCGAGGAACGGAACGGGCTGACAGCGACTTCGACCTGCTTGTGATAAAGGAATCAGATGAGCCGCGCTACAGACGATCCGCGCCGCTCTACACGAAGCTGGCTGATCTGCCCGCCGAGGTCGAGATCGTGGTCTACACGCCCGAGGAAGTCCGAGAGTGGAGCAACGTGCCTCAGGCTTTCGTCAGTACCGCGCTGCGTGAGGGAAAGGTCCTTTATGAAAGAGCGAGCTGATCTCGTGCGCGGACTACTGAGGAAAGCGGAGAGTGATCTGGTAGCCGTGGCGGCTACACTACAAGCCGATGCATGCGATGCTGCGGCGTTTCACTCTCAACAGACCATTGAGAGACTGCTGAAGGCATATCTTGCCTTTCACAGCGAGCAATTTCCCTTCACGCACAACCTGTCACGGCTCGTCGAGTTGTGTGCTAACCTCGACACTGCTTTCCAGGAGCTCGTGCCAGTAGTAGAACCCATTACACCCTACGCTGTGGAGTTGCGCTACGACAGCGAGTTCTGGCCGACGTGGGAGGAGACCAGACGAGCCCAGGAAAGTGCGAAAAGGGACGCGAGTTCGTGCTAGGTCGCCTGCCACGTGACGTGCAGCCGTAGGACAAACAGACACTTGATTGGACGAGTTCATACATATGCTTACAAGCAAAGACCTTAGAACCAAATACCTGAAGTTCTTCGAGAGCAAGGGGCATCTGATTTACCCCAGCGATTCTCTCGTACCGGATGACCCGAGCTTGCTCTATACGAGCGCGGGGATGGTGCAGTTCAAGCCGTATTTCCTTGGCGAAAGGGTGCCGCCAAACACGCGTATAGTCACGTCGCAGAAGTGCATGCGCACGGACGACATAGACGAAGTCGGCGATGCCGTGCACCATACGTTCTTCGAGATGCTCGGGAACTTCAGCTTTGGTGATTACTTCAAGCGCGAGGCAATCACGTGGGCGTGGGAGTTCCTCACGGAGGTGCTGGAGATCAACCCGGACCACCTGTGGACCAGCATTTACCTCGACGACGATGAGGCCTACGACATCTGGGCAAATGAGGTCAAGTTCCCTCCGGAGCGCATAGTGCGGCTCGGCGAGGACAAGAACTACTGGCCCGCGAACGCTCCCTCCAAGGGTCCGAACGGCGTCTGCGGCCCCTGCAACGAGATATTCCTCGACGTGACGCCCGAGAAGGGTATGCCCGAGGACCCGGCGTGGTCGATAGCCCACGACTCCAACAGGTTCGTGGAGATCTGGAACCTCGTTTTTACGCAGTTCGACCGGCAGGAGGACGGCACCCTGGTGCCGCTGCCCAGCAAGAACATCGACACCGGCATGGGCCTGGAGCGCACCATCGCGGTGCTGCAGGGCACTCCGACGAACTATGAGACCGACCTCTTCCTGCCGATCATCGAGCAGATCGAGAAGCTCTCCGGGCAGAAGTATGGCTCAGACGAGGCAGTGGACAGGTCGATACGCGTGATCGCGGACCATATCCGCTCGGCGGTGTTTGCTATCGCGGATGGCGTGATGCCCTCGAATATCGGCCGCGGTTACGTGCTGCGGAGGCTGATAAGGAACTCGGTCGTCAAGGGGCGACAGATGGGACTGACGAAGCCGTTTATGGCGGGGATCGTGCCCGTAGTAGTGGAGATCATGGGCGATGTCTACCCCGAAATCGCCGACCGGCAGGGCTACATCGAGAGGGTGATCGCAAGCGAGGAAGAGAAGTTCCGCGCGACGCTGCAGGCCGGGCTCCAGCGGCTGGAGGACCAAATAACGCTCGCGGCGGCCACGCCCGAGAAGCGGCTTGATGGCGAATCGGCGTTCACGCTCTACGACACTTACGGTTTCCCTCTCGAACTGACGCGCGATATTGCAGCGGAGCGCGGCATCTCGGTCGATATGGACGGCTTCGCGGCGGCAATGGAGGAGCAGCGTAAGCGCGCTAAGGAAGCAAGCGACTTCGGCAGCGTGATGGTCGCCGGCGGCGCGACCGCTCTGCTGGAACTCGAAAAGAGCGTTCCCGCGACCAGGTTCCTCGGATACGACGCGCTGGAAGCGGATGCGACAATCCTTGCGATCCTCAAGACCGGCGAGATATTCTCCACCGCGCACGAGGGCGAGAAGGTCGAACTGGTGCTGGACCGGACGCCCTTCTACGCTGAGACCGGTGGACAGGTCGGCGATCAGGGACAGATTACGAGTGACAGGGAGCAAGGAGCGGGCGCGGAGATCGATATAAGCGATACCGTCAAGGCTTCGCACTTCTCGCTGCATATTGGCGAGGTGAAGTCTGGCACGATCTCGGTAGGCGATGCGGTGCACGCGAGAGTTGACGGCAAGAGGCGGTTGGCGATCGCGCGAAACCATACGGCCACACACCTGCTGCACGCGGCGCTGCATAAGGTGCTTGGCGAGCACGCGCTGCAGAAGGGTTCGGTAGTGGAGCCAGACAGGCTGCGCTTCGACTTCTCCCACTTCCAGGCGGTAACGCCAGAGGAAATGCGCGCGATCGAGGACGAAGTGAACGCGATGATCCTCGCGGACATCGAAGCCTCGACGATTGAGACAAGCGTCGATGAGGCGCGTAAGATGGGCGCGACCGCCCTGTTCGGCGAGAAGTACGGCGACGTGGTGCGCGTCGTGCAGATGGGACCCGGATCGATCGAGCTGTGCGGCGGCACCCACTTGGAGCGAACGGCGCAGGTCGGGCTTTTCAAGCTCACGAGTGAGTCCAGCATAGGCGCGGGCCTGAGAAGAGTGGAAGCAGTCACCGGCGAGGCGGCAGTGCAGTACGTCCACGACCTGGAGGACCAGCTCAGGGCAACCGCCGAAGCGCTGGGTGTATCGCAGGCGGAGGTGGTCGCTGCCGCGGAGAGAACGGCGGCGGCAGCACGGGAAGCCCAGAAGGAGATCGACCGGCTGAAGTCCAAGAGCGCGGCTGAAGCCGGCGGCGATCTGGCCGAGACCGCGCAGGAAGCGGGCGGAGTCAAATACGTGACGGCATCGGTCCCAACGGTAGACGTGCCGACGCTGCAGAAGCTGGCGGACAGCATCGCGGATAGGCTCAAATCGGGCGTGGTAGTGCTCGCGGGCGTCTCGGACGGTAGAGTGCTGTTCATCGGCAAGGTGACGTCCGATCTGGTGCCGAAGGGCTTCTCGGCAGGCAATATGCTCAGGGAAGTGGCCAAGGTTGCCGGCGGAGGTGGAGGCGGCAAGCCCGAGTTCGCTCAGGCGGGCGGAAAAGACCCTTCCAAAGTCGATGAGGCGCTGGCGAAGGCGGCTGAGCTGATCAAGGCCCAGGCAGGGAGCTAGAAGATAGGCCACAGGTTACAAGTTGCAGGTTACAAGAGAGAGCACGAGGGCAACAGGAGCGTGATATGCATCCTGTTGCTTTCGCTTGTGCTGCTTGTGGCCTGCTCGGCTGCTCAGGGGCTGGCCAAACAACGCCCAAAGGTGGTCGTAGTCGTCGCAAACCGGCTCCTGTTGTCGGATCTGGAAGGCTCCTCGCTGCCGACAATCCGAATGATGCTCGAAAAAGGCGCTGCCGGGCTACTTAGTCCGAACTGCGCGGGCCCGAAAAACGAGCATTCGGTCATGCTAACCGCCAACTCCGGCTCCCCTGCCCGCGCCGGTTCTTACCTCAAGGAGTTCTACGATGCGGGCGGCGCCTACTCCACGAGCCTGCCGGCATACGGCGGAGAGGACTACGCATTACGCACCGGCAGGAGAGCGCCCGGAGGTTCGGGCGTGTTCCTCGGACTCGGGAGGACGCTTCGAGAGAACGTGAAATACGGCACCCTCGCCAGGCCGGGCGCGCTGGGTGACGCGCTCCATGCGGCAGGACTCAAGACGGGTGCGGTGGGCAATGCGGATAAGCGTTGGCCGGACCCGCGCGAGCTTGACAGGTCCGCGGCTGTTCTGGCGATGGATTCCAACGGGATAGTTGACTACGCCGCTCTTTCGCTGGACATCGGCCTTCTGCCCGATGGCGCGGAGGAACTGCGACGGATATGCAGCCGGGCAGACGTGGTAGTGATGTACTACGGTGGGCTTACGCAGCTCGACGAGGAGAAGCTGAGCATCTCCGACGCGGCGCTCGGCACGAGGCGAGCAAAGGCGCTTCAGCAACTGGACGGCGCGCTGGGCTTTCTTATGAACTTGGAGGAGAACGGCGATGCCAGGTTCGTTCTGGTCTCGTTCTCGCCTCCTGGCGGGCCTGCGTGGGACCAGTTGACGCCGATTGTGGTCTATCCCGCGGGAAGGGCGGGGCTGCTTACCTCCGCCAGCACCCGGACACCCGGATTGATCGCCGCAGCGGACTTCGCGCCTACCGTGCTACGGCTGATGAACGTGGAGGCGGACGAGAATATGATCGGCCGTGCCGCCACGGTGGTCGCGGACAGGAGCCCGATCGGCACACTAAACGAGATGAGCGAGCGCGTCACGGCGAAGAAGCGTCTGCTATTGCCGATGGGAGTGACGGCAGCAGTCCTGGGAGTGCTTGCCTACAGCGCGGCTGCGTTGGTGATCGCTTTCGGGCTGAAGGTGTCGGGAGTGACGCTGCGGCTGCTGAAAATCGGGCTCGCCGCGAGTGCGTGCCTGGCAGGAGCGTTCTACCTGGGCTCGCTGGGGCCGGCGGGTACGATTGGCTACGTTGTGACCACAGCCGCAGCGCTTGTGCTGCTGACCACGATATGCGCCGGAATCGGGTCTCTCATATCGCGCAAGACGCGGACTCGCGCGCTGCCAGTTCTGCTGGCGTTCGGCATGACGAGCGCTTTGATACTCGCCGATGCTATGACGGGCAGCAACCTGTGCAAGTACTGCGGGGTAACGTCATATCAGCTATCCGGCCTGCGGTTCTACGGGATCGGAAACGAGTTCGCGGGTGTGCTGATCGGAATGTCCGCTGCACTCGCTTTACTACTGCCGAAGCGCGGCCTGGCTGTGCCGCTGATCGGGATTGTTGTTATCGTGACGCTGGGGCTGGGACATTTCGGGGCCAACTACGGCGAGACCGCGGCGGCGGCGATGACTTTCGGCTTGCTCTGGTTCGCAGCGTCTCGTAAGGGATTCGGGGCCTGGCACGTTGCGTTAGCTTTTGCTGCCGCGATAGCCGCGTATGTGATGTTCGCTCTGATCGACATGTTCATCGCTGGCCCTGCGGGCACTCATGCCGCGCGCGTAACCGGACTGACCCAGAACCTCGGCGCCGGCTTCTTATCGTCCACGCTCGTGCGCAAAATGGCCCTGAATCTCAAGTACACGTTCACCATCGGCCTGCGTGTTTTTCTGGCTTTCGTGCCATTCCTGGCAATATGGTTCTGGAAGGTGCGGGGAAAGGTGCAGACCCTGTATAAGGACGACCCGGCGGTGATGGCCGGTGCAAAGGCGGTTCTCTGGGGGTCCGGGGCTGCGTTCCTGTTGAATGATTCGGGAATCGTGTCGGCGAGCATAATGATAGCCATGACCGTGCTGGTGCTGCTATACTCTGTGCTGGAAGAGCAAAGAGCAGAAGGGACGGCAGCGTGATGCCGCGGATAGTGGCGCTGGACGTGGGGGATGCGACAATCGGGGTGGCCGCGACTGACGAAGCGGGGATCACGGTGCACCCCGTGAAGACGATCCGGCGCACGGCGAGCGTAAAGGCCGATTTGCGGGCGGTCGAGGAACTGCTGCAGGAGCTGAATGCGAGCAAGGTCGTGGTTGGGCTACCTCTGCTGGCGTCGGGCGAGGAAGGCCCGCAGGCGGCGAAGGTGAGGGAGTTTTTCGATAGACTCGCGCGGCGTTTACACATTCCCGTGGAGTTGTTCGACGAGAGCTTGAGCACGGTCGAAGCCGAGGACTTGCTGCTGGAGGCTGACGTTTCCCGCGCAAAACGACGTAGAGTAATAGATCAGGTGGCGGCGGTTGTGATACTCAGGCAATACCTCCAAGATTGAATATGGAGATTGGATCGGTGATTTGAGGGCTATTCTGGCAAGGACAAAGGCATATATCGCGCTGTTGGTTGGGGCGCTGGTGGTGGTGGCCCTGGTGCTTCTGATCGGCTCCGGGCCGGTGTCGCGCGACAAGAGCCCGGTCCGGGTGACGATCCCCCAGGGAGCGTCGGCGCGAAGCGTTTCACGGATACTCGGCGAAAACCGCCTGGTCCGGAGCGAGCTCGTATTCCTGCTCACCTGCAAAATGAGCGGCGCAAGCCAGAAGCTGAAGCCGGGCGTATACGAACTGAACCAGACTATGAACGCTTCTGCCATAATCAAGCGCCTGGTTGATGGTCATACGGTCGAGTCTTGGGTTACGATTCCGGAGGGGAAGACTCTGCGGGAGATCGCCGACATCCTGGAAGCCAAGCGTTTGGTGGACTCCACAACGTTTCTGCAGCTTGCAACTTCGCAGGGTGACGAGTTCTACTCCTATCCGTTCATCTACAACAGCAACCTGGAGGGCTACCTGTTCCCGGACACCTATCTGGTCGAGCGTGGAACCACCGCCGAGAGGGTAATCGAGAGCATGCTCCGCAACTTCGAACGAAAGGTACTGCAGGCGCACAGGGACCAGATTTCCAGGTTCGCCGCAAACAGGCTGCGCGTCCAGCCATTCGAGAAGGGACTGCACAAGGTCCTGATAGTGGCGTCGATGGTAGAGCGAGAAGCGAGAGTCCCTGCCGACCGGCCGAAAATAGCGGCCGTGATATGGAACCGGCTGGCGAGGGGAATGAAGCTGGAAGTCGATGCCACGGTGACATACGAACTGGGTGCCAGCCGGGCGAACAAGCCGAAGGTCTACTACAGCGACCTGAGAAGAGACACGCCCTATAATACCTACAGGTACGCGGGGCTTCCTCCGGCGCCGATCTGCAACCCCGGGCTGGCATCGATCAAGGCGGCGTTGGAGCCGGCTGCCACGAACGACCTGTTCTACGTAGCCAAGCCGGACGGCGGTCACGTCTTCAGCCGGACGCTGCAGGAACACAATGCAGCAAAGCAGGCGATCCGGAACGGTGCGCTGTAGATGGGCCGGGAGCGGAGAGTGGAGAGCGGAGAGTCGAAGGGATTGCATCAGCCCGGCAGGAGAAAGGGTGGCATGCTGAGTTCCCTCCGCCCGGATCTGCGCGTGGCACAGGTCAAGGACATCAGCCCCCAGACCCTCCTTGAGCGCGGCTGCAGAGCTATCCTGCTCGACCTGGACAACACTCTGCTGCCCTGGAGCGATTGGAACGTGCCGGAATCGTCAAGGCAGTGGGTGGAAGCGGCGAAGCAGCTTGGAATGCAGTTGTGTATCGTCTCGAACACGCATCACCCCAAACGGCTGACCAAGATAGCGGGTGAGCTGGGAATACAGTGCGTGGCTCGCGCGCTGAAGCCGCGGACCCACGGGTTTCGGAAAGCGGCGCACATGACGGGCTGTGAGTTGTCGGACTGCGCGGTAGTGGGCGACCAGCTATTCACCGACATTCTGGGTGGCAACCTTGCGGGCGCCTATACTATCCTCGTGAACCCGATGCACCGCCGGGAGTTCATCGGCACCAAGATCAGCAGAGGGCTGGAGTGGATCGCGTTTTGGTTGATGGGCGAACCGTCCCGGCTGTGATACCGTAGAGGTCGGACACCACGAGGTCTGAACGGCGAAAATGAGCGATAGCCCGGCAGGGAACAAAGTCTGATTCGATCAAGTCACAACAAGAGGATACCAAGTGAACGTGCTCGGCAGTACGCGTGTTTTGGGGGTGTTTGGACACCCGATTGCTCACAGTCTTTCGCCTGTGATGCACAACGCTGCGATCCGGGCGCTGAACATTGACTACGTATACGTGCCGTTCCACGTGATGCCGGAGAAGCTGGCAGAGGCAGTCGATGGCATCCGGGCAATGGTGATCGCGGGGGTAAACGTAACGATCCCCCACAAGGAGCGTGTTATCGGGTATCTGGATGAAGTCAGCCGATACTCGCAGCGGATACGCTCCGTCAATACGATCGCAAATGTGGACGGCTACTTGAAAGGCGACACGACCGACGGCCCGGGGTTCCTGAGGTCAGCGGAGGCGGAGTGGGGGAAACTCGACGGCTGCAAGACGCTGATACTGGGAGCGGGCGGATCGGCCAAGGCAGTGACTTTTGCGCTCGCTGAGATCGGCTGCAGGATCGTGATCGCCAATCGGACGCGCGAGCGAGCCGAGGAACTCGCGGGGTGTTTGGGACAGGTTTTTGAGGCAGGGGAGTTCCGGGTGACCGGACTCGACGGGCAGGAACTCTGCGAAGAGCTATCCGGGGTAGATCTGGTAGTAAACACTACATCGGTCGGAATGCATCCGGACACGGACGGTATTCCGATGCCACCGGAACTGCTGCACCCTAACCTGCTGGTTTATGACCTCGTCTACAATCCCGCACGGACGCGGCTGGTAGTAGAAGCCGAACGCAGAGGAGCAAAGGCGCTGACCGGGCTCAAGATGCTGGTCTACCAGGGCGCGTTGTCCTTTGAGATGTGGACGGGAATCGAGCCGCCGGTCGATGTGATGGAGGGCGCCGCGCGCCGAATTCTCAATGTTGAATGTTAGACGCCAAATGGTCGGTGGGCTATCTCTCACATAGCATTGAGCATTTAGCATTGAGAATTGAGAATTGCTCGACCATTCAAGGCAAGCTGAACGATATGCTATAATCTCTAGTTGTCGTCGCAAGAAAACAGGCGGCACAGGGTTGGAGTTGGATAATGGCGAGAAAAGAATTAGGCGACGAGCTAGCAGCAAAAGGGACAATTACCGCTGAGCAACTCGCCGAGGCACGGGAAGTCCAGCGCAGCGCGCCCGGCGACATCGGACGTATTGTGGTGGACCTCGGGTTCGCGGATGAGAAGGCCGTTACGAAGGTGCGGGCCGAGACCCTCAACATTCCGTTCGTGGACCTCCAGACACAGAAGATCGATACCTCCGCGGTCAACTCGGTGCCGGAACACATAGCCAAACGTCATAAGGTCCTTCCGATCGCTAAGAACGGCAACCGGCTGATCGTGGCGGTCGTTAACCCCAACGATCTGCTGGCGGTTCAGGACATAAAACTGGCTAGCGGCGCGCAGCAGGTCTCGATGGCGCTGGCGACCGAGGATGACGTGCTCGACGCGATAGACCGCTGCTACAAGAATGGCAGCAACGGAGCGACCGACGCACCCTCTTCGGGCCCCGCGGTGGATATCAGCCCTGTACCGGGACAGGATTCCGGAGCGAGCAGCGGAACCGCCGGTCTTTCGGCCAGCGTGCGGCAGGCCATAGCCGGTTATGGAGCGCGAGAAGAGGTTCCCGACGAAGACACCGAGACGATGATGAAGCAGGCCGATGAGGCCCCAATCATCAGGATCGCATACACGATTATCCAGGAAGCCATAAAGGACAGCGCTTCGGATATCCACGTAGAACCGGACAAGCGGACGGTGCGTGTCCGTTACCGAATCGACGGTGTGTTGCACGAAGTGATGCCGCTGCCGAAGTATATCGAGAAGCCGCTGACCTCGCGCTTCAAGATCATGTCCGATATGAACATCGCGGAGCGGCGTATTCCTCAGGACGGCCGTATCCCGATCCGGTTCTCCGATAAAGACTACGACCTCCGCGTTTCCTGTCTTCCCACCGTTAATGGTGAGAAGATCGTTATGAGAATCCTAGACAAGTCCAGCGTGTTGCTCGGTTTGAACAAGCTGGGGTTCAGCCAGGAAGTGCAGGCCCAGGTCGAGGAACTGACAGCCCAGCCGAACGGTATGTTCCTGACCACGGGACCTACGGGAAGTGGAAAGACGACCACGCTGTACTCCGTGTTGCACAAGTTGAACACGGTCGAGAAGAATATCTGTACGATTGAAGACCCTGTAGAATACCAGCTTCCAGGGATAGCCCAGGTGCAGGTCCACAAGAAGGCCGGCCTCGGGTTCGCAAGCGCGATGCGCAGCTTCCTCCGCCAGGACCCGGACATCATCATGGTCGGTGAAATGCGAGACCTCGAAACCGCTGAGATCGGCGTAGAGGCGTCGCTGACCGGACACCTTGTTCTTTCCACCCTGCACACAAATGACGCGCCGAGCGCCGTCATAAGGTTAGTAGACATGGGCGTGGAGCCTTACCTGATTTCGGCGACAGTCAACGCTTGTCTTGCGCAGAGACTTGCGCGAAAGATTTGCACAAAGTGTAAGCAGCCGTATCAGGTGCCGGCGACGGAGCTTCGCAGGTTCGGTATGAAGCGGGATGCGGATGAAATGATCACTCTCTACCGCGGTGAGGGCTGCGATGCCTGCAGGCATACGGGCTACAAGGGCCGAATCGGCATTTACGAGCTTATGAGAGTTAACGACGAGATCCGCGAGCTTGTGGTACGCCGCGCTCCTCTGGCCGACATACGAGAAGCGGCGAAGGCTAACGGCATGCACGAGCTTAGGGAAGACGGCCTGGAGAAGGTCCTTGCCGGTATCACGACACCGGACGAGGTTATGAGAGTCGTCTTCACCGCGGGTGGATAGGGCTGAACAAGACGCGTAGTGGCGACCCTCAGCCGTCGCCAACGACGGGACGGAGATCATTCGATCTCGATCTCGATCGTCCGGGGGATTCCTACCCCGGACGCGGGTATGGCCAGCCACTACGCTGCTAGATGGTTTGATGTCGATCGTCCGGGGGATTCCTACCCCGGACGAGGGTATGGACGGCCACTGCGCCGCTAGATGGTTTGATGGTAGGTTAGTTCGGAGGAGTTCTGTTGGAAGAACAAGTTGCAACTGGAATCGCGCAGGTAAAGCCGGAAACCGGCAAGGCAGGCGCCCAGCCTCAGTCACTCGATGACTGTCATATAGATGACCTTCTGAAGGAGATGGTGCAGCGCGGGTCATCGGACCTGCACATATGCACCGACGTGCCGCCGATTGTAAGAATCGACGGCCAGCTTCAAGCGCTGAACTACGAGAAGTTCACCCCGATGCAGACGCAAAGGATGATGTATGACATCCTGAGCGACGAGCAGATACAGCGCTTCGAGGACCACTGGGAGCTGGACTTCTCCTACTCGCTCAAGAAGCTCTCCCGGTTCAGGGTGAACATATTCAAGGACAAGGGCACCGTAGCCGCCGCGTTCCGACTGATCCCGATGAAGATCCCGACGATCAAGGAACTGGGGCTGCCGCTGGTGCTGGAGACGGTGTGTCGCCGGCCTAGAGGACTGGTGCTGGTAACAGGGCCGACTGGATCGGGCAAATCGACCACACTGGCCGCGATGATCAACCTGATCAACTCCGAGGCCAGCCACCATATCATCACGATCGAGGACCCGATCGAGTATCTGCATCAGCACAAGATGAGCGTCATCAACCAGCGCGAGGTCGGACAGGACACCAAGGAGTTCGCAAACGCGCTTCGCGCCGCTTTGAGAGAAGACCCGGACGTGATCCTGGTCGGTGAGATGCGAGACCTGGAGACTATGTCCAACGCGATCCGAGCGGCCGAAACGGGCCACCTTGTTTTCGCGACCCTGCACACGAACAGCGCGGCATCCACGGTAGACCGCGTGGTGGACTCCTTCCCTGCTTCGCAGCAGGAACAGATTCGACTGATGCTCTCCAACTCTCTCGAGGCAGTCATCTGCCAGCAGCTTCTACCCAGAGCGGGAATGCCGGGACGAGTCTGCTGCATGGAGATCATGATCGCCACTCCGGCCATCAGGAACCTGATCCGCGAAGCAAAGAGCCATCAGATTACGTCGATCATTCAGACGAGCGCGAGCTTCGGAATGCAGACGATGGACCAACACCTGCGCGATATGTATACGCGCGGCGTCATAACCTACGACGATGCTATGGCGCGCGCTATGAATCAGGAAGAACTGAAGAACATGATCACGTCCGCCACAGGGGCAGCCGCGCCGAGACGGTAAGGGCGGAGCGTCATCCTGAACAGGTGCGTCATCCTGAACTTGGTTCAGGATCGCTTCTGGATGCTGAAACGAGTTCAGCATGACGGTTGAGATGCTGAAATGAGTGCGGCATGACAAGGAATGGGACCGAGAGCAGCATAACGAGGTCTGGAGGCAGTTGAGATGCCAAACTTTGCGTATACGGTAAGGGACGCGACGGGACAGGTAATCCCTGGCACTTCGGAAGCCGAGAACGAGGAGATTCTTCGTAAACGACTCACCGAAAACAACTTCACCGTGGTCGAGATCAAGCAGATCAAGGGCACGCACAAGAAGGTGGGCGGAGTCGGCGGGGTCAAGAAGACCGACCTCTCGATTATGTGCCGCCAGTTCTCCACTATGATCGACGCCGGTGTAACACTCGTGCGATGTCTGAGCGTTCTGTCGGCGCAGGCTGCCAATCCCAGACTCAAAGCCATCCTGAACGACATCCAGTCCGAGGTCGAGGGTGGGAGCACGCTGTCCAGAGCTCTGGAGAAGTACCCGAACGTGTTCGACCGCCTGTTCATAGGTCTTGTGAACGCGGGCGAGATCGGCGGCGCTCTGGAAGAAAGCCTCCAGAGACTCTCGCAGTTCCTCGAGAAGGACGTCGAACTCCGGCGCAAAGTCAAGTCGGCCATGACCTACCCGATGATCATCATGTGCTTCGCCACACTGGTGGTTATCGGCCTCATGACGTTCGTCCTGCCCAAGTTTATGACCCTGTTCAAGGACCTTGGCATCAAGGACCTGCCGGGACCTACCGCTTTGCTCGATAGCTGCAGCAAGTTCATGGTGTCCAAATGGTATTGGATGCTGATATTCGTGGTAGTCTTCGTCATCGCGGTCAAGCTGTTCACGCGAACGAAGGTAGGGCGCAGGGTCTACGACCGGATCAAGCTCAAAGCCCCGGTATTCGGCAACCTGAACCACAAGGTCGCTCTCGCCAGGTTCGCAAGGACGCTTTCCACGCTGCTCTCCAGCGGTGTCGGTATTCTGCAGGCGATGGAGACCGTGGCGGGAACCGTTTCCAACGACATTATCTCTGATGCCATCCTCGAAGCGAGGGCGAGGATCAGAGAAGGTGATAAGATCGGAGAGCCGCTCGCAAGGAGCGGGCTGTTCCCGCCGATGGTGGTCCAGATGATCACTATCGGTGAGGAATCCGGATCGCTGGACCCGATGCTTGCCAAGGTCGCGGACTTCTACGAGGACGAAGTGGACGCGGCGCTGGCAAGTCTGACCAGTGCAATTGAGCCGGTGCTGATCGTTGCGCTGGGTTTCATCGTCGGGTTCATCGTCATATCGTTGTTCCTGCCGCTTGTTGCGGTAATTCAGAACCTGAGCGGTGGCGGTGGGCAGTAGCGAACTCCCAATCTGGCTAGGAAGCCTGATCGCATTCGTATACGGCACAGTGGTAGGAAGCTTCCTGAACGTATGCATCTATCGGCTGCCCGCTGAGGAATCGATAGTGAGCCCGCCGTCTCATTGCCCGAAGTGCAACACGAAGCTGAGGGCGTGGGACAATATCCCGCTGATCAGCTTTCTGATGCTGGGCAGGAAGTGCCGTTACTGCAAAGAGCCGATAAGCTGGCGCTACTTCACGGTGGAACTGCTTACCGGGCTACTGTTTGTGGCGACGTATCTGAAGTACGGCTACACGATCGACTTCTTCGTGTATGTGCTGTTCATATCGGCGCTGCTGATCGCGTTTTTCGTGGATCTGGACCAGTTCATCATACCGGACCAGGCCGTGATCGCGGGGATAGTGCTGGGGATCGGCAAAGACGCAGCGCATTGGATAGCGGGTGATCTGCATCTGACGCGAATCCCGCTGCCGTTCACTGATTTCAGGCTGCCGGCGCCTCCGAGCATCGTAGGAATGGCGGTCTGCTTTGCGGTATTCTACGTTATAGCCTATGTCAGCTTCTACGCCTTCAAGCCCAAGGACAAGGCTGAGCTTGAGAACTACGAGGGCGCGATGGGCGGCGGCGACGTGAAGCTGGCGGCGGCGATAGGAGCGGTTGTGGGGCTGCTTCCGGCCCTGGTATCGTTCTTCATCGCGGTGCTGCTCGGAACGCTTGTTGGAGTGACTTACGTATTGCTGAGTGCGCGGGCGGAGAAGCGCGGGGTGCCGTGGCGGACGGAGATACCATTCGGTCCGTATATGGTAGCAGGGGCTCTGGCGGTGATTTTCATCTACCCGCAGCTATCGGCACTGTGGGCCGCGTGGGTCAATATGATAACGCCGGGATAGGCGATTTTGGATTTCGGATCGTAGATTGCAGATTGTGGTGACCAAAGGCTGAAGTGAGGGCTTGGAACTTACATGCGGCCGGTGGCGACTAAGAAGTGGATCCTGAGTCAACTTCAGGATGACGGGGTGCTCCCTTCAGGAGGTGTCCGAGAAATGAGAGTTTTGGCAAGCAGGAAAGGCTTTTCGCTGGTCGAGCTGTTGACGGTTATTGCGATCATCGCAATCCTGGCGTCGATCATCTTCCCGGTAATGGGGATGGTCAACAATAAGGCGCGGATGAACAAGTGCGTCACACAGCTCCACCAGATTGGGCTCGGCGTGCAGATGTTCAAGCAGGACAACCGGCGGTATCCGGACATGCTGGCCGTGCCCGTCCACTACGACGGCAGCGGGAACGTGATCCCGATGGACCGCGTGACACAGAACAAGAGCAACCTGGCGTGCCTGTATCCTGAGTATGTGAAGGGCGGGGCCAGGATGTTCCACTGCCCGAACTCGAAGGAGATCGATGCCGCCAAGGCTGACACTGATCCCGGCACCGGCTGGCAGTTCTACCCCTACGACAGCTACGACTTCATGAGGCTCGATGCTAGCAGAGTGCAGCAGCACTACACGAGAAGCTGGTGCATTCTCGGTGAGGGCGAGACAAACATAGCTCAGGCAGTCCAAAACGTCATACCGGACAATCCGCCTGTTACAGGAGATGCTACTACCGACTACGAGCGCCAGCTCAAGTTCAGGACCCCTCCGGACAACACCGTCGTAACATGGTGCTCGTATCACGAGAGCGGCAACCTCACGGGCAGAGCGCCGACGCTTTATTTGGACGGGCATGTGGATCAGCTCGATGCTAGCCAGATAGAAGTATGCAAGTGGCGAACGCTGCCGAAGAAGGAATAGGCGCTCGTGCCTTTCGTTGATATCGCTGTGTTGGGGCGGAGCAATTCCGCCCCAACTGCTGTTTGTGGTAGAATATTGTGGCTGAGCTTATCCGTCCGCTGCGGTCAATCCCCGATAATCAGTAATGTGGATAGTAAGCTTGTGCGGTTCGGACGGAACATTAGAGCGCGGCGGGTAGTCGTACCATCGAGACGATTGCGAGTTACGAGTTGCGAATTGCGGACACTGGCGCGATGTCCCGGTTCGTAGCTCGCCATCTATAGTCCGCAGTCGCGCGGCTGGTGATAGGGATGTCTATGAACAGTCTCTTGAGGGCAAGGAAGGGTACCACGCTTGTGGAGATCCTTGTCGTGATGGCGGTCCTGCTGATTGGGATCATGACCATCGTCATGATGTTCCCGGCAGGCTTCGGTGTGGTAAAGGCCGCCGAAAGCCAGACGATTGCGACCAAGCTGGCACAGGCCGAAGTGGAGCGGTGGAAGAACATGCCCGGCAACCTGCCGGACGGGATCCTGCCGCTGGCGTTCGACGAGACCTGGGACGGGTCCAGCGATACGATCCTGAACGACCAGGACCCGGGCCCCGCATTCGAGGGTATGCTGGAAACGAGCGTGCCCGGCCGTTACTATCCCGGCAACGCAGGCAACTTCCGCAAGGTCATCAACGAGGTCACGTCGATCCCAATAGCCAGTTACTTCCAAACGGGCGGCGGGGCGATCTATGGCTCTCGCTACAACCTCGCATTCAGCCCGATAGAGGTAATGGCTGACCCTGATCCGAGCCGCACGGGCCTGTTCCTCGGCATATCCGCCAAGAGTGGGGACCTTCAGCGCAGGAGAGGCGATCACGACGACCGCATCTATCTGCGAGCCGGCCAGTATGGCGTGGATTATACGCTCGGCAAAGACCAGAATGGCGATGACTGCTTCTACGTGTGCTTCAGCTATGACCGCGACCCCTCGCACGTGTATCTGATCACCTATTCCTATACCGTTATACGCTCCTCGGGCGCCTCCACCGGCCCCGACACCAAATACCTCACCCGGGTTGATGAGGAAGTGCACCCATCGGCTACGGGCGACTGGGTCCCCGTGAAGATAACTGTGCCGGCGGGTTACGAGATAGAAGAGGTCGATGAGGGCACCGATTCCTGCGCCCGTGGTTTCGTGCAGGTTGCGAGCGGGTGGTCGGCTGACCCCTATGAGTTCACTGTGGCCGACCCCATCCTGGGGGTTATCGCCTTCAACCCGCGTGCCAGGAACGCTCTGGAGAGGACCGCGCGCGGAGTCCGGGCCGTTACGGCGAGGATATCGTATCGCATCTATGACACACGGATCATACGTGAGGAGCGGGTAGTCGGGCTGCTGAATGAGGACCTGGACCCCAACATCGAGGGCAACGATCATACGGCAATCAAGCTGGCGTTGAAGTTTGTGCTGGATGTCGGGGATCCGATGGTTATCGGCGACGGTGACGCTACGGACAATCCCGGCGAGCCCACGTTCGAGGGGCTGGTCTACCAGCGCCTCGGAATGCAGGTTACGAGCCCGGCGGACGTTGTTGTACCGCAGTCGCTGCTGGTGATCGATCTGGCAACGGGGCTGAGGGTGGAGCTGCCCGGAGGCATGCCTCCCGGCTTTGACGTGAGGCACTACCCTATCGACTACCAGGCGGGCATCGTGCATCTTCCCGAAAGGGCGAACCTGATCGACTGGAACAGCGAGGTCATCGAGGCGGATGTGCCATTGAGGGGCAGGCATTTGAGGTTCTTCTACAGAGCGGATGGAGACTGGTCGATGCAGTGCCAGAAGGCTTACACCTACTTCATCCGCGAGTATGACGACGATATTGACATCAGCTACCAGCGGTTTAAGCTGATCCAGGCCGCGGATGGGACTTACAGACTGCTCTTCGCCATGTGCATGGCCGGACAGAGTGTGGCTGTTGATTACACCTACACGGATGCAAGCGGCACTCACAGGGTGAGCGGCCGGAACCTGAGGCTGTCGGACGACTGGATCGCCGGGCCTGGGGGAAGGCACTGCAGCTATGTGACGCTTGGGGGCTCGGGGATCAGCATCGACCCTAACGACAGGATCATCGTGGTCGGGACGTCGTTCAGATCGAGAGTCATCTGGCGCGACGGCAAGACGTGGCGGCACGTCGATATCGACACTAACCTGACACGGAACTCGGTGCCGTAGAGATTGGATTGGGTAAGGGCTATGCGCTACGTCACAAGACAGAACAAAGGCTTCACGCTGGTCGAGCTGCTGGTCGTGATGGCGATCTCCGTCATCCTGATGGGGCTGATCCTCTACCCTGTCTACCAATCGTTCGTTATCACGCGCCAGGCGCAGGCGATGGTGGAATCACAGGATGCGGCCCGAACGGCGCTGCATATGATCAGCCGGGAGCTCGGCCAGGCGATGGTGGTCTTTGACAACGCGCAGGCGCCCCTGACTCCCTTCGGAGACGATCTCCCACCGGATGTGGACACCTCTGCCGTGGCAACTCCGATAATGCTTCCGGTCAGGCAGCCCAGCGGCACCGAAGGACGTACCCAGTGGTTCGTGCTGCCTTACGCGAAGATCGATTTCATCCTGCCCAAGCTCTACATGCACTGCAATAACCCATATCATCCTCCTGCCAGCCCGCGCGACTACCCGAGGAATCAGCAGAAAGGCTCCGGCAGCAACGCATACCTGGAGATGCTGGACTGGCCGGAATGCCCCTACTGCCTTGCTGATCAGCTCCTGTCAACGGATGTCGAGGCAAGGCCGAAGACCCCGCTCGAGCAGGATGTGATGGTCGTCAGGTACTTCCTTGCGCTGCGGCGAAACGACCTTGGGGTGAGTGACCCGCCTGGATACCCGCTGAATAAGGGATGGGTGTCGCCGTGGGGCAAGAACGTGGAGGATGGAACGCAGAACCAGGTGATCCTCTACAGGGCGGAGTTCAACCCGTATGATGACACTCTGTTCCCGGCGGGGATGTCCATCAGCGAGCGACTCCAGGACCCGCTGTTCTTCTATCGTCCGAATTACGCGAAGAAGTGGATGGAGACGGCCCGCGTGGTCGGCATCGGCAAGTTCGAGGACCTGGTTACCGCGACCAGGGCCCCGGACGACACTGTTCTCTCCGTCCAGCCGACCGTGACGTTCCGGACGGCATCGATCGAAAACGACACGTTCGCTCCGGCAACGGATGTGGACAGGCTGAACGATTATCCCGGCGCCCCGGCGCACGTGTTTGTTGCGAGCTATGGCTATTGGACGCCTGGCAGCCACATCGAAGTGATGCGCGGTGACTACTGCGAGAACCCTCCAAGCGGCGTCGATTTCTACACGGCGATCGACCAGGGAGACCTGGTGATTATGCGGCATCTGCCGGGAGAGACAGCGGATACGGTGGAGTTCAACATCACCAAGTATTACGAGGACGGTTATGTGCAGCCGGATTCGGCGGGCAGCAAGCCGCTGGAGATGGCGTTCACGATCGATCCCAACAGAGGCACTGTCAACTTCGCCCTGCAGCCTCCAAGGGTAGGCGGGCAGATCAGCGGGCCGGTATGTGTCTACAATCCCAGAGCCATCAATCAGGACTTCCATAACCAGTATTCGATCGACAGATACGGCGCGCGGCGCAGCGTATGCGTCTACACTCAGGCTGTAGACAGCAACGGTTCGCCTCTGGCGGACGATCAGTACTTGAGGAACTCCCGCGTTGTGCCCGGCAGCGACATTGTGATCGGCCCGAATATGGTGCCGGGTCCAGACTTCGGCAAGCCGGTCCGGTATGAGCGCATCCCGCTGGGCCTGCGCTATCCGGGGCAGAACCAGTATCAGATCGATTGCGACTCCGGATGGATCATGTTCAGCCCGGACCCGAGCCTCGACCTGCCGGAGACGGGCGATATCTCCGTCTACTACAAGATATACTTCAACAGGCGGGACGACGTGGTGAGGGGCGATTATCTGACCAAGAGCCTGATCAACATCCAGATGGGAATGCGGATGTTCGATCCGGACCAGGGCAAGCCGTATCCCGTGGACCTGACCAACAGCGTGAAGATCAGAAACGCGCGGAGATAGCGATCAGGCAGCAGGCGGAAGCGGTTAGCAGCGCCGCGTCTGGGACGGCGATACAGGTTTGTGGAACAGAAGAGCCCAAGACTCAAGTAGGAACTACAGTATGAGCTTACACAGCAGCAGAAGCAGGAAACGGCGGGGGCAGACCCTGGTAATTGCGATCATGGTGATGTTCATTCTCGCTGTGGTCGCAACGGTGTTCATCGCTCTGGTGGCGCGGAACCTGTTCCGATCCGCCCGCAGCTACAGCACCGATGCGGTTGCATCGCTGGCTGAGGCCGGAGTCCGCTACGCTGATGAGATGCTTACGGGTTCCGATGAGGGCGCGGATTGGCGGCCGGTACCTGATAACCTCGCACAGGCTGAGCCGGGCAATTTCCTGGACGGCACTCCCCCAACGCCCGTGCCTAACTGGCAGGAGATCAAGGACCTCGATCCCGATTTCCGGTGGCTTCGCCCGTATTGGCCGGAGGAACTGGACTATGCGGGCCCGAGCGGCGGCTACTCCCGATTCAACTCGGGCCAGGGGCGCTTCCTGCTGAGGGTCTCCTACAACCCAGACCCGAAGATCGTGATGTCCAAGTATATCAAGATCGAGTCCATCGGACGATGGGGCACAATCGACCCTGACGATCCCACGACACTTCACGACGTGGCGCACTACAGCCTGCGGCGGGAGATCACGGCGTTCAAACCCATCGGCATCACCGACTACTGCCGCTTCGTGACCAATAAGGACAACAGATCGGCCGATTTCGCCCTCGGCGTGCCGGGCTTCAGGACCAGCTTCGGCCGGTCTGATACTGAGAGCAAGTACGGAGTGCGGGGCGGCCCGATCCGTGTAAATGGCAACTTGATGTGGTACGGGCTGTGGAGCAATGAACCCAGCATAGACATCTACCTGCGCGGCGCGGAGGCCAGCGACCTGACGTGGAAGAACACGGACATCCTGCCCGTCGACGGTGTCGAGGTAGCCGGCGACATCAAGTGCGACGCGAACCCGGCCAACGAGATGGAACGGGTGAACGTCCGAGTCCACCAGATTCTGGGCAATGATATCAACTCGATCGATGTGCTCCCGAGCACCGACGACGACATAGACAGGACCGTCACCAGGTTCATAACGGCCGACGGGTTCTACCGTGACGGAAGAGACACTGTTGACGCCAGTACGCCGCATCCCAGGGCTAGAGGGGTGGAGCGGATTGAGCCGCCGCTAGTGGATCAGCCTGATCCGACCAACACGACCACACGCTACAGGGTGTTGACGCTGAACTCCGGGGACAGGATAGGCGTCGGAACGACCAATCCACGATGGGTGAACCTCGGCGCGCTCGGTTGGGGCAAAGGCGTCTACATCAACAACCCCAACGACAAGCAGGACAACAGCGACACCCTCGGCGGCAGTTTCAGCCTCCGCGCCGACTGGACACAACCGAACAACATGATGTCCACGAGCTGGAAGGGTCCGTATTACGTGCCGCCGGGAGTAGTGATCGAGCTGGAACCCAACGACAAGGACGGGTTCGGCAACTACTGCTTCAGGATAACGAGGACCGATGTGCTCAGCGGCCGCAGCTTCGGCCAGAATGCCGTGTGGTATGATTCGGACGGCCGTCCGAGGCCGGAGTGGGGCGCAACGATCCGCATGCCCTACCCTGACCCGGTCCGCGGCAGGTATATCAGCGATGGCTCCGGCGGAAGGAGATGGATACCGGGCAATGGTGTCATATTCGCAGAAGGCAACGTCCGCGTCCGCGGCATGCTTCCTCCGGGGATGAAGCTGACCATCGTATCGAACCAGAACATCTACATCGAGGGCAACCTGCTCAAGTATCGCCCACCCCAGCCTCTTCCCCGCGGCGATGTCAGCAATTATCGCGCTGCAGACCCGACCTGCGGGCTGGCGCTTCTGGCGAGGCAGAACGTGGTCGTGAACACGACGCAGTTCATGAGCCCTCTGAGCAGCATCGGCCCGGACGATCAAGGAGCGGACTCGCTTTTGGGCGGGAACTCCTATCACGTGGTAGTAAGGAATGGCCCGGACAGCCGGTTCAGATGTCGATTCGACTTCGGGCCGTATGAGTCAGAAACCGGCAATCCGCCGAACAGATGGTTCTTGTTCCTGCGGCACTCAGGGGAGGCCGGGGCGGCCTATATCAACGCGTGGCTGAACCCGACCGATACTGCCGCCAACTGGCGGATTCTGAACCTCAACACAGGTTTCAGTCCCAATTTCCCGCCGCACGTCTTCGGCGTGGGCGATCGGACATTCGCGAGTGTCCCGGGCCCGCCCGGAGCAGGTATCGGGAGTTCGTTCCTCTACAACGTGTTTGCGCTTGATCAAGTCACGCAGCAGCCGGACGACCTCTTCACGTGGCCGGGCGTACCGAACATACTGGAGATCGCGCTGGACGAGGCTACGTATGCCCGCAGCAACTACTGGATGGGCGGATGTGCCGTGATGCCGATGGATGTCCGCATCGAGGCGATCATCTATGCTCAGGAGGGCTCGTTCTTCGTGATTCCGGGCTACTGGATCAATCCGGATCCGTCCGATACCGATCCTTCGAACCGTCCGCCAGAGGTGGACAAGCGATTCCCGCTCTACGGGCAGCCGATGGACATACGAATCATCATCGACGGAGCGGTCAGCGAGAACGTGCCCGCGCGCATCGGCGACGTGGAGGAGTGGATGGCCAAATGGGGCAGGATCCCCAGCGAATACGGGAACAGCGGGATTCCGACCGCGCATCCAGGCGAGGGTATAGCTTTCCTGTATGACGACCACGTCGGCTGGCCGGTGGACGATTCGGGGACCCCGATCCGGATCGATGCCTACGGGCGGACGCTGCCGCTGTGTCCGAAGCTCCCGGTTAGCGGAAGCCTGGTCTACTTCGGAGACGTTATGTGATATGCCGTTGCTCTGATGTTTGCTTGGTGGATGCTGAACCAGGTTCAGCATGACGCTGTTTGTCTGTGTGCTTCTGTTATTGAGGTGGCGATATGAAGCTTGTTAGCCGTTTGCTCTCGGCTTTAGTGATCCTTGGCGCTGTCGCGTCTCTGTGCCCGAGCGCGGATGCAGGCGCGTTCACCTACGCGGGCAAGCGTAAGCGAATCAACTGCGGTGTGGTTGGTCTGACCAGAGGCCTGAAACATGATGGTCTGCCAATTTACCTGAACGAATCCGACATCAGACAGGTTCTGACCGGCGGAACAGGCAACCTGTTCACCAAGCTGGACGCGCTCACGAGCATGAAGCCCACGGGATGGACTTTCGAGAATCCGCTCGCGCCCACCACCAACAAGTTCGACGCCAACTACTGGATAGTCCCCATATCGTCATCGCGCAATCTTTCGCGCATGGATGTGCTCTACTTCCCTGGCAGCACCACGATATCGCTCACGGACGAGGAACGCGAGAATCTGCGCAGGTTCGTTGACGGCGGAGGGGTCCTGTGGATCGACAACGCAAGCCCTTCGCTGGTGCTGCGGTTCGCGCAGAGCGGGCCGCTGTTTATCAGCCAGTGCCAATTCAGTCGTGGGGCGCGCCCGGGAGCGGATTTCCCCGTCTCCAGGCACCATCCGCTGGTGAGTTCGCCCTACTGGCTGAGCGATATCGACATAATGAGTCTTGGCATGACGGTTCAGGACAGCTCCTGGAGTTCCTGTTACTACGATCTGCCGGGAAGGGATCGGCCGGGCGGAGGCACAATGCCCACGGAAGCCCCGATATCCTATGACTTCCTGTATCAGGTGGTTGACAGCCTCGACACCAACGGCACTCCGCTGTATCAGCCCTCCGTGGTGGCGAACACCTACGGCAGCGGGCGCGTGGTAGCGACCGCGCGGTTCGTCGGCAAGGCCTGCCTCCTGCCGGAACCCTACAGCCTGCCGAGCCTGAAGCTGGCCTACAACATCATGGCGTATTCGTCGAGTTGGACGGATATCCGCAAAGGCCCCAGGCATTCCGGCGCGTCTATCGACACTCTAGGCGCGAATAAGCTCGTTGAGAAATGGGCGCTGAAGACGACGCCGTCCGGCGAGCCGATCAGGGCGGAAGAGAACAAGGAAACCGCCCCGATCATCTACAAGAACACGGTTTTCTACACCTACAATAACACGCTCTACGCGCTGGATGCCACCGGCGATGATAACTACGGCGCGTGGTACAAGGACCCCAATGGCGCGGTGATCATTTGGTCGTGGACTTGTCCGGACGGAGGAGATCTCTCTGCTCCCGCGGTTGCGACAGTGCAGAATCCTCATGGGGACGTGCAGGATTGCGCTCCGATAGAGGCCGTGATGGTTCAAAGCAGCCAGGGCAGGGTCTACATCCTGAACGCCTTCCCGCTTGATCCGGCCGGCAACCCTCCGCAGGGGCAGGTCGAGCCGCTTTTCGTTATGGACACTGCGGGTGGCTCCGTGACTGATAAGAGCAGATGGCCAAGTCCGCCTATCTATGTCAATGGCTGGTTCTACGCTGTCGGCGGTGATGGCAGGCTGTATGCCGAAAACCCTTGCCTGGGGAAGTTCGAGAAGGGATCAGGGGGATCGGATAAGGCACTCATCCCGGCGTGGCAGGTCCCGAACCATATGCAGGCCGAATACTCGGGCTACACGGCTACGCCCAGAAGTGGGCCGGCTTTTGGGTACATGCAGGGGCTGTACAGCGGTGCTATCGTAGGCTCAGTCTGGTGGTATAACAGCCCCCGCACCGATAAGCCACCTACCAACCAGGAAAACGATCACATGTGGGCGCTGCCCGTAATGGTGAGCAACGACCGGGTCAAGATCCACAGCATAGACAGCACCAGAAGGAAAGCCGAACTGATCGTTAGCTATCCCGGCTATATCCATGCGCCCGACGCCAACAACACGGCAAGCGCTGTGATCATGTTCCAATCGGATGGGGTTACCCCGATGACGTTTTCGAGCCCGCCTATACTGAACAAGAGATCCGGCGGCGCCGTTGACGCTCCCGGGTGGATAGTCATCGAGACGACCCAGGACATCCCAAGCAATCCGCGAATCTACGCAACCTACTCGATAACCTATGCCGACCATCCAAACCGGACGTTCCTTGACCTGGAAATAGAGCCAAAGAGCGCAGCGGGGGGAGGCCCCTCGGCACATTCTCCCACGATCATCCCTGGGGCGCCGGCTATGGGCCCCGACAATATGTCGTTCATCTGCGGGACACGTGAATCTCAGCCTTTGTGCGCCGGAGGGTCGGTCCTGGCGTATATAAACGACGGCAGCCCGTCCGGCAGTGGAAGAGTGAAATGGCACTATTTCCTGCATTCGGGACTCGACTCGGCAACCAGCGGCCAGTACGCGCCGAACACTAACGTCGAGATACCCGGCGTCGTGAGCGCGACACTCAGGGACGCGAACGGAAACGAGGTCAGGGACGCGTTCGGGAACCCGGTAAAGCGGAGCATGATCGACCCGGAGCCGTCGGCCTCGCCTGCGGTTTCCAATGGTAAGGTGTTCGTTACCGTCTCGGGCAAGCAGGGGCCTCCAGGCACGCCCTTAGGGGCTCTGCTCTGCTTCAAGGCGAACCCCGAGTTCGTGATACGGATAACAAAGAACGGCGGCTACGACGCCTCGGGCAAGATGATCAAACTCCCGAAGAGCCTTCGCCGCGAGAGCGATAGTGGCAACTACCACGTAAAGATCTGGCAGCCCAACCTGATCAACGACCCCACCGGGGCAGTGCCTCTGATGGAGGCCCGGAACGTGACGGGAAGCGCCCGCATTGACTACGACGCCGGCACCATCACGTTCAGGGACTTCGCGCAGCCCAAACTGCAGGTGAGCGGCGTGGAGGCCAACACGTTCTCGCCTTCCCTTCCGGTCTGGGTCTATCTGGACAACGTGGAAGTGCCGATCGACTGGAGCACATGGGGACCGGGAGCGCTAGTTGGTAACACAACACTGCAGCCGGCAACCAGCGACTCGGTTGACTTGAGCGGCTGGAACAACCTGCTGTGGTATTACGTGGTTCCGGAATCGACAATCCACTCACCGCCGACGGTGATCGGCAACGTCGTCTACTTCGTAACCGACGACGGCACACTCTACGCTCTGGACGCGGAGACCGGCGAGAGCAAGGGCCAGGAGACGACGCAGAAGCCGATCTGGAAGCAGAAGGTGGGCAGCAGCTCGGTTGTGATCAGTCAGAACGCCGCGGTATCGGTCGCGGGCTCCAACGGTGTCCTGATGGTTCCCGGCCCGGATGGGCTCTACGCGTATACGAGCACCACGACTCTGGTAACGGACAATAACCGGCTACTGGAAGTCGATGGCGGCGGAGACGTTATATGGGCCGCGGACTCGATTACCTGGCCGGCGGTAACGCCCGCAACCTCGGGTGCCCCTATGGCCGTGAAGCAAGGACCTGTGAACAAGCCGGGCAGAGCTCGCTATGCAAGCACCGGCGAGATAGTCTTCGCCAACACCGGCGCTGACCAGGTCTGCAAGATCGACAAGAGCGGAATGGTCGGCTTCGATGGGGCCTCCGGGCTCTACGCCAGGTGGATCTACGAGAAGTTCGCCGACCCGCGGCACTTGCTCAGCTCCGGACAGCCTCTGAAGCTGCGAGGGCCGACCGACGCCATTATGTGGCTGGAGACAGAGCCGGTCCCCACGAGCGGGCAGGCGCCTACTTCGGTGGTACACTGCCTGATCGCCGACTCGGGCAACTCGCGGATACTGGATCTGGTCTATCGCCTCAAAGCGGGCGCGTTTGTGAAGTGGGACGGATCAAGGATCGACCCGGCGAACAACCCGGAGGACAGGCAGTATATCGACGGCGACAGCGGCTTCGTGATGCCGGAGTTGAACTGGGTATCCAGGACGGACGCTCTTAATGCGAAATACGCGTACAACTGCATTCAGCTCGTGAATGTCGTGAGGGGCGATGATCTCTGCCAGGACATCTGGGTGGCAAGTTCGGACCTCTCGTCAGGAACGGACCTCCAACCCAGTAATCCGACCGCGACACCCTCCCTCGGCGGCGCTGTGATGGCGCTCGGCTACAGACAGCGCAGCAAAGGATCGGCGGGCATGGCGCCCGGGAACTGGGACTACAGCAGGCCATCCTCCGGGACAGTGGTCGCGCGATGCGACCGTGTCAGGATAGGGTCGCAGGTAGTGCCGCTCGCCAATCCGCGCTATTTCGAGGTCGCGGACACGCCCGCAGGAAGATCGCTGCTGATATGCGACAACTACGGGGTCTATCAGGCGGACATCACGAGCGGGGGTATTCCGAGCGTAGTACAGCAATTGTGGGCTGAGGACTACAAGAGGCTGGGGCGCCTGGTTGACCCGATCAACTCGACGCCGACCAATCGCGTGATCGTGCCTCTTCCAGGAGCGCCACCGCTCATGGCGTCCAGCGTACAGCGCCTGCCTAATGGCAAGTGGCTGATCGTAAACAGCTACACTGAATCGGGCGCGGGCGGCAGCCCGGGCTTTGGCGGAGAGGTCTTCGAGTATGACCCCAAGGAGCCGCCGACCCAGGAAGTACTGTGGTGCTCCCCTGGTCTGGAATGGATAGACCCGCTGGTAGGGAACTGGAAGCAATCCAGCACCAACACCCACAACCTGCGCCAGCCGAAGTCGGCAATGAGGCAATAGGGCTCATATCGGCGACAGGAATCAGATGAAACTGGATGGCCGGTGCACATGCGCCGGCCATTTCTTCGTCGTTCGCGCTGCACTCTCGTCTCCATTTGACTGCCTCCCAAGGATGCGCTATTATCTCTGCACTATGAGGAACGCATATCTGGTAGTGCTCGTCACTTGTTGCCTCGGGCTGCCGGGGTTGTGTCTCTCCGCTGATGCGCCGGTTGCCGAATGGAGTTTCTCCGGCGCATCTGACACGTTGGGCTGGCGGTCTGCGGGCGGCAATATCGGCCTGGATAAGGATGAGGGTGCTCTCACCATATCCGGTACTGAATGCAGGCTCATCAGTCCGCTGTTCGACATCAAGGCAACCCCCTGGCAGTTCGTCGAGATCGAAATGAAGGCCGAGAAGACCGGGGATGCTATTCTGTTCTACTCCAACACGACCGAGGAGCCCTACGAAGGCTTTCGTGGAGGGCTGCAGACCTCCTTTCACGTGATCGGCGATGGAGAGTACCACAAGTATATCGTGCTCCCCGGCTGGCAGGCGCAGGGGAAGATCATCCACATCCGCATCGACCCGCCCGGCAACACCGGGGCCGCCGTCAGGTCGGTGCGAATCGGCGGCTGGGAGCCCGGCGCAGCCGACACGACTCGATGGTCGTTCGAGCGCGGGAACGCGGGCTGGCGAGCAATCGCTCTTAGCGGAGAGCCTGTGGAAACGAAGGGCTGGCTCGTAACCGGCGATCGGCAGGCCGCAGTGTTCTCGCCCGCTATCGATGCCCCAGCCGACAGCATGCCGTGGTTGACGCTGCGGCTGGCATCGAAGTCTCCTAACGTAGTCCTGTTCCGGTGGTTGTGTGATGGCCGGGCAGGCGTCCAGAGCGTTCCTATCGAGGTCAAGGGCGGCGGGAAACTCCACAGCTATGTGGTCGATATGAGCAAGATCAGTCAGTGGAGCGGGCGCATCCTGGGCGTCGGCATTACCCCAACCGACTCCACGGATGCCCGCGAGGTCGCTCTTGAGTCCGTTTCACTAGCCGCGACGCCGGTAGGCCCTCCGGAGATCAAGATCACCAGCTTCGGGACCGATCAGCCAATCAACAGAGCAGGCGACAAGACGAAGCTCGTAATGGAAGCGACCAACGTCGGCGGCACAGAGGCCAGACGCGTCACCGCCACGGTCACAGTAATGGCAGGCGAGACTCCCGAAGTGCTTCCGGTGAGGATAGCCAACACCCTGGCGCCGGGCAAATCCGTCCGGTTCGAGTGGGACAAGGTGTTCACCAGCGCCGGCTCCGTAATGGCGGCTTCCAGCGCGTCAGCGGCAGGAATAGATGCCGATCAGAAGCAGGCCCACATCACCATCTATCCGAAGCTCGATGAGGACGTGGTCCAGACCCTGAAGTATGTGCCGGAGCCTGTTCCCGCAGACACGGGCGACCAACTTGTAGGCTGCTACTACTATCCGGGCTGGATCGACTACGGCAGGTGGTCGGTGCTCAATGGCTTCCCCGAGCGCAGGCCGATCCTCGGATACCACCACGACGGCAACCCGGAAGTCGCCGACTGGCACATCAACTGGGCGCTTTCGCACGGCATCAAGTTCCTGATCTATGATTGGTATTGGAACAAAGGCAGCCGGCATCTGGAAGAGGCCCTGCACGACGGGTTCCTGAAATCGAAATACCAGGACAAGATGAAGTTCTGCCTGCTCTGGGCAAACCACAACGGACCGGGCTCGCATTCCGAAGCCGATATGATCAGCGTCACGAAGTATTGGATCGAGAACTACTTCAAGCGCCCCAACTACCTGAAGCTCAACGGCAAGAACGTTGTCGTCATCTTCACGCCAAAGGGGATCACGGACGATATGGGCGTCGAGGGCGCAAAGGCTGCATTCGACAAGATGAGGAAGCTCTGCGAGGAGGCGGGTGTCGGCGGCTTGTATCTCGTTGCATGCTCGTGGCCGTCGGCGCAGCAGATAAGGCAGATCGAAGAAGAGGGCTACGACGCCATCAGCGGCTACAACTATCCGTCCGCGGGCGACAGAGGCCAGAACGTCGCGCCTTATGCGTGGATGGTGGAGGCCTACAAGGAAATCTGGAACCAGATCGACGGTATGTCCCGCCTGCCCTACATCCCGCTCTGCGAAGCTGGTTGGGACTCGCGCCCCTGGCACGGGCCGAGCGCGAGAGTCCGCACGGGCAAATCAGCCGGGCTATGGCAGCAGATGCTCACAAATGCCAGGGACTACAACAACTCGCCGGGCCGCAAATTGCCTGAGGGACAGAAGCTGGTGTTCATCGAGGCGTGGAACGAATTCGGAGAGGGCGACTACATCGAGCCTACGGCCGGAGACGGTTTCAGTTACCTCGAAGCAATGAGGCAGGTATTCGCGCCGAAGAGCAAGCAGCCGACTGTCATCGTCCCGAGGGACCTCGGCATGGGCCCGTATGACATACCCGCGCCGGTGCTGCGGACCTCTTGGGACTTCTCGAAGCCCGAAGAGCGTGTATGGGCAGCAGGTGGGCTGACCACCCCGGACTACGAAGGCGGTGTGCTGCGGACCGAGGCTGTCAGCACCGACCCTACCCTGTCAGCCTCCTGGGTGGAGATCGACAGCAGCAAGTACAAGACGTTCGAGGTCAGGATGAGGATCGACAAGCCCGGCGAGGGGCAAGTCTTCTTCAGAAGCAGAGATCAGCAGCTCAGCGAGGACAAGAGCGTGAAGTTCGCGCTGAAGCCGGGCGGCGAATTCCACACCTACGAAGTGGATATGACTGCCAATCCCGCGTGGAAAGGCACCATCGGCGCGTTACGCTTCGATCCGACATCAACCATCGGCGCGAAGATCGAAATATCACATATCAAGTTCAGATAGAGGCCGGGCTGATTCCCGGCCTCATCGGAGGCATTCAAATGCGGTTCTTTGCAATCATCGGACTCATACTGGCCGTCTGCACATCCGCAAGCGCGGTCAGCTTCATCCCAACAATCACAAATTCCGGCTTTGAAGATGGGACCGCAGGCTGGGGATGGCAGGTCCACAACGGGGCGCAGGTGTCCTACACGCTGGACACAGAGAACCCGCACTCCGGAAAGCAGTGCATCGTCTTTACGAACAACTCGGGCGTCACTCCTCATGTCTATGGCAGGTTCTCCACTGGGGTGAGCGTGGTGGGTTCGGCAAGCTACGAACTCTCCTGCTGGGTGCGAGGCGAGGACGTCCAGGAGCCGGGGAATGCAAACCACATAACCGACTGGAACAGCTACATGCTCGCATTCCCGGCGGGCACTTACGGCTGGAAGAAGGTATCCACGGTGTTCACAACCAGGGCCGACCAGCAGGGCCTTACGATTGGCATCAACATCGCCAACAAGTGCAAGGCGTTGGCGATCGACGATATCCAACTCCGCCCACTCGGCGGGCAGTTCAAGGCCGATGGCCTCACGGGCATCGTTCTTGTGCCAACCACGGTCATCGGGCACGACACCGAAGCGCCCATTTGCGTGATTACCGAATCCTCCAGCAAGTCCGCAGCCGCGCTCGAAGTCGTGTTGACGGACGGGAAGAAGGACTACCTTCGCAAGCGGGCATCGATCAAGCAGGGCGAGAGTAAGGCGGAGTGGGTCTGGAACACCGCCAGGCATCCATTCGGCAAATACACCTGCAAGGTGAGCGTGCTGGACTCGCGCGGCGGTGTCATAACGAGCGCCGAATCGCCATTCGAGATAGTCGCCTCGCAAACCCTCGACGATTTGGACAAGGTCGAGGCGCGAATGAAGGAGTTCAACGACATCTACAACAAGTGCAAGGCCAGGGGCATCAGGCTGGACTACCCGACCGTCGCCAAGACTACCATCGAGCAGTTCCTGCCGCTCGCGCGCGAGGACGTCAGGAAGGGCTACGACTACCGCGCCCAGTGGATGGTCAAGGACTTCAACAACTCCTTAGACGATGCGATAAACCAGATGCAGCTCTACCTCGCCGACCCGAAGTCGGCGCCTGTCGTGAAGCGCTACCAGACCGGGAGAGTTGACATCGATGGTATCAGCTTCGTCGGAGATCGGGTGGACAATCTGGGCACCAAGGACCGCGGGCCTCTGTTCTTCTGTGGCTACGGCCACTTCAGCCGCGCCCGAATCGACATGCCGCGTTGGCCGGGCTACGGAATCAACCTCATCCAGGCGGCTGAATTCGGCCCAGCGCAGCTATTCCCTGAAGAAGGCAAGGTGGACCTCACTCACCTCAAGACGCTAATCCACACGCTCGACAACGCGGCGAAGCATAACGTCCGCGTGGACTGGCTGCTGTCGCCCCACTACTTCCCGGACTGGGCGATGAAGAAATACCCGCAGCTTGCCAAGGGCGGAGGCGGCTTCCTCGGGTTCTGCCCGGACGATCCCGCCGCGAAGGCGATAGTGGAGAAGTTCGTCCGCATCGTCATCCCGGCGATCAAGGACAAGCCGGCGCTGCACAGCATCTGCCTCACAAACGAGCCTGTGTTCGTCCACCTCACGGGCTGTGACAACACCAAGGATCTGTGGATTGACTACCTCAAGCGCACGCACGGCGACGTCGCGACGCTGAACAAACGCTACGGCACGGAGTACGCCTCCTTCGCGGATGTGCCTTATGGTGGCGGGCCGGCCGCCTATGACTGGACCGTCTATGCCCAGCAGCGTTTTGTCGCCTGGCACAAGTGGATGGCGGATATCATCCACGAAATGGCGCCGCACGTGCCCACTCACGCGAAGGTGATGTCAAACGAACTGAATCCGGGGCAGGTCGGGTTCCACACCGACCACGAGCTCTTCGGCAACGCGCTCGAGATCAACGGCAACGACTGCTACCAGTTCCCGACCGGCAACGCGGACTGGCCGTGCGACCCGTGGATGATGAACACCTGCTACGACCTGCAACGCTCGTTCGCGGCCAAGCCGGTGTTCAACTCGGAAAACCACATCGCGCCGGACGGGTCCAATTATTACATCAATCCGGAGCACTTCAGGTTCTCGCTCTGGCAGGGGGCAATCCGCGGCCAGGGCGCGACGACGATCTGGGTCTGGGAGCACGCTCATGACAACAACAACGGCTTCATCGGCAGCGTTATGGACCGCCCGGCGTGCGCGCAGGCAGTCGGCACGACGTGCCTTGATCTTAACAGATTCGCCGACGAGGTAACGGCGCTGCAGATTGCTGAGGCGCCCGCGGCGATCGTCTACTCGATGTCGTCAATCATCCGCAACGGCGGCGCGTACACGGACACTGCTATGAAAGCCTACTACTGCCTCGATATGAGCGGAGTCAAGGTCGATTTCATCAGTGAAAAGCAGCTTGCGGAGGGCAAAGCCAGCCAGTATAAGCTCATCATATTCCCCGCCGTTGGCACGCTCACAGAAGCGGCGTTCGAGGCCGTGAGGGAGATTCCCGCGACCACCCGGCTGCTGCTCATAGGCGATTGCCTGAAGCAAGACCAGTACGCAAAGCCGCTGCCGGAGGATGCTGTCAAACAGGTCGTGGACCGGTCCACTACACTAGCCAACGGCGATCCGGAGAAGGACCTCTGGCCGGCAATACGGCAAGAACTTGCGCTCGCGGGAGGCGCGCCTGAGATCACTGTTGTGGACGCGAACACCGGCCAGCCGATCTGGGGTGTCGAGTGGCTGCCCATCAACTACGGCGGCAGGACGTTGGCGAACATCATCAACCTGCGAGGCAAGCCGTATGAGATCAAGCTGATGAGGCATGGCATCGACCTCTGGGCACGGGACCTGCTCAGTCTCACTGGCCGCGAGAAGGTCAAGACGCTCAAACCTCTGACGCCTGTGCTGGCGGAGGTGAGGTAGTATCCGTAGGCGGCGAAGCATTTGCATCCAGACTTGTTGCCTGCTAGCGCTTTTCGGCAAATGCTTCGCCGCTACAAGTGCACCCCCGCTCAGCTTGCCGAGGCAGCCATCGGTTTGGTAGAATCAGATTAGCGCTGCCGCAAGGATGAACTCGAATGGTGTATGATGTCGCTATTCTGGGCGGAGGGCCTGCAGGGCTGACCGCCGCGATCTATGCTTCCAGAGCAAGGCTTTCGACTGTCCTGATCGAGCGGGCCTACCGCGGCGGGCAGGTGGCAATGTGCGAGCAGGTCGAGAATTTCCCCGGCTTTGTGTCGAGCAGTTCGGGATATGAACTCTGCACCGCAATGGCAGAGCAGGTAGACAAGTTCGGCGCTCAGACCATCAACGCGGATATCAACAGACTCGACCTCAACTCATCACCCAAAGTCCTCCACACCACAGACGGGCAGGAGATCGAAGCGAAAACCGTCATCCTGAGTCTCGGCGCGACCCCGCGCAGGCTTAACGTACCCGGCGAAGTCGAGTTCCTTGGAAGAGGCGTCTCCTACTGCGCGGTATGCGATGCGGCTTTCTTCAAGGACAAGAGACTGGTCGTGGTCGGCGGCGGCGATACGGCAGTCGAGGACTCCCACTTCCTCACCCGCTACGCATCAAGCGTGAGCATCATCCACCGCCGCGACAAGTTCCGCGCCCAGCGTATTATTCAAGAGCGCGCGCTGGCCAACCCCTCCATCACCGTCCACTGGAACAGCGTAGTCACATCGATCGGCGGCAAGGACGCGGTTGACCATGTCGTGCTCCGGAACGTGCATACCAACGAGGAGACCCGTTTCCCCGTTGACGGCGTTTTCGTGCTGATCGGCCACGACCCGAATACGAAGCTCCTCAACGGCCAGATTACGCTCGATGAGAGCGGCTACATCGTCACCGACGAGGATATGCGAACCAACATCCCCGGCGTCTTTGCAGCGGGTGACGTCAGAAGAAAGCTGCTGCGGCAGATCGTTACCGCCTGCGCCGATGGAGCCATAGCCGCAACCGCCGCGGAAAAGTACATCGAAGAACTCAACTACAACGAGGCGCACGCGGCCAGCCCCTCGGGGCGGAAGTAGCTCGCCGCAGACACACTCACCGAAACAAAACGCCCGGAGCGATGCGCCCCGGGCGATTGTCTATCTGCAGCGTTGTTGCTATCTACCTACTTGAATATGCCCCCCAGCTTTCCGAGCGCGTCCTTGGCCTTCTGGGCAGGGGATTTGGGCTTCTGAGCCGGAGATGGGGCCTCTTCCTCATCGGAATCGGCCGAGGCGGTGTCCTGGTCGCTGGAATCGTCCGCCGGCTCATCCTCGATCATCGCGGACTCATCCATCATCGGACCCCCAAACCCCTGTCCCGCCATGACGGTAGCGTTGGAGCGCACTATCACGCTCGTCTGGATGCCGTCCTTGATCTGGGTCTTATCTACGCCAATGGCGATCAGGCTGATCATCGGGGCGGACATACCCTTGAAGATGCCCGCGGGGATGTAGCACACCGTCTTGCTGGCGGGAAGCAGTATCCCCTTGTCGATGTAGCTCTTGATCTCAGCATTCGTGAACGCCCTGCTCTCCCAATCCACATTGACATCGGGGTTGGAACTGGATGTCCATATTACTATCTCGCCCTTCGTGCCCGCGAAAGCGCTGAGGGCATACGCCCGCGCGTTGGCAATTGGCTTCCACTCGACTTTGATCGTCTTCGACAGGTCGATATTCTTGCCTGGGCTCGTTACTTCGAACGCGCCCAGGAACTCCTGCTCCGGGCCGATCTTGATCGAGGTCCCTCCGCAGTAGTTGGTCGTAAGCTCATACAGGCCGGGAGAACTCGATTCCTTGACGATCTTCTTGTTGTCCGTGTGGTTTGGCCAATAGGCTTGGGATCCGTTTCCATAGCTGGCCGCCGGGGCGGGTATTGCTGCCATCGCGCTGAAACCACCCTTGCCCATGTTCATTCCCTTGGGCATGTCCTTCGGCAGGCCCTTCATCATCTGGTCGGTGTCCAGCACTCTTGGCTGCCCCTTGACTACCGTCTCCGAGCAGTCCCAGTACGTCTTCATGACGAACCTCTCGGGTTTTGAGGAGACTTCCTCGCCACCGCTCGTACCCGTGCTGCCCTCGGCCTTCACGGGCAGATTGATGGCCAGATCGACCTTCGGACCAACCTTCAGCCCCTCCGGCACGGCGCACTGCGCCTTCGAGCTGGCGTTGACCTTCTTATCGCTGGTCAGTTCCATCGTCATGGCCTTGGTCGGGGCGGCCATATCGCGTAACCCCATCCCCGCCGGCATCTGCGGCATGCCGGGCACGATCATGCGCGAGGTGAGTACGCCGATCACGAATAAGGTCTTGATGCTTGCGACTTCCATTACATCACTCCTTTGACTCGACTAAGCAGTTAAGCTTACGACAATCGGGCACACTTATCCTGCCGGATGGATCCTGAACCAAGTTCAGGATGACGTGTCTCTGGCGCAGGTTGAACTCAGTTCAGGATGACGTGTCGGGTCACTGCAGCTCTGTCACGAACTCATACGTTCCTGCCGGGACTTCGAAGACCGCGCAGCCGGAGTCCATGCGCAGGAAGTGGACGCACTCCGCCTTGGACGCAGGTACGCCGCCTTCGGTGACTGCATCGGCGTCAGCGGCCGGCACCCATACGTCCGCCCTGGTATTGCAGGGAACCTCGACATGCATGATCAGCCTGGAGCCATCGCGCTTCCACGAGGACCGGAGCATTCCGTACATCGTCCTGTGCTCGGCCTTCACCCAGGTGAGGTCACCAACGACGCGCGGACGTATAACGGACCGCTTGAAGCCCGGCGCCTGCGGGTGCGGGTTGATCCCCGCGAGGGTCTTGTAGAACCACGCGCTGATATCGCCGAACATGATGTGGTTACGCGACGCTCCGCCGTGCCAGTCCTCCCACAGCGAGGTCGCCCCCTGCTCTATCCAGTAACCCCAGCTCGGCCATGTCTTCTGAGTGACCATCCTATAGGCAACATCTGCGCGGCGCTCGTCGGTAAGCGCGTTCAGCACATACTTCGCCCCGAGGATGCCGGCCCACAGGTGCCCGTCGCGCTTCTCCTCGATATCCTTCACCAGCGCGTTCAGCACCTTGCCCTTCTCTTCCTGAGACAGCAACCCCTGGTAGATCGCGCACGCCATCCCGCATTGCTCATCGCCCTCGAATGTGCCCGTCTCCGGCCTGTAGAACCGCTTCATGAACGCTTCGCGGATCTTCTCCGCCAACGCTTTATACTTCCGCTGTTCGGCGTGCTTCCCGAGCATCCCGGCTACTTCCGCCGTGATCTTCACATCCACGTAGTAGTAGGCCGTGGAGGTCAGCGCGGCGGGAGTCTTATGCCCTCCGGGCCCGCCTTCGGGCGGGCACCAATCGCCGAGGCCGAAATCGGCAATATGATCCGGCGACTTCTCCGCCACGAAGTCGAGATACCGTTTCCAACCGTCGTAGTGGGCCTTCAGCAGCCGATCATCGCCCCGATAGAGATACACATACCAGGGAATCAGGAAATACGCGGAGTCCCACGCCGGGCCGTTGCCCCACTCGTAGCCCCACGTGCCGGTCGGCACTATTCCCGGCAGGTTTCCGTCCTCGCGCTGGCAATCATCGAAGTCGTCCAACCACCTCGTGTAGCTCGCGGCAGTATCGAAGTTGAAAAGCCCCGTCTCCGCCGCCAACTGCGCGTCACCCGTCCAGCCGTTCTTCTCGCGGTGCGGGCAATCGGTGGGATAATGAACGAAGTTGCTGACATACGACCTTCGCGTAAGCGTCTGGAGCTGATTGATCAGCCCGTTGGAACACTCAAAGCTTCCGGCGCTGTCGAAATCGGCGTGCACTATCCGAAGCTGCAGGCTGTCAACGGTCGGCCTGCCGGGGAACCCCTCCACCTGCGCATATTGGAAGCCGTTGTAGACGAACCTCGGCTCCCAGGTCTCCACTCCGGTGCCCTTGAGCGTATACTTGTTCCGTTGGAAGTCGCCCGAGAACATGTGCCCAGCGTTCTGCTGGTTCAGCGTCCCGTCCTCGTGCAGCCGCTCGTCGTATCGGATCGTTACGGTCGCCCCGGCAGGGCCCGACACCGTCAACTTGCACCAACCGGATATGTTGCGGCCCATGTCGAACACGAACACTCCCGGCTTGGGCTCGGTCATGCTCACGGGCTTTGCGGTCTCTATCACCCTCGCAGGCGGGATCTTCTGCGACACCAGCTTCCCGCCAGGGCCGTCCACTATCTCCACGGGCTTCCATCCGCCCACGTCGGAGCGTCCTTCGACAGGCTCAAGACTTTGCGATGTGTCATACCCGGGCATATCCCAGCCAAACCGCTCAAGCCGGGCGTCGTATTCCTCCCCGTTGCGGATGCTGTCGAAGACGATCGGCCCCGTGGCCGTCATCCAGGACTCATCGCTGACGATCAGCTCGCTCGTGCCGTCCGCGTACTCCACCTTCATCTGGAACAGCATTTTCGGTGGGTTGCGCCACTGAGCGTGATCGAAGTCCCAGGAATCGCGGGTGTGGCAGTTATACCAGCCATTGCCGAGCATCACGCCGATGGCGTTCGCGCCCTCCCGCAGCATCTTCGTGACGTCGTGGACAACGTAGAGCGCTCGCTTGTCATAGCGCGTATAGGCCGGGTTCAGCACGGCTTCCCCGACCTTCTGCCCGTTCAGGCGCAGTTCGTGAAAGCCAAGGCCGCAGATGTAGGCGGTAGCCCGCTTGATCGGCTTATTGGCCATGAACTCCTTGCGCAGGAGCGGGCTCGGGATCCTCTGGGTGATGCGAGAAGGCGATTCGGCTGTGCGGCCTCTCATATCAAGAGGATAGGTCTCGTCCGGGTTCAGCTTGGCGCGGTACGCGATCCACTTGCCCTTCCAATCGCTCTCCGCAAGCAGCCCCATGGTCCAGAACGCGTTCTCGCTCCAATCGGAACACTTGCCATCCTGATCCCACACGCGCACTTTCCAGTAACAACGCATCTCGGATTCAAGCGGCTTGCCGGCGTATTCCACGAACACAGACTGATTGCTCTCTATCTTGCCCGAGTCCCACAAATCGCCCGTGTCGGCTTTGAGCAACTCCTCGCTGGACGCTACCAGTACCTGATAGGCGCTCTGCGCACTTCCGCGATCATTGTGCGCAAATGACCAGCTCAAACGGGGTTGCATGACGTCGATACCGAGGGGATTTCGAAGATATTCGCACGTTGGCGAAACAGGACTCATAGAGACACTCCCGAGCAGAATATATGTCAGTAGTTGATGTAACATGCATATGAGTAGCACGCAGGCGGCTGGATGTCCTTCGTCTTCAGCCGAGGGAACCTCAGGCCGCCGCGGCGCCTTTGCAGGGAATGCATTCTCCGCAGCTAACCTGCTTTCCTGCCGGCAACACGGCCAAGAGGCACACAATGCCGATCTGCGGCAACTGCTCAGTGTTAGTGAGAGATGCGTCACGCCGGACTTGATCCGGCATCCAGGACGGTGTGGCGATCGACCCTGAACCAAGTTCAGTGTGACGACAGCGCCCTCATCTACTCTGAGCGGTTACGATTTGCGCAGGCGGGCACATAGTGGTATAATCCGGCCAACCTGAGATCAGTCTTGTCTGCTACCTCGGGCATCAACTCTGGCTAAGGATGTGAAGACTATGGCAAAGAAGATTGCACTGGCCGCTATCGCTTAGGAAAAGGCCGGAGCAACCCGTCCCGTAGGCTGAGGATGCTCCGGCCTCCGGGTCAAGCCGCTAACTGCCGGCGGGGAGCGACCTGCGCAGGAAACGCAGCCAGTTCCCGCCCAGGACAACTTCGCGGTGGGTCTCCGGAGCGACAAGGCCCAGCTTGTGCAGGTCGGCGGCGGTGTCCAGTTCCTCTGGAGTCTCTTCCAGTCCGAACCCGCCGTCGAGGTCGGACCCAATACCCACCACACTCCAGCCTGCTATCGCAGCTATGTGCTCCGCATGGAGGCGAGCGGCGTCCAGCGTGATTGGTGTTGATTTGTCTTCCTTCCATCGCGGGTCAAGAAAGCTGTTGTAGAGGGTGAGGCCGATCACGCCTTCGCGGTCGCCTATGGCGCGTATGACGTCGTCGCTCAGGTGCCGGTTGGTAGGCGTTACCGCCCGGGCGTTGGCGTGCGAGGCGCATACGTGAGGGTGCTTGAGATCAAGGCCCCGCCGCACACCCGCCTCGGACATGTGCGCGATATCCCAAATGAATCCAAGCCCGGCCATCGCCTCAAGCAGAGCAACGCCTTCGGCAGTAAGCCCGTCCTGTTTGGGTTCCGTGCTGCCTGCCGCCACGCCCGCGGCGTATTTCGTGTCGCCCCACGCGGGTCCTACTATCCGAACACCTCTCTGCCACCACTTAGGGAGATCATCGACGCTGACGATAGGGTCCGCTCCCTCCATCAGGATCACCAGCCCCGGCGTCCGGTCCAGCGCCCACAGCTCCAGGTGATGCTCCAGATCGGCAGCCGATTTGATCAGCCTGACCCATCCCTGCCGCTCCCATTCCTCGTATAGCTCTATCTGCGCCAGCGCATTGGCTTCCGCTTCCTGGAGTGTGGAGTAGACACCCGGGCGAGTCCGCCTTTCGGGCGTCGCATCCCCGTAAGGCGTGCCGGCAAACAGCGTGCCGAATACGACCGCGATACCGCCTCTCCGAAGCTCGGGCAGCGTCGCCATAGCCTGGTGCTGCGTTCGCTTCTCCTGCTCGCGCAACTCCGATGCCGTCAAGGTCAGATCGCGGCCGTGGAACAGCGCATTCTCAGCAAGATCGAGATGGGCATCTACGATAGGCACGGGGTGGTCGTTCATTTCTGCTCCTGTTAGGTTGCTTCGGCTAGTCTACGGCGCGCGGTGGAGCTTGTCAATCAGGAAAAGGCCGGAGCGGGGAGTGCTCCGGCCTCTCGTTCGTTCAGTGCTTGCTTGCTGAACTCTGTGAATGCTACAGCGCTACGGGATGAGCAGGCTTGGTGACGCCAAGTGGCTTGTTAGGTCTGAGGTAGCCCTTGTCGATGAAGGAGCCGAAGCCCTGGAACTCATAGTTCTCGTTTATCTGCCTCAGGATGTTGCACAGCGTGTCGCAGCCGTTGGAGGCAGGCAAGCCGTATCTGGATATCGAGTCCCCGCCCAGCACCGCGTTTGCGATGGCGAGGACCTCGCCCACTGTCTTCCCCTTATACGGGCCCTTGGTGAGAATGAAGCCCTCCAGATCAACCCCGGCGGTGCGCGGCATCAACCGGGCATCGTTGTAGGCGATGTTGAGCGTCAGCGCAAGCGCCTCTCCCGCCAGCGGGTTGACCGTCTGGCACCCGTACTTGTTGAGCAGGCAGCTTGGGTTGGACTGGCTCATCCATAGTCTCCCACTATTGGCAAGCAGGCCCTCCTGAGGGAAGAACTTGGCCAACTGACGCATACCGAACGTGCTTCCTTCGAAACTAACGCAGCACCTCCTCGTGTCGCCGATCATCAACTTGTTCGGGCTGGAGACGCCGAGCAACCTGGCCTTCGGTGAGAACGCCAGCGAGAATCTGTCGAGGATCGTCCCAGTCGTGTTGGGCAGGCACGGGAACAACGGAGCGCAAGGATTGCTGAAGATGTGGAACCCTTGCTGAGTGAACGTAACGGGCAGGAAGCACTGGATCGGGATCGGGGTTCGGTTTATGTCCACTCTCGCGCAGAAGGTCTGCTCGATAGGCGTAACGTCAAGCAAAGGAACTCCGACCACCGTGGCGCAGTTGATCAGCGGCGACTGGGTGAAGAACGGTATGACGTATGGCACGCAAATCTCGACACAGTGCCCGATCTGAAGGACATCCTGGCCGTTGTTCTGGGCGATGAACTCGTCCAGCAGGTCGCCAATGTCGGGATTGTCATCAACCAGGCTGGTGATCGTGATGGGCCTGTTGCCGCAGTTGCAGATGATGTACTGGTAGAAAACGGTCTGTGAGGCGGCCGCCTGCTCAGGAAAGACCTGCTTCACGAGGGTCAGGCACGGACCCGGCTGCACCTGCCCGATAATAACCGTGCGCAGGCCATGTCCATCACCATCTGGCCGTTATTGGTGACTTCTGCGGTAACGGTGACGCAGTTTTCAAGCGGGCTTTGGGTACCGATCGGGATGGAGTACTCCACAAGGAATGTGACACATTCGCCCTCCGGCAGTAGGTCGCTGTTACCGTTGGCTGCTCTGAACTCATTGAACAGGTCACCGAGGACCGTGTCGTCAACGGCAGTCACGGTCAGGTCCGTATTGCCGCAGTTGCATATCCGGATCGTGTACGTCACGGTGCCATTGGGCATGACGAACGTCGGATTGGCTGACTTGGTAACGTCGATGCAAGGCTCATCCACCGGCGGAGTGATCTGTACAGAACAATCGAAGCCTCCACCTGCCCCGCCGCCAGGCTGCTGGCCGGTTGCATCCGTGACCGGAAAGACCTGAGTGAAGACGTCGAAGTCAGGCACCACCGCGCCGGCAATCGTATAGCTGAAGCCTGATAGGCAGCTATCCGGAGGTATTGCGGGTGGTGTCTGCCACCACGGGTTGGAGGTCGTTGACCAGAACGTCTTGGGCCCGATTGCGTTGAATTGCCAACCGGCCGGTGACGTTGTGGCCAAGGGAGCCGGCAGCCCCTCAACATACACTTCACCCACGTTGATGAAGTCGCCGTTGATAGGCGATTCATTGCAGAACGTGAAGTCTATCCTGGTGGTGTTGGTTCCGGCATTGAAGGTAGTTGTGAACGAGTAAGAGCTGAAACCTGTGGAACTACAACTGTTCGTGTTCTGTGCCGCGGCGGGTACTGCAAGAAGGGCCAGCAGAAGCAAGCCCAGCAGACTCGCGCGCAAATAGCGAGACGCAGACATAGACGGTCCCCCTTCGTTTATGTGTAAGCCCCCCGGCTAGCTTCCAAGCAAGCATACCCAGGGCCTGATGCAGCCAAGCGTCATGCATAGAAATATGCCTGCCTGATCTCGTGCCCGTTGTGAGTTGATGGCGACTGACGGGAACACTGTCTACAAAGCTAATTGGGGAGGAACTGAAATGCTTGCAGCTACAGCTCTGTTGGTGTTGGCGGTAGGCGCCGAGGCCGGCGGGATCACATCATCGAACGTGCAGTTCGGTCCCGAGGGCAGGTATAAGGGCTATCTGGTGAGGCCCACGGGGACGGGCCCGTTTCCGGCCGTGGTTGTGATCCACGAATGGTGGGGCCTCAATGACAACATACGCAGTGAGGCGCGGAAGCTGGCGGAGGCTGGATACGTGGCGCTGGCGGTCGATCTCTTCGGCAAGACCACCAGCGATCCGCAGGAAGCGATGAAGCAGGTGCAGGCCCTCGACCAGAAGGCAGCCACGGCTGAGATGCTGGCGGCAACGGCATTCCTCCGCTCTCAACCGTTCGTTAAGCCTGACAAGGTCGGGAGCATCGGTTGGTGCTTTGGCGGACTACAATCGCTTCATCTGGCGCTCAATGATCCGAAGCTCGCTGCGGCAGTGATATACTACGGCAAGCCCATCACCGACCCGAAGGAACTAGCGAAGATACGCGCGGCAGTGCTGGGCATCTTTGGCGAGGCCGATGAATCGATCCCGATGGCGCTGGTGCACCAGTTCGTGAACGCGTTAGCCGAGGCGAGGGTCAAGCACGAGGTCCACACCTATCCAGGCGCCGGCCACGCCTTTGCAAACCCCTCCGGTGGGTCTAGGTACAAGCCCGATGCGGCCAGGGACGCGTGGCAGAAGACGCTGGTGTTTCTGGGACGGTATCTCAGCAAACAGAAAGCGCCCGCGGCCGCCGGACGATAGGTTCGCGGGGCTGACGCCTTGCGGGTGCGCATAGTACCATCACAACGGCTCCGCTAGGCTGCCATCTCGCGGCCAGATGCGGGCTCATGCTTTCCATCTCCGAGTTTTCGTATCCCACACCGTGGGAAAAGCTAAAGAAGGTAGCACGTCAACTGGCAGAGAAATACATAGTGCTCGTTTGCCCGGAGGAATGACAATGTCCACACAAGCATCCCTGACGATTATAGCGATCTGCCAACTGATAACGATGGTCACGGTGGTGGCGATCGGCATCGGACTCATCTACATCCTTATTAGGATGAAAAAGATGGTCAGCGATAAGGCCGATGAGATCATAAACCGCGTGCAGCCGATCCTGGACCAGACACAGAGCATAGCTGAGCAAGCGAAGGAAGCCGCCGAATCAGTGAGCCAGAAGGTGGACTCAATTATGAACAAGGCGGAAAGCACGGCTTCGAAAGTGACCGAGCGGATGGATAGTGTCACCGCCAAGGTCGAGGAGTCGGTCAGTCCCCAGGCAGCCAGCATCGCGGGCTACGTAGCGGCAGGACTCAAGGCTCTGCAGTTGTTCAGAGATATCTCCGCAACTCGTGCGGCGTCATCCATTCCTGAGCGCAGAAATCCTGTGGATGAAGACGCGGGAGCGCATATCTAGGCGTCTTCGGCAAGTTGGTCCGGGCTCAACGATAGGCGTGCGCTGTGGCGTATTCGCCAGACAACGACGACCTTCTGCTCTTCCTGCACAGAGAGGAGTATTCGATACACGCCTCCTCGCTTGCCGTAGAGCAACTGACGAATCTCAACAGGCATGTCGGCGCTCTCCGGGGCAAGTGGGCAGCGCGTCGGAAGCACACGGAGCCCCTGAATTGCATCAAGCAAACCCATGAACCACAACCGGGCATGCTCAGGTGACTCCTCATGTATCCAGTCGTGGGCCTCCTCCGCGTCAGCGATCGCCCGCCTCGTGATCCTAACGCGATAGTCTATGTCTCTTCCGAAGCTCGGCAAACGCTTCTTCGATGGGAACCGTGTTGCCGCTCTCCACGTCGGCAAGCACTTCCTTGAGTGCAGCAAGCGTATCCCGGTACTCAGCGGCTTCCAGCAAATTCTGATACGACTCGGCATCCTGAACGACCAGTTCAGCCTTACCATTCACCGTAAGGACCAAAGGATGCTTGGTCTTTTTCATCCGACGAACGAAGTCTCCTGTGTGGCGTTTGAAGTCCGACAGGGAGTTAATGTCTCTGCTTATGTCCAGCATGTTTATCACCTTGCGCCAGCATCAGATTCGCATCTAATATGATGTTACCACATTGCACGACTATTGCAACCGGGATCTCGCTGACTATGCTACTGACCCGCCTCTGCTGCAGCGGGCTTTGGCTGTTCCGCCGGTTTTGCTGCCTCGGCAGGCTTCGTTTCCGCAGGCTTGGTATCAGCAGGCTTTGCCGGAGCGGGTTCCTCGGAAGGAGTTGGCGCGATGTATTGCGGCGTGAAAATCGTCCACGCACCAAGTTGCTCCTTGTCACTGCCAAGCTGCTTGAAGAGATAGACAAGCCTCTTGTCCTCGCGGCTGCGAGAGCCCACAATGACTGATCCTCGTGTGAGTTCAGCCCCGGCCCCTCTTGCCTGTATTGTCTTCTGCGCTTGCGACCACTGGTCGGGCGTAAGCGACCGCAGGTCCAGCCCGGCCTCGGTGAAGAGCGCCGCACGCTGGTTGGCATCCAACGAGCCGTAGAGCCGCAGCAGTTCCCTGCTCGAATAAAGCTGGCCGACCGCGTTCTTGAGCACATCATCTCCCATCAGGTTCACCGCCACCTGCTCCTGCGTCAGCGCAGCCATCTGGGCAAGGCTGTCGAGGTCGATCGTCCCCGTTTTCACGTACTCCTCGCGCCACGCGTCGAGCCACGCGTCGGGGATCTGAGCAGCGCGCTTCCTGAACCAGTTGCGGTCGCGCAGCTCTATCACATTGCCCTTCCTGTCCCAGTTGTAGTTGTAGGTCTCGGCTATCTGTTCGAGCGCCTTCTTCAGCTCCATCTCCCCTCTGGGAGCATTGCCCAGGGGGCGGCCAAGTCCGCCGAAGTGATCGGACACCACCGCATACTGTGATGCCTCTGCCAGAGCCTCCTCCACCTTCGGGAGTTCAACGCCCTCCGGCGTCAGCTTGATCTTCACGCTCAAGGCTGGATCGTCAGCGTGCTCGATGATGGGTTCGCCGCCTTGCTCTTTGCGTATGTCCTTCACAACGGTAGCCATCATCTCCGGGCCTATCTCCTGCATCACGTCCTGCATCGTCCGGCCCGTTTCCTCGCAGGTGATCAGCGCCTTGCCGATCATCTTCGCCATCCCGCTCTCGGGATCGAACATCGGCACAGTCAGCTGGCCGCCCTTGTAGCGGAACTCGATCTCGCCCAGAAATAAGTCTGTCTGGGCGAGGCCCCTTATGTCCTCAAGCTTGTGATTGATCCGGACCTCTACGGTGTCCATATTGGAGGCAAGATCGGGAGGCAGCGTCCTACCTGAACCGCCACTGAACCTCTTCTCGAAATCGACCATGCTCTGCATGGACTTCACAAGACCGTCCTGTGCGGCCTTGGAAAGCGATGCGGCGTTCATCTGGAACTTCTGGCCCGTTGCGATCGCCTCAAGCGCGCCTGGCGATTCACCGAAAAACGTTGCCATTGATCCGCCCATTCCGCTGTTGGCGACGACGTACATAAACGGGCTTTCGGTCTTCATCCTGGCCTTTTCCTCAGGCGTCAGGTTCCCCAGTCTGGCATACTCCAGCAGGCTTTTCTGACGCTTCCTGGCCCGTTCCTCCTCGGCCTTCTGCTCCGCACGGGCACGCTGCGCCTCGGCATCCAGCAGCGATCTTCTGTCCATGAACAACCGATACGATCGCGCGCCGGGCTCGCCGCTGATCTCCCACTTGAACTTCATCACCCGTGCCATCGAGTTCATCAGCTCGTTCAGGGGCACGTCCTTGGCGAAGATGTTCATCTTCCTGTCCCGCACCTGCCAGTCGCCCGCGTTCCTGCCCGCTTTGAGGACAACGCCTGTCGACTTGGCAAGTTCATCGAAGATCGCGGCGACGGACTTCTTGGAGGCCAAGTAGGTAACCTTCTGCGCGAGCTTGGGATCAGCCTGCAGGTCGGCCGAGGGCGCCTCCTGGGCCGCCCCCGGCTTGTTGGGATCATCCGTCACTTTGCCGACAGCAAACGCGGGAACGACAAGAGCGGTAAGGATCAAAACAGCAAACAGCCTTCTCATTTCACTCTCCAGATCGGGCACGGGCAGTTTGCCCGCCACACTACCAGATACATTCTTACCTTTTACCCTTCCGTTATCCTTCGGGCCCTGCAAGAAGCGTGGCGGAGGCATGAACACGCCCGTCTCACCATGATAGACGACACAAAATGCCCGCTCGGTGTTCCAAGTTGCGTATCCGCCTGATATAATCTTGTCTGGTGGGAGGACACGATGCAGGCTCTGAGTTTGGATGGCTCCTGGGTACTGCGCAAAGCAGGCTCGGAAGAGGCCTATCCGGCGCTGGTGCCGGGATGCGTTCACACGGACTTGATGCGGGCGAAGGTGATCGAGGATCCCTTCAAAGGCGACAACGAGTACAAAGTATCCTGGGTACACGAAGAGGATTGGGAGTATTCGCGATCATTCGAGTGCGACAGCGCGTTCCTGGCTGCCGACCGGATCTACCTCGAATGCGACGGGCTTGATACACTCGCCGAAGTCACCCTGAACGGCGTGATACTTGGTCGGACCGATAACATGTACATACAGCATCGGTTCGACGTCACCCATACCGTCAGGCCCGGCAAGAACGACCTGAAGATCACGTTCTCCTCCCCGACCAGATGCACGGCGCCGCTGCTCGAAAAGGACCCCCTTCTATGCCCGGGCGACTCGATCCCCGGTTCAGTCTATACGCGAAAGAGCCCCTGCCAGTGGGGATGGGACTGGGGCCCCAAGATGCCCACCAGCGGCATCTGGCGGTCCATCAGATTGGCCGCTTACAACATCGGACGGATTGCCGACCTGCGGGTGCGGCAAAACCATCGTGGTTCCGGCCAGGTCACTCTTTCGGTAGACGTCAGCGTCGAGAAGTTCCGCAGGGCGCCGACGAGCCTCATCATCACACTAACTCACCCGGACGGCAGCATACAGACTCAGGAAATCAAGTCGGTCTCATCAACCGGCAAGTGCTCGTTCGTCGTGAAGAAGCCATGCCTGTGGTGGCCGAATGGATACGGCGATCAACCGCTGTATAAGGTGGAGGCCGTGCTGACGTCGGACGGGGATGACCTGGACTGCCTCGCTCGCCGCATCGGACTCAGGACCATCAGCCTGAGCCAGCGCAAAGACAGGCATGGTCGTGCGTTCACGTTCGTAGTGAACGGTGTCGCGATATTTGCCAAAGGCGCTAACTGGGTGCCGGCGGATCAATTTCCTTCGCGGATATCCGGCGAGCACTATCGCCACCTGATTTCCAGCGCCGCGAAGGCGAACATGAACATGCTGCGGGTGTGGGGCGGTGGGATCTACGAAGACGACCTGTTCTACGACCTATGCGATGAACACGGGATACTCGTATGGCAGGATTTCATGTTCTCCTGCGCTCAGTATCCGGCCGACAAGGCGTATCTGGAGAACTGCCGGAAGGATGCCGAGTACAACATCATCCGGCTGCGAAACCACCCCTGCCTCGCGCTCTGGTGTGGCAACAACGAGATGGAATGGTTCCTCTGCAACGGCATGGGTGGCCCAAACAATGCCCGGTGGCGCAAGAACTACCTGAAGATATTTCACGAACTGCTGCCGTCGCTCGTTTCGAGGCACGACCCGCACACCGCCTATTGGCCGAGTTCGCCTTCCAACAGTACGCAGAGGCCATTCGACGACCCCAATGGCTGCGAAGCAGGTGATTGCCATTATTGGGAAGTCTGGCATGCTCGCAAGCCATTCACAGCCTATCGGGAAATTCGCCCCCGCTTTATGAGCGAGTTCGGTCTTCAGTCCCTACCGGCTATCGAGACGGTAAAGACGTTCGCCTCTGCAAAGGATATGAACATGACGAGCCACGTCATGGAGTGCCACCAGAAAAACCGCGCGGGCAATGGACTCGTTCTGCATTACCTGGCGGAGACGTTCAGGTTCCCCCGCAATTTCGAGATGATGTGCTATGTGACCCAACTGACGAATGCGGAGGCGATAAGGACCGGCGTTGAGCACTGGCGCAGGGACCGCGGGCGATGCATGGGAACGCTCTACTGGCAGATCAACGACTGCTATCCGGTGATCAGCGGCTCCAGCCTGGATTACTATGGCCGCTGGAAAGCTCTTCACTATGCCGCAAGACGGTTCTACTCCCCAATTCTGCTCTCCGTGGAGGAGTCGGGCACTTCAGCGAGAATACACGTAACCAATGACACCACCAGGCAGGCGAGGATAGAGGTGAAGTGGTCGCTGGAAACGGTGGACGGGTCGGTGCTTCGCAGAAGCAAGGTGAAGACCAGGATCGAGCCGGAGGAGAACAGGTTGATCGCGGATCTGGACTTTGCCGAGGAGCTTGCCGGAGATGCCATACGGAAGGTGTTCCTGGTCTGCGACCTGTTCGTCAACGGCAAACCGGCGGGCGCCAGCATGACCTCGTTCGTCCCTCCGAAGCATTTTGAGCTGGAACCGGTGAAGATCTGCGTCGAGCCAGGCAGGGACGACAGCGGCGCCTACGTCACAGTAACCGCGGACAAAGCAGCGCGATGGGTGGCGCTTGGGATCCCGAAACGGGACGTGGTCTTCTCGGACAACTTCTTCGATCTCCCGGCTGGACGGACCGTTACGGTGCGGGTCGAAGGTGAAATCGACGATTCGGCGCTTGCCAAAATCCGTGCCTACTCGCTGGTCGACTCCTACTGAGGGCACTTGCAGTCTGAGATGCAGAAGGGCGGGACAGACGTCCCGCCCTTTTCGGCATCAGCCTCGAGCGCGTGTCTCTACTCGACACCGTTGATGGGAAGCCCCTGAAGGGAGGGCAGTATCGTGCCGTCTATGACCTGGTTGCCTCTGATCTTGGTCAGGCAGCCTGAGTCCAGGAAACGAAGCAGCGCCGGCTCGTTCGTGATAACGGCGCTCTGCGGCAGACAGCAGGGCACGTTACGCTGCAGGACTACAACCTTCTGCACGGGCGTGTACTGGTAGTTGAAGTTCAAGCAGGGGCACGTGGATTCTGACGGACACGCCTGCACTATCGGATACTGGTTCACCGGCTGCGGGCCGACCTGCCAGTAGAACTTCTGCATATCGGTGAGCAGGCAGAGCCCGGGAGCGTCGTTAGCACCAAGCTTGGGCACCAACTGATCCTCGAAGGGAAGTCCTGGCGGGTCACAAGCGTCGGGAATCACGATCTGGCGGACGCACACCCGCTTGGTTATCGGGTCCTGGCAGTAGATGTTCCAGAACGGCAGCCAGACAACCTTCGTATAGGTATAGTCTGCACACACCCTGCCCTGCGGAATCCGGTAGATGGACGTATTGCCCGGCTCCGGATGCCACGGTCCGCCGAGCGGCCCTACCGCCATTATCGGGCACTTCAGGATGATCGGGTTGCCGGCTCTATTGGTCACTGAGAATGTCGCATCGGCCATCGTTGGCAGTCCGGTCGGGTTGTTGATGGGGTCATATGGCTGGGCGTTGTTGACGCAGTGCCTCTGCGCGCCCGGCTTGAAGGTCACGTAGACCGCCTGCCACAGTCCCGAATAGCTGGGATCCCCGGGCACGGCCGTAAACACGGGCTGGGGCTGGCCGGTTATGATGTATACCGGGGCCAACTGGCCCGCCAACGCCGTCAGCCTGGGTGCGAAGTTGATCGTGTTGAAGCACAGACTTACGGCGTTCTGCCTCTGGTTTGCCTGAACTATGTGGAGAAACTCCTCCTGGCAGGCAATCTGCTGATCGCTCGCGTCCGTGCAGATATACCATACGAGTTCGCCGTCTTCCCAACCCTGCCTCATCTGGAATGGCACGTACTGGCAGAAGTTGAAGGGGTTGATGCTCGGGAAGTTGAACGTGCAGCAAGGTTCCTTGAGCAACACTGCAGATCCAGCCGTGGGCAGTAGCATTGCCAAGGCGACAGCAAAGAGTAGCAGCAGACTGATACGTTTCATGGGTCCTCCTCCTTGGACTACTGTTGAATTCGTTTGCGCAGATGTGAACAGCCACCGCGACCAGGCAACGGCTGTTCGCTGTGAACAAGCAAGTGAACTCGCGCTTCCTCCTTTCCAACAGGTGAAAATGAGTATATGGCTCGCTGGCAGTGTATACCCTGTATGGTCGCTTGCAAAACACATATTGTGCCAGCTTGTCACTATCTCGACTATATGCCCGCTTGCATCCTCCTCCGCAGCCCCCTTGTGAACGGCGTGCCCGCTTGCCCGCAGGTGGCAGATTGAGTATAATACCTTGGGCTCTAAGGTGCTCCGGACGAAGCAAGAGGAAACGGCCAGTGCGCAAGACGCGTGCATCTACAACAAGGCGGACAACCCGAAGATCAACCAGGAGAAAAGCAAGGCCGCTGCCGATTTTCGATATCGTCGGCGTGATGCTGATCGCGTTCGGGTTGGTAACGCTGATATCGCTGTGCGCCGAGAAGTCAACCGGAGCGATGGGAGCGTTCATCGCGCCGACGATGCGCGGCGCTGTGGGCGACGGATCGTACGTTATCCCGTTCCTGATAGCGCTGTTCGGGCTGTTCTGTATCGTCGGGCCGCTGCGTATCATCGAGCGCAACATCCTCGTAGGAAGCACCATCCTGTTCCTATCCCTGGTTGGAATGCTCTCGCTGGGAGAGGTCTGGTCGGGAGGAGGAGCAATAGGAGACGGGATAAGCTGGCTGGTATCGCGCCTGGGCGGGCCGGTCGGCGGCTGGATACTGCTCAGTGCGCTGGCTATTATAGGCACGATCACGACCGTCGGAGTGCCGCTGGCGAACCTGATCGACTGGATACACGTCAACTGGTCCGAGGCATCCGCGGCCGCTGCGGAAAGAGCGGAACTGAGGCGGGCGGCGCTGGACAAGAAGAAGACCGCGCGACCCAAAGTGCCGGAGCCTTTGGAGAAGAGCAAGAAACGCACGCTCGCCAACATCTTCAGCGACAGGAACGAGACGGCTGAGGAGCCTGTCGAGCAGAAACAGGTGAAGGCGCCGGTCAAGATCAGCATGCCGGCTCCGGTCAAAGCCGAGCCTGTGCCCAAGAACGGCGGTTCGCAGGAACCTGCGGAGCCGGTGGAATACGGCGAGTTCCAGCTTCCTCCGACGAGCCTGCTGGACGAGCCCCCGCCGCCACCGCCGAGAGTCGAGAGCGAGCTCAAGAACAATATCGAGATCATCGAGCGCACCCTGGAGGAGTTCAAGGTCCAGGCGAACGTCGTTGAGATCGCCTGCGGCCCGACGGTCGCGCGATATGAGATCCAGCTCGCGCCGGGGATCAAGGTCAACAAGATCGTCGGACTGGCCGACAACCTGGCGATGCAGCTCGCGGCGATCGACGTTCGAGTCGAGGCCCCGATTCCGGGCAAGGCCGCGATAGGAGTGGAAGTCCCGAACAAGAACCGTGGGAAAGTCGTCCTGCGTGAGATAGTGGAAAGCCAGCCGTTTAGGGAGGCGACCTCAAAACTCGCCTTCGCGCTGGGCAAGGATGTATCGGGCAAGCCGATCATCGCCGACCTGACGAAAATGCCGCACATGCTTGTTGGCGGCGCGACAAACGCGGGCAAGAGCGTCGGGCTCAACTCGCTGATCGCAAGCTTGCTCTTCAGGGCTACTCCGGACGAGTTGAAGCTGGTGCTGATCGACCCGAAGCGCGTCGAACTGAGCCTGTTCGATGGCATACCGCATCTGGCGTGTCCGGTCGTGAAGGACGCCAAGCAGGCAACTGGCGTTTTTCGTGCGGTTGTCCAGGAGATGGATAAGCGCTACGAGCTGTTCGCGCGCAACCAGGTCAGAAACATCGACGGGTATAATGAGCGGGTCGGCGACGACGAAAAGATGCCCTATATGGTAGTGGTGGTCGATGAGTTGTGCGACCTGATGATGCAGGCGGCGGCCGAGGTAGAGGCATCCATCCAGCGTCTCACTCAGCTTGCGAGGGCCACCGGAATTCACATCGTCATTGCAACTCAGCGCCCTTCCGTAGACGTAATCACTGGGGTCATAAAAGCGAACATCTCGTCCAGGGTGGCATTCGCGGTTTCCTCGTATCACGACAGCAAGACGATTTTGGATCAGAAGGGCGCGGAGAGGCTGGTCGGGCGCGGCGACATGTTGTTCCTGCCGATCGACGCGCCGAAGCCGCAGAGGATCCAGGGGTGTTATATATCGGAGCGGGAGATCGAGCGGCTGTGCACGTTCCTCAAGGACCAGCGCAAGCCGGTCTTCACGATCCAGCCCGGGCAAGTGCCCGGTACGGCCGGAGGTCCCGGCGGCGAGGGCGGCGCGTATGCGGACGAGTTCTATGAGCCCTCGGTGCGGCTTGTTGTCAGAACTGGCTACTGCTCGACGAGTATGCTGCAGCGCAAGTTCAATATCGGCTATCCTCGCGCGGGCAAGATCGTCGATGCGATGGAACAGGCAGGGATCGTCGGACCGGTGGACGGCGCGAAGCCGCGGCAGGTGCTGATTTCTAAGGAAGATGTGGACGCGATCCTCGGCGGCAACAAGGGCCTGCCGTTCAACGCGCCGGAGGACGATGAGGACGAATACGTCCCGCCGGCGGAGATCATCAGCTACGATGATGAGGAAGAAGAGGAGGAAGGCGATTAGGAGTTGTGAGTTATGAATGGGGGCGGAGCCGTCTGCAATTCATGATTCAAGATTCCTGATTCATAATTCGCTTGAAGGTGTTTGTTTGGCCAGAGTTGGATTGATCAGCCTCGGATGCCCGAAGAACCTGGTGGATTCGGAGGGCGCGCTCGGCGAGATAGCCGGGGCGGGGCATGAGATAGTAAGCGATATGACCCGGGCGGACGTGATTGTGGTCAACACGTGCGGGTTCATAGAGAGCGCCAGGAAGGAGTCCATAGAGGCAATCCACGAGGCGCTCGAGCAAAAGAACATTGGAAACTGCAGAGCTGTGGTAGTCATCGGGTGCCTCTCGCAAAAGTTCGGAGACGAACTGGCGAAGGATATGCCGGATGTTGATGTGCTCCTTGGCATCGGACATCAGGGCAAGATCGGCGAGGCAATAGACCGCGCGCTCTCAGGTGAGCATCTGCACGAAGCCGGATGCCCAACTCAGCGATGGGTTGAGCCAGGCGCCAGAGTGTTGGCAACGCCGCCGTGGACAGCCTACCTGAAGATATCCGACGGCTGCACGAACCGGTGCGCCTATTGCGCGATCCCGGATATCCGGGGGCCGTATCGCAGCAGGCCCGAAAACCTGATTCTGGATGAAGCCAAACGCCTGGCCGATTCCGGCGTCAAGGAGATCGTGCTCGTAGGCCAGGACCTGACGCAGTATGGCGAGGACCTGAATCGCCATCGTGAACTTGGTCGTCATCCTGAACCAGGCCGTCATCCTGAACTTGATTCAGGATCAGCTTGTATACCGGATCAAGCCCGGCATGACAGAACGCTTGCGGGGCTGGTGCGGAAGCTGAACGACATAGACGGCATCCGTTGGATACGGTTGATGTACTGCTATCCGACGAAGGTTACGCCGGAACTGATCGACACGATAGCCGGGTGCGAGAAGGTCGTCAAGTATATCGACCTGCCGCTGCAGCACGCTGACGATGGCATGCTCCGGGCGATGAACCGCCGGGGCAGCGCCGCCGAGTATGAGCACGTGATCGGTGAACTGCGCGCCGCGTGCCCGGAGATAGCGATCAGAACAACGTTCATTGTCGGCTTTCCTGGCGAGACCGATGCGGCCTTCGAGAGCCTGCTCGGTTTCGTTGAGCGGATGCGGTTCGACCGGATGGGAGCGTTCACCTACTCCCGTGAGGAGGGAACACCCGCGGCAAAGCTCGGCAAGCGCGTGCCGCGGAATGTGGCCGAAGCCCGCCTGGACCGGCTGATGCGCCTGCAGCAGGGCATATCGCTGGAAAAGAATCGGTCCTTTGTCGGCAAGCGGCTGCAGGTGCTCGTAGAAAGCGTTGAAAGGCTGGAAGGTTCGAAGGTTGGAGGGTTAGGGAGCGACATCTCAACCTTCAAACATTCTAACCTTCAAAACCTTCGAACGATGGCTGTGGGCCGAAGCTACCGCGACGCGCCGGAAATCGACGGGCTCGTCTACCTGCCCGGCGGCAAAGCAAAACCAGGGACATTCGTCAAGGCTAGGATAACCGAAGCAACAGAATACGATCTGATAGGTGGTTAGAAGGTTAGGGAGCGCATCCCAACCTTCAAACGTTCTAACCTTCTAACCTTCAAACGAAAACGACGGAGGAATACGTTGAGCAACAATTCAGCAACCAAGCTGAGTAAGGAAGATATGACGCGCGAGGCGGCAAAGCTATACCTGGCCGACAGGATCTACCTCGCGCTGATGGGGAAAGGTCAGCCGGCGAAACTGCGGCAGATATCGAAGTCGATAGACGTCGAGGGCGTGACCCCGCGGCTCGTGAAGACCGTAATGCAGGAGAATCCGCGCTTCGATATGATCGACCGCCGCTGGGCGCCGTCGATCCGCTACAGCGATACGAAGCGGCCATTCGAACGCGTGCTTATCGACTTGCTCGTCTCGGCGGGGATTCCCGTGCAGGTGGACTTGCTCGCAGTCGAGCTCGGCCATATCTACGGCCGCGCGGCCGAGCACTACGAGCAGTCTCTGCCCAGAATCCTAACCGACAAGGAGCGCTTCTTCAACGCCGGCGAGCTTGGTTACGGCCTTGCGCAGTGGCTGCTGATGCCGACCTCCGACGAAGAGGACGATATCATCTTCGACAACTTCCTCTCGCAGGAGCAGGTGGATGAGTTCTCCGCCATCTGCCCGGCTGCAGATTGGGACGCGGAGAAGATAGCGGAGACTGCCGCTGAAGTGCTGAAGAAGTGCAAGCAGCCCGTGCCCGTCAAGATAATGGCGCTCCTGGCGTGGAGGAGCTTGCAGGAGGACTTCGACCCCATCGATTTCTACGCCTCGCTCGTTTCCGGCCATCAGGTGGTGCTGCTTTCCGATCAGAAAGTCTACCCGGCATCCTCCGAGAAGGACTTCGTAGCGGAGCTCGGCAAGCTTGCTGAAGAGCTTGCCGCCCTGCCGGCCGAAGCCGAAGAGGAAGAGGCCGAGGGTCCGGTCGAGATCACCGAGACTGACAAGGAAGAAATGATCGCAATGATCATGGACAAGGGCAGCGCGTCGGCTGAGGAAATGATCGAGACGGTTCTGGAGATCGGCCCAGACGAGAGCGCGTTCCCCGGCACGCTTGCGAACCTGAACGAGGCGCTTCAGGGCGACGAGCGGATTATGTGGGTGGGAGGCACGACCTGGAGCAAGGTCGTCACGTTCCCGGACGAGGTGCAGGAGATTCCGGCATCGCTCGTGGTCCCGCCGACTCCGATCTTCGAAACGCCGGAAGGCGATGTCTACGATCAGGAACTCGAGATCGATGGCTTCGAAGGCAGCCTCAAGTCAGACATCTATGATCCGCTGGTCGAGGACGTGACGGACGAAGACCCGGCGCTGACGAACTACCAGCCCAACGGCGACTCGCAGCGGTGCGTGCTCAAGTATCATCACAAGACCGAGGGCACATTCCCGCTCTGCCAGATCAACCCGGACTTCTTCGGCCCACAGCCGGAGATCATCCCGTTCACGCTGATCGAAGATGGCAAGCGCAAGCAGTGCTACGTGAACAACACAACCCGGCTGATCTACGGCCTGAAGGACTTCTTCAAGGACATCACAGCCGTGTCCGGCGCGGTGTTCAGGATCGAGAAGACCCAGAAGCCAGGCGAGTTCAGATACATAAACGAAGGCGAGATCGATGAGCAGCTTGGTATCGACGTCGACCGCAGCCTTGAGCTTCTCGAAATCCGCTCTCGCTTCGAGAGCCAGGACACGCCGCTCTTCGACGTGATAGTGGACATCCTCGAACAGCACAGGCAGGGTATGACCTTCGCCCAGCTCGTGAACGAGGTGAACATCGTCAAGAGGACATCGAGGCTGGTGATCGCATCGATTCTGAGTTCCTATCACTGCTTCCACACCCGAGGCAAGTCCGGCCTGTGGCAGTTCGACGTCAAGAAGCGCAGCCAGGGATTCAACAAAACAAAGCGGAAGTATGTGAAGAAGGACTAGGGAAGCCGTCAGCTTACAGCTGTCAGCTATCAGCTTGCTAAGGTGGCGCCCTTCGGGTCGCCACCTTTATTGTGTGGGGACTGCTTGCTCGCCGATCGTTCGGGACATGTTGTCCCAGATGCTTCTTTGCGGACATGCTGTCCGCTCGCCCAGGCTACAGGGTCTGGAACCGCATCCGGGACCGTAAGCCCCTGAGACGATCCAGTTTCCTTTCGAGGCTAAATGTGGTAATATGAGGCTGTAATTACCACATTTAGGCAAGTCATTACCACATTCCGGGCGGAAAAGCCAGATGATGTCCTTCAGAGGCGAGCGGATTACAAGAGAGCCGGTTCCGATGCACATCCTGAAGCTCGTGGCGCGCATAAACGAGTTCAAGGGAATGCAGCAGTTGTACCACCATCAGGCCCCTCAGTTGCTCGAGTCTCTTCGCCAGGTTGCTGTCGTGCAGAGCACGGAGTCATCGAACCGAATAGAGGGCATCGAGGTTCCAGCACCAAAGTTGAATGCGATAGTCTCCGAGAGAGCCGAGCCACAGAACCGGCCAGAGGGTGAGATCGCGGGATACAGGGACGTGCTTGCCACCATTCACGCATCGTATGCGCACATTCCCATCACGCCCAACACCATTCTTCAGTTGCACCGCGACCTGTACAAGTTCGTTGCTTCGGAGGGCGGCAGATGGAAGGCTGTAGACAACACGATAGACGATGTGCTGCCGGACGGCTCGCACCGGGTGCGTTTCAAACCCGTCAGTGCCGTCGCCACTCCTCGCGCAGTGGAGGAGCTGTGTTCGTCCTTCGCCGATCATTCAGACCGGGATGACATAGACACACTGCTGCTGGGAGCGGCTTTCGTCTTCGACTTCCTGTGCATTCACCCGTTCCGCGATGGCAATGGCCGCATGTCGAGGCTCCTGACCATCCTGCTCCTCTACCAGTCCGGCTACGAGGTCGGGAGGTACATTAGCATCGAACGTATCATTGAGCAGAGCAAGGAATCCTACTATGAGGCGCTTGCGCGGTCGTCCGCTGGGTGGCACGAGGGGGAGCACGACATGGTTCCGTGGTGGGAATACTACCTCGGCACAATCCTTGCGGCATACGATGAGTTTGCCGACCGCGTCGGCACGGTCGAAAGTGGACGCGGAGCGAAGTCGGCGATGGTTCGCAGCATGGTCGCCAGGACAGCCGGGCCATTCTCGATTTCGGAGCTTATGCGGCTCTGCCCAGGAGTCAGCCGCGATATGGTAAGAACCGTGTTGGAGAAGATGCGGGAAGAAGGCCTGGTCGAGTGCTCGGGATCAGGCCGGTCGGCTGCCTGGCGTAGAAAGGAAGCACTGCAGTGACCCCAGGTCAACGCTTACGGGCTACATACGAAGGCAAGCCGGTAGACCACCTGCCGCGGCGGGAGTTCTATATTTGGGAGGAGGCGCTGGAGATCTGGCGGGAGCAGGGAATGCCCGCGGATTGGCAGGAGCGCAATCTCTTCAACTTCGACCCGTGGGGCAAGGCGGATATCCGCCTGCTCGGGTGGTGCGAGCCGCCGTTCATGCCCGCTTACGAGCAGAAGGTGATCGAAAGCCAGGGCGACTATGAGATCATCCAGGACTTCGCCGGGCGCTGGCTGAAGGTCTTCACAGGCCGCAGGCACGGGTTCATGCCCGACTACATCAAGCACCCGGTGACGAACATGAAGGACTGGGTGGAGGACGTGGAGCCGAGGCTGGACCCGAACACCCCGGAGCGCATCACTCGCTTCGAGGAGCATGCGCGGCACCTGTCGGCGAAGGCGAAAGAAGAGGACCTGATGGTCAGCCAGGGCTTCGTCGGCGGATACATGTATTTGCGCGCGTTGATGGGCCCGGAGGACCTGCTCTACGCGTTCTGCGACCAGCCGGAGCTGATCCGCGCGATGATGGAGAGGTGGTTCACGCTGATGGACGCGTTCGTCGCTCGTGCTCAGGCGATCACCGACCTGGATGAGATATTCCTCGCGGAGGATATCTGCTACAACGCCGGGCTGCTGATCTCGCCTGCGATGTTCGAGGAGTTCCTGCTGCCGTACTACCAGCAGCTTGTGAACAATGCGCGCGGCCGGCAAAGTAAGCATATCTATCTGCAGATCGACACGGACGGCGACTGCAGGCCGGCTATTCCGCTCTATCTGAAGGCGGGTATGGACGTGATGTCGCCGTTTGAGGTAGCAAGCGGCTGCGATGTTGTGGAGATCGGGCGGCAGTATCCCGATCTGGTCATGTCCGGCGGGATCGACAAGCGCGTTCTGGCGGCGGGCAAGGACGCAATCGAGGCGCACCTGCAGCACATAATGCCCGCAATGGTAAAGAGAGGTCGCTACATCCCGACCTGCGACCACGGCGTCCCCTCGAACGTGAGCTACGAGGACTACTGTTACTACCGCGCTCGCATCTGCGAGATGGATCATTAGGTTGAGGGTTTAGGGTTCATGGTTTAGGGAAGGGAGCGACTTCGCGCGCCGCAAGGCCCTTCCCTCAACCATAAACCCTCAACCCTAGACCAGAAGGACTGATGACTAATGACTAGAGTACGCATGGCGCCGAGCCCCACCGGGGCCGCGCATATCGGGACCGTAAGGGTCGCGGTGTTCGATTACCTCTTCGCCCGGCATACCGGGGGAACGTTCATACTGAGGATCGAGGACACCGACCGAAACAGGTTTGTACCGGGCTCGCTGGAGGACATGATGGCGAGCTTGCGATGGGTGGGCATGCAATGGGACGAAGGCCCGGAGGTGGGCGGCCCGGTCGGGCCATACTTCCAATCCCAGCGATTGGAGCACTACCACAAATACGCGAAGCAGCTCATCGACGAGGGCAAGGCCTACTACTGCTACTGCACGAAAGAGCGTCTTGACGACCTCCGCAAGCACCAGGAAGCGACCAAGCAGCATCCGGGCTACGACCGCCGCTGCCGCGATCTCGCCGACGCCGAGCGCCAGGAGCTTGCCAGGGAAAACCCCAACCCCGTCATCAGGTTCAAGATGAGACTTGAGGGCACGACTGAGTTCGACGACATCGTCCGCGGGCACGTCGTGTTCCGAAACGAGCTTCAGGACGACTTCGTGGCGATCAAGGCGGACGGGTACCCCACCTACCACTTCGCCAACGTGATCGATGACCACCTCATGGAGATTACGCACGTCATTCGCGGCGAGGAATGGCTGTCCAGCGGCCCCAAGCACGTGCAGCTCTACGAGGCTTTTGGCTGGAAAATGCCGATTTGGGTGCATCCGCCGCTCATTTTGGACGAAAAAGGCCGAAAACTGAGCAAACGCAGCGATACGCAGACGCGTTTCTCATCCTACATCGAGGACGGCTACCTCCCGGACGCGATGCTCAACTTCCTTGCCACCATGGGATGGAGTGCCGGCGAGGACCGGAAGCTCTACTCCCGAGAGGAGTTGATCGAAAAGTTCACGCTGGAGGGTATTGTAAACCATCCGGCGATTTTCGACCTGGCGAAATTGAACGACTTGCAGGGCGAGTACGTCCGCATGACGCCGGTGGAGGACCTGGCGGATATGATCCTTCCGAGGCTGCAGGCCGCCGGTTACGTGAGCGAAAACCCAACTGCGGAGGAGATCGATTACCTTCGTAAGGTCACTGCGCTCATCCGGGAGCGGCTGGTGCTGCTCAAGGACGCGCCGGATATGGTCTCGTTCTTCTACTCCGACGATTTCGAGTATGAGGAAAAAGGCGCGAAGAAGTATCTGGCGAAGGAGACGACGCCGCCACTATTGAAATCGACTATAGAGAAGCTTGCTGCCATAGAGAACTGGGATGTGGAGTCCATCGAATCAGCCGTCAGAGCAGTCGCCGCCGAGAACAACGTCGGTGCTGGAGACGTGATCCACCCAACCCGAATGGCCGTCACAGGCCGCACCTTCGGCCCAGGCCTTTTCGAGCTGATGGAAGTCATCGGCCGCCAAAGGATACTAGCCCGCCTGAAGGCTAGCGTTGGAAGGTTAGAAGGTTAGAAGGTTGAGAGGTTGGGAGGGCAACTATGGCTACAATAGAGAGATTCGAGGACATCGAGGCATGGCAGAAGGCCAGAGAGCTGACAAGATCCATCTATAGATGCACGGCTGACGGAGCTTGGGCCAAGGATTTTGGCCTGCGCGATCAGATACGCCGGGCTGCAGTGAGCATCATGTCCAATATCGCCGAAGGCTTCGAAAGAGGTGGAACGGCGGAGTTCGTGCGCTATCTCACGATGGCCAAGGCTTCAGCCGGCGAAGTCAGGTGCCAGCTCTATGTGGCGCTGGATGTGGAGTACATCGACCAACATACATTCGGGCAGCTTTCCACTCTAGCCACAAGAACATCCGGCTTGATCGCCGGCTTCACGAATTACCTGAAGGGGAGAACAAGCCCTCGGAGTAAGATGGTCTCCTAACCTTCCAACCTTCGAACCTTCAAACCTTCAAACGAGGAGTAGATGGCTTTCGAAATAATCGACATAAACACCGTCTTCGGGCCGTGGCCGATCGTGCGTGCGGATATGCACGTGGAGCGGCTGGTTGAGGCCTTGAAGAACCATGGAGTGAGTAGATCGCTGGCGCTTTCGACCGTTGGCGTGCTACACAACCACGGCGACGGCAACGCGGAGACGCTGCGGGCATGCTCGGAGCAGGGCGGCGTCTTGATCCCGGTCGCAACCATCGACCCGCGGGGCTACTTCGGCAACGCGGGGCTGGTCGCGAAGCTCAAGGAGCAGGGATGCAAGATGTTCCGGTTCTTCCCACTTCTGCAGGAGTGGTCGCTGGATCACGCCGCATTCTGCGACGTGCTGGATGAGATAGAAGCGGCAAATCTGCCCGTAATGGTGCAGGCGCGCGATACTGGATGCCCGACTGCGCTGATGCATATACTGCCGGGGCGAAACATCACGTTCATCCTCGAAGGCATCTCCTTCGAGAATATGGCCGAGGCGGTCTCGGTGATGCGGAAGTATCCCAACGTGCTCTGCGAAACCAGAGAACTGCGCGTGCCGGGCGCGCTGCGGTTCCTGCTGGATCAGGTCGGCTCCGACCGCGTGTTGTTCGGCTCGGGCTGCCTGCGCAGTTCGCTTGCCGCATCGCTCGGGTATGTTATGGACGCTGACATCACGGACGACGCCAAGGCTGCGGTATTGGCCGGCAACGTCAAGCGTCTGCTGGGAGGCGCCTGATGGCTATAATTGACGTCCATGCCGAGATCGGCACTACACCACTTTGGGGCGTTCCATTCACGGACGCCAACCTAACGCGCAGCATGCAGAAATACGGCGTTGACCGCTCGATCATATCATCGACGATCGGCAACTCCTGCGACTTCAGGCGCGGTAATGCGCAGGTAGCCAGGATAGTAAAGGCGAACCCGGCGCTGCTGGGATGCGTGGTAGCGAACATCAACTACCCTGAGCAGTCCCAGAAGGAAATGCACGCGTATCTGGCCGACGACAGCTTCGCGGCGCTGCTGCTCATATCGGGCGCGCGCCGCAAGCACGTGACGCTCGCCGAGAGCGAGGAGATCCTCAACGCGCACCGGCGGTTCGTAAAACCCGTATACCTTCATACGCCCGACCAGGCTGCCGCGCTGGCCGCGAACGAGATGGCGAAGGCGTTCCCGATCATGAAATTCGTCCTGATCGGGATGGCAGGCGAGGACTGGCGGATGGCGACGGTGCTGGCCGAGCGCACCCTGAACCTGGTGCTCGAAGTGTCGGGATCATCGAGCCCGGATAAGATCGCGTTTGCGGTGGAGCACATCGGCTCGCACAGGATGGTCTACGGCAGCGGACTGCCGTATGTGGATCCGGCGGCGGTACTGGGAATGGTGGAGGACGCGGAGATATCCGATTTGGATAAGCGCAACATCCTCTCCGGCAGCGCCCGCCGCGTCTTCGGCTGGGCAAGACCGGACAGTGTTGAATGATGAATCTTGAACTATGAACTAGGGACCGGCCTTTCAGCTTTCAACTTTTGACTTTCGAACTTTCGACTTCTTAGGAGGGATATACATGAGCGCAGCCCCTGACATTACGGCTGACAACTTCGAGGCCGAGGTGCTTCAATCAGACATCCCGGTGATGGTGGATTTCTGGGCGGAGTGGTGCGGCCCGTGCAAGATGCTCGGCCCGACCGTCGACACCATCGCCAGCGAGTACGAGGGCAAGATCAAGGTCTTCAAGCTCGACGTGCAGACCGAGGTCGCTCTGGCGAGCAAGTACGGCGTTTCGAGCATCCCGACCCTGCTCTTCTTCAAGGGCGGAGACGTCGCGGACCGGCTCGTCGGCCTGCGGCCGAAGAACGACATCACCGCAAGAATCGACCCGCTGCTGTAGATCGGCAGATCTGTCGTTTCGAGCGCAGCGAGAAATCCGCTTTCATCTGGTGGCGATCTCCGAATCGCCACCCGCCTCCTTCAACTGCCATCCGGGGAGCCGCCTTGCCCTGCGACCCCGAACCCTATCCGATCATCTCCCGGCCAGGCGCACCAGCGCGCCGCCTCCGGCGGGCAGGTCCAGCTTCACCTGCTTACCTCCGGGGAGCGCGTGCCATTTGGATGTCGGCGCGTGGAAGAACTCCATCGGCCCGGGGCCTAGCAGAGCCGTCGTCACGGGGTTCTTGTAGTCCAGATTGACGACCATCACGTGGGTGGGCTTCGCGGCCGTCTTGCCGAAATAGCCGAGCAGCAACTCCTGCGCTCGCGGTGACGGCACGAACGGGCTGTTTTCGGGCAGCGATTCCCCGCCATGCGGCAGCTTCCCGCAGTGATACACCGCCAGAGACGTGAGCGGCTGCAGTTCGCAGGCGATTGCAACAAAATCGCGGTTGAGCCCGGCTACGGCCCAGTACATCGGCAGAGGGTCCTTCAGGGTCTTCTCTTCGAGAGTCCCTGTCATCAGTCCCCTATAGACCCAGTGACTGATGCCCTGCGCGCCGTAGGCCAGCGTCGTGTATGTGAGCCAGCGGACTTCGTGTTCGGTGGGCGATCGCCAGCCGGGTATGCCGGAATCGTCGATCTGGACGATGTTCACGAATGGCTTCTTTGCATCCAGCGCGGCTTTGCGGATCAGAGCGAGGTTCAGGAAATACTGCGCCCCATCGCCGTCCTGCATGAAGTGGTAGTGGTCATAGCTGATCAGGTCGGGACGGACCTTCTCGACGAACTGCCTGACGTGCTCGATATACCGCAGCGAAGTCTTGTCATCGGTTCCCACGCCGAGGAAGTTGTCCGGGAAGCCGACCCTGGCGCGCTCCGCCTGATCGTCGCTGACCTGGAGTTGAGCGTCAGAGGCGTAGGTGGGCAGCAGGTTGATGTAGGCGAGGTGCGCGGGGTCACGCTCGCGCAGATATGCGACCAGCTTGCCCAGTTTGGGAAACGCCCCGGAGCCCGGTTCATCGACTAGATGGTAGGCATAGAGCGCGGGGTGGTTGCGAACGCTCTCGATCAGCGCATCGAGTTTGCTCTTCTGCTCGGGAACATCCACGTCGGGCGTGCCGATAACAAGCAGCGCGCGAATTCCGTTGCGATGATAGACGTCCAGGTCGGCGGGCTGCGCGGCCCATCCCAGATTGTATCCCGCGGCGCGCAGAGGCCTGACCGTCTGATCGTTCACGGGGTAGTGCTGCCCCGGTCCGACCCAGTAAGTGACGATTGGCTCGCCGACCGTCCACCTCGCGCCCTGACTGGCCGCGCTCGCAATCGCCGTGAAACCGACCGTCAGAGTAATGCACATAATCGCCATCCTAATGGCAGCTGACATCTGATGCCTCCCATCCCCAAATAGATTCCCATCCGCCGATAGCGCTCCGTTCCGTCCACCGGCGCGTTGACCAATTATCCACAGGCAGTGCGGGTTCCTTCCGTAGGCATTGATCGCTCCCAGCAACTGCGCTCCACCCTGCCTGGGTGGTGATTTCCGAATCCGGCTCCCGGCGGCACCGCACAAAGGAACTGCCCGCACGCTTGCCGAATACTACCAGCGATGGAACCTGCGCCGCACAATAACCAAAGCCTGTTCTCCGAGCGCTTCCTCAATGAGGTCCTGCCCGAGAGGCCTCAATGGAAGCTGTTGGAAGCTGAAGCGCGTTCCACAATGGAGCGGGTCTCCGAGTTGCTCGGCAAGTTCAACCGCGCCAGCAACGAGAGTCAGACGGAACGCAACCTCGTAATACCTGTTCTGGAACTGCTTGGTCACACGTTCGAGGTTCAGGCCTCTCTCGCCACGCCGCAAGGCGCGATGACGCCGGACTACGTGCTCTACCGCGACGCCAAAGCCTGCGAAGATAACAAGGGCAAGACACTCAACGACGAACTGCCACACCAGGGCGGTATTGCCATCGGCGACGCCAAACGTTGGGGACGCTCGCTCGACGCCGCGGTCAAGACGCAAGGCCGCGACGCGTTCTCCAACAAGAACCCGTCCTATCAGATCAGCTTCTGCATGCTCCACAGCGCGGTTAGCTGGGGCATACTGACCAATGGCAGACAGTGGCGCATCTACCATAAGGACACGGCGAGGAAGCTCGATCACTTCTATGAGGTCGATCTGGAAGCCCTCATCGAGTCCAATGATGTGCGTCGGTTCCTCTACTTCTACGCGTTCTTCAGGCGCGCTGCATTCGACGACGGGCCTCTGTCGCTGGCAGTAATCCTGAAGGAAAGCTCCGACTACGCCTACAGCATCGGCGAGAGCCTCAAGGAGCAAGTTTACGTCGCCCTCAGGCATATCGCGCAGGGTTTTCTCGATCACGAGCCCAACAACCTTCAGCCCGACAACGATACGCTCAAGACGATCTACGACAACTCCCTCATACTCCTCTACAGGCTGCTCTTCATACTCTACGCAGAGGCACGTGAACTGCTGCCAATGGGAGAGAGCGATAAGTACCGACAAAGCTACAGTCTGGCAGCGATTAAGCAAAGTGTCGCACGGAACATAGACTCAGGCAAGGCTGTGCTGCATGGAAGCCCGTTGCTATACAAGCAGCTAGACTTCCTGTTTCACGGCATTGACACGGGCGAAGAGGAATTGGGCATTGAGCCTTTCAACGGCGGCCTGTTTGACCCGGAAGAGCATCCTTTCCTGGTGAAGAACGCCGTCGGCGACTATCACCTCCAAGTGGCTATCGACAAACTGGCCCGCGTCAACGGCGGGTTCGTGGACTACCGCGACCTGTCCGTAAGGCATCTCGGTACGATCTATGAAGGGTTGCTCGAACACCGCCTCGTCCTGCTGCCAAAGCCTGAGGACGGCTGGATCGTGACGCTTGCAAGCGACAAAGGCGAGCGAAAGACAACGGGCTCCTATTTCACCCCGGATCAGATCGTAAAGCATGTGGTCGCAGGCACGCTGGACCCGATCCTCGAACGTGCCGCCGGCAGCGAAGACACCGATGAAGGCAAACTGCGGGCGGTGCTCGCGGTGAATGTGCTTGATCCTGCTATGGGCAGCGGGCACTTCCTCGTTGAAGCCACCGAGCATATCGCGCGATTCCTCGTCGATTTGGGCATCGTCCCGCGCGGAAAGACTAAGGGCGAGGCCGATCTCGCGTTCTGGAAGCGGCGCGTAGCCCAGTCCTGCATCTATGGCGTTGACCTGAATCCGCTCGCGGTTGAGCTTGCCAAGCTCTCGCTCTGGCTCACCACGGTTGCCAAAGGCCGCCCGCTATCATTCCTCGATCACCATCTCAGGCCGGGCAACTCGCTTGTCGGGGCCAGCCTTGACCACCTCAAACTCAAGACGGTAACCACACGGAAGAAGAAGGCTAAGGCGCCGAAAGTCGAGCCCAACGGCCAGATAGCCCTTCTCACGGACAGCGACTTCGCGGTCAAGGTAAGCGGAGCAGTAGACATGATGGCCCGCATAGAGGAGAGCGAAGCTGCCACCTACAAGCAGGTCAAGGAGCAGGAGACGCTCTACGAAGGACTGCGCCGCGATTTGACCAATAAATACAGCCGCCTGCTGAATTTGGTGACGGCAGCCCAGTTTGGCCTTGCAGTGGATAGATGGGTCCGGGACAAGCTCATTGACTTCGTAATGAAGAATGGCGGCGCGTCATTCCCCGTGTATGACAGGATCCTGAATGCAGCGGGAGAGATCGCAGCCCGGCAGGGCTTCTTCCACTGGGAAGTCGAGTTCCCTGAGATATACTTCGACCAGACCGGCCAGCCTCTAGGCGACCGGGCCGGTTTTGACGCTGTCATAGGCAATCCGCCCTGGGAACGCATCAAACTGCAGGAGAACGAGTTCTTTGCCGCGCGCGACCCCGAGATTTCCCGCGCCCCCAGAGCCGCCGACAGAAAGATGCTGATCAAGGCGCTCCCCAAGAAGAAACCGGCCCTCTGGAAGGAGTATGAAGCGGCCAGAGAAGACGCCGAGCGATTCCTCGCCTACGTGCGCGACTCCGGTTTCTACCCGCTGATGGGAAAAGGCGACACCAATCTCTACGCGGTCTTCGCGGAGAAGGCCCTAAGGCTGATGAACAAGTCGGGCCGCGTAGGCATCGTGGTCCCAAGCGGGATAGCGACTGACGCCACCACAAAGGACTACTTCCAGCACATAGTCAACCACCGGATGCTCAGCGAACTGCTGGATTTCGAGAACAGGCAGGGGCTGTTCCCCGAGGTGGACAGCCGCTTCAAATTCAGCACGCTGCTGCTCACCGGCGAGAGTCAGCCGCAAGACACCATCCGCTGCGGGTTCTTCCTGCACAACGTAGCCGAAGCCGATGATCCTGCGCGCATCTGCACGTTATCACCCGACGATTTCCGCCTGTTCAACCCGAACACTCTCACTTGCCCCGTCTTCCGCCGGTGCAGGGACGCTGAACTCACGAAGAAGATATATCAGCACGTGCCCGTTCTCATCCGGAGCGACCGTGAAGATGGCAACCCATGGGGCGTCAGTTTTCAACGCATGTTCGACATGACCAACGACTCCAACCTCTTCCGCAGGGGCAGTGAACTGGAGAAAGACGGGTTCTGGCTGGGGCCTGGAAACGTCTATACCAAGGGCGACATCCAATTCCTGCCGCTCTACGAGGGCAAGATGGTGCAGATGTACGATCATCGGGCCGCAAGCGTCGTGGTGAACCCCGACAATCTGTTCCGTCCCGCTCAACCTGAGCCGGTCACGCTGGCGCAGCACGCCGATGTTGCCTTCACTCCTACGTTCCAGTTCTGGGTAGCGGGCTCGGACGTAGCCGCGAGGCTCGGCCAGCACAAGGCGGCATGGCACATCGCATTCAAGGATGTAACCTCACCGACCAATGAGCGCACTTTCATAGCATTGGCTGTGCCCCCGGTCGGCTTCGGTAACAAGCTGCCACTCTTGCGCGCTAACGCTGCTTCCTGCACGCCGCTGCTCTTGGCGAATCTCAACTCCCTTCCTTTGGACTATGCCACAAGGCAGAAGATTGGAGGTCAGACCCTCAACTTCTTCATCGTAGAGCAGCTTCCCGTCCTCCCGCCAAGCGCCTACGAAGCGGACTGGCATGGGGTATCGCTCAAGGACTTCATCAAGGAGCGCGTGCTGGAACTCACCTATACCGCGCACGACATCAAAGGCTTTGCGGAGGATATGGGTTACGATGGGCAGCCGTTTGTTTGGGATGAGGAGGGCCGCTTGCACCTGCGCTGCCAGCTCGATGCCATCTACTTCCACCTCTACGGCCTGACGCGCGATGAGGCGGGAGAGATACTTGACACGTTCCCGATAGTGAAGCGGCAGGACGAAGCCCGCTATGGCTCCTTCCGCACAAAAGACCTGATACTCTCCTACTACAACGCGTACGCCGCAGGCAACATGGACGCCTGGGTCAAGGGCTGACACCGCCCCGGCAGGCTCGGTTTGCCGCTCGCCGAATTGCCTTCGTTTGGACTCCCGGAGGCCCGGAAGGTGGGCCCGGATGTGCGTGGAAGAAATTTGTCCCCCATAATTATAAGACGGCGAGATGGCCATTTCTGTACATCAGAAAATTGAAACTTCAGTTAAATGTTGTTCACAGGTAGTGATTGAGCGTGGCCCGCGGGTGTGACGGCGAGGAATTTCGCGGCAATGGGGGGGCGGAGACTCCGCGGATTCTGTTTCGGGCGGGATTGCAGATCCCGCCCCAGCGGGTTGCGAGCAGTGGTGTACCCTACCAGCCGGGGCAGTGTGATTGCAAATACCGCCCGAGCAGGCAGAGGATCGACAATCCCTGAACAGCGTCTCCGACCGGGGGCAAGAAACCCGTTCTGGCGGACATGGAGGGTGCCGTGCGAGTGAATTCAGGACAATGAAGGCGCGAAGTCGGCGTGCGCCGACTGATCAACTATGACGAGGAAGCAGAAACTGGTCTGATTACGACTCCAGCCAGCCCGATAATCCGCCGAAGATATGTATAGCCTCCGTCCGGCCACGGATAGCGCGTACCGCAACATCCCCTGTCCGGGCGGACCGTCTATGCACTTATCTATGAGTCATGTGGGGTAGTTTCATAATGACCTCTGCGAACGACACTCCCAACGCGGATTTTGATGAGCGGCTGATTAAGGCTTTTGAGTCGGCATTGAGCGAGGGCGAGGAGATCGTTGCCCGGGAAACCGGCGACCAGGGCCAGGCGATCGCGCTCACCAAGACGCGGATTCTGGTCGCAAAGGCGGGATTCGCCGCAACCGGCGAGATAGATGGCCAGAGACTGTCGGGGTTCGACCTCAGCGCCGTTACGTCCGTCAACCTCCGAAAGGGGCCTCTTGGCGCGGTTATCCAGATCTGCGCCGACAACAACGGCGCGTCCGCGCAGGGCGGCACTCCCGATAACGTCGTCGTGTTCACGGGCCCGGGTCGCGTCAAGAAAGCTGAAGCGTTCGCTGCACAGGTCGAGACGCTCGCGGGGAAGGAAGTCAAGCGGATCCCGGTCGGCAAGCCTGTCCTGAATGCGCCCGGCCCTCAGGAAGCCGCACCCGCCGAGGAAACCACTGAAGCTGCAGAACCCACAGCCGAAGCGACACCCGAGCCGCCGAAGGGCGGACGCAAACCGAAGTCGCTCGCGGAAGAGATCTACGAAGAGACCGTGGAAGCTGAAGGCGCCCCCGCCACGTCTGACACGCAGGCGCCGGAAGAGGCGCCTCAGGTGCAGGCCGCGGAGGCTGAGACTGAGCCGGTCAAGGAAGTCGCTGAACCCGAGCCGGAAGAGGAAGAGCCTGCTCCTCATCTGCAATACAACCCCAACCCACGGCTGCCGAAGCCGGTCCGAAAGCAGAAGCGCGGCCCGAACGGCATCCTGGTGCTGCTGGGAATCACGGCTGGCCTTGCCCTGATCGGAATGGCGATTATGGCCCCCGTCCGGCAGGCGCAAAACGACAACCTGCTCTCAGAGAAGCTGACCAGCGGAGGCGGGCGGCAGGCGATAATGACTCAGCTAGACCGGGTCTCCGACTATCGAGCCAAGGTAACCGCCCTCGTTTCCGAAGCCCTTACCGAAGCCGCCAGCATGAGGAGCGCGGTGGCCTCCGGGAACAAAGCAGCGGCCCGGTCCATCGGGCAGGCGAGTAGGACCGACAAGGTCCTGAGCAAGATCAGCTCGCTCTCAGCCCCTCCGGGACTGGCAGAGGCGAAGGAGACCTTGGCGAGCGGGCTTTTGGCTCAGAAGACAGCTATTGCCGCCGCGGCGGCCGCGGCCCAGTCATCCGAGCCGCTGCCTGCGAAGGATGTAACCGCCCGGCTCAACGAGGCCAGCGCCCAGATCAAACGCGGATTGACTGTCATCAACAAAGCGGAGGCCGACTTGAAGCAGCAGCTATCGCCTCCGGCCGAGGCCAAACCCGAACCGTAGTGGCCGGCCTCAGTCCCGGCCATACTGGCTCTCCGGCTACGGCGACGCCGCGACCCTCACACGCGCGGGGCGAAGCACCTTGCCGTTGATCGTGTAGCCTTTCTCAAGCTCGTCAACTATCGTATTCTCGGGGAACTCGTCGGTCTCGACGCGCATCATGGCCTCGTGCAGTTCCGGGTTGAACTCCTGCCCGACGGACTCTATCGGTTCCACGCCCTCTTTGGCCAGCAGTTCCTGCATCTGCTTCAGGGTCAGGCACACGCCCTCGACGAGCGAATCATAGCTGTGCTCGGCTTCGGCGGCCTGAACCGAGCGATCGAAGTTATCCACTATAGGCAGCAGCTTCAGCAAAAGCTGCTCTTTGGCAAGGTCAGCCAGGCGAGCGGTCTCCTCGCGCTGCCGCTTGCGGTAGTTATCGAAGTCAGCGAGTACTCGTAGATAGCTGTTCTGCGTCTCCTCGGCATCCTTGCGCAGTTCCTCGATCTCCTGCTGCAGGGCCTGGATGTTGGAGTCCATCGTGTCAGAAACCTCCTCGGTCACAGTCTCCTCCACCGGAGCTTCGAACTCAATGGGCTCCTTTTTTGCATCTTCTCTCTCTCGTCTAGTCATACGCTGCCTCTCAATCGTGCTATTCCTGAACAACTTGCGGTTGTGGGGTCTCGTCCCGCTTGCGGATGATCGTGTTTATCCTGAGTATCGCCTCGGCTATCTCCGAGGCCGCCTTCAGCGCGTAGAGCTTTACGCCGGCGGGGTCCACCACGCCGCACTTGATCATATCCGCTATCTCGCCGGAATCGCAGTCCACACCGAGGGCGTGGCTGCCGGACTCCTGCTGCGCCGCGATCACGTCTTCCACTTTCTCCAACGGGTTGAACCCAGCGTTGGAGACTATGTGGGCGAGCGGCTTCTTGAGCGCGGCCACAACGGCATCGACGCCGTATGCTGCCATTCCCCGGGCGGAATCGCGCAGCGACTGAACGTGACGCATCGCCGATATCTCCACCGCTCCGCCGCCCGGCACCATTCCGGAGGTAATCGCGGTCTGCACTGCTCCGGCCGCATCGCGGGCTATGCGCTCGCGCTCGTCCTTTACCTCGCGTGTCGAAGCGCCGACAAGGACCGTCGCAACGCTGGCGCTGTCGCCGCCGACCACTCTGATATGGTCGAGCCGTTCATCCTCGTATACCCGCTCGCATGTACCGAGGAAACCTGCAAGCTCAGCCGCGTCCTTTTTTAGTCCGGACCGCTTAATGGTGCGCGCGCCCGTTGCCTCGGTGAGCTTCGCTATGTCGCGCGAGGAGAGCCTGCGTACCGCCAGCACCCCGGCATCCACGAACAGCTCTTCGGCCGCGGAGTCTATGCCCTTTGCGACGGCAACGAACCTGGCCCCGAGCGAGATGATCTTATCGATGTTCGCCCTGAACTCCTCCTGCAGAGCGACATGCCTGGCGAAACCGGTTTCGGTGGCAAGCGCGTCGTCCTCGATTTCCGGCGGCTCCAGGGCGTCGTCGATCACGAGCACCGAGGGCTTTTCCACGGAAAGCGGCATCTGCCTGCTGGCCCGCTGCTTGTCTAGGACTATCCCGGCGAAGACCTCGTTCCCAGCGCCCTCCTTGGCGATCACGGCGTCGGCGAGCCTGAAGCCCGGCTGACGCAGTTCCGCTTCGCCTGTGAGCTGAGCAGCCTTTACTATCAGATCGGCTATGTCCTCATGGCCGCGAGCGGCGACAAGGGCAATGGACTTCAGCACGTCTTCGTCGAGCTTGACCGGCACCGCGCAGAAGCGCACGTGCTCGATTGCCTCACGAATCCCGAGGCGTATCCCCTCTATGACCTTGGTAACGGGGACGCCGCGCGAGACATGGCTTACGCCTTCGGCTATCAGCGCGCTTGCGAGTATCGTCGTCGTGGTGGTGCCGTCACCGATCTCCTCTTCCTGCGCTCGCGCGGTGCGGATCAGCATTCGAGCGGCAGGATGGACGGTATCGATCTTGTCGAGGATCGTGGCGCCGTCGTTGGTTACCGTGACGTCGCCGAGCTTATCGACGAGCATGCAGTCGAGCCCTTTGGGCCCGATCGTACCCTCAACGGCGGTCGCAAGCGAGCTTATCGCCGACGAGTTCGTCAACAGCGCCGACAGGCGCTCATCGACCTCGGTTGATTTGGACACTTGCTTCACGTTGTTGCTCACGGCTAGTCCCAATCTGGCGTGCTTCGCCCGGGTGATATTATGACACAGGCAAGGGAACATAGTAAAGCTGTGCCGCAGCGGAGGGGCCTTAACACGGAACCACGGAATCGGGGAAACACGGAAAGAAGGGAAACATTCTCGTTAGCAGCGATAGATCGATCAGCCTGTGTTGTGCCACATCAACTACGTTCCGTGGTTCCTGTCCTTCCGTGGTTCCGTGTTCGTGTTCTCATCCGGCGCAGTTGCCGGAGCTAATCAGCGGGCGAGCGAATCCCGATAATTACATTGGGCCGGAAACATTGGGGATGCTTACGTCGTCACACAAATGGTAGATCAGGCTTGAGGTTTGATGTAAAACTGGGGTAGAATGCTGATAGGGAAAACCGCAGGCGCGGTTCCTTTTACGTTTTGAGGGGTTTGCAATGCCTAAAGATAACCGCAGACTAGACTTGAATGCTGATTTGGATAAGCTCTCCCACGATTTCCTGAAAGACGTCGAGGCGGCCACCAAGGAAGTCGAGGACCGCACCAGGGCCGACGCGGAGAAGGACCGGCGCAGAGCAACCAAAGCCAAGGATAGGCGAACCTCTACGATCATTATCGCGGCCGCAACGGTCGTGCTCATTCTTGTAGCCTACTGGGCCGTTTCGGCCAGAACTCCGGAGCCCGTCGCTCCCGTGGCTGTTACCGTTCCTCAGCGGGTCAACCCACCAATGATGTCAAGGTCCGCTACGGGCGCACAGCGGTCTACCGCCCCGAGGATGAGGCCACCCGCCGCAACGGCGAACTACCAGCAGCCTCAGGCACCGCCGAACGAATACGAACCGGAGCCAATGTAGGCGCGGATTTCGTCCAGCCGCTCAGCCGTCAGAAGACCCTCTTCCGTGTACACGCCGCTGAAGCGTGACATCGGCGTGAGGTCGAACACGATATTCCGCATCCGCACACCCGGCGCTATCTCTTCAGGTTCCTGCTCCTCGTTCAGATAGGGCACACCCGGCGGAACCACTTTGCTCGTCTGTGCCACCGCGATGCAGGGAACGCCCGCGTCCTGCGCGGCGAGGGCGATGAGGCTGGTGCCCGCCTTGTTTGCGATCATGTTGTCGCTCGTGATCGCATCGCAGCCGACGACGACGGCATCCACTTCAGGGACAAGCAGGCCGGCCTGGCTGTCAGCAATCAGCTTCACGCGCAGACCCTCTGATGCAAGGTCTCGCGCCAGAGCAGCGCCCTCCGCGCCTGGCCTGGATTCCGTGACCGTTACCTCCCTGGGCCGCCGGAGCAGCAGCGCCTGCTTCACGGTGCTGGAGTAGCTGTTGGTCAGCACACGCTCGTAGTTCAACATCGCGTCCGCCGCATTACGGCTGGATGCAGCCATAGCAGCAGCCAGCGTGCGCGATAGGTCCTCGGGAGCCTCGCCGAGCGCAAGCCTCGCACCCATGTGCGGAAACACTCCCATAGACGGTCTGCAGGCCGCCATAGCCGCCGCCAGTCGCTCCCTGGAGGCTGAAGGATAACCCTTGAGATAGTCGGCGATCACGCCCAACGCCGATGCCGCCAGCGACGCCGCGCCATGGATGGTGTCTACTAAAATCCCGGCCAGTCCCGTCCACAACGCCTCGTCACCAAACGGCGGCCAGACGGCGGCAAGCGCCCTATCGAGTCCGGGAACCGTGGTCAGCCCGGCCATCTCCTCGGGTTCGATCCACCTGAGCTTGTCTGCCTCCCAGTCGAGGGTGATCTTGTCCGGATCGCCGACTTCAAACAGGAACGGGTGAACGGCCCAGGTGCGATCCAGCGCGGCATCTTCTACAAGAACCGGGAAGCCCATTCCGAGCAGCCTCACGTCGTCGCGCGTCAGCCCGGCCTCCTCCTGAAGCTCCACATAGGCCTGCTGCAGCGGCAGCCGCTCGATGAAACCCGCGACGCCCGCCCATGCGCCTCTGTAGGTGCCGACTCTCTCGCTGCGCTTGAAAACCGCGATCCTGCCGTGCGAAGTGATGAAGACCGTAACAACCGGGGTGAGTTTCATAATCGGTCTTGAGGTTATACCCGCGCAGCCGGGTTTCCTTCCAGATGCTGAAACGAGTTCAGCATGACGCAAAACGTATTCAGCATGAGGGAAGCGATTTCGGCATCGCGCTGGTGCGCTCGGCGGTGGGTACGAACAGAGGCCCCGCGAATAGATCGCGAGGCCCAAAAGGAAGAATCTGCCTTGTTTCGGCTATGTTAACACCGCGTCGGAGCCTCTATTGCCCAACCCGGTGGAAAACGAGATCACTGCCTACCCGATTCCCACCGCTCCGCACCTATATTATGCGCATCTCCGGCGCGAACCAAACCACAAAATCAACACACTAAGTGCAGCAGGAGGTTCTGTTATGCTGGTCCGCGGCGCCTGCTAGAGCTGCTTCTTGAGCACGGCGAAACGTCGTGTCTCCACGAAACCGGCGGCTGCGTAGAGCTTGGCGACCTTGTCGTCGGTCCAGAGGAACCACGCGTTGTGCATGCCCTTGCCTCGCATCGCGTGCATCACCTTGAGCAGGAGTACGGCTCCCAGTCCCCTGCCCCGCTCGCTTGCGGCAACACCGAAAGGCCCGAACCTGCAGACGTTGTCGTGCTGGACGAAACCCAGAACCTTGCCGTTCACGTGCGCGATCCAGAGGTGAGAGGGCTGATATTCGCCCGTGGTTATGCGAATCATGGCATCGCGGGCGTATCTCTGCCAATCGCCGGGGAACTCCTCTCGCATGAAGTCCATAAGCGGCTGGATCAGCTCGGGGCGATAGGTCTCGAACTTGACGCCTTCGGCAATCAGCTTCTTCTCCTTGTCTTTCACCCAATCGGGCGTCTTGAGGCGAACCAGATCGGCATCCATGGCAAGCGGCCTGTAGGCTTCGGTCCAGCCGGCTTTCTTGAAGAACTCCAGCGCCTCAGGATAGGCCGCCACGTCAACACCGGGGATGAAGTAGTTCGGCGCGTATGAGGCGACCCACGTGCTGGTGCACTTGCTGTCCCTGAAATAGGCCTCAAGCTGCTCGACCATTCGTGTAGCAATGCCTTGCCGCCGATAGCCCTCATCCACCGCGAGAATCGTGATCCACGAACGGTCGAAGTCGGGCGCGCTGTCCTCGATCTTGTGCCTGCGCACTATACCCAGCGCGAAACCGACTATGCTGTCGCCATCGCAGGCAACCAGAGTGCCTTTCGGGCTGTAGTTCTGGTCGAGGAGCACTTTGCGCTGGAAGTACTCGGCGTTTATCGGGTCTTCCGTCAGGCATCGGTCGAGAAGCGACAGCACGCTGCTGAAGTCGTCCGGCGCGTAGGAGCGGATCTCTATTTGGCTCATCGTCGAAACCCCCTGTTCGGGCGCACGCCCGGTAAGCATAAGATAGTGCGCCGGGCGGAGAATGTCAAGGAGATTGAGGGCGAAGGGTTTATGGTTGAGGGTTTGTGGTTGAGGGTTTGTGCCTCACCGAGGCCTCAACTGAGGCTCGGGTGCATCCCAAAGTAATGGTAGAGCGATTTTTTGGGTGAGCAGGCATGATTTCGGGTGGCCGATGTCGAATTCCTTATTAGCGAATGCTGATGAGGTGAACGATGTCCAAGAAGCCCGAGAGCA
>JBPOHN010000013.1:0-92706 GCA_052035525.1 Armatimonadota bacterium
CTACCGCCGCCGACAGCTATAACCCTATAGGTTAATGTCGTCTGTCGGTGTGGCGTGGAGAACAGCAGCACAACAACGTCATTTCGAGCGGAGCATAGCGGAGTCGAGAAATCCGCTTATCGGCAAGCACGTCAAAAGCGCCGCTGTGCGTGGGTCTCCGGACCTCCCCCGCTGTGCGTGGGTCTCCGGACCCCGCACCTGACGTGCCCGCTGTGCGTGGGTCTCCGGACCCCTACGCTCGGAATGACAACAACCACCATCTCCTCACCTGCCGCAAGACAAGGTTACCGCGATGGCGGCGGCCCCAACACCGTCATGCTGAACTTGTTTCAGCATCTCTTGGACTGTGCCGAGGCATGTAAAGACCAATGTCAGGGGTACACAACCACCACGTTGTTGTGGTATAATCGCAAACAGAAAGGATGTCCGGTTTCTTGGCGATGGAAGCGCTCGATATTCTGAATGAGAGTACGGTCACTGGCGGGATCGTGAACGTTGCGTCAGTTCCGAAACGCAGTCCTTTCCGCTATCCGGGCGGTAAGACCTGGCTCATACCGAAGATCCGTCAGTGGCTATCCAGCTGGGGGCACAGCGAGTGCGAGTTGATCGAGCCATTTGCCGGCGGTGCCATAGTCAGCCTCACTGCTGTCGCCGAGGGTTATGTACGGGGTGCGACTCTGGTTGAGCTGGACCCCGATATCGGTGCCGTGTGGTATACAATACTGAACGGCAGCGGCCACTTGCTTGCCGAGAGGATTGTGAACTATGATCTGACGCCAGAGGCGGTGCAGGAATATCTCAGTCAAGCCCACAGAGACAAGCTCGACCATGCGTTTGCCACAATACTGCGCAACCGGATCAGCCGAGGCGGCATATTAGCCCCTGGGGCAGGGATAGTGAAGAATGGTGAGAACGGCAAGGGGCTGGCGTCCAGATGGTATCCCCAAACCCTGCAGCGGCGCATTCTGGACATTGTCGCTCTTAAGCACCGGCTGAAGTTCGTTCTCGGCGACGGGATCGAGTATATGCGGAAGCAAGCCATGAGGCCTGACGCGGTCTATTTCATAGACCCGCCGTACGTTGGGGCAGGCAGGCGCCTCTACACTTACTCGGAGATTGACCATGCAGAGCTTTTCGCCGTTGCATCGGAACTTGCCGGCAGTTTTCTCATGACCTATGACGCAACGCCCGAGATAGTCGCCCTTGCAAACCGGCATGGCTTCCAAGTCCGCTCGGTCCCGATGAAGAACACGCACCACGCTTGCAAGAACGAGTTGCTCATAAGCAGAAACCTCAACTGGTACTGCCATTCCTAGTCGAGGCGGGACAGCTTCGCCTTAATGCGGGCTTCGAAGACAGCCAGACTGACAGGCCGCCCAGCGGTGAGGCCTTCCACTGCGTGCTCTAACGTAGTCCACACGAGTCTGCTGGGAGCGAGGCGCGCTTCGCCGCCCGACTCATCGTACTTGACCACAAACCAAGCGATATCAGCGCTTGACATGTGTGACTGTGGCGTCATGCTCCCAAGCGCGGCAAAGAAGCTCTCGTCAACCACTACGCCCATCTTCTTGCCCCATCGCCTCAGAGTGGGCACCTTGATCTGCAACTGAGGCATCAGCCTCTTCGGGCCGCTGCTTCGCCAGTCGGGTCTTCTGTGCTTCTCCGCAAATGGAATGGCACTCTCGGCGCTGGCCGCCATAGCCGTAAACTCGTGCTCCATCGCCGATCCAGAGAAGTAAACGGCCTGTATCTCAACCGCGCACCAGTCCATCGGTTGCGCAGTCGGATGAACCAGAATGCGGTCAATCTTGCCGACGCCCTCCCTGCCGGGCTCCGCAGATGACAATGGGGACTTACCCGTGGTCCTCTCAAGAAACGCGACCTCACCTACAACCAGAGGGGACGCGGTCTGCAGAATCTCCTCTGCTACCCACTTCATGGCTAGGCCGTCCTGCTCGAACCTGCAGGGACACGTCGTGACAAGACGCCCCATTTCGCCAGGCGCAACAACAACTTCGCCGGATTGCAACTGCTGATAGACACGTATGGAGCACACTCCGCTGTCCTTAGAACAAGCGACTTGGCCACCCCGCGGTATGCAAGGCAAGGGCTTCCGCTCTTCCTTCGGCAGCAGTTGCCGCCGCGCAAGATCACGGCGTTGCGCACCAGTCATCTGTACAAAAGAGAGCCCGTACCATTCACCTATCCCGTACCTGAACCTATCCAAAGCTGTGCTGTTCTTAGCCAACTCTGTCCTTCCCTCTGCCGACAACGCCAGCAGAGCTTATTCTACATGAACTCCGCGCCGCTTGACAACTGCTAGGCCGCTAGGCCGCTAGCTTCCGGTCTTTCGGGAATCTTGTTCCCGAAACCAACTGAGCTGCCCTCGGTATCGGGAATGAAGTTCCCGATATACCGCCTGCAAAGCAGATTCCTCGGCTGCGCTCGGAATGACAGAAACCACCATCCCCTCACAGGGTGTGAATACGCTCGGAATGACAGAACCGCCATCTTCCGCCATCTGTCGCAACCCCCAGGGTTACTGATGTCGGCGGCGGCGCATCCGATCCCCTGTAGGCCCTTTCTGACGCTGCGTCCCCAAACTTGCCCCCTCACCCCAACTCAACTATACTAACTGCAAGACTTCGCTGGGAGGGGACAATATGAGTCCGAACCCGTTCCTTGGGGTATTCCTGCACGCTGTCGGCGGGCTGGCCGCGGGCAGCTTCTACATTCCGTTCAAGAAGGTGCGCAAGTGGTCCTGGGAGACCTATTGGCTGGTGGGCGGTTTCTTCAGTTGGATGATCGCGCCGTGGGTGGTGTCGCTGCTGATGTGCCCGAAGCTGTGGACCGTGCTCACGACCGCGCCGCGCCAGAGCGTGGGGCTCAGCTTCCTGTTCGGCCTGCTGTGGGGAGTGGGCGGACTGACGTTCGGCCTCTCGATGCGATACCTCGGAATGTCGCTCGGTTACGCGCTGGCTCTAGGGTTCTGCGCGTTCTTCGGCTTCATCGTTCCGCCGATAGCTGACGGCTCCTTCGCAGGGATGGCCTCCAAACTGCCGGGCCAGGTGGTATTGCTCGGGCTGCTGGTATGTCTGGCGGGAATCGCGGCCTGCGGCAAAGCCGGTATGCGAAAGGAACAAGAGCTATCCGCCGATGAGAAGAAGGCGACGATCAGCGAGTTCAACTTCGGCAAGGGCCTGTGGGTAGCCACATTCGCCGGTCTGATGAGCGCGTGTATGGCATTTGCGATCAAGGCCGGGCAGCCCATTTCCGACCTGGCCGAAGAGCTCGGGACCCCGCACCTCTGGCAGACCTCTCCGACCTACATCGTGATATTCGCCGGCGGATTCATCACCAACCTGGTCTGGTGCGTGTATCTGCACGCCAAGAACCGATCCGGCAAGGACTACGTGCGGGCCCAGGGAGGATCGCTGCCGCTCAACTACATCTTCAGCGCGCTGGCCGGAATCATCTGGTATTTCCAGTTCATGTTCTACGGCATGGGCACCACTCAGATGGGCAAATACGATTTCTCAAGCTGGACTATCCACATGGCCTTCATCATCGTGTTCAGCAACCTATGGGGCATCTTCTTCAAGGAATGGAAAGGCTCCAGCAAATACACCCACAGGATGGTGCTTGCGGGAATCGTCGTGCTGTGCCTGTCAACGATCGTCGTCGGCTTAGGAAACTACCTGGCCAGGTAAGAGGCTTTGCCAATCCTGAACTGGCTTCAGGGTCTCGGGTGCCGGACTGATCCCGGCATCGGAAAGGGGATCTGATGAGACTCAAGACGGCTGCTATCTGCTTTTGCCTCCTGCTGTGCGTGGTCTCCTCCTTCGCGGGAGCCGACCTGAAGGCGGGTTTTGTGTCTCCTCCCGCTGACTGCCGCCCGTGGGTCTACTGGTTCTGGCTCAACGGCAACATAACGAAAGAGGGAATCACCGCGGACCTGGAGGCGATGAAGCGCGTCGGCATCGGCGGCGTGCTGATCATGGAAGTGGACCAGGGCGCGCCGGTCGGGCCGGTAGATTTCATGAGCCCGAAGTGGCGGGAGTTGTTCAAACACGTCATATCCGAAGCCGGGCGTCTGGGGCTGGAAGTGAACATGAACAACGACGCCGGCTGGAACGGCAGCGGAGGCCCGTGGATAACGCCCGAGCAGTCGATGCAGAAGGTCGTCTCCACCTCGGTCGATCTCGCCGGTCCGCAGCCATTCGAGGGCCAGCTCGAGCAGCCCGAGACAGCGCACGGCTACTACCGCGACATCAGGGTGCTCGCGTTCCCCTCGGTCGGCTCGCACCGGATTCACGACATCCAGGCCAGGGCGGCCTATCAGGTGCAGGGAGTCGGCCCCGCCCGAGAGGACCAACTCGCACCGGAGATGGTCATCAATCCCGACAGAGTCATCGACATCAGCGATAAGATGGGCTCCTCCGGAAAGCTCGTCTGGGCTGTGCCCGATGGCAAGTGGACCGTGGTCAGATTCGGCCATACCACGACTGGCGTCGTGAACGCTCCCGCTCCCGCGACGGGACGCGGACTCGAATGCGACAAGCTGAGCAAAGAAGGCGCCAGGGCGAACTTCAACGGAATGATGGCTAAGCTAGCCTCCGATGTTGGACCCGAGGGCAAGGCGCTGGTTGCGACGCACGTCGATAGCTGGGAGAACGGATCGCAGAACTGGACCACCAACATGCGCGAGGAGTTCAAGACCCGGCGCGGCTACGATATGCTCCCTTACTTGCCCGTGATGAGCGGTCATGTGGTCGGCAGCCAGGAGATATCCGATCGCTTCCTCTGGGACCTGCGCAAGACGATTTCCGAGCTTGTCATCGAGAACTACGCGATGGAGATCAAGAAGCTCGCGCACGATAACGGCATGCGGTTCACCATCGAAGCCTACGGCGGCCCCTGCGATAATCTGCCTTACGGCGGTGTCGCCGATGAGCCTATGGGCGAGTTCTGGGACCCCCACGGCGCGATGGAGACCTGTAAGGGTATGGCGGCGGCCGGCCACGTCTATGGCAAACGTATCATCGGCGCTGAAGCTTTCACGGCGGGCGGGCACGAGCGCTGGCTGCAGACGCCTGGCGGCATCAAGGCCCTCGGTGACCTTGCTTTCTGCAACGGTATCAATCGCTTCGTGTTCCACCGGTACGCCATGCAGCCCTGGACAGAGGACCGCAGTCCGGGCATGACCATGGGCCCGTGGGGCCAGCACTACGAGCGCACGCAGACCTGGTGGGAGATGACGCCGGCATGGCACGAATACCTCTCGCGCTGCCAGTATATGCTCCGGCAGGGGCAGTTCGTCGCCGATATTTGCTACCTGCAGCCGGAAGCGCCACCCTATGGTTTTGGGGATCACCCAAGGCTCGGTTACGACTGGGATGAGTGTCCGGCGGAAGCCGTGATGCAGATGACGGTCAAGAATGGCCGCCTTGTGCTGCCGAGCGGAATGAGCTACAGGGTGCTGGTGCTGCCGGACACGAAGGAAATGACCCCTGCTCTGCTGCGCAAAATCGTGGAACTCGTCAAGGCCGGCGCCACCGTGCTGGGCTCACGGCCGGAGAAGTCGCCAAGCCTGACGAACTACCCAGCCTGCGACGCTGAAGTGAAGAAGCTGGCCGATGAGCTGTGGGGCAGTCAGAACCAATCACAAGCAGGCGTTCCTGTGATGCGCCGTTACGGCAAGGGTTGGATCAACTACGGTATCACTGCCGAGAAACTGCTCTCCGCGATGAACGTGCGGCCCGACTTCTCAAGCTACAGCTCGCTTAGATTCATCCATCGTTCCGCGCCGGACGCGGAGATCTACTTCGTCTCCAATCCCGATCCGGTCCCCTTCACCACAAGCGCAACGTTCAGAGTCAGTGGGCGTGTGCCGGAACTGTGGTGGCCGGACACGGGCAGGATCGAACCAGCGGTGTATCAGGAGAGGGGCGGCGCTACCTGCGTTGCGCTGCAGCTCGAACCAAGCGGCTCTGTCTTCGTATGCTTCGGGGCTCGCGTTCCTCACCGAAGCACGGCGATCTCAAGCATCCGGCTAAACGGCAAGCCCGCGCTTTCCGCCGAGCCGGCTAAGAAGGTTTCGATCAAGATAGAGAAGGCTACCTACGGCGTTCTGGGCGATCCGGCAAGGACCCGGGACGTAAAGGCGAAGGCACAGGCCATAGTGGAGAACACCGGGCCCACCTTCAAGGTTGCCGAACTGGCTAGGGGCGACGATCCGGCTTATGGCACGGTGAAGACCGCGATTATCGAGTACACCATAGACGGCAAGCGCGCGACCGTGAAGGGCACCGATCCTGAGACGATATCCCTCGCGCGCACGGAGGGCAAGACCCCTGTTTGCGAGCTAACCAGCGCGGGCCTCGTCGCCTGGCAGCCTGGGCGGTATGCCATCACAACGGCGACAGGCAGGAAGACTCAGGCAAATATTGCCCTGCTGCCAAAGCCTCTGGAGATCACGGGACCGTGGGACATCACGTTCAACTCCGGCTCCTCTAAGGAAGCAGCCAAGAGCGTCCATTCCGCCGAACTTGCATCCTGGTCGGACAACACCGATCCGGACATCAAGTACTTTTCGGGCACTGCCGCTTATCGCGCGGTTTTCGACATCCCGAAGGACCTGATCCGCAGCGACAGGGTGTTCAGGCTTGACCTCGGCGACGTGAGAGTGATGGCTCAGGTAAGGCTGAACGGCAAGGACCTCGGGACGCTCTGGAAGCCGCCGTTCGCGATCGATGTAACCGATGCCATCCGGCCAGGCACGAACTACATCCAAGTCAAGGTCGCCAACCTGTGGATCAACCGCTTGATCGGCGACGAGCAGCTTCCCGAGGACAGCGAGCGCAACCCCAACGGCACGCTGAAGGCCTGGCCGCAGTGGCTCCTCGAAGGCAAACCCAGCCCCACGGGCCGGCAGACCTTCACTAGCTGGCGGATGTGGGGCAAGGACGACGCTCTGCAGCCCTCGGGCCTGCTCGGGCCCGTGAGTATCACAGTAGGCAAGAAGATCGCGGTGCCCTGATGACGGAACCGAAGTGGCTGGATTGGGCCCGGCGGCTGCAGGCGATAGCGCAGAACGGGCTCACGTTTTCAGAAGACGCGTATGACATAGAGCGCTATCAGCAGATCCGGCGTATCGCCGCTGAGATGATGGCCGCTCACTCGACCACGCCTTTCGAGCGAGTGCTGGAGCTATTCGAGGCTGAGGAGGGTTACGCAACTCCGAAAGTCGATTGCCGCGGATTCGCTGTGCGCGACAACAAGGTGCTGCTGGTCCGCGAGCGGCTGGATGGTCGCTGGACGCTGCCGGGCGGATGGATAGACATGGGAGAAACACCGCGCGAGGCCGTAGAACGCGAGGTCCGCGAGGAATCAGGCTTCATCGTCAACGCCACCAAACTCGCCATGGTCTACGACAGAGCGCGCCACGGCCACCCACCGCTCGCCTACTCGATCTACAAGCTCTTCTTCTTGTGCGAGATCATCGATGGAGAAGCTACGACCAGTACCGAGGTTGATGAGGTTGGCTTCTTTGCAGAGGATGATCTGCCGGAGCTATCGCTGTCGCGCATCAACGCTGAGGAGATCAGCAGGTGCTTCGAGCACTATCGGAGACCAAAGATGCCGACGGATTTCGACTAGCCGCTCACGAGGTAAGGGTCGCTGCTGCCGAGAACGCCTGCCCGCCAGACAGCTCGGTTCTGCGCGAATCATCCAACCGTAGGGGCGAAGCATTCTCACACAGACATTCAAGGTTCGCGAGTTCCATTTGCGAATGCTTCGCCCCTACGTGCGGTCAGAAGCGAGAGAGCTAGAAGATCGGGAATGCCCAGGTTTGTGAGCCTACTCCGCCCCGACAACCTTCTTGTGGTCGGCCGCATTGATCTGCGTGCCCTTCACGCTGTCGTTTAGGTCTTTCGGAGGTGCGGGCGGTGTTGGCACAGGTTTGGTGGGATGCATATAGAGCCGGAACCAGTTCTCGGCGTACATGCGGATGATATCGCGGGGGAGGTTGTGGCCGAAGCCGTCGTAGATCACAAGCCGCAGCCGCTCCGGGTCGTTCGCATAGTATGGCCTTGCCCTGGCGACGAAGGCACGAGCTGTTTTCGGATCCACGACCTTGTCCTCGCTGCCGCTGACCATGAGGACTGCGGTGGGGTACATCCTGTTGACGTGGTCGATGGGGTCATACTTCCTCAGCAGCTCTTCCGTATCCGGCCAGAGCTCCTTGGACTTCTCGTCCCGCCACAGCCCGTTGGGAACCCAGGTATCGAACCACTGCCGGTAAGCGCCCGTACTGACGAACGCGACTATCGCGGCCAGCCTCGGCCCCTGCGTCACGACCGACAGCCCCGGTATGCCGGTTGATGAGCTGCCGAACCAGCCGATCTTGGCCCGATCCACATCACCACGCGATACGAGGTAATCGATGATGCGCGGCGTGTCCCTGGCCGCCCGATAGCCGCCGATCGCATAGCTGTGCGCGAATCGGGCATCGAAGTAGAGCCATACAGGCCGCCGCCTCTCATCAGGGTCCTGCGGATGCGCCACCCAGTAAGCGCAGAGCATGTAGCCCTCGTCCACCAGCCCCTCAGCCCAATCCGGCAGCTTGCCCTTCTCCAGCGACCCCAGCATCAGTATCACCGGGTGCTTGTCAACGACGCCCTTGCGGTAGGCGAGATCGACCGTCGCCGCCGGCTCACCCCCAAGCCGCACAGTCTCAAACCGAACCTTGCTATCTGTGGAGTTAGTGATCGCCGTAACCTCCAGCGCCGCGAGCAAGAGCAGCGATGCGCAGAGCGCCGCCATCCTCAACATCATTCACCTGTAACTGCAGTCGGCAGCATGTCATTGGAATCGATCTCCTCCCACACGCCGCGCTGCTTGATAGTCGTATCCCGCGCCGCAATCGCTTTCTCTTCATTCTCGATCCAGCCCTTGATCGTGAGCGTCATGAACGCCGGCACTTCATTTCGGTCGATCAGCCCCTGGTCGAGTTCGGCTATGGAGGCCATGTGCGCGATCACTTCATCCGTGTAGGCCTTCGCTCGCTCCAGCAGCGCCGCCGCCTCGTCCCACTTCTGATTCGCCCGAAGCTGCTCGATCTCATCGTGCATCCGGTGCGCCTCGGTCAATCGCTCAGCGGCCTCGTGAAGGATAGCGACCTTCGCTACCCGGTGCGCATACACCGGATCGTCCTTCACGGCTTCAACAGCCGGATCGACCCACTTCCGCCGCTGATCCGCGAGCATCGCGCGGTCGGTATCCCTTGAATCGTCCTTGACCCGATACGGCAGCTCGATCTCATCCGCCCACTGCTCGTAATACGCCAGCAGCAGCGGCCCTGCGTGCGGCCCGAAGTAGTGCATCGCGTAGTCGCGCAGCACCTCGCGCGGCGCGAGCGCGGCGTCGTAGAAGCACCGCCCCGCCATGTAGTTGTTGAACGAGTGGTTCCACCAGTAGCCCTTCGGCCACATCAGCATGTAGATGGCATCGACGTGCTTATCGAGTATGTAACGCCGGTCTCCCTCTACCACGCGCTCATACGGCGCCGAAATCCAAGGGGTTGCGAAGTTGTCGGTGTAGTACATGCACAGCGTAAGGCCGCCGACCGCCGCCTTACGCCAGAGTTCGAGGTTTTCGAGCCAGCAGTAGTTCGGGTCGTCGAAGCCTATGCCGTGATGCCGGCCCCAGTGCGCCCAGATGACCCGCAGGCGATCATCCGCCTTCGTCACCTGCGGCGGCTCGTGAACCGGGTTGTATCCGCCCGACGTCTCGACCTTGACGTGCGGAGCGCTCACCGCCAGCCGCTCGATCAGCTCATTGAGCAGTTGGAACACCAGATCGCCGGGCGTGGATTTCCTGCACTCTGGACACTCGCAGGCCGGGCCACCATCGAAGCCGAGCGTGCAGAAGATATCGATCGCCGGACTCTCAAGCACGAAACGCTCAGCATTGTCCACGAACACCTTCCGCGCCTCGGCATTCGACCAGCAGAACTGCGCGCCGCCGATTACCTGCCCGACACGCTTTCCGTCCCGCATCCCAAACCACTCCGGGTGCTCGTCGAAGTAGCGTTCCGTAGGCAGAAAGTGCGGAAAGCTGTGTGCAGGGCCGTGAAGCAGCATTCCGCGGTTCTTCAGTTCACGTATGACGCCGGTCTCCACAAGCTCCCCGTACTGATCCCCGACCGGGGTCCGGTGATCGCACTGCCAGCCCATTCCGTTGTAGCGCGCCTTCATCGCAACATCGAGCTGCTTGATCATCACTTCCGGCTCGATCTCAAAGAAGAACGAACTCGCGTTGTCGATCCTGATGGGAATAGGCGACGCGATCGCCATCGCACCGGCCTCAAACTCCACCGTGTCGAGGGCGGGCACGATCTCCGGGTCTTTCGGGTCCATCGTCGGGTAATACCACCGGCAGCCCAGCCGCTCCAAGAGCTCATACACGCCGTAGACAACCCCGCGCTCGTTATCGCCGCCGATGACTATCTTGCCCTCGCCGACGTAGACCGCGAAGCCGTCGTGCCCATCGGCAGCAGCAGGCAGCAGAGCGGCGGCATCGCCCAGATCAGCCCTCAATCCGACCACTATCGCCGGACCCTCTATCGCCGCGTTAGCCACCGGCAGCTCAACGCCGCCGATTCGCTCCAGATACCGCTGAAGCTCACCCGCTGCCCACGAGCAAACCTGGCTCTCAGCCGAAGCATTAGCGATCCCCCACTCGCTCCGGCCACTTTCGATAACGCAGATCCTACTCATCTACTCCGCACTCCCCGTTCCCAATTCTGCACTCCGCATTCCGCAATCGCTATATCCTCTCCAGCGGAACTATCCCCAGGCTGTCCAGCACATTCGCCATTGTCTGGCGGAACGCGTCCACCAACGCGAGGCGGTAGTTCCGCAGCACCGGGTCTTCGATCTTAATGAAAGGCACCTGCTTCTCGGCATCCGGGTCAGGCGTCTCATAGAATTCTGTGAATACCGTCGCAAGCTCAAATGCATAGTGCGCGAGCGGCGCGGGCGACAGCTCCTGCCCAGCTTTGCGCAGCACCGAACCGAACTCCGCGATCTTCTTGATCAGGTTCTCTTCCGGAATCGTCACGTTCTCCGGCACCTCTAGGCCATCGAATCCCGCGCGGCATACTTCGGGGCTGCTTTTCGCCTGGAAGCCTGCCTTCGCCAGTATCGAGCACGCCCGCGCATGCGCGTATTCGCAGTAGACGCCGGTATCCCCGGTGGTCCGCAGCGCCTCATCGAAGTCGAAAACGATCATCTTCCCGGTCGAAATGCGAGACATGAAGTATCGAATAGCAGCCGCCGCGAGGATGTGCGCGTTCCGCTCCTCGTGGACCTTCTCCGACAGCCGCTTGACCATCGCATCGATCAGGTCGTCCGCCTTGACGCCAAGCCCCTTCCGCCCAGACATCGCCTGCGTCCCTGGCTCTTCCGCATCTACTTCAACGCCAAGTTCCGCTGCCGCCGCATTGGAGAGAACAACGACCTCATAGTCAAGGTGGATCGAGTTCTTTGCTTCCCTGCGATACCCGAGCTTCCGCAGGCAATCGTAGACCACCTGCTGCAGATAGCTCTGGCGGACGTCTATCACGTTGATGACCCTATCGGCCCTGCCGAACCTGTCCATCGGCTTCCCGTCCGGCGCGGTGGTCCACAGGTCTTCTCCATTCGCCTGCTTGCCCCACAGCTTATAGAGGAAATCCTGTCCGAGCACGCCGAACTTCCACATCTGGTAGGCGATATCTTTGCCCGTATACACGACCGTTCCGTTCGAGCGCACCAGCACCTTGTCCTCACTGCGCACGATGCCGTTTTCGTCCCGATGCAGCCCCTTGCCCATCTTGACGACCCAGCAGCCCGCATTCGGCCCCTCGGTCTCATAGACGATCCCGCCCGCGTCCTTCAGCGACTCGAAAGCCTTCTTCCAGAATCCCCGGCGGAAGATATCCGACTCCCAGTTGAGCAGATCGTAGAACACGTTGAGCCGCGCGACGGTCGCCAGGTGCGCCTCCACGATCTTCGTTGCTACCTGCTTTGCGAACTCGGCGACGGGGTTATCCTGGGCCTCGATCAGGTGCATCACCTCCGCCCGCCGCGCCTTCAACGCCTCGTCAACGTCGAAGGCCTGAGTCACCCGCGAATAGACATCCCAGCACCAGTAATCAAACGACTGAGCCTGATCCCACTTAGCCCAAATCCTGCTGAAATCGCCGCCGCCGTCATACAGCGGATGGTCCATATAGAGCATCGCCACGACCACATCCGCGACCTGGACCCCGGTATCGTCGATGTAGTTGCACGCCTGCACGTCATAGTTCAGCTTCTCAAGCGCCCGCACGACCGAATCGCCGATGATCGCGTTCCGCACGTGCCCAATATGCATCGCCTTGTTCGGGTTTACGTTCGTGTGCTCCACCAGCACCCGCTTCCCTCGGCCGACATTCGACTTCCCGAACTCCGCCCCTTCCTTGCGGACCCGATCGATCACCGACTTCACATACCTCGCGTGATCGATCTTGAAGTTCAGGTAACCCGGCGGCGTCACGAGGATTTCCTTTATGTAAGGCAGCTTGTGCGTGCGCAGTTCGGCGGCGACCTCCTCCGCGATCTGCATCGGCGCGCGCTTCTGCACCTTTGCCTGCGACAGGCATATCGCCGTTGAGAAGTCTCCGAACTCGCGCTTCGGCGGCACGTTGAACGGCACCTCATCCACCGCCAGGATCTTCTTTATCGCTTTCGCTGCATCGTCTTGAATCAATTCATCGGTCCTTTCAGGTCAAACGTCTCCCTATTATAGCAAATCAGGCACCCATTGTAGGGGCGTAGCATTTGCAGGAAGACCGTTCGACGTTGCACCTCTCAATGCAAACGCCTCTCCGCTATAGGCTCCCTGAAGGGCAAACGCCCCCGCGCATATAAGTAGGCATATTATGACTGGCGACATCATCTCCTTCACCGCAGACCATGCCGAGTACCTGAGCGACGAGTCCCGCCGCATCGGGACGGCCGATTCGATCACGTTTCCGACCACCGAAGCCGAGGTGATAGACGTTGTTGAGGCCTCGCAAGGCACGCCCATAACGGTGCAGGGCGCCCGCACCGGCATAGTAGCCGGCGCCGTTCCGGAAGGCGGTCTCATTCTGAACCTGAGCCGAATGAACAAGATCGGAGAGGTAACGGGCGAGTTCGTAACCGTTCAGCCCGGGGCGGTTCTGTCCGACATCCGCGAAGCGGTCGAGCCTTCCGGCCTCTTCTTCCCGCCAGACCCGACCGAGACTTCGGCATCCATCGGTGGCATGGTCGCCTGCAACGCATCGGGCGCGATGTCATTCCGCTACGGTCCGACTCGGAACTGGGTGGACGCGATACGCGTCGTCCTCGCCGATGGCGACACAATTGCAATCAAGCGCGGCGAGCGCTTCGCCAGGGGCCGCGCGTTCTCCGTTACGACCGAATCGGGCCGCACAATCGAGGGCTCGCTCCCGACCTACTCGATGCCCTCAGTCAAATCCGCCGCCGGCTACTACGTCAACGACGACATGGACCTAATCGACCTCTTCATCGGCTCCGAGGGCACCCTCGGCATCATCACCGAGATCACCCTGAAGCTCATCCCTCGTCCGGTTGCGATCCAGAGCCTTACCCTCTTCCTACCGACGGAAGAGGCCGCGATCGCTCTTGTTGATATAGCAAGAAGCAAGCACACCGCGCCGCAGCATGCTGAGCCTGTCGAAGCATCGCTCGCAGCCATCGAGTTCTTCAACCACGACGCCCTCGACCTTCTCCGCAACGCGAAGGCGACGAACCCCGCGTTCGAGAACATCCCGGTCCTGAAGCCGCACTACCACACGGCACTCTATCTTGAGTATCACGGCGAGGACGAGGGGCAGATCGAGGAAGCGGTGATGGAGCTGATGGAGTCGGTGATGGAGCTTGGGGGCAGCGATGAGGACACCTGGTTCGCCACAACCGACCGCGAAATGGAGCCGGTCAAGGCGTTCCGTCATGCGACTCCCGAGGCGGTGAACCTCCTCATAGGCGAGCGCAAGCGCGATATCCCCGAGCTTACCAAACTCGGCACGGATATGTCCGTCCCGGACGATCGACTCGCTGCCGCGATTGCGATGTATAACAAGGGCCTCGCCGAAGCCGGTCTCGAATCGGTGGTCTTCGGCCACATCGGCAACAACCACGTGCACGTGAACATCCTGCCGCGCGATATGGACGAATACGCCCGCGGTAAGGCGCTCTATCTGCAGTGGGCGAGCGAAATCGTCAAAATGGGCGGCTCAGTCTCCGCCGAGCACGGCATAGGCAAGCTCAAAGTCCCGTTCCTGGAGATGATGTACACCCCCGAAGCCATAGCCGAAATGCGCACCACCAAACACCTCTTCGACCCGGAAGCGAGGTTGGAGAGGGGAGTGATGTTCGGGGCGTGAGGCTAGCGCTGATGCCATAGCAGAGCGAAACCCGCTTGGTCCGCGAAATTCACGAGGGGATCACCCAATAGCCGAGCATAAACAGCCGCGAGTCTGTTCCACGAACGCAGTCTTCCTGGCGTCGCCAGTGTACGGCGCACAGCGAAAACATGAGAGACGCGGGCCGCAGTCTTCTCGGCGCGCGTCTCCTCCTGTTCAATGCTTGATACTCGATGGCGGGTGGCTTACTTCAGCTCGATCGGCATGACGTAGATCTTGCCGTCCATCTCATAGATGATGGACTTGCCATCAGGCGACCAGTTCGGGTAGCGCTCCAGTCCATCAGTGCTGGTGACGCGCTGCTTGAACTTCCCGTCCCTGGACGATATCCAGAGGTCGCAGTTCGTAAGATCGTGCCCGTCATCGGATACAACCTCATAGATCAGGAAGCGGCCATCGGCCGACCACGCCGGGTTCTGGCCCATGCCGAGATCAACATAGCCGCCGCCGGATGTGTCGGCAACGTAGAGCTTCCCGCTCAGCCCATTAGCCGCGACAACCTCTCCGTCAGGCGCGGTCTGGGGGCTGAAGTAACCGGGCTCACCCTCGATGTCGAGAAGCTTCCTGGGCTGGCCGTTCTCGTCCACGACCCAAAGCTCGTTCTCGGCGTTGGTCATCACGTCCTTGGGGTTGCCCTTGCCGAAGGCGGCAGGCACCAGCACCGCGAAGGCGGACAGCGTGCTCGCGGTCAGGTTGTTCGCCCAGAACGCAAGCGATACCCCGGCCACCCGGGACACGATGCCCTGCCCGTCGGAAACGGACTTGACGGACTTGACATTGCCCTTCTCATCCACCGTCAGCAGGTCGTCGCCGGCCTTGAACGTGACGCCGTCCTTGCCCGTGGACGGAGGAAAGAGGTCGTTCTGCCAATCCGTGACCTGGACCTGCGAGCTGCCATCCGGGCTGGAGACCATACCCGCCAGGGCTGCGGTTTCCCCGTAACGGACCCTGTAGGCCAGGTTCCGTCCATCGGCGGTCCAGGCGTAGCGCCAACCGGCCAGAGGGGCCTCGGCTATGGTATGAAAATTGCCCTGCGCGTCCATTGCGTAGAGCCCGCCGTAGTCGGCGCGCGAAAACGCGATGGTCCGGCCATCAGCCGAGAACGACGGCATGGTGAACCGGCCTTCCGGAGTGGGAACCTGGATGGGCGAACCAGTGGTGGCGCTGATGGCGAAAGCCGGAGCGCCAATTATGAGCGTGAGCGTTATGATGCAGATGAAGTATCGCATATCATTTCCCCTCCATTCCCGCAGTTGGTGTATTCGGCAGCAGCTTGCTGGCGACGTTGATATCGAGGCTAACGAAGGCGTCGCTCGGCTTGCCATCCGCTCTGATCACCTTTGCCTCGGACTTCACGTCCCCCTCGGTTCGTATCATCAGGCCTTCCTTGTAGGCAAAGCGGACTACCATACTGCCCGCCTCCTTGCCCTCGAGGGTAAGCTTGCCGTTGTCCTTGTCGTCGATGGTGAACTTTACGGGGTAGTCGTATTTGGACTCTATCTTCGCGCAGTCGTAGCCGTCGTAGTGCTCATAGCCTACGAGCTTGGAGGTTATCTTGACCGGCACTTTCTCGTTGTTGGGCAGCTCGATATCGGAGTAACGCACCCACTGATCGCCGACCTTGAGCGGCTTGTTCGGGAAGCCCTGGAATCGGAGCTGCCCGAGTGTGAGCGCGAATGACTTCTGCTGCGGCTTGCCCGGCAGCAGCGCGAGCTTGTCCAGACCCGATACCTTCTGCACCGCCCCGCGTTGGTCGATGGAGTAGGTAAGCTCCGGCAGACTAAGGACGCTCTGTCCGAACCCGGGGATGGTGACCGTGCCCGACTGCAGTGACCAGTCTATCCTGTAGACGCCGTCCTTCTCGTCCTGCACGGACTGGCGGAAGTACATCTCCGTGATCGTCTGCAGCTTCACCTCCTCCTTCTGGTTGAGCAGCTTGAACTTGCCTCGGTTCATTGTCTGAACCTGATATCTGGTAACCTGGCCCTTCTCAAAGCCGTACTTCAGCTCGACGGACTCCGGAGGGTTCTCCACCTTCCCTCCCTCGTCGAATTCGGGCGCGGCCGCCGCATCCGTGGAAGCAGGCGCGGCCACGGGATCAGCCGCATATACAGCGGCGGTGCTCAGCATCAGCAGGAGGCACATCAGAGGCAGAAATCGGCGCCACATAGTCTTTCTCCTTCAAGTATCAGGGGGAGGGGACGGCTAAGCCGTCCCCCGGCTGTCAGACGAAGTTACTTCTTACTGCGGGACGAACTTGATCGCGTCCGCGCAGACGATGAACCCGCTCGATGCCCAGCAGGAGAGCTGAACGCTCTTGCCGGCCGAGAGGCCGTAGGTACCCAACAGGTTCCACTTGCCACCATTGGCCTGCTGGTTCACCTTGACGTTAGCCTGACCACTGTTGTGATTGATCAGGTAAGGCGCGGCGGTAGAGCGGTTGCTGCCCTGCGCCCACCACGCGTAGACCGCGTAGTTGCGAGTGGTCAAGCCGCTGGGCGCCCAGGTAGCAAGGTCGCTGATGGCCTGGGTGCTGTGCCAGCGATAGTTGCTGCCGTACTTGTCAGAGGAGCTGGTGCCGGTCGCCCAACTGGACGAGCAGGAGAACGCCCCGCTGGTGTTGTCGACGATGATGTCGGCAGCGCCAGGATCGTGCGGAGTGTAGCCGAGGTGCGACTGGGTGCCGTGCAGACAAGCCCGTGCTGCCTCCTGGCGATAGGTGGCGGAGCTGAGCTTGTTGTTGTCGGCCGTGGTGTCCATGAACGCAACCTCGGTGAGGATGGCCGGCATGTTTGTGTGCACGAGCACGTAGAAGCTGTTGTACTTTACGCCTCTGTTGACGGTGCCCATGTGCTGCACCAGTTCAGTCTGCACCTTGCTGGCCATGTTTGCGGCAGTTGTGCCGCTCGCATAGGCAAACGTCTCCGTGCCAGTGCCACCACCCGCGTTGCAGTGAGAGGCAATGAACCGCGCGCAGCCGTTGTTGTTGGCGATGTCGCAGCGGCCCTGAAGCGACACATAGACATCGCTGGTGCGGGTCATAATGACCGTGGCCCCATCAGCCTGGAACAGGCTGCGAGCTCGCAGACAGATGTCGAGGTTGAACACTTTCTCCTGGTCGCCGAGGGCAACAGCCCCCGGATCGGATCCACCGTGACCGGCATCAAGGCAGATCTTAGTGCCAGGGAAAGTTGCGTACGATGCCATCGGGGCGGCAATCAGCACCAGTGTGACTACGATAGCCAGCCATAGTCTCATACTATGCATTCCTTCCCTCCAATAGCGACGCGTTGAAGCGTCGCGTAGTGGTTGGGCCTGCGCAGCGAGGGCTTGAATCCCTTGCTCCAGGACCACTCCCCCCTGTATTGCCAGGTCCTGCGCGCAGGATCAACGGATGGAGTATAGCTCAGGAATAGCTGATCACGATACCGTACCACTGGTATATTTGCCGTATATCTCAACGACAGCGGAGCAGGGCCACATGAAGTGCTTCACAAACTATTACGGATCAGCTTATCTGCATAAGAGAAAAGCCCAATAGTAAATCACGCTGCAATCAAGTGTGCGCCCTGACCTGTGACGTCTCTGGCATGCGCGCCTCACCGATATGACTCAATCGACGGGCTCCGGCGGCATTTCCGCCTTCGCGCGATCATAGTCACCAGGCTGCCTCCCGCGAGGTTTGGCCATCATTGTACATATTCCTCCAAGCCAAGCCTGACGTACTGCTCTTGCGGCGCGTCGTTGAGTCTCATCAGATCGACCATCAGACGGATCATGCGCTCCTCGACTTCGGGGTCTTCTATGGGATTGAGCTGTTCGGGGTCGGATTCGAGGTCGAAGAGCATCGTGCCGAACTTGTGGAACTGCTTCCAGCCGGAGGCCGGCGTCTTGAGGACCGGACAGTTCCTGGTGAACGAGAATGGCCCGGCAAGGGTAGCGTTCTCGAGTTCCCGCGGGCCGAACATGCTCCTCATGTGGGTCGGCATCAGGGTGTAGTTGAAGAGCGGCACGTTATCGGGGTCGACCGGCGCGCGCATATAGACGTAACGGCCGTCGGTCACGTTGACGTGAGCTCCGAAGGCGCCGAAGAGGGCTGCCTCGCGGACGGGAGCATCGTTCGCAATCGTGTCTCTGAGCGGCTGACCGAGCATGTCGCCGTAACCTCCCCCGGCCCATCCTTGGTAAGGAGGGGAAATGGGAGCGGCGGACCCTCTCTGGTAAGCAGAGGAGGCGGGAGCGGCGGACCCTCGTTCGGAAGGAGGGGAGAAGGGTGCGGCAATTCCTCCTTCCCGAGAAGGGGCGAAGGGAGCGATGTTGAAAAAGTCGAGCAGTGTCGGAGCGAGGTCTATGGTCTGGACGAGGGCTCCTCGTGTCTCGCCGCGGCAGCCGCAGCGAGGGTCCCAGATGAAGAGCGGCGTGTTTGCGAGGTGGTTATACCACGGCATCGCCATCTTAGCCCAATGGTCGTGCTCGCCCAGCAGGAACCCGTGATCCGTGTTAACGATCAGCATAGTGTCCTGCCACAGGTTGTGCTTGTCGAAAGCGTCGAGGACCTTTCCGAGGTAGTGATCGCACATCGAGAGCAGAGCCATGTACTCCGCGCGGCAGTGCTCGACCTGATCCCGAGGCTCTGTAACCGGGCCATATTTCGGCCAGTTGAACTCCGGCCCGTCATATTCGTGCGGGTAGAGGTCCTTATACTTCTGGCACGAGAAGAACGGCTCGTGCGGGTCGAAGGTCTCTATCTGTAGGAACCAGTTGTCCTGGTCCTTGTTGGTCTCGATGAACTCAAGCCCCTGGCGGAACGTGTTCGGCTGAGGTTGGTCCTCCTCGTTCTGCATGTACTTCCGGTTGACCAGGTGCTCGCGGCGAACCTGGCCCGGCGTCTCGAGGGGCTCCGGGTCGGCAACTTCGCCCTTCCAGATGTCCGTCTCCTGCCCGCGCGATATCTCGAAGGAGGAGTAGCGGGGGTGATAGGTCGCGCCGCCGTCCTCCCAGTAGTGGTAGTGATCGGTCACCAGATGCGTATAGACGCCGTTGTTCTTGAGTATCTCCGGCATGGAGTCATCGAACGGCTCAAGCGGGCCCCAGGATCGATGCAGGAAGTTGTATCTCCCGGTGTGAATCTCCCGGCGCGCCGGCATGCAGGGCATGCTCCCGACGAAAGACGAAGTGAATGTGACCGTGTTCTTCGCCAACCGCGCGAAGTTGGGCGCGTGCGTCCAATCGCAGCCATACGGCGGCAGGAAGCGGCGATTCAGGGAGTCGAACATTACCATTACGGCTTTCATCGGAAACCTCAGGGATTGCGAATTTTAGATTTATGATCTTAGATTTGGCCTCGTACCTCTACGGCTGCTTTGCGCCAAGCGGATTGCTGCGCGGCGGGTAGCGCAAGGCGCGGATCTGAGTGACGCTGCCGAGAGTCGCCGGGATGACCTCGCCGGTGGATATGTCCACCGTGTAGGCGGCAAGAGCGTCGCCCTTCCGGCCCCAGATGAACGCGTAGCCCAGGGGCAGGAGCGTCTCTCCGGTCAGCTTCAGTCGCTCGATCCTTGCGATAACGTTACGGTCTCCGGTGAACCATACGCTCGCGACTTCGACACCGATCTTGCCGTCAAGTTCTCTCTCACTTATGTCAAGGTGCTGGCTCTTGTTGAGCATGTAGTCAGGCGTGAGCGGGAATAGATGCGCGCCTACGGCTTTCCATTCAGCCCTGGCATCGCCGGGCGTGATCTCGTGAGCGACGGATATCCGGCCTTTCGTGGAGAGAATCATCAGCTTGCCTTCGGACCAGGCGATCTGCTCTGGTTTCACGTCGGCGGGGACAGCGATAACGAGCGGCTGGGCTTCTCCGGCAAGCGGAGCGACAAGAACCGTCCATGCGGCCCCGAGCCGAGGCCTGACGAGGGCGGCCCATCTGGCCTGCTTAGCATCGAGCGCGGCGCCGGCAAAGGCGAACGCTGAATGAAGCTTCCTCGGCTTGGCCTTTTCGTCGGCGGCGTTCAGGAGGAAGAGATCGAACCCGGAACGCGATGTGCGCTGCGTGAAGATGATCTGGCCCTTCTCCTGGGGGTAGGAGTCAGCGACCTTCGAGGCAATGCGCGCGCAGTTGGTTCCGAGCAGCGAGCACTGGTAGAGGTCGCCGTTCAGGTTGGGTTCGTTCGCAACCGGCCTCGTGTAGAGCATCGAGAAGCCCCACATCTCCACCGGGCCGCCGTATTTGATGACTTTGTTGCTGGTCGCGTAGAAGTAGGTTGTGTTGCCGGCCTTCAGGGTGACGCGGAAGCCGGGCGTAACCACCTGGGCATACAGCTTGCCCGGTTCCGGCATGCCCAGGGAAGCATTAGGCCACATTACGGGCTTTGCTTCTACGAGCTTGATGTCCTGCAGCCGGATCTTAGCGAGCCGCTTGTCGAGATCGGCCTTGCATTTGGCGACGATCGGGCTGTCGGCCGGAGCCGGCGCATCCGCTGCGAACGCGGCGGCCGCGATCAGCGCCAAGAGAAACGCAAGCCCGAGACACGATAGTATATTTCGGTAATGCATTGTTGTGGCCCCCCGGTAACCGATGGGCTCGGTTCACAAGTTTGACGCCGCGGATGAGGCATCTGTCAGCTGTTTCCTCGCCTGCCTGCACTTCACCTCTTACGGCCTGATCGCGTTGAACTCAGCTAGACAAGCAGCATCCGTCGAGCGGCGCATCGTCTGCGTAGGGCTTCGCGTCAACCCTGCGGCTTACCTCCGCGATATGAGCGAAGGATAAGCCTGCAGCGCGGATGAAGGGTCTCTGAGCACGTAACACTTGTGGAGACAACCTCGATGAACAACACGATCATCATATCGGCGCTTCTCGTGATCGCAACCGCAACCGGACTCGCCGCCGCGCCCAAATCGACCTGGAGCAACTCCCTGAAGCCGAAGGGCGCTTCAGGCGCGGAGATCACGCTGGCGAAGGATGGGAAAGCGCTGTATTCGGTTCTGATCCCTACCGGCGCATCCGCGCAGGAGCAGAAGGCCGCGGATGACCTAGCCTACTGGCTGGGCAGCATCGCAGGCGCGAAGTTTGAGATACAACGCGAGCCGGATGGCGGCGCGGTCAAGGGCAAGTTCATCAGCATCGGCAGAACACGACTGTTCGAGAGCTCGGGGCTGAGGGTGGCGCAGAGCAAGCTGCAGGATGAGGGTTACGCGATTGCCTCAAAGGATGGCAACCTGTTCGTGCTCGGGGGAGCGACGCGGGGGCCGATCAATGCCGTCTACGCGCTGCTGGAGGAAGACCTCGGCTGCAGGTGGTATTCACGGTTCAGCCAGAAGATCCCGAGTATGCCGACACTCAGGTTCAGGCCGGTGACACGCTCATACGCGCCGGCGCTGGAGATCAGGGATCCATTCTACTGGGAGGCTTTCGACGGCACGTGGTCGCTGCGGAACCGGACCAACTCCTCGGCGGCCTCGGTGCCTGTGGAGTGGGGCGGCAATAAGCACTACGCGATGTTCGTGCACACTTTCGAGGCACTGGCGCCGCCGAGCCAGTATTTCGATCAGCATCCGGAGTACTACTCCGAGCATAACGGCAAGCGCGTCCCTCTGCAGCTCTGTTTCAGCAACAAGGAGGTCGTCAAGGTCGTCGCTGACAACGCCAAGCGGATTCTGAGAGCGAGCCCGGAGTCGCAGATCATCAGCGTTTCTCAGAACGACTCCCACCCGTGCTGCGCCTGCGCCGAGTGCAAGGCCGCGGGAGAAGCCGAAGGCAGTATGGCGGGGCCGCTCCTGACGTTCGTTAACGCGGTGGCGGAAGAGGTCGGCAAGGAGTTCCCGAAGGTGCGGATATCGACGCTGGCGTATCTCGATACCGCCGCTCCGCCGAAGACCGTCCGCCCGGCGAAGAACGTGGCAATCCAGCTCTGTACGGACTGCAATGCGTGGCCGGAGCCGTTCCTGACGATCGAGGAGTCCGCGAACTTCGTTCCGAAGATGGAGTCCTGGGCGGCCATGGGCTCCGACATCCACATCTGGGACTACACCTGCAACTTCAGCCACTATCCCGGCCCGATGCCGAACTGGCAGGTCGTAACGGACAGCATCAGGTATTTCGTCAAGCACAACGCGAAAGGCGTGATGCTGCAGGGGAACTATCAGACGCCGGGGACCGCCGACGGCTACATGAGATGCTGGGTCTGGGCGAAGCAGCTCTGGGACCCGAGGCTCGATACGCGCGCGCTGATGAAGGACTTCGTCTACGGCTACTACGGGGCCGCGGCGGATGCTATCTGGGACTACCAGGAACTGCTGTGGGACACCTGGGAGAAGCAGCATACGACCAGGCTCAAGAGCCCGCCCGGAGGCATCAGATATGGCATGGACATCTTCGATGATGAGTTCATGACCAGGGCCCGCGACTGCTTCGCCCGCGCGACGGAACTGGCGAAGCTCGATACGGACCCCGAGACGCTGCGCCGCGTGGAGGAAGGGGAGCTTCAGGTCCTCTACGCATCCGTCTGCCGCCAGGCGAAGCCCGGAAAGCCTGCCGATCCCATGTCATTCAAAACGGACCTGGACAAATTCGAGCGCGTAGCCCGCCGCCAGAAGATGACGCATATTCAGGAAGGCAACCCGGACTTCGAGGCGTGGGTGGCGAAGATGCGGGCGCTAGGCACACCTGAGTAGGCGGAAAAACATGGTGAGAGCGGTCGTCCATCTGAGGAACATAGCAACCAAGCATATCTCAGATGGAGACACCATTGGCAACACTGCCACGCCGTGAAGAACCAGAACAAAACGGCCGCATGGAGTCCTTGAGCTCGGCCAATCCAAGCAGCAAGAGCACATCCTTCGCCGCTGTCGGCACAGCATTGCTATTCTATCTGTTCTGTGTCTTGGCACTGGGGTGGATCTGGTTCGTCCTTTCGTTCTATCTTGTCGGATGCCTCGCCGCCATCTATGTGATCGGCGGTTTGTTGCCTGCGATGAACGCGATGGGGCGCCTTTCAGGGATCGTAATGAGAGGCTTGCGACTCCGCGATGGCCCCGACTGGTATATGCCCCTCCGCAGGGAAGACGCGCCTGATCTGTATGCATTGACGGAGCAACTGGCCGCGAGGATTGGAGTTGAACCGCCGCAACAGATTTCGGTCGAAATGTCGGCGGATGCATCGATAGCGCTTTACGGTAACCGCACCGGACAAGGCAAGTCCAGGCTCTACCTGGGCTATGACCTGATCACTGTGCTGACTAGAGACGAGCTCGCATCCATAATTGCGCACGAGCTCGCTCACTGCAAATTCGTCGTCAGAGCGCATCAGTCGTTCTGCTTCCGAGGACTCGCGTGTGCAGATCAGCTCCGGGAAGACCTTGAAACGCTGCTGAAGGAATACGAGTACAGAAAGACCAGCTTCCACACTGCATCACTGCTCTACAGATGTCTCATCAAGCTGATGCGCTTCATGAATCGAGCTTTCGCGGCAGCTAGCAGAACCGATGAACTCCAAGCTGATAGCCAAGCAGCCAAATGCGCCGGTTCCGATGTTTTCGGGGGCGCACTTCTCAAGATGGGGATTGCCATCTCCAAGCGTGAGTCGATCGACTGGCGCGACCGTAGGGTCTTCGGACAGCGCAGCGACAGCTTCAGTGAGTGGCTGCGCGGCAAGCTCACGCCGGTCGATATCGCAGAGCGCCGACGCATGGAGCAGTGGCTGCTCGCATCGCGGGCCGATACTGAGTTCGCAACACATCCGCCGCTGGCTGATCGCCTTGCAGCACTCCCCCCGGTTCACAGCCACTCAACAGGCGCTGAGCCCGCGTTAGCATTGCTGAAGAACGCTGACGAGATAGCCGATGCCTATATGCGGCATGCGGACAGCATCGTCCGCGATCTCGAACGCAAGGCGACATCCAGTGCAAGAAAGACAGCAGCCAAGAAGGCAAAGAGAGTCATAGCCAGCGATCACTACACACGCGGGCAAGCTATCGGGGTAGCAGCGATTGTCTTGGGCTGTTTCACGTTGATCGTTGCGGTGTGTATGCTCTGCTGCCTTGAGTTCGGTGCTGTCCTTGTGACTTCGCTCATCGCATGCGCGTTCCTTGGATCGGGCTGTTGGATGGCTGTCAGATACGCACGACGGGAGATGTCGCCTCTGCCCGCTCCACCCTTCGAGTTGTGGCTCGAATCGCTGAGATCAGACCAAAGACAAGTACCGCCCGATGAATGGCGAGCGGAAACCGCGCGAGAGGTGCTAGCTCTGCTGCCGCCCAGCACTAGAGGGAAGGGCCGCAGGTCCGCATTCTGGGCCGAAGTGTGCTACAGCATGCTGGCCAAATGCGATATGCGCAGTGCTCTGGTGGCCTCCGAGTATTGTCTTGCCGAGGATAGATTCCGGCTGGAGGGCCTCCTTGCCCAGTCGATCGCACTGGCGTGGCTTGGCAATGTAAATGATAGCTATGCCGCCATGAACGTAGCCTATGGTGCTCATCGCTTTGGCAAGTCGATGGGCTGGGGCTTTGGCTGGGCATTCGCGCTATGCGGCAATTGGGTGGACGCTGAGATCTACTTCCTGAATGCCGCCGATGCGCGACCCGATGACGCCACCATCATGGCCGCGCTGTCCGTCAGCCAGCGTAGACAGGGCAAGCTGTTGGAAGCCACGGATTCGGCGCGGTCGGCCGTGGCGATGGCTCCGAGATCAGTCGAGATTCGGAAGACTCTTGTAAGCACACTGCTGGACGATGGGCAGTGGCGGGATGCGCTTACGGAGTTGGAGACGATTAGCGGTCTGGCAGCCGACGACCCGGACGTAATGCTAATGAACATCTATGCCCACGCGATCTGCGGCGACCTCGCCAAGAGTAGGCAGTTCGCGGAGAGAGCGGCCACGATGTTGCCCAAAGGCAAGACATATCTGAGGATAGCACAGGCTTTCGAGGATGCTGGCTGCACCGAGGAATGCCGCATCTACTGCAACAGGGCGCTCGATGTCGGCTTCTATCCAGAAGCGCTCTACGCCCTGGCGCTGGCTGAGTGCAGGGCGAATGAACTCACCAAGGCACGAGAACTCCTGACCTCGGCTCTGAACTGCACAACGCAGCTGGCAGACGGTTCGGTGGGGGTCCTGGCCATGATAGAACCCATCTGCACGCTCATGCTCTCTCTTGAGTATGCGCCAAGACAAGTCAAAGGTTACAGCGTGCGGATGCTACTGAAAGACTCCCCGCTGGATGCCAATTCGATGGACCTTCTGATCTGTGCAGAGACAAGCGAGGAGGCCCGGCACTGTGCGCGCCGGCTCTACAGCGCGATGTTGCCAGGCAGAGAGCCTGCGGAACACACAGTGTTCGTGGACGAACTAGTAAGTGATCTGCAACCCAAGGAGCCTGTGGCTTCGGGCATTCACGGCGTTCAGTTTGATTAGGCCATCCTACTCTAGCGCCGATTTCAGCGGCCAGACGTGCATTGACACTATCCTGACTCTGCCGCCTCTGGTGTAGAACTCCAGATCCCTGCTGCCGTTAGGGACGAAGCAGTTGGAGAAGACGTATCTTCCGCCCTGCGCGTATACCTCGACTGAGTTGCGATCGACGAGGATGCGAAGGCGGAGGTGGTTGTCGATGGGTTCTACTACGGCTTCACGGCCAAGGCAGATCAGCTTCTTTGCGGCGACGTCGCAGCGGACTTCCTGGCCGCGGAGGTTGAGGCCGAACTCCGCGGCGTCTTTGAGCTCGATTTCGGCTTCGATGTCGAATAGCTCCCCATCAACACCAGAAAGCAGGTTCTCCTTCGGGCTGACGGTGACATCGCGCCACTTGAACTCGCCGTTCCTGATCCCCTCGATCTCCCTCACGGGCATCCGGCACATGCGCACGCCGTCGGCGAAGGTCTTGAGGGTGCACTCGCAGGGGAAGTCCTGCTGCTGATTGAACGGCATGCCGGGGTATAGGCCGCCGCGCATCCAGGTGATCTGAATCCTGCGGCCGTCGGATGCGGGGATGTCGCTGTAGGTCTGAGTCGCGTAGTAGTGCGCGCCATAATCCGCCTGAAACGGGCCGCTGGTGGGCTTGAAGGTCTTGCCGTCGAAGTCGCCGATCATGTAGTTGCCGGTGCCCGCGATGAAGACCCATGTCGTATTCTTCTTGTCGCCGTCAACCGGTAGTTCGAAGAGATCGGGGCACTCGCCATCGTTCGGGAAGCGCAATCTCGACGTTTCCTGCCAGTCGAGGAGATTGGTCGAGTTGAAGACGGCATATTCGTCGCCATCCAGATAGAGCGCCATCACCCAGTGCTTGCCGGGCGCGTACCAGAACACCTTGGGGTCACGGTTTCCGCCCTTGATGTGCTTGAGGATCGGGTTCTTCTCGTATTTCGTGAACGTGCGACCCCTGTCGTTCGAGTACGCAATGCACTGTGTAAACGGATCGCCCGCGGCGGTGTAAAAGGCAAGAATGGTCTTCTCGTCGCCATTCTGAAAGCCCGTGACGTTGTTCCAGTCCACTACCGCGCTGCCGGACCAGATGTCGCCCATCTTGTCGGGCAGAATCGGCGGCTCAAGCTCAGTCCAGTGAACGAGGTCGGTGCTTACCGCGTGCCCCCAGGCCTTCTGCCTGCCATCGTTGCCGAGGGGGTCCCACTGGAAGTAGAGGTGATATTCGCCCTCGTAGTAGACCAGCCCGTTGGGGTCGTTCATCCAGTTCTTCTTGGGGCTAAAATGAAACTGCGGGCGAACGGCTTCGCTTGCCATGCTTGTGGTTGCGACAAGTGTTCCAAGAACCAGTGACCAGCCGAGGTAGCTCATTGTTCTTCTCCAACAGGCACGCGTGCCGTGCCTGCCTCCATAGGCTGCGTTCAGGCTTCGCCGCGCCCTATTGGCAGCGGTCGTGACCTGACAGCGGATTCCGTCACAACCACAAATGCCCCAGCCAAGAGGGCGGAGCTGTGTTCGCTGAGGATTCTGTGGAGGCGGCGGGCAACATTGGATGGGGTCATGTCGGCGAGCCGAAACAGGACTATGCTCGGGACTGTGTACCCGCCTACCGCCATCATCCACCGAAATCGAGGTCGGCCGTCAGCAACACCCGTTGCTCGTTACGCGCTTTGGCCAATACGAGATGGTCGGGCAGACGCTTCAAGTCCCTCATCACTGAGTCGAACAACGTCGTGGCCGGACTCGCGCAGAAAGGCTACGGTCAGCGGAGACACACCCATATCTGCCAGAAAGCGCATGGATTCTCCTATGCCGCGTAGTCCACAGAATCCCCGGCAGCCAGGGCAGCGTACTTGAGTGCTTGAACTATGTCCTCCTCCTCAAGCTCCGGGTATGCAGCAATGATCTCTTTCTTGCTCATACCGTTTGCTACGAGATTCACGACCAGGGCCGCCGAAATGCGCATACCCCGGATGCAGGCCTTGCCGCCGCGTATATCCCGGTCGAACGTTATGCGGTCCAGTTGTTCCAGTCTCATCGTCGGCCTCCGCAGCTATTATACCAGGATGATTCGCTGGAGGTTCAGACTAAGCAAGCGAGCTCAGCGCCTTGAGGCCGGCCTCTGTGGCAGCCTTCTCGATTGCATCCAGGTTGTCGCCCTTAACCACGAAAACCGCGCGTTTACCTCGTTCCAGGATGCAGCCGTAGGCGTCGGAGATGTTGAGGTTGGCGGCCTCCATTGCCTTGGCGAGCTTGAGCAGCGAACCGGGCTGGTCGGGGATTTCGATGATCGCAACCTGATTGACGGCGACTGTCATGTTGGCATCGGAGAGCACGTGCCGGGCGCGGTCGGGCTCGGCGGTGAGCAGCTTGAACACCCCGAACTGCCCCTCATCGGCAAGTTCCAGCGCCAGCAGGTCGATGCCCGCCTTGCCGAGCAGCTCAGCGATCTTCGACAGCTTCCCCGGCTTATTCTCTACAAATACACGCAGTTCCTGGTACATCGCTTCACTCCAGTTACAAGTTGGAGAGTTGCAAGGTGAGAGCTCGGAACCCAACTCCAACTCTTGACTTTCAACTCTTACGCTTTCAACTTCTTGCGTCTATGACCCGTTTGGCCTTGCCTTCGCTAGCGGGAAGGCTGCCGGGCTCCATGACGTCGATCTCGGCGGTAAATCCGATCTGCTCTTTTAGCTGGCGCTGCAGTTCCGCGCGCAGCTTGCGCAGCGTCTCCATGGAGCCGTCGAAGCCGCTCTTTGCGATCTCGACCTTGACTGTCATCTGGTCCAGTGCGGCCTTCTTCGAGAGCTCAATCACGTAGTTGCCGCCGAGCCACTTGTGCCGCATGATGACTTCCTCTATCTGGCTCGGGAAGACGTTGACGCCGCGAATGATGAGCATATCGTCCGACCGGCCGACGAACCTTGCCAGCTTCGCGTGTTTGCGACCGCAGGAGCAGTCGCCCACGAGCTTTTTCGTAAGGTCGCGCGTGCGATAGCGAATGATCGGCATCGCCGTGCGGCGAAGGGTGGTCAGCACCAGTTCCCCTACCTCACCGTCCGGGACAGGCTGCAGCGTCTTCGGATCGATGATCTCTACCAGATAGCTATCCTCCCAGATGTGCATACCGTTCTGCTCGTGGCATTCAAACGCGACACCGGGGCCGTTCATTTCGGAGAGCCCGTAGCTGTTGAACGCCTTGAACCCGTAGAGGTCCTGCAGCTTCAGCCGGAGTTCCTCGGTGTAGGGCTCGGCTCCGAGTGCTGCAATCTTGATCCCGAGGCTGCGCGGGTCGTCGCCCTCCTGCACCATCCTCTCTGCCACGTGCATCGCGTAGCTGGGTGTAGCGTGAATGACGGTGACGTGAAAATCGCGGATGAGCATTATCTGGCGCGCGGTGTTGCCGGCGCCCGCGGGAATCACCCACATGCCCAGCCGCTCCGCGCCGTAATGGAGCCCGAGGCCGCCCGTAAACAGCCCGTAGCCGGACATGTTCTGGAACACGTCGGCGGGAGTCGCGCCCGCCATCGCCAGGCAGCGCGCCATCAGCTCGGCCCAGTTTTCGACATCCTGGCGAGTGTGGAAGATGGCGGTAGGCTTGCCGGTCGTTCCGCTGGAAGTGTGCATGCGGAGCACCTGTTCCTTCGGGACCGTAAGCATTGTGTCAGGGTAGCTCAGGCGGAGGTCCTCTTTTGTGGTGAAGGGCAGCTTTGTTATGTCATCGGCGGACTTGATGTCATTGGAATCGATGCCGAGTTCGGCGAATCTCGCTGAGTAATACGGCGACTTCGCAGCCTGGGCGACGCTCGCCCGCAGGCTGGTGGACTGGAACTCGGCAATCTGCGACCGATCCATCCATTCGTATCCGGCACCGATTCTGTCTGCTAACTCGTTCATTGATCATCCTCTTGGTTGTTCTAAGAGAAGGTTCTCCGGTGGCGGGCGCAGTCCCTCCCCGGAGGTGCGCTCGACCATCACAGATAGCGGGATTCTGTCTCGGGCGGGATTGCAAATCGCGCCCGAGCAGGGGGACTGCGAATCCAGCCCGAGCAAGGTTTCGAGGCGAGTGAAGGATACAGACCGGAAATCGTCATTGACAGGGCGGCGGGAAAGACGTATCATGTGTGCAATCGTAGACGCGAGGCCAATGATGACCTCGAAAGGGGGACTGTTTTCCAAATGGAAATAGGCGATACAGTCTTGCACCCGCGCTACGGCGTAGGCGTAATCGACCACATCGAGAAACGCGTTCAGGACGGTGAAACGAAGGAGTACTTCGTAATCCCCAAGCCCTCCATCGGTTCCACAATCCTCGTTCCGGTCGATACTGCCGACGAACTGGGCCTGCGGCCCGTCTCCTCCGCTGACAAACTTGAAGAAGCCATCAAGATCCTCGCTGGAGAGTGCGCGGACGACTCACCCGCATGTGCGCTACGCAACCTGAGTTGGAACGACCCACTTGCGCTCGCACAAGCAATCCGACACCAGGCTACCGAACCTAAGTCCCGATACCCCAAGGTCAGTGAACTGCACCAGCTCAAGAGAGCGAAGAAGCTCCTGGCAGAAGAGCTTTCGACGGTGCTGGGGATGACCGAGGACGCGGTAACCGCTCTGATTGACTGCAAGGACGCAGTGCCGAACGCGATAAGCAAGTCCTGATTGGCCTGCTTGCGCGATCCCCATGGATGTTGGTGTAGATGTGCTTCGGCGCGTACACCGCGCCGAAGCCACCGGGATCTGCAGGATGTCCCGCGCCTATCTACGCAGCATTTCTATGAACGCCTGAACGCGCGTCTGGAGCTGAGCCGCATCGTTATCGGAGAAATCCGATTCCAGCGACATCACGGGTATCGCTTCGGCCTTTAGCGCCTTCTCGACCTTGATAGCCTCCGCTGCGTAGGTCTGGCAGAATGCAAGGGCGTAGTGGATAACTCCGTCCGCTTTGTACTCGCGCGCCATCTCGATGATGTCCTCAACGCGTTCCAGGTTCGGCGTGAAGCATGCGCAGTGCGTGCCCAGCAGGCGATCGGATATGGCGCTGAGTTGTCCATCGAGGGTGTCGTCGTTTGCGGGTGTTGTAGTTGTGTAGTAACGGCTGCCGACGCAGGACTCCTCACCCACTATAGTCGCCCCACTTGATTCGAGTATGCTGTGGAGCTTCCAGTCCGGCAGGGGTAGAGGAGTGCCCGCGAAGAGGATGCGCGGAGTGGACTTGGCGAAGACACCGCGCCCCTCGGCCGCGCGAGCTTCCACTTCATCCGCAAGCTCGTTTACCTTGGTGGTGAAGCGGTCGATATCGTCGTAGAAGGATATCTGAGACACCAGAAGCGCATCGAGGCCGGAGATAGGAACGGGGTCGGCCTTGCGCGCTTCGTGGAGCCTGCGCAGGGCCGCTTTCTTGGCCTCGAGTCTGCGAGTCGCCTCCGCGAGTTGGTCGGCACTGATCTTGCGTCCGGACTCCGACTCCATCTTGCTTACGAAAGCCTTGACCTCGCTGATGAACAGGTCGCGCGCCGCGGCAGTCTTCTTCTGAGGCACCTCCATTATGTATGTGGGGTGCTGCTCCGCCATAGCCTCGAACATCTTCTTCTTGCCGTCGCACGTAGTCTCACCGACGACGAAGTCTGATGCCTGGATGTAAGGGCAAGTGCGGTTCATCTTGAAGCCGAGGGAGGCGCGGATCAGCGGACAAGTGTTGCGGGGAATGAGGCCATCGCTGTCCGCAACGGCGAAGTCGGCTCCCGCGCACAAGCCTACCGGGATACCTCCAGCGGCAAGGATCACATCTTCCGGCACGTAGACGCAGAATGTGCCCACGACGGTGCCGCCCTTGCTCTTGTGCTCTACGAGTTCCTTGATTCGTAGCCCGTGAGCCTCACTGACCACGAAGTCGAAGTACTTCATCCCCTCGGGGCGGTTTTGCTGCGAGAGAAAGGCCTGGGCGTAGCCCTGGCCCAGAAGTTCCAGAAGCGAGTCGTGGCGGTCCAGGTCCAGGCCCAGCCCCGTCCACATGCATCGATAATCAGACATTGCTTTCCTCCTCTTGGTCTGGTTGCGTGGCGGCAGGCGGCCCGGCCCAGGTCCCACGCAGTGGCCTCAGCAGATCAGAGAGGAAGCAGCGTGGAGAGCCGGAGGCAAGCCGCGGATGTGCGATTGTTCGCTCGCCGCGTCACGCGCGGCGCACCGTTTTCTCAGGAACGGCAGTATTGCAGGATCATGCCGCAGGCCCTCCTTACGTAGTCTGGTTGTCGCAGATTATACCATAAACCGCCCGCAACTCGCGGGGACGCATCATGCACGAAAGGCCGGCGCTAAGGCCGGCCTCTCGGAAGCCCAGAGGAGTTCTTCTCGGGCGAGTCTCCTGGATTACGGGTAGCTCGGTGGAGGCGGGGGTGGAAGCATGGGCTCGCCGTCATCTGATGGGTAGTCCGGCGGAGCCGGAGGGTTATCCAGATCATCGCCGGTCTTTGTCTGCCTGGTGCCAGGAATGTCGGACTGAGTGTCCTGGTCGGAGTCGATCTGCAGCGTCTGGGAGCCGGACGGCGGTTGGCCCACTCCTCCGCCACAACCGGTGATACCAATAACGAATGCCACGATGATGCCGAAGAGTATTGCCCTCATGCCCTGCCTCCTTGCCAAGCAATGCGTTCCCATACTCAGCTTTCCACATCCTGGTAGAGTTACGGGGAAACCGAACCCAGAAACCAGTAATTCTACCAGGTCTTGAGTTATGCCCAGCGAGCGGCTAAACTGAAAGGCATACTGGAAGAGGAGATATGACATGGACACACGACGAGGTTTCATCATAGCCGGGCTGGCCGCTCTGGTAGGCAGCTTGCTCGGCAAGAAGACTGCGGCGGCGGCAGAGGAAGCCAAACCGGAACCGGAGCGCACGATGGTTGCCAAGGGAGAGACGCTGACCCGCCACATGATGAAGGGCAGGCCGCCGGTCGAGCCGCTGGACACGATGATCCTCTGGGAGCGCTCGGACAACAACACCGAGCGAGCGATGACCCACGAAATCCTGTCGCTGATTCACGAGGAAAAGGGCAACAAGAGCTACCCGTGGACGATCTATGCGCACCTGACCACCTCGCACGTGGAAGGCGACGCCTGTGTGATGTGTTCGCGGCTGACCAAGAAGGAGCCGGGATGGTCCTCGGGACTGCATTCAGAGGTGTTCGCGCATGCTCGCGGCGTAGCTCTGGGCGTGAACGTCGAGATGAGCAACCACTACACCGGAACGGAGCCGACGCAGATCTACGGCATCAACGTGCTCGCCGCGCATGGAGGGCCCTGCGACGAAGGCATTCACATCCACGATGCCAACTCGCACTGGAAGGTCGGGATCGGCCTTGACGGCAAGGGCAATACGGGACTCGACGTGAGGGGCAAGTACGGTGTCGGCCTGAATATGCACTCCAACAACATCCGCCTGGATGAAGGCTCAAGCATCGAGTTGGATGGCGAAGGCAGGGTAAAGGTGCGCTACAGGGCGGGAAGGATCGAGTTCCTGAACGGTGACAAGTGCGTGGGCCACATACTCGTGGATGCTGAGGACCACGCACTCTGAGTTATGGATAGTGAATTGGGGACTATGAATCGCAAACCTCGGACCGAGGGCCATTCATAATCCCTGATTCTGAATGCTATTGCACCGAGACGATTTCGTATTTGATGGAGCCGCCGGGGGCCTGGACGGTTACTTTGTCGCCGACCTTGCGGCCCATCAAAGCCTCACCCACGCACGATTCGTGGGAGATTCTGCCCTCGGCGGGGCTGGATTCCGCCGGGCCTACGATCGTGAACTCATCCTCGAAACCTTCCTCAAGGTCTTTCAGGACGACCTTGGTGCCGATGCCGATGGAACCATCGGACGCCGCGCGATCCACGATACTGGCGTGGGAGAGTATCGCCTTAAGCTCGACGATGCGAGCCTCCAACATTGCCTGGACTCTTTTGGCGTCCTCATAATCGAAGTTCTCGCTCAAATCGCCAAGCTGCCTCGCCTGCCTGATCCGCTCTATGACGGCGGGGCGTTTGGCAGAAAGCAGATCGTTGAGTTCGTTCTGAATATCCTGGAAGCCCTGAGGCGTGAGGACGAATTCCATATCTGACATTTCCGGAAACAGCTCCAACTAACAGCAGTAGCCCGTCGGTTGGACGGGCATCAGGCGCGTATTTTACCACAAACGTGAGGGGAATGGAACCCCTTCAGTAAAGAAAGACAGGCAAGCAGTGCTCGCGGCAGGAGCGCTCCTTCGACAGGCTCAGGATGCGCCTGCTGCCTACTCCATGCGCTTACTTGCTGCTCATACTTGCTGCGGCTTGCCGTTGTTCTTTGGAGCGATTATCGGTTAACATGGGGCGGCTCTTGAGCATTTCGGAGGATCGTCATGTATACAGCGCACATCGTTTCGCACACCCACTGGGACCGCGAATGGTATAACACGTTCCAGCAGTTCAGAATGAGGCTGGTCGATCTGACCGACAGTCTACTCGAGTTGATGGAACGCGACCCCGAGTACAAGTACTTCACGTTCGATGGGCAGACGATAGTCCTGGAGGACTACTTGGAAATCAGGCCCGAAAACGAGGAGAGGCTTCGGAAGCTGACAAAGGCCGGGCGGATCATCGTTGGCCCCTGGTACAACCAACCCGACGAGTTCCTGGTCAGCGGGGAAAGCCTGATAAGAAACCTGCTGCTCGGCAAGAAGCAGTCAGAGGACTACGGCAGCTACCTGGCATCGGGCTACGTTCGCGACTGCTTCGGGCACACTTCGCAGTTGCCGCAGTTGATGCGCGGGTTTGGGATCGACAACGCGGTGATGTTCAGGGGTATCACGGCGGACCAGACCAAGAGCGAGTTTCTGTGGCGCTCGCCGGACGGCTCGGAAGTGCTCGTAGCCAAGATGCCGGACAACAACGCCTACTCGAACTTCTTCTACAGGCTTCAGCAGAGCTTGCGCGACGAGAACCAGTCTCTGGATGAAGAGCAGGTGACACGTGAAGTCCAGGCACTGGTCGAGGACTGCGTGAGCGAGAGGCCTACCACGTCGCATTTGCTATTCATGGACGGCGTGGACCACGTGTTCCCGCAGTTCAAGACGCCGGGGATCATCGCTATAGCTAACAAGAGCCTGAAGAACGTGAAGCTGGTCCACAGTACCATAGCTGACTTCCTTGCCGGTGTGCGCTCTGAGAACCCTGAGCTGCAGACGTTCGAGGGCGAGTTGAGATGGTCCAACAGGGCGTGGAGGCTGCAGGCAGTGCTGGCGGGCGTTCTGTCCTCCAGAATCCACCTGAAGCAGGCGAACCATGCGTGCGAGACGCTGTTGGAAAAGTACGTGGAGCCGCTTTGGTCGTGGATCTACATGATGGGTGGCGACTACCCGCAGACCTACATAGACCTCGCCTGGAAGTATCTGCTCCAGAACAGCCCGCACGACAGCATCTGCGGGTGCAGTATCGATCAGGTTCACAAGGACATGGTCTACCGCTACGATCAGGTCAGGCAGATCGGCGATCAGCTGGTTGCGAAGGGACTTGCGAACATCGCGGGACGGATCGGAAGCAGGGCTGACAACCCGGACAGGACCCTCGTGGCGGCGGCGTTCAACATGCTCTCCGGCAGCAGGACGGATGTTGTGGACGCCGAGATCAACTTCCCCGGTGACTGGAACATCCACAGCGTGCGCGTGCTCGACCCTGAAGGTAATGAGGTACCCTCGGCAATGATTGCCAGACGGAGCTACTGCCCAATGACGCAGGCGCCTTACGACATACCTGGAGGGCATTACCACGGGATTCGTCTTGCGTTCGTGGCTGAAAACGTGCCATCGGTAGGCTACAAGGCATACAGGATAGAGGCGCTGGACAAGCCGAACCGCCAGCCAGGTACGATGCTTCTGGGGCCGGATACGGCCGAGAATGAGTTCCTTTCCATCACAATCAGCAGCGACGGCACCTTCTATCTGCTCGATAAGGAGACCGACGCCGTGTTCGCCAACTGCCTCATATTCGAGGACGGCGGCGACTTCGGAGACGGATGGAACTACTGGAAACCGTTCAGGGACAAGGTGGTCACGAGCCTCGGCGCAAAGACCAGGGTCTCCGTGGTCGAGGACAACGCGGTTCGGGTGGTGTTCGAGATAGATACTGAATTGGAATTGCCTGCAGCGCGGGAAGGCGATGGTCGGTCCGCAGAGACGGTGACTTGCCGGGCTACATCGTATGTAACTCTGACTGCGGACATCAAGCGCGTGGACATCAGAACCGTATTCGACAATCGTGCGAAGGACCACCGGCTCCGGGTGCTGTTCCCGACCGGTATCCCGGCAACCGTCTCGCACGCAGAAGGAGCTTTCGATGTGATCGAGCGCAGCATTGCAGTTCCCGAGTGCAGAGACTGGAAGGAACCGATGCCCGCGACGCATCCACAGAAGAGCTTTGTCGATGTGAGCGGCGGAGGCATCGGGCTGACGGTGATCAACAAAGGCCAGCCTGAGTATGAGGTCAAGGATGACGAGGCGCGGACTATCGCTCTGACGCTGCTTCGAGCCGTCGGCAACGGCGTGCGCGCTCCCGAGCAGCAGGTGGAGGGACAGATGCAGGGGAGGTATACGTTCGAGTATGCGCTGTATCCGCACGCGGGCGATTGGGAGGAAGCTGAAAGCTACAGGCAGGCGCACGCGTTCAACGTACCTCTGGTGGTCGGGCAGGCAAGCGTTTCCGACGGCGAACTGCCGATGGAGGCGAGCTTCGTGAACGTAGATGATCCGCGGTTCGTCCTGAGCGCCACTAAGAAAGCAGAGGCCGGTGAAGCGATAGTTGTGCGGGGGTTCAATATCTCCGGTAACAAGCTGTCCGCGAGGGTCCAGGTGACGGGAGCGGCTGAAGCGGAGATCGTGGACCTCAAGGAAGACAAACAGAGCGATGCCAAACGAAGCGGAAGCGCGATCAACATCGAGGCGAACCCCAGGCAGATACACAGCGTGAAAATCGCGCGCAAGAGATAGTTGACAACGTGCAAATGCTGAGGTACACTCCGGTGTAATAGATGAGTGTTGCGGCGTAAAACGAGTGCGTGCCACTAGACTGGACCGCGAGCCAGCGCTGCACTCGTTGGCAGAACTACCAGGGGAATGGAAAAGAGGGAGAGGAAGATGGCCGGAGGAGTTGCTCCTCCGGCCACCAATTTTGTACGACGACCCCGCGTCAGACGGAGGTTATCGTGCGCGTGGCAGGATCGAAGATCTGCTTCTTGCCCGTGTCCATTGCCCGCACCGCCATAACAAGCGCGACGGAGTGCTGATAGCCCTCCTGCACCGAAGCCCTCGGCTTCTTGCCTAATCTGACGCATTCCAGCCAATCCTGCATGTGGCTGGTCATCTTCTCGCCCTTGATTATCAGTTCCTCTTTCAGCCTTGTCTGCTTGTCACCGCCGTCTCCGGCAGCCCGCCATCCCCTCTTGTCGAACTCGCCGCTGTAGAGGGTGCCGTTGGTGCCATGTATGTTGAACATGCCGCCGGCGTCGTTTCCGAAGCCGGTCGAGTAGTTCAGTATGAAACCTTCGGGATACTCGAACAAGGCTTGCAGCATGTCGCCGTTCTCGCGACCATCATGCCAGTTGAATGTGCCACCCATAGCCACGCAGCTCTTGGGGAACTTCGCCCCCGTGACGAAATTCGCTGCGTCGACGATGTGGCTCATCCACTGGCAGGCGATTCCCGTGGAGTAGGGCCTGAACAAGCGCCACTCGCGGAACACGCGCGCATCGAACCGGCGGTTGTCCCTACCGAGCGTGAACTGCTTCCAGTCAACATCAGCCGCGTTTATGCCGTCTCCGCCGCCGCGCAGCCAGCGGGCTCCGTAGTAGTTCCAGCTCGCGTTGACGCGGGTAATCTTGCCCAGGGCGCCGGTTGCGACGTACTCGGCCGCCGCGTTGTAGCCGCCGTCGCTGCGCCTCTGGGTCCCTACCTGTACGATGATGTTGGGGTGGGCTTCCGCTGCCGCGATCACCGCGTTGGCGTCTTCCAGCGTATTCGCCGTCGGCTTTTCGCAGTAGGTGTGCTTGCCGGCGAGAATCGCTTGTCTGAGCAACGTGGCATGGGAGAAGTCAGTGGTGCTGATGATCACGGCGTCGATGTTCTTGTCGGAATACATAGCCTCCGGTGTCGGATAGACCTTAGGCGCGGTTCCGTACGAGTCCGTGATCGCCTTGACCGCTTTGTCCCGGTTGACTTTCCAGATGTCACAGACACCAGTGACCTGGTAGTTCATATCTTTGCTGACGTTGCGCAGATCTTTCAGGAGCGCACCCATCCTGTCGCCGACACCGATCAGACCGATGCGGAGCACGTCGTTGGCTCCGAGCACGGATGAAGGCGCGAGCATGCCCGCGCTGAAGAGCGCGGCGCTGGCAGCACCGGCGCCCAGGAACTGCCTTCGTGTGATTGCTTTTTCGGGCATAGTGGATCCCCCAAATCATTGTCTAGCTTTGGGGAGAGTATATATCAACGGAACAGGCATGGCAAGAGCTCCTATTATATGGACAGCCCAGGCTCATCGGTGAGGTAAGCGCGAGTTCATCCGTATAGGAAGAATGTATGGCGAAGAGGTTAGGTAACGGCTTATGTGAGAAGCCTAGCATCCGCGGGAAAGAAGCGATACGCCAACTGATTTGGCTCCACCGTGACATATACGGGGTCATCTGGTAGAATTAGAGGTAATATGAGTAGATACAAGCTCAGCTTTGTCGTAATTCTCGTCGTTGTCGCCCTGGCAAATGTGGCGTCGGCACAGGTGTCGGCATTCCAGCCATCGGAGAAGATCGTTTCCGCGAAGGCGTATCTGTCTGTGGACAAGCTTCGCCCGGGAGACGATTTCCAACTCGCTGTCCAGGCCACGGTCAAGGACGGCTACCATATCGGCGGGACCGCAAAGGATTCGCTCTACCCGACGCAACTGACCATCAAGGCGCCGAAAGGCATCAGGTTCGACTCCCCGAGGTATCCGGATGCCGAGCGGAAGAGCTTCCCCATAGCTCCGAACCAGAAGATACCCGTCTACGAGGGCACGGTTACGATCATCGCCACGGGGCACGTTGCTCCTGACGCGAAGTTAGGACCGGTCGAGATAAGGGCCAGCGTCGATTCGCAGGCGTGCAAGGATGATCAGTGTTTTCCGCCGGAGGTGAGTGAGGCTGTCGCCGAGACGAGCATCGCCGCGTCGGGAACGGCAGTTGAGCAAGTCAATGCGTCGATGTTCGGGGGGCTGTCCGAGCCCGAGCCGAAAGATGGCCTCGAGAAGAAGCTCGCGGAGATGCCGCTTGTGCTGCAACTGCTGATGCTTTACGGGCTGGGCCTGCTGCTCGCGTTCACGCCGTGCGTCTACCCGATGGTGCCGGTGACGGTCGGATACTTCAGCACGCAGGGCGAATCACGGACGAGTAAGGTTGTACTGCTGGCGGCGGTCTACGTGCTGGGGCTGGCGCTGACGTATTCGGTCCTTGGCGTGGCAGCCGCGATGACGGGCAAGGTGTTCGGGTCGGCGACGCAGAGCCCGGCGGTGCAGGTTGGTCTGGCCGCGATTCTTGTCGCGCTTGCGCTCTCGATGTTCGGGCTGTATGAGCTTCGAGCGCCCGCGTTCGTCCAGAACAGAGCATCGGGCAAGAGCGGCGTGGCCGGCGCGCTGTTCATGGGTCTAATATTCGGCATTGTGTGTGCTCCGTGCGCCGGGCCAGTTGTGCTGGGGCTAATGGCGTTCGTTGCCAAGCTGGGAAGCCCCCTGGCAGGCTTCGGTCTGTTCTTTACGCTGGCGGTAGGAATCGGCACTCCGCTCTTTGCGCTGGCAGCGTTTTCAGCGAAGCTCCCTGTGCCGGGGATGTGGATGGTAGCTGTCAAGAAAGTGGCAGGATTCCTGCTTCTTGGCGCGGCCGCGTATTTCCTGACCCCGGTATTGCCGGAAGCGGCGGCGCGATACGCGGTGCCGGGCGTGTTGATGGCGGGTGGCTTGTACCTGGGATTCTTCGAGAAGTCGATCCGGGCGAGCCGGCTCAGCGCGAACTTGGGGAAAGTCACCGGCACGGCGGCCCTGGTCGTGGCCGTAGTACTGGCGACCCCGCACATGAAGACGCAGTCGATAAAGTGGCAGCCCTACACCCCTGCCGCGGTTACTGCGGGCCAGCCGGTGATGATCGATTTCACGGCAAAGTGGTGCGTGGTCTGTCAGGAACTGGAGCATGGACCGTTCAGCGATCCGAAGGTGATACGCGCCGCGGAGAGGTTCAAGAGGCTCCGCGTGGACGGCACGGACAAGAACGACAAGACGATGCTGAAGGCGGTAAAGCGCTACTCGGTGCGCGGCTTCCCGACGGTGATATTCGTAGACAGCAGCGGAAGAGAGGTCGAGTCGGCGCGGATCGTGGGATTCGTGAAGGCTGACGAGATGCTCCGGCGGATGGAATCCGTGGAGTAGCCGCACTCGCCCGCAAGGACTTTTGCCCTCGGTGATATAAGCTCTCCAGTGTAAACCCGAACATTGGAGGGCGTTTCTCTTGCCTAAGATCACTTTCATCGGCGCAGGAAGCTGCGTCTTTACACGAAACCTGCTGGCTGACACACTGCAGTTCCCCGAACTCGCCGACTCCGAGATCGCGCTTATGGACATCGACCCGGAGCGACTGCGGGTGGCGGAGATCCTCGCGCACAAGGTTGTTGATAAGCTCGGCGCGCCCGCGAAAATCACTGCCCATCTGGACCGTAGGGCTGCGCTCGACGGGGCAGACTACGTCTTCAACACGATCCAGGTCGGACTGTATAAGCCCTGCACCGTCACCGACTTCGAGGTACCGAAGAAGTACGGTCTGAAACAGACGATCGCCGATACGCTCGGCATCGGCGGCATCTTCCGCGGCCTGAGGACGATTCCTGTGATGGTCTCATTCTGCAGGGAGATGGAGGAGCTTTGCCCCGACGCGTGGCTCCTGAACTACACCAACCCGATGGCGATCAACACCGGCGCTGTGCTGCAGCAGACGAAGATCAAGACGGTCGGCCTCTGCCACGGCATCCAGGGCGCGCATCATTGGCTGTCGACATGCCTGAACGTCCCGCCGGAAGAGCTAACGTTCCTCGCCGCCGGCACAAATCACTGCGCGTGGTTCATCAAGCTGGAACACAAGGGCGTGGACCTCTACCCCAAGCTGCGGCAACTCGTCAACGACAACGCCGATTTCGTGCAGCATGACAAGGTGCGCTTCGAGATGCTTAGGAAATTCGGCTACTATGGCGGCGAATCGAGCGAGCACATGGCCGAGTATGTGCCCTACTTCATCCGCAAGGATCATCCTGAGCTGATCGACCGGTTCGGCGTGCCGATCGATGAGTATATCCGCCGCTGCATCGCGGGCGACGAGGGCTGGCACGACATGCGGCGACGTTTCGAGGACCCGAACGAGGACATCGGGGAGATCGGCCGCAGCAGCGAGTACGGCTCACTCATCATTCACTCCATCGAGACCGGCACCCCGCGCGTCATCTACGGAAACATCCTGAACCGGGGACACATCACCAACCTGACCCAGGGCGCGTGCGTCGAGGTCCCGTGCCTTGTCGACCGCAACGGCGTGCAGGGGACGGTTGTGGGAGACATGCCTACACAGTGCGCGGCAGTGACGATGACCAACGTGAACGTGCACCTGCTGACGCAGAAGGCATCGGCAACGCTGAAGAAGGAAGACGTCTATCGCGCGGCGCTGCTCGATCCGCTGACTCAAGCGAACCTGACGATGGATGAGACGATAGCATTGTGCGACGATTTGATCGCCGAGCACGGCGATTGGCTGCCGAAGTTCGACTGACAGCGAAGAGTGGAGAGCTAGGGGCAAGAAGGGCGGCGGTCCTGCGGGTCGCCGCCTACATGAGAAAGGGGTATGGGACTATGATCAAGGTATTACTGGCAACACTGATCGTAGCGATGTGTTGCACGGGCGCGCTGGCGTCTGTCGGACTGGAGCCCGCGAGCGGCTATGTTCACCTACCTGATGCGCAAGTCGTCCAGGCAGGCAACATAGAGGGCTTTGCCGGATATGTGAGCACGCGAGGGACAAACGAGCTCGGGCGAGCAATAATTCCACCGATCTGCGATGGGAACGGCTACACATTGGGCGCAGTCGGAGGGCTGGGCAGAAAACTCGAACTCGGCGTCGGGTTCACGAGCATCGACAAGGACGCCGGTAACGCTGACGCCTTCGGGGTGGCGGCGAAGTGGAGATTCTTCGATCGCCCCGAATCCGGCTGGGCATTGGCTTTGGGCGCAAGCTACAGGAACTGGAACACGGACATGCAGGTGAGTCAGTTCGGCGACGTCATATCACTCGACTTGCCTGCGGTTACCTCCATCTATCTTGCGGCCGACAAGACGTTCAGACCGTGTACAGGCAGTGTTCAGCGCGTCATCGGGACCATTGGCGTCGTCTACGATGACTACTCCTCTTCTCACCTCTCCTCTGAGGGGGATTTCCCGTTCAGCGCCTATGACGTTCCTATCAGCGAATCGGGCTGCGTCGCCGGAGACAGCTTCGTTTCGCCCTTCATCGGCGCGCGAGTCGAGGCTGCGAAGTGGAGTCTGCTGGGCGAGTTCAGGCCCAAGCTGGAGACTGACGGATTCAGCTACCAGAGCATTCTGTGGTCGCTCGCCGTAAACGCGAGGATCGGGGACTCAACTTCTGCAACTGCCGGCGTATCGACATTCAACCTGCCCTACACCCGGAGCGATCCGGCGTTCTTCTTTGAGATCACCCACCGATTCGGAAAGTAGATCAATCATCTTGGGCGGCGGCCAAGTGGCTGCCGCCCTTCTTCTCTGCGACGAATGGCATTCAGCCACACAATCCCGCGTTTGAGTAACGTCTTGAGTCGGTACGATAAAGCTGCAGAGAGCGCTTTCGCGTGAGGGTGTTCGGAGATGAGCGTAGACACGATCCTGGGCCAATGGCCGACACTCAAGGTAGGCGGAGAGATAGACCTTTCGAATATCGATGACCTGCGGGCGGCAGTCGACAACGCGATAAGCCGGTCGCCAACGGGTTTCATAGTCGACCTCACCAGTGTTTCCTACATAGACAGCGCGGGTGTTGCAGTCATCATCGGGGCATACAGGAGGGTCAGCAAGACCGGCGGCACGCTGGCAGTGGTAAAGCCGATACACGAAGGGGTAAGACGAGTGCTCGACCTTATCGGACTCCACATGCTTCCGAACATCGCGGTGACCGAGGACCTTGCCTCAGCCGAGGAGGCGCTCGCAAACAAGGCCGCCAGGACCAGCATCTGACGCGGCCGGAGGCTTCGTCCGTCGCATCACATCTCCACGTCGTTGATGATCAGCTTGAACTTGTAGCCAAAGAAGTCGGCGGCGCGGCGGCACATGAGCATGCGGGAGAGGAATATCTCGAAGTAATCGATCACGGATGCCGAGCGTTCGTCGGTCGTGAGCTCCAGATTGATGCTCTTGTTGTCGTTGTCCACGCGCAGGTAGGATTTCTGCACCGAGAAGTTGACGCGGTCGTGGATATCGAACGTCAACGGGTTCTGGTTCTGCACGCGGGAGTGGTGCACGTCCGACTTGTCGGCCATGATCAGCGCAGCGCTTATCGCGCTCACTGGCGCGCCGAGATCCTCTTCATGGTTGCCGATGGCGGCGATCACTTTGGCTATCTCATCGGCTGGCATGTTGAGCTCGTTCAGGAGCGTAAATGCAAGCACGGCAGAGGTGTCGGGATGACCGAGGCGGTTTACTGCGTTGCCGATATCGTGCAGATAGCCCGAAATGGCGGCGAGTTCAGCCTGCCTGCCATTCTGGCCCATGCTGGCAATGATGCTGTGGGCGGTTTCGGCGACGATGCTGGCGTGCCGGAAGCCGTGCTCTGTGTAGCCAAGCGCGTTCATCTGGCTGTTGGCGGCCTCTATGAAGGTCTTGACCTTAGGATCGTGCCGAACGATCTCCAGCGTAACTGTGGGTTTTTCCATCGCTATTCTCCTGGCGAGTCAGTTCGTCGTGCACGGATGCGGCGTGCTTGCGGTACTTCGCAAGGAACTCCTTGCGGAATTCGGTCAGCCTCCCCTGCTCTATCGCCTGCCTGATTCTTCCCATAAGCGCGCTGTAGAAATGCAGGTTGTGGAACGTAGCCAGGCGAGAAGCAAGGATCTCATCGCACTTATATAGATGACGCAAGTAGGCAGCCGAGTAGTTCCTGCACGCCCAGCAGTCGCACTCCGGATCGACAGGGCTGAAGTCGTCGACAAACCGATTGTTCTTGATGTTGATGCGACCAAACGTCGTATATAGCGACCCATTTCGGCCCAGTCTAGTGGGCAGGACACAGTCAAACATGTCTATTCCACGGATAACCGCGTCTATCAAGTCCTCCGGAGTGCCCACGCCCATGAGGTATCTCACTTTGTGGTCCGGCAAGTGCGGCACGCTCCAATCGACCGCGTTCATCATCAGTTCCTTGCCCTCTCCGACGGAAACGCCGCCGATGGCGATGCCATCGGTATCTAGCGAGGCGATGAACTCGGCGCTCTCGGCGCGGAGGTCGGGATAGGTGCTGCCCTGGACGATGCCGAAGAACGCCTGATCCGGATCGGCGCTTGCCTGAGATCGCTTGGCCCACTCGTGAGTGCGGTTCATCGCGGCGGCGGCGTAGTCCTTGTCGCAGGGATACGGGGCGCATTCGTCAAATGCCATGACGATATCCGCGCCGATAGCGCTCTGGATTTCCATAACGCGCTCGGGGGTTAACTCGTGATAGGAGCCGTCAACGTAGGACCTGAAGACCACACCATCCTCGCCGATCTTGCGGATATGCTCCAGGCTGAAGACCTGAAACCCGCCGCTGTCGGTGAGGATGCTGCCGCCCCAGTTGATGAACTTGTGCAGCCCGCCGGCGCTCTTGATAAGCTCGTGGCCGGGCCGGAGGTAGAGGTGGTAGGTGTTGCCGAGTATGATCCCATATCCCATATCGCGCAGTTCTTCCTGGCTCATGGACTTGACCGTGCCCTGGGTGCCCACGGGCATGAAGACGGGGGTCTCGACGGCACCGTTACGCAGGTGCAGACGGCCTCGCCTGGCGTCGGTCTTGGGATCAGTGGCTAGGATATCGAACTTGATTGGAGGCTCTCCTGTATCAGGCTGTTGATCCCATGATACCTGAATAGGATGGGGTGGACAAGTCGCTAAGGGTTCAGCCACTTGGGCATAAGGAGCTTGGTCATGTCGCCGTTTGTCTCCGTGTCTCCCCGATTCCGTGGTTCCGTGTTTGCTCTTGATGGTCTGCCCTGGTGGAGATGCGCTGCAGCTAGACCAGCTTCCTCCGCCGCTCGATGAACTCCGGCGCGGTGCCGAGGGATTCGAGCAGGCTCAAGTACTTGCCATGCATCTCTTCCGCCGCTGACTTGTTCGACTCGATGACGTTGGTGGTCTGGTGCGGGTCGTCCTGGTTGTTGAAAAGCTCCGATCTGATGTCGCCCGCCCCCGTCGCAAGAGTCCACTTGTCGGTGACCAGGCTGCTTGACCTTAGCTTGCGAGCGTATACGTTCCAGTTCGATGCGTCGAGCTTGAACGGCGTCTCTGAAAGCGGCGGATGAATCACGGCCCAAGACGTTATGGCGCAGTCTCGAACAGGCTGATCGCTGCCCTTGATAGCATCCACGAGTGACTTACCCTGCACGGCCGGCGGCGGCTCAATACCGGCAAGATCGAGTATCGTGGGCATGTGGTCACAGGGCTGGACGAACTGCGAGCGATGCCCCGGCTTCGCGCCAGGCATGCGGATCATGAGCGGGATGTGAGCCAACTCATCGTAGATCATCCCGAACTTTCCGATAATGCCGTGCTCGCCGAAGTAGAAGCCGTGGTCTGCGGTGAAGATGACCATCGTGTTGTCGTACAGCCCGAGGTCTTCGATCTTCTTGAGCAGCTTGCCCGCCCATGCATCGACCATCGTCACTTCGCCGGCATAGAGAGCCTTGATGTGCGTCAGTTCGGCATCGGTCAGGAACGTCCTGGGCGCGTAGAGCGGATAGACGACCTCCTCGCCAGTGTAGCCGGGGTCGTACATTTCGGCGTAGTGTTTGGGCGGGTCCCAGGGCTCATGAGGATCGAAGGTATCCACGTAGAGGAAGAACTTGTCGAGCTTGTGGTTGTGATCGAGCCAGTCCATCGCATCGGACATCGTCATCGGCGCGAAGCAATCCGCCTCGGACTTCCGATGGACCGTGTTGTTGCGCATGTGGCGGGTGGTGGTTACGGCGCCTCCGCGCAATTTTTCCACCGCGCACGGGAGCTTTATGTCCTTCGGATGCGTCCTGTAGCGGTCGCTTTCCTGGCCCCGAATCCAGTTCCAACCGGTAAAGCCCCGATCATAACCGAAGCCATTGGCCACGATGTGCGGCGTATCGAGGACCATGTAGCTCGTGTAACCGTTCCGACCGAGAACCTCCGAGAGGACGACTTCCTGTGATGACAGGGCCGACCAATCGGCGTAGGTGAACGTGTATCTGCCGGTGAACACGTCCCGACGGTTCGGCACCGTCGGGAACGAGCCACAGTATGCTCGGTCGAAGACGACAGCTTCCTCGGCGAACTTGTCGAGGTTCGGTGTCTTGACCCAATCGTTGCCGTAGCAGCTAAGGTTATCGCGCCTGAACGAGTCCGAGTTGATGTAGATGAAGTTCATACTAGTATGTTTCCACGGGCTCGGGCGCGCTTTCCTCCTCTGACTCCGAGACTGCCACCGGCTTGCGGCCAAGCAGGCGCAGGACCCACTGCCATATGTCATCGACCATCGTATACGTCACGGGGATTACGATCAGCGTCAGCAGCGTCGATAGGATCAGACCACCGATAACCGCTATCGCCATCGGAGCGCGGAACTCCGAACCCTGATTCACCGCCAGGGCTGTCGGCATCATGCCGCCGATCATTGCGAACGTGGTCATCATGATCGGCCTAAGCCTGGTAGGCCCGGCCTCCAACAACGCGTCGTGGCGATTCCGCCCTCTTCCGCGCAGCGTGTTGGTGTAGTCCACCAGCAGGATCGCGTTCTTGGTCACGAGACCCATGAGCATGATGATACCGATCATGGACACTATGCTCATGATGTTGCCGGTTATGAGCAGCGCCAGGAGCGCGCCTACCATCGCCTGCGGCAGGCTGAACATAATAACGAACGGTGTCAGGAACGACTCGAACAACGCGCCCATCAGCATGTAGACGAGCAGAATAGCGAGCATCAGCGCCTGGATCATATACATGAAACTCTCGTACATGATCTGCTCCATGCCGCCGGTCTCGATGGTAACTCCGGGCACTCTCTCCATGTCCTTCATGGCCTTCTCGATGCTCTGGCTGACGTTACCCATCTGGAAACCCTTCGCCAGGTTCGCCGTGACATAGACTACCCTCTGTCGATTCTTTCGGTCGATTTTCGCAGGAGCGTAGTCGTAGACGACCTTAGCGACGTCGCGGAGATAGACAGGCGCGCCGTCCTTAGTAGCGACGATCATGCTCTCGACGTCCGAGCTCTTCTCGCGGTCGCGTTGGTCGAACCTGATCCTGATCGGATATTCGGTGCCGCCGTCTCGCAGCTTGGCCGTATCGTCGCCCGCGATGGCGCCTCTGGATGCCATGGCTATCTGGGCGGTCGTAAGGCCGTACTGAGCGGCGCGAACGCGATCGACGATGATGCGGCGCTCGGGCTTGCTCTCCTTGTAGGAGATATCAACATCGATGGCGCCGGGCGTCTTGGCTATCACTTCTTTCAGGATGTTGGCCTGCTTGATGATATCGTCCATGTTCTGGCCCTGGACTTCTTTGGTGATGCCGCTGGAACCGTGCTCGCCGGAAGCCGAGACGGTGATAAGCTCGGCGCCCGGCACGTTGGCGACCTGGGCCGCGACGGCATCGACGATCTCCTCGATGCTCCGGTCGCGCCGCGCTTTGTCAACTACTTTCGCCTGGACGCGGGCGTATTGAGGGCCTATGCTGGCGCCGAAGAAACCGGCCGACGCCGCGCCCACATAGCTGACGTAGTAGCCGCGCTGGGTCTCCTTGTGCTTCCGGAAAAGCCCGTCCGATACCTCGTAGGTCACGGGCTTGAACTCGGGTAGATCATCAAGAATCTTCTCTACCCTTCGCACGACCTGATCCGTCGCTTTCAGCGAAGTGCCGGGAGGAGTAGTAATGTTCACAGAGAAGTCGCCCTGGTCGGTCTGCGGGAACATCGAGAAGCCGAAGGGAAGACGGATGCTCAGGGCGATGAAGGCCAGCAGCCCGCCGAACAGCAAGGCTGTCTTCCAGCTCTTCCTGTCAATGAACATCGCCACGATCGAAAGGGCCAGAGCAACAGCCGCCACCACTATTCTGCCGGGCGCCTTCGGCTCACCGGGCATCGAAAATACGACGAGCAACGAAACAAAGCCGATAACGAGCACCAGGAACCTGTTGTGCAGCGCCCACTCAAGCAGCCCGCGGTAGTTGCGGTCCACGAGGTTGAACCTGCGCTCCAGCCCGCCGAACAGCCAGCCCGCGATCACGTCGATCCGGTCCTTGAACCTGGCGTTGCCGGTGGCCAGACGCCGTTCGCGCTCCTCGTCGTCGCGTTCCTTCTCGTCCTCCGTCTTCATCCACTTGGAGGCCAGCATCGGCGTAAGAGTGAACGACATCAAGAGCGAGAAAGCAGTCGCGGTAGCGACCGTAACGCCAAACTGCCTGAAGAACTGTCCGACAATACCGCCCATAAACGCAACCGGCACAAAGACGACGATATCCACCATCGTGATCGTGATAGCCGCAAGGCCTATCTCGGAACGGCCATCTACAGCCGCTTCCTCCTTGCCCTTGCGCATCCGCAAGTGGCGCTCGATGTTTTCCAGAACAACGATCGAGTCGTCAACGAGGATACCAACCACCAGCGACAGGGCCAGCAGGGTCATCGTGTTGAGCGTGAACCCAAACGCCTGGATCGGCATGTAGGTTGCCATGATGGATGTGGGGATGGCGATAGCTACGATGAAAGTAGCCCTGGCCGTGTGCAGGAACAGGAACACGATTACAACGACGAGCAGGACGCCTTCAAAGAGGCTCTTGTTGACGTCGTTAAGAGCGTCCTCGACGAAAACGGACTGATCGTTGGTTATGACCGGCTCGACACCGGCCGGAATGATCGGCTTGAGTTCCTCAAGCTGCTTCTTGATCCCCTCCGCCACCGATACAGTGTTTGCGTCGGATTGCTTCTGGATCGTGAGAACGACGCTAGGCTCGCCATTGATTCGGCTGAGTCGCTCCGCCTCTGCGACGGTGTCCTCGATTTTCGCAACATCACCAAGGCGTATGACGGAATCCGGCGTGTTGTTGCGTCCCGGGACGTTGAGGCGAACATCAGCAAGTTCGTCCGCGGACTTGAACTCGCCAACGGTTCGTATGGAGTAATCCCTCGCCCCTTCCTTGATGGAGCCGGCAGGCAGGTTGAGGTTGGCGCCCTTGATTGCCGCAAGAATCTGCGAGAGGCTGATTCCATAGGCCTCCATGCGCGCCTTGTCCACGGCGACCGCGATCTCGCGCTCCTCGCCACCAACTGCGTTGACCGACGCAACCCCGCCTACCTTGGACAGACGCGGCTTTATCACGTCGTCTGCCAGTATACGCATCTCCTTCGGAGAGATAGGTCCCGCCAAACCGATGGTCATAACAGGCTCGGCGGCGATGTCCATCTTCAGGATCGTAGGCTCGTCGATATCGTCGGGGAGACTGCTCCTGATGGCCGACACCTTGTCGCGCACGTCAGCAGCCGCGGCGTTGAGATCCGTGCCCAGCTCAAACTCCATCACAACAGTGGACACCCCATCCTGAGAAGAGGAGGACACCTCGCGCACATTTCCAACCGAACCCACGGCTTCTTCTATGGGTTCGCTGACGAGCGTTTCGATCTCGTTAGGTCCCGCGCCGGGATACGTTGTGAGAACCGTTACATAAGGGAAGTCGATCTTAGGGTTCAGTTCCTGAGGCATCTTCGAACGGGACTGCCATCCCAGAACGATGAGCGCCAGCACGAACATGATGATGAAGATCGGACGTCGTATAGATACGCTGGTTAACCACATACAAAATCTCCAGAACTGAACGTCGAGTATTGACTATTGAGCACTTGAAGCTTCGCGCCTTGTCAGGTGCGAAACGGCAATACTTGACATTCAACCTCAAATATGCACTTTCACTTGCCCTTGCTTACCGCTATCTTTGAGCCGTCCTGCAGGTTCTGGCGGCCTTCAGTGACCACGACATCGCCAGGCTGAAGCTGGCATGGCTCAGCGATCTGGACGTAGTGGCTGTTCTCGCGAAGGACCCGGATGGCCGCCCGCTTGGCTTTGTCATTGGCAACGAGGAACACCATCTTGCTGCCGCGCCGCTCCTCCACGGCATCCTTCGGCACAAGAATCACATTGGTTGACTTACCGGAGACGATCTGCCCGCGTGCGAACATGCCCGGCCTGACCGCCGGAGAGGAACCTACGATCTTTACCCGCACCGGGAAATTCCTGTTCGAGGTCGGCGCGGCCGGATACACCTTATCAACACGACCCGCAACCGTGTGGCCACCAAGCGCGTCTACCGTAACCCGCACCTGCTGGCCCGGGGAGACGCTCACGACTTCGGTCTCGGATACGTCGCCCTTCAGGTAGAGCGAACCCAGGTTTACAACTTCGCCCATCGTCTGTCCGGCGGCAACCACCTGGCCTGGCTCGGTTGCTCTGGACGCGAGGACCCCGGAGATAGGGCTCTTGATATTGCTGTAGGACAACTGCTGCTGCGCAAGCGCGACAGCGGCCCTTGCCTGTGTAAGCCCGGCCTGCGCCTGACGTACATCCTCTTGCCTGAGCAAGTTTTGCGAAGCGTTGGCCTTAGCGGCGCGAAGACCTTCTTTGGCCGTGGCAACATTAGCCTCCGCCTGCTGAACGATCTCGGTCCTGCCGCCCTCTTTGATCAATGACAACCTCTCCGTCGCCGACCTGTGTTGGGCTACAGCGATCTTGTAGGAAGTCTCAACGACGTCGAACGTGGCCTGTGAGATGGCGCCCTGCTTCAAGAGGTTCTGGTTGCGCTTGTAATCGGCAGTGGCCCGGTCGAGATTGGCTTTCGCCTCGGCGACCGCGTTCTCTGCAACCGTCCGCTCCTGAGAACGGCTCGGGTTCTTGGCAACTTCCAGAGCCGCTTTTGCCGCATTCAGCGCCGCCTGCGCCTGCTCGATGGCGGCGTCGGTCTGAATCTTGGTAACCTTCTGGTTAGTCTTGGCCTGGGATAGCCTGGCCATAGCCGTCTCCAGCCCCGCCTCCGCGCTCTCGAGATTCGCCAGCAGGTCCTGTTGATCGAGCACTACAATGGTCTGCCCGCGCGACACGTAGTCTCCCTCGCGCGCCAAGACCCTGGCCACTCTTCCCGGAATCTTCGCGGAGAGCGTCACTTTCTCCAGGGCCTGGATGTCGCCGGTGATCTCGATCGTCTGCTCCATGTCGCCGCGCAGCACCACACCGGTCGAAACAGGAACTCCACGCTCAGCCCACAGCTCCTTAGTAGTCGGCGAGGGCGGCTTCGGGGCGTTCTTCTTCATAGCGGCGAACAGCCCGCCCACCGCCAACACTATGATGATGCCTACAATAAAGGTTTTTCGCATGCCAAATCCTCCTGGCTATCCAGCCGCCGGTTGCTGGGCTGTCTTGAGCAGTTCGCTGCAGTCGATGAGACGCAGCTTCTCAAGTTCCGGCTGAGTGGCCGTGGCCCTTTGCAGTTCGGCGAGAGCAATAGCATAATCATATTGAGCGTTGACCAGGTTGAACCGCGCCTGAGTCAACTGTGATTCTGCGTTCGTGACTTCAACCAGCACAGCGATGCCGGCCTCATATCGCACGTTGGCAAGCCTCAGGGCCTCCTCCGCCAGCGCAACGCTCGCGGCGGTTGTCTTGGTGCGTTCCGCCGCTTCCTCGAGCGTGAGAGCCGCCTGGCTCACTTCCTGGCTGACCGCCAACTGAACTTGGTCCAGGGTGGCGTTCGCAGCCTGCAGATCGCCGTAGGCCTGGTTGACCCTTGCCTTCGTGATTCCACCGTCCCAGATAGGCATGCTGATCACCGCCGTGGCCTGCCAAGACGTGTTCGAGTTGCTGAACGCCTGTGTAGTCACGTAGTTGTAGGCTGCATTCAGCCCGACTGACGGCAGCAAGCCGGTACGCTGGAGCTTGATGTTCTGCCTGTTGAGATGGATGCTTACCTGCTGTGCCTTGACCTCCGGCCGCTGCTCCTTGGCCGTCTTGCTGGAGGCGACGATATCCACTTCCGTTATCGTTACAGGAACGTCAACTTTCTCAACCTGGGTCGGCGAATCAGGGCTGATACCAAGCACTCGATTGAAGTTTGCCTGCGCGATATTCACCCGGCTCTGCGCTGCGATAAGCTGCTGGTTCAGATTGGCAAGATCGACCTGAGCCGTCGTGACATCGAACTTGGGCACTGCGCCGGCCTCGAATCGGGCCTGCGTGTTCTTGAGCCGCTCCGCTGCCACGTCAACAGCGGCCTGAGCAGCCTCAGCCTGACCACACGCCCTCAGAACCTCATAGTAACTCCTCTTCACTTGTGCAATCAACTGCTCTGATTGGCGAAGCAGCCCCAAGTAGTTGATCTGGAACTGGTCTTTGGCAATAGCAGTCGCGTAGTGCAGCTTGCCGCTGACGTCCAGCGGCAGCATGAAATTGAGCTGCGCAGAAGACTGCGAAGACGGCACTATGCTGACCTCGGGCGCCCCGGGCTGAGGCGCAAAGGAGACCGGCGGGCCCTGGTATAGCTGGGTGGCTTGCACGTTGAACGTGGGCATGAACCGAGCCCTTGCCTCCTGCACCACGCCGCGCGCCCTGTTCACCTGGGCGGTGGCAATAGCGAGATCAGGGTTATACTGAAAAGCCAAAGCTAGAGCCTCATCCATTGTCAGCGGTTTGTCTATCTTCGGCGATGGGACCACGTCCTGAGCCCAGGCCGCGGCGGCAGTTGCCATTACCGCCGCGACGATAGCCAATCGTAGAGTCAGCTTCAAAGTAGTACCTCCGCGAATCCCTTACTTTCGTCTCTTTTCCTGGAATATCTTGTCGTCAATGCCTTTGTTGACCTTGTAGTTGCTGAACTTGACGGTTACCCTGGTTAATTCGGTGGTACCGGCGACGCCGTCAGGAGCGTTAGCCCTTGGCCTTCGGCCGTGTCCGGCCGGCATGCCGGGCACCTGCACTTCCGCGCGGATCTCAGTGGGAAGGTAGTATTTGCCATCGACCTTCGCGTATTGCCAGGTCGTCGCAAAACCGCGCTGCGCTTCCATCGCAACGATAACCGAGCGCTGCTTGTCCACCCAGAGAAGCACAGGAGTCTGGGGGCCATCGATCCTGACCACGTAGCAGTCCCTTCCCTGCTTCTTTTCAGAACGGACGTAGGTAGCGCGAGCGCCGCTGGCAGCAAACTCTCCCAGCGGATCGCCAAAGTAGTTGCCGCTGGGGACCATCGCAAAACCCTGCTTGGCATCGACGTGGATCCTGTCGGGCTTCTTGTAATACACAGTCATCTGCATGTTGTTGATGCTGATACGGGGCCCCTTTACCGTCAGAGTCACATCGGCTTTGTAGTCGTTGATCGCGCTGAACCGGCGCTTCATATCGGCAATGATCTTGTCACCGGCAGGCGCCGCAAAGGCAGTGGCGACAAGGAGGAGCAACATCGTCACTAGCGCGATTCGTCTCATGCCAATACGTCCTTTCTCCTGAAGATCGCAAGCGATACAAGGAACAGCCCGAGGCTGTAAGCGCCCAGGCATCTGACGGCCACCCATATACGATCCCACGGAATTGGGTCGAGAAACGCGTTGTTGCCGATAAGCAGATGCGTACTGAACAGATAGTCCTTTATCGGCCTGAAGTACGGAATCTCGCCGACTATAGCCATAGCGAACAGCAGCATTATCGCGCCGCCAACCGCTCCGAGCGAGTTGTTCAGCCAACTGGATATAAAGAAAGCGACCATTCCCACAGTCGTTGCACCCGCGCACATCAATAGGCAGCCGAGCGCAAGTCGCCAGATCGCCGTCCAGCTCGGATACCAGGCAACGATGGGATGCTCCAGCGTACCGGTGGCCATCAGTCCTCCGTGTCCGAAGAAAACGAGCCCAATAACGTATGCCGACGCGCCCAGGAAGAACGGGAGGGTGATCGCGTAGATGATGCTGGCGAGGAACTTGGCGGAGAAGAGACTGCTCCTGCTGACCGACCTCGCAAGCGCCGTCCTGAGAGTGCCTTCCGCGACCTCGCCGCCGAATATCTCGCCGAAGACAAGGCAGACGAAGAACGGCATGAACATCACTACGATCGCGGATGCTATCGGCGACCCGATGACAATCCACGACATGAACTCGGCGTTAACCGGCGAGCCCACAACCCCAAACCCGGCGGTTCCCGCTCGATTACCACCGAACTCACTGCCGAGGTTCCCGTATTTGAGGCCCAACATCACGAATAGGTTGATGAGCAGGAACGCGCTGTAGCCCAGATACGTCCTCGGCCGGCGAGACATCTTATAGAGCTCGAATCCGATCTTCCTCAGCATTGTTCGTTCATCAACCTCAAATACAGCTCTTCGAGAGAGGCCTTGCGGGGGATCAGAGCCGATACCGAAATCCCCTTCTCCACCAGACACTTGTTGAGTTCCGCTGGCGTTCCGCTGGTAAGCTTCACGCTGAACATGCCATCGAGCGTGGCTTCGATGCTCGCCCATTCGAGGCCGCCTATCGCCTCCGCCGCCGCGTCCGAGGGATGTGCACGCACATCATAGACCTCCGACTGCCGCAGCAGATCGCTGACTCTGCCGCTCTCGACGACCCTCCCCTTGTTAACGACGGCTATTCGAGTGCAAATCTGCTCGACCTCGTGCAGCAGGTGACTCGACAGAAACACCGTCAGGTTGCGGTCCTGCGAGAGGTTCACTATCAGGTCTCTGACTTCCTTCATCCCCTGCGGGTCCAGGCCGTTCGTGGGCTCATCGAGCAGAATCAGTTCCGGCTTGCCAAGTATCGCCAGCGCGATACCCAGCCTCTGCCGCATGCCCTGAGAGTAGGACTTCACCTTATCGTTCGCCCGCCCGAGCAGCCCGACCGTATCGAGCGCTTCGTCGATATCCCTGGAGCTGCACGTCGCTCCGGTATTGTAGAGGATGCGAAGGTTGTCGCGGCCGCTCAGATACTTGTAGAAGGCGGGGGACTCGATCATCGCACCCACCTTGCGCAGCGCCGCGCAATGCTCCCGCCAGACATCGTGCCCGAACAAGTGGATCTTGCCTTTGCTCGGCCTTATGAGGCCCACCATCATCCGCAGGGTCGTGCTCTTGCCCGCGCCGTTCGGGCCGAGAAAGCCAAAAACCTCGCCGCGCTCGACCGTCAAGTCGAGCTCATCCACGGCCAGTACTCGCCTGAACCGCTTGGTTAGATTGGACGCCGCTATGATCGGTTCCAAAGGCCGCTACTCTCCGTTGGGTTCCTCGGCCATGCCCGATTCGATCCGCTCAAGGTGAGTCAGCATGGAAGAGAAAATCTCTCGCATCGCGTCTATCTTGCAGACTACCAGACCGGCGCCGCAGGGATGACCCATAACAAGGACTTTGTCACCAGGGTTGATGTTGAGCCTCTTTCTGGCGTCCGAAGGGATCACTATCTGTCCCCGTTCACCAACCGTAGCAGAGCCATAGAAATGATCCTCTAGCGATATATCCTGCTTCACGAGACTATTACCTCTGTTAGTTTAATCGCCTGAATCATACAAATCATACACCTGCGCAGCCAAGCATGTCAATAGCCGCAGGGAATCCCATGAGTCTGTTTCAGATTGACACTTACCAGGGGGGTAAGTATGATACAACTATGCTCGTGAAGACACGTGGGGGAGACAATGCCTGCTGTTGATATCAGCGGTCTTCGGATCGAGTATACCGATCACGGTGTCGGACTGCCCATCCTCTTCGTCCCGGGCCTCTACGGGAACGCGGACTGGTTCCGATACCAGAGCTCCGGCCTCTCGGACCGCTACAGGGTAATAGCCTGCGGTACCCGCGGCGCGCGCGGCAGCAACGGTTTGTCTCTGGATGTGCTCGCAGCAGACCTGATCGGGTTCCTGGATGTATTGAAGGTATATGGGGTAGTCGTGGTCGGGCACAACCTGGGCGCCTCGATAGCGCTGCAAGTGGCGGCTCAGTTTCCCGAGCGAGTGCTCGCGGTGGTGGCGGTTTCGGCATGCCCGTGTTATTCGGGCGTGAGCGGCGAAGACATAATCGCCCACCTGTCACCTGGTCATGTGGAACCGGAGACGTTTCTTGAGCGGATTATGGGCTGGTTGGGCAAGAAGAAGCAGATTGCCTACGATGACGGGGACCCGCTTGCCTATCTGGTTCAACGGGGCGGCAGCGTCGACAAGGCCACACTGAGCGCCCGTCTCCACCTGATGCTGGACGATGACATAAGCCCGATTCTGCCTAGCGTGACCGCTCCAACGCTGGTTCTGGCCGGGTCTGATGACTGGGCGAAGATACTGAGCGGGTCGCAGGCGATCGATCAGGTCGTGCCGAACGCAACCCTCGAGGTGCTGGAGGACGCCGGGCACTTCTGCTTCTTCACACGTCACGATCTCTTCAACGCCGCACTGGATGAGTTCGTGGTGCGCGAGGTCCCGCGCCCGTGAGCTTGATAGATACCCATGCCCACCTGAACGATTCCAAGTTCGCACAGGATATCGAGGACGTAGTAATCCGCGCGAACGAAGCCGGTGTTGACCGGATACTGGTGTGTGGCTACGACCTTGAATCCAGCGGGGCAGCGGTCGATCTGGCAGCACGTTTCACATCCGTATATGCGACCGTCGGCGTCCATCCGCACGATGCAAGAAGCTATGATGCTGAGACAGAGGCAGCTATTGCGGAACTATCCGGCGCGAAAAAGGTTCTAGCAATTGGAGAGATTGGCCTGGATTTCCACTATGATTTCAGCCCGCGCCCTCAGCAGATATCTGCATTCGAGGCGCAGGTGGATCTCGCGTGGAAGCTGCAACTGCCGATTGTCGTTCACAGCCGGGAATCCAACCATGAAGCTCTGGAGGTATTGCAGGAACGCGCGCGGAATATCATTGGGTGCGTCTTCCACTGCTTTTCCGGCGATGAGGACTTCGCGCGGCGAGTGCTGGATATGGGCTTCTACATCGGCGTGGATGGCCCGATTACGTACAAAGCATCGGATAAGCTGCGGCGGGTTGTGGAAATCTGCCCGATGAACAGGCTTTTGGTCGAGACAGATTGCCCGTATCTGACGCCGGTCCCGCACAGGGGTAAGCGTAACGAGCCGGCATACGTCCGTTATGTGGCCGAGGAAGTTGCAAGAGTCAAGAAAGCCACGCCGGAGGAAGTTGCGTGTGCAACCTCCGCGAACGCGAGGCGACTATTCGGAGAAAGGCTCTGATATGAAAGACGGCACCCGAAGACTGCGGCCGATGGGGATAGCGGATATCCTGGACGAGACCGTAGAGCTCTACAAGACCAGTTTCGTTCTGCTGGTGGGTATCGCAGCGGTGTTGTATGTGCCGTATTCGATCTTCTCGCAGTACTTCATGACCAAGTACTACCCCCGGCTCGATCAGCAGACGAACCCTCTGGACCTGCTCCCTATGATCGGCGCCGCGGTGCTCGGCGGACTGTGGGTGATGCTGGTCTCGCCCTTCGTTACCGGTGCAATGACTTACGCCATCTCGGAGCGTTACCTCAGCAGACAGGCAACCGTAGGCACGAGTTTCAAGCGTGTACTGAGCTGGGCCGTCTTCTGGAGGCTTGCGGGAGCGGCTGTCGCAAACTTCGCGGTCATGCTGGCTATGATTGGCATCTCAGCCGGTGTGATCGGGCTCTGCGTCTTGGTTGGCCACTGGAGAACCGAGGCTCTGTTCGCAGCGGTACCGCTCACAGTCATACTGGTGATCGGGGCCGTGTTTGGCGGATGCTACGTGCTCCTGAGGCTGGTCCTGCTCAACTGCACCATCATCGTGGAGATGAGGCCGTTCATAGACTCCATTGTCCGCGCCTGGAAGCTGGTTGGGGGCAGCATGCTGAAGTGCCTCGGACTGCTGGCGCTGGCATCGATAGTGGTGAGCATAGTCTCGTCGATAGTCGTGCAGCCCACGCAGACGCTGCTCACGATGGGAATGATGAAAGGCGGCCCGCCCGCGGAATGGCTGCTCATTCTGCACACGTTGATCGGAGCGACATCCAGCACGGTACTCGCGCCTGTGACGTCCATCGTGACGATTCTTCTCTACTACGATATCCGTATTCGCAAGGAAGGTTTCGATCTTGAGCTGCTGGCAAGCGAGCTGCACGCGAAGTCTCGGCAGGCATCGGGCTGGACGCCACAGCCTCTGCCCCAGGAGCAGACAGTCCAGCTTCCCCAGGAGCAGGTAGCACCGGTCCAGCCGGAGCAGCCATCACCGGAAGAAGGTCCCACTGCACAATGAAGCGGCTTGCCTCTTTACTGCTGATGGTGCTCCTGATCGCGACACCCGCACTCGCCTCTGCACGGAGCAACAACAAAGTAGACCCGCACAGAGTGCGGCAGGAACTGCAGCAGATACTGTCGGCGCGGGAGTATGATCACACTGTCAGGAACAACGCCCTAGACAGATTGAACGCTAACCTTGGCAAGATTGTCTGGGATGCAGCAATCGGGGCGTGGCAGTGGGTGCTCAAGAACCTGAGCCTCGATGGGTCATCTGTCGGCGAAGTAATGGCGACGATAGGCGCGTGGCTTGTCCTGGCGGGCTTCATAGTGCTGCTGTGGTATGTAGCGAGGAAGCTCATGTCCAATTACGGGGGCAGGAAGCCTGCGGATGATGAGGCTGGTGTTGAAGGTTACGAACTGCCGTCGGCAAGACCACTGATCAAGCAAGCAGCCATGCTCGCGGAGCAAGGCGATTACAAGGGAGCGTTTCGTGCCGCCTACGTGGCGTGCATAGCGTATCTGGATGAGATAAGGGCGCTGAGGTTCGAGCGCAGCCGCACGAACTGGGAATACCTGCGCGAACTGAAATCGGGCGGACACGAACGCCCTTACGATCTGCTTCATCCGCTGACGCTGAGTTTCGACCGCAAGATCTACGGGCGCGAGAACTGCAAGCGGGAAGACTATGAGACTGTCGCAGCTGCCTATCAGCGGCTATCGAGCGAGGAGGCGAGATGAGGCTTTCCCGCGACGCATTGCTGCTGATCGGTCTGCTCGGAGCCGCTGTGGTCTTCGCGTTGACGTACGGCGGAGGCAAGAGCCGGAAATCGGACGTCAGCACCAGCTACAGCACGTACGACAGCGGCGTCAAAGCAGTGTATACACTGCTCGGGGACCGACTTGGCTATAACGTCGATCGGCTGCTCGCGCCGTATACGGACATGCCGAAGGACGCACGTGTCCTCGTCGTGGTGGGACCGCTGCCGTTGTTTCCGATCGAACAGGACGAACGCCAGTCGCTGGACAAGTGGATAGCAGCCGGCGGGATCGCGGTATTCATCTCGGACTCCCTCCGGAACATCCCTGCGCAGTACGGGACCTCGAGAGCCATAGGCAGGGGCCACGTCTATGCCATCAACTCGCGCAAAGCCATCACCAACAAGGGCGCGCGCGACTACAGGAACGTGATGAGAGTCGTGAACATCATTGCGGAGCACACGAAACCAGGCGATCTGATATTGTTCGACGAGTATCATCACGGCATCGGGCGGTCAGCGGCCGGCGCGATTTTGCTGCATACGCAGAGGCAGGTAGAGGCGGGGGCTGTCGTGGTGGCGCTGGGGCTGCTTGCGCTGTGCTACAGCAAGGGAAGGCGTTTTGGCGCGGTGCGCAGCCTGCCGTCCTACGAAACACGCAGGCCCGAGTTCGAGTTCGTGGAGTCCATCGCTCGCCTCTACCAGCGCGCGGGCGCGTCTGATGTGGCGGCGGGTATACTTGTCGGCTCACTGCGGCAAGGGCTGTGCGCCAAGCTCGGATTATCATCCGACGCGCCGCGGGAGCTGATCGTGCAGAGGCTGGAGGCCGAGGGATCGAATGACGCAGCCAGAAGCGTGAGTGGGATTCTTGCCGGTGCTCAAGCAGGACAAAAGATGTCTAAGTCCGAACTGTTGAATATCGCTCGGGAGATACATTCCGTGGAAAAGGAGCTTGGCCTTGTCGGAACCAATGGTTGATGTTGGCGCCGTCCAGCAGGCGGCGCAGAAGATACGGACGGAAATGGCGAAGGTGGTGGTCGGCCAGGGTGAGGTGATCGACCAGGTGCTGGTGGCGCTATTGTGCGAGGGGCACGTGCTCCTCGAAGGCGTCCCCGGCATCGCTAAGACGCTTATCGCTCGCACGCTGGCAATGACCATCTCAGCCGACTTCAACAGGGTCCAGTTTACCCCGGACCTGATGCCGTCGGACGTGATAGGCACCAACGTCTACGACCCGTCGTCCGGCAAGTTCAACCTGCGCAGAGGACCAATCTTCACTGGACTCCTGCTCGCCGATGAAATCAACCGCACACCTCCGAAAACCCAGGCCGCGCTGCTCGAGGCTATGCAGGAGCGATGCGTGACCGTGGATGGCGAAACACACGCGCTGAGCCCTGTGTTCACCGTGATCGCCACGCAGAACCCCATCGAGTATGAAGGCACCTATCCCCTCCCAGAGGCTGAGCTGGACAGGTTCATGTTCAAGACCGTGGTTGGCTATCCGGCTTTCGAGACGGAGATGGGAATGCTCTCGAAGTACAACGCAGGCTTCAGTTCAGTAAGGCTCCGAGAGGCTGGAGTCCAGCCGGTGATAGACGTGGAAGAGCTGGTCTCGCTACGGAAGACGGTGTCATCGGTCGTTGCCGAGGAGCCAATTGTCGATTACATCGCCAAGCTGGTGCGCAAGACCCGCGAAAACCGGATGCTCATACTGGGAGCCAGCCCCAGGGCATCGATCTGGCTGTTGTGGGGATCCAAGGCGCGGGCGGCGCTCGATGGCCGCAACTTCGTGATTCCGGACGACATAAAGCGGCTTGCGGCGCCGGTGCTCAGGCACAGGCTGATACTCCGCCCGGAAGCTGAGATAGAGGGTGTTACGGCGGACAGAGTGGTCGAATCCACGCTCGCCGAGGTGGAAGTCCCGCGGGCTTAGGCAGAGAGCGGACACCGAGTTCCCTGTCCGCGTAAGCCGCCACTGGGCGTCGTTCAGTCGGAAAAATGCCGGCTATCATGCAATGCGATTGCATGATAGCCGCTGTTCGGAGCCTAGATTCCAGCCGGGCGGATATGATCTACGCGGTAGCGGGCTCGGTCTGGCGATCAATGTGGGCGAGGGCGGACCGAACATCCTTCGCGGTAGGAATCACGCTGTCGAGCTTGAGCAACTTCAGAGCCCGCTCCACTGACTCAGGAACACCGGCAAGCACCAGTCGTTTGCCGTCGCTCTCCAGCGCCCGCACCTGCCGCACAATCCACCTGAAGCCCGGACTCTCCACATACTCCGCGTGGCTCAAATCCAGCACCAGGTTCTTGGCGCTGATCAGCGGAGAGTTCACGAACTTCGCCAGAGCTTCCGTTTTCTCCTGATTGCAGGCGCCTTCCGGCCTGACTATAGCACAGCCATCTAGCAGCGAATAACTGAACCGATGGCTGGATACCGTTGCATCGCGCATATCACTCGTCTTTCCGCCGCGCAGCGGCAAAGCTGATATTCCGCCCTACCACACAACTAAGTGACGATTGCCGAGCGGTATTCGTTCCACTCTTTCTATACCGCGTATTCCACGGATTAAGTTCAAGTATTCAGGCGGGGTTTGGCACTTTGCCGATCCCCTGCTATTGCACGGGATGCTGCGGGGAAGTATCATTCTATGGATAGTAACGAACGGAGGTAGAGTCATTTGGCAGGTTTTGATTACCCGCTGTTGCTGAAGTCCATACCGGTGCCCAAAGTATGGGGCGGGGGCAGGCTAGCAGCTATACCCGGACGCGGCGCGGCAGAATCGGAGCACCCCATTGGAGAGTCCTGGGACGTGAGCACCTGGCCGACAGCACCGGATGATCCCTCGATGCGAACGGTAACCGAGATAACCAACGGCCCGCTGGCTGGAACGCCGTTGGATCAGGTTGTCAGCGTCCCCGTAGTGGTTAAGGTGATCGATTCGGCGGATAAGCTCTCGGTCCAGAATCATCCTGTGCTGCCAGATGTGCACAAGGACGAAATGTGGTACATTCTGGAGGCCGTCGAGGATGCCTACCTCTATCTCGGGCTTCGTGACGGCGTGACGAAGCAGGCTTTTTGCGATCTGATACGCTCTGAAAACCCCTCTGAACAGGCCGTATTGGGATCACTGCAGCGCAAGACCGGGCTGCGCAGCGGGTCCTACTTTAATGTCCCGACGGGTACCGTGCACGCCATCGGGCCGGGGCTGCTCACATTCGAGATCAGCGAGCAAACGCAGGTTACCTACCGCCTCTACGACTACAACCGCGAGCGCAGCCGCGGGAAGCTGGACCTGGACACAGGATGCGCCGCGATCATGGCCGTTCGTCCCGACGTCCCGCCTCTTGAGACCCGACTCGTAATAGACGCCGATAGCGCGGAGACAATTACGGAGTTTCCCACATTCTGCGTCGTCAGGGCCACCGGCGCGCGCATCAGCGTGAGGTCCGCCGCGCACATGCACCTGGTCACGGCGACGAGGGGCAACTGCAGGCTCAGCGGCGCCGATAGCAACTGGAGCATCGAGCTCAAGTACTCATTCACCTGTCTCGTGCCGGGAACGTCAAAGCCGTATACGATTGACACGCAGGGCAGCGGCGAGGTGCTTATCAGCCCGTTGAGGGATCAGATGGCCCGGTTGTAGGAGGGCGCAAGAAATCCTCCTACAACGCAGGCTATGTTATCTACAGCACGTTGAAGCTGGCACTGACCATGATGGTGTTGTCGAAGTCGCCAGTCAGGACGGTTGCGTCGACGTTGTAAAGCTCCTTGGATATGCCGATGCCGAAGGTAGCGCCTCTATCTACGTCACTGCCGAGGCCGTAATAGCCAGCGCGCAGGATGAAGTTCTTGAAGACCTTCTCCGCTCCGACACGCAGGCCCTGATACCCGCCATTGTCGGCGATATCATACGCATCGACGGCAAGCAGGGTGGTGTCATTGGGCCGGTAAGCAAGCCCGGCGCGCCAGTTCACGATCGGCACGATGGTCATAATGTCACCGACTCTAGTCTCCGGCTCGTTCACGTCCTGAGCTAGGAGGCCGACGGTCAGCCTGGGACTCACTCTATAGAGATAGCCGACGTCTACGGCCAGGTCCGACTCTATGTGGTAGTCGGAAATGGAGCTCTTCACTTTCCTTACGTTGGCCCCGAACATCCCCAGGCCGCCCATGTCCACGGCGAGCGAGGCCCAATACCACTGCTGCTCGTCCTCCATCGGGTTCAGCCCGAGCATCACAGTGGTGTCGCTGGCAACGTATGAGGCGCCTATCGCCACCTTCTTCACGAACCTGGATGCACCGAAGCAACTGACGAGCGATGCGTATTCCTGGTAGTTCACCAGGTCGCGGTTATCGGCCGTATGAGTCCATGTGCCGAGCACCTGGCCGGCGGGCAGTTGCGCGAGTCCGGCAGGGTTCCAGTAGGTAGCATTAGCATCGTCGGCGACTGCGATGAATGCTCCTCCCATCGCAAGTGGCCTGGCGCCCACGCAGGAGTAGGCGGAGCTGACGCTAGCGGCCAGCACGGTCAGCAATAGCAGTGTCGTAACCCAAGTCCTCATATTCGGCCTCCGCACAAGTTGTTAAGTGTTCAAGACGGATTGTATGCCTGCTAGCCTTAGCTGTCAAGCGTTTCGGGCAGATAACGGTCGGGTAACGAAATCTGTGTGGAGCCGTATGTATAACTGATCCAGACATTGGCAGAGGTCTTGATATGAGATACCCAGTTCTCTTCGCGGGCATGCTTGCTCTGGCATTGTCAGTACCTGTTCTGGCACAGCCGACCGTGCGGGTTGGCGAGAAGGCGCCCGATTTCAGCTTGAAAGACCAATTCGGCAAGACGTGGAGCCTGTCCGGGTTGAACGGAACGGTAACAGCCATTGTTGCCGCGGATCCGGACTCAGGCAGACTGATGGACCCGTGGGTGAGCAGGCTGAAGGACAGATACGCAAGCAAGGGCGTCCAGATAGTGGGACTACTCGATCTTAGAAGCGTGCCCCGCATAGGCCGCGGCATCGCCAGATCGCGCATCAGACGAGAGACAACCGATCCGATGATGCTCGATTTCGGCGGGAATGTCGCGCGTACCTTCGAAGTATCGTCGAAATACCCTGTGGTCGTGGTGATAGACAAGTCCGGTGTGGTCAGGGCGGTGACGCGGACCACACACGATCAGCAGGCCTTTGGTCAGATCGCGAAGGCTATCGACGCTGCTCTGGCCGCCAGGAAGCCCTAGTTGCGGAAATGGCCCCTACGGATCGTAGCCGGAGGGGCCGCATCGTGTCGAATTCCTACTCTCTGTCACACTTGGCAGCTTCCGCGTAGATAGGTGACATTTCGCGGAGGCGCTGGACAATGCCTGGCAGCGTGTCGAGGACCTTCTCGATCTGCGCCATAGTGTTGCCCTTGCCGAGAGTCATCCTCAGTGATCCATGAGCCTGCTCGTGCTTCATGCCGAGGGCCATCAGCACGTGCGACGGATCAAGCGACCCCGATGTGCAAGCAGACCCCGAGGACACGCAGATCCCATTCATATCCATCAGGAGGATCATCGACTCGCCCTCAACGCCTGCAAAGGAGAAGTTAACGTTGTTAGGTAGCCGTTTGACGCGGTCGCCGTTGAGTTTCACGTCCTGAATGCGACCTTCGATACCGGAAATCAGAGCATCGCGCAGTTCAAGCGTCTTGCGCGCCTCCTCCGCCATCCTCTGTTTCGCAAGCTGGGCCGCCTTGCCGAGGCCGACGATGGCCGCTACGTTGTGTGTCCCGGCGCGGCGGTTGTTCTCCTGCCCGCCGCCTCTCATGAACCGCTGCACTCTTGCGCCCTTGCGCACGTACATAGCGCCAATCCCTTTGGGGCCGTATAGCTTGTGCGCGGAAATTGCGAGGGAGTCGCAGCCGATCTCCTCCACGTTAACGGGAATGTGCCCTACGCTCTGCACGGTATCGGTGTGGAAGTGTATCTTGCGCTCCCGGGCGATCTTTCCTATCTCTTCGACGGGTTCGATGGTGCCTATTTCGTTGTTGGCGTGCATTATGGTGATAAGCACGGTCTCATCCGTGATGGCGTCTCTCAATGCGTCGGTGCTAACGAAGCCGTTAGCATCGACACCCAGCACAGTCACGGAGTAGCCCTGTTTCTCCAGCGCGTGGCAGGGCTCCAGGATCGCGTGATGCTCTATCTTGGAGGTGATTATGTGCTTGCCTTTGCTTGCCTTAGCTGCCGTCACGCCAAACACGGCCCAGTTGTCGGATTCGGTGCCTCCGCTCGTGAAGTAGACCTCTTCGGGCGAGGCGCCGATCAACGCGGCAACACTCTCGCGGGCTTCCTCGACCGCCTCGCGTGTTTCCCTACCCAGTGAGTAAAGAGTGGAAGCGCTGCCGAACTTGTCCGTCAGATACGGCATCATAGCGTCGAGGACTTCGGGGTCTATCGGGGTAGTGGCCGCGTGGTCGAGATATATGACATCACTCATGTGTTTGGTTCCTCCTTGACAGGCACCTATATTGTGCGCGCGCGCACAGAGTCTGTCAAGCTCGCGCGTTGCCTCACGATAGATGTCACCGAAACTGAATCGATGCCTCATTTGGAAATGTTACCGAAATGGCCGATGTGCTTCTCTGTGAGGAGGGGCACTGAATGGACCAGCACTCGAAATCTGAACTACTTCGCAGTTACCGCAAGCGCTACGAACGGGCCTCCAAGAGACTCCTGACGGCTTCGGCTTCATTAGGAACAGATTCGCCATCGCGTTGGCGACTTTGATAGTGATTTCGTTGTCCCCTGCCCTCACGAGGTCAGTAATGTCGGCCGCCCACGGCTCCCACGGAAGGACCGCGGCAAACTCGCCGTTGACGATAACTTCGGCGAGATCGCCCGGCTTCTCCATGCGCAGGAAGACGCGCTTCGAAGTGCGGGGCAGCTTGACGCGGATATGCTTCAGGCGTCCGCCAGAAGCATATCCGATTGTAGATTCCGCCAGATCAACTGAGGAGCTAGCGTTCCGGAGTGACCTTCGATCCTTGAACTTTCTTGCCCAGCGGGAAAGCTGCTCTGTTTTTCTCCCACCAGGAAAGCCAGTCCGCCTTACCAATCGTACCGCCGGTATTCGGCCGATCCGGGGATGCTCTGTATTCTGTGAGTTTTAGCAGGTGGGCGTTAGCCCTGACTCTCACAAACGGGGCAGCATCGCCGGTCAGGTCAATCAAGATTGGAATAGCGTCGCACATAGCCGTTCTTCCCAACGCGTCAATGGCGGCAGTGCGGACAAAGAGGTCGTCACGGGAGGCTGCCTTTGCAAGTGCTTCGACGCTACGGGCGCCTCCGATATCGCCCAATCGCGACAACGCTCGTGACGCCACCGCCTGATCGGCATCCGCAACTCCCTTATCAAGAGCGCCGAAAGCTATGTCCTCATCACGGGATCTGGAGAGAATGTCAATCGCATACCGGCGGATAAGCGGACTGCTGTCAGAGAGGCATTCCGTACCCAGACCCATCCCGTCCTCCTGCCCTCTCTTCGCCAAGGCTACAGCAGCCTGCAGCGCCGACAGTCTGTCCTGTTTGCTCGTCGCCAATGCTGAACGGAGAACTGGGAATCCCCGGTTGTCCTCCAGTTCGACCAGCGCTATCGCGGCACTTACGCGCACCCAGAGAACCTTGTCCGTCAGCAGGACCGCCACAGAATCTGCCGCATCCTTGTTCTTACGTCGCCCGAGCTCGTATGAGCAGGCGCTTCGTACGATAGGATCCGAGTCCCGCAGGTCGGCGATGATTTGCTCGACACTCCGGGTCTTATTACGCTCGTAGATACCCATATCGATGCTTATTGCCTCGACGGCAGGCTTGGCCGCACTTGGGGGGCAGCCAAGCGCAAGAGAGATGATGATCAGTCCTAGAGCCCAACGAATCCGGACGAACCCCGCAGATCGGCCCGCAGTCTTCATAGTTGGTAGATCCTCCTTAGAACAAGATGAGATCGCTCTGCAAACGTTATCACTCATTAGGGCACCGGAGGCCGGGACGATTCTGCTCTTGCCGGCTTGCTCGCGGATTTCGAAATCGCCAAGGACATAGACCGGGTGCTCCAGACTGCCCGCCGGCGCGAGCTGGTGTTGATACCCTTGGCGCTGATCCTCAAGAGGCCACAGATGGATATGCGCGGGCACGGGGACGTTTTGAAGCATCTCCGTGCCCACTGTTCCAGCGGACTACTTGCTTGCCTGAGCAGCTTTTGACCTCGCCAGCACAGATCGCGCATGCTCCACTATGGACGAGGATTTGGCGTTATTCCTGTTTGCCTCGATGAAGCGGTTGATTGCGCTCTCTCCTTCCGTTCCTCCAGCCCAAGCCAGCATATCGAGTTCCTGGAATGGCATAGGGTTGGAGTAAAGAAGCGGCTCAAGCCGCGGAACTACGTACTTAGCGTCAACGAGTTCCGCGTCTGTGGGAACAGACTCTCCCAAGAGTTGAAGAGCGATTGCGGCCGCATTCCTAACGGGTGAATACACCGCTTCATTAGGGCTGGGGCGGGAACCAGGGGATCCTCCGGTGCGGACACGAGCGTAAGTATCCGCGGCGAGGGCCTGTCTGAGAGCCGGGATGGACGATGCGTCCTTGGTGTCATACAGGGCCATTGCTGCCTCCGTGCGCATGTGGCCCTCCGGGTGACTCCTAAGTATCTCTATCACTTGAGGCACCACAGACTTGTCCCCGGTGTGTGCGATAACTAGAGTCAGTCTATCACGCAGTCCCTTGTCGGTTTCGCTGCTCAACGCAGCCTTGGCCCACTCGCGTACTGCTGTGCGTTCGGCGGCGGGAACATTGGACGCCCTGGAGTATATGAATGATCCCATGATCACGTTCTGCACGTAACCAGTATCCATGGGCCCGCCCCCTACACCAACGCTTGCGGTGCAAGGGTTCTGCATTTCCTGTTTGAGCAACGCTAGACACGCGTCGCACCGCTCAGCGACATTAGTTAGACGACGGGCGTTTCGGAGTGCAGCCATTCTCTGTCCGGAGGTGATCTTCACGGGTTCGGCTGCAGTAGTGTACTGAAACATAAGAATGAGAAGCGCGACGCACACCGCACTGCGCCCACCACTAACCTGCACTCTTGCCATAGTATCATTCTCCTCCCGGGTATGGGTAGTCTGTTCCCCAGTCGGCCCGATCTTGATGCGCGTTCTGGTTGTTTTGCCAGAGCTGGCTGGCCTCCCAAGGCGAAGTATCAGCCCGCATGCATATGTCCTCCGTGTCTGGAACAGGGTCCACTCCATACCCGATGTCGTCTGGATATGTCGCGAAGTGGAACGGCGAATAACCCCCCGCCCGTATACGGGCTCCAACACGTCCGCAATGTAGTCGGCATCCAAATCCTGTGAGTGAACATGATCATTGTTACCCCAGAAACCGACCAACTGGGCTACATGCCTTAGCTCATGACGCGAAAACCACGCAAATGAATCGATGTACTCTGGCCCCCCCAGCAGACCCGGTCGGGCTGCGGACAGTTGCTGTCCGGGACCAAGCGCGCAATGTACTGACCGAGCAACGGCGCCCACTTAGCGTACCCGCCCCCAGAGCCGGAAGGATCATATGGCACCTCCGCGCCGACGGCTGTCTGGGAGTAGTAGTAATGCCAGTTCACCTGTCCAGGTTCTCCGCTCGGCGGATGATTGAACCCACCCCCGCCGCAAGCACGGGACTCTCCGATAGTACCAGATATGCGTGTGAGAGTCTAGCTGCCGGAGCCTGAATGCTGTCAGGGAAAGTCTCGTAGACCGACTGGAAAAGCGTCTTGGCAGCGATTTTGTCATTCTGCTTCAATGCTAACCGCGCGTGAGTCAGCGCGTTCGGTTTCAGAAACGGCAACCGCGGAACCGCTGCACAGAACCATTGCCGTGATCGCCGTGGTCACAACTCGAAATACCTTCAGCCCATACCTCCCTCCAAAGTGGAGCTAGTATAGCAACTATCTGGGGGGGGGTGTCAACACTCCGCGCGAATAAGTGCGCTGTGTGTCCCGCTGCATCAGAATCCACGGTTATGTGAAATATTGGGCTGGTTAACTCGGTCACTGACAACGTTTGTGGCGACGGTTTGTTGGTACGTCACTCAGGGAATGTACTTGCTGTAGATCACATTCTAATGTCGGGAGGCAAGAGATGCGACCCGTAACCATGCTGATGTTAGCAGTGGTGTTTGCATTCGCCGGAACCGCTGCAATGGCAGCGGACGCTTGTAATCCTTGTGGTCCATCCACTACGACGTGTCCGCCCGTGGCATGTCAGCCTGCGGCCGTGTGTCCGCCTGTTGCCGAATGTCCGCCCCCAGCGCCGGTGTGTCCGCCGATCCCTGCGGCGGTAGGCGCCGGGCCGATGCCGGCAATAACCAGCGTGACCTGTCCGGAGGACTTTGACAAGACGTTCATTCAGGCTGTGTACCAGAATAACGCAGACATAATCGCTCTGGCGACTCTGGGAATGCAGCAGGCTTGTGACAGGCAGCTCCGAAACCTGTCCGGCAAGATTCGACACGAACGCACCCAGCACAATCAGAAGCTGGTTCAGTTCGCTCGGATGGTGGGGAGCTGCGACCTGAACCTGGTCTGCAACACTTGCATCACGGACCAGCTTACGACCCTGGTGGGTCAGGACTTCGACATCAGGTACTCGATCCTGATGATCGGGCTGCTGATGCAGGCCCAAGACGCGGCTAGGGTCGGTATGACCCAATCCTGCATCGCCGACCTGAGGAATCAGAACAGAATCTCGTTCAGGGCAGCAGAGAACGAGATCGCGGCGCTGCAGAACTGGCTTATGAGAGCGGGTATCGCCAACACACCGGGTGTAGTCGGAGGAGCCGGCCCCGTATGCGCGACTATCCCGCCACCGACACCGTGCCCGGCGCCTTGTCCGACAGTTGCACCGGTCTGCCCTGCACCGTGCCCTCCGGCGGCTGGTCCCGTATGCCCCGAGCCGTGCCCGACACCGGCTGCAACACCCCCGGTGGTGTGCCCGGCTCCGTGCCCGTGATCCTTAGGTCAGAAGGACAGGCTAGAGCCCTTTCGGGAATGCCTGAGAGGAGCGGCGGGTAGCTGATTTGCCTCCGGGTTTTCCTGGAGTGTGGAAGCAAGCGCCCCGAGGAGCTTTCCTCGGGGCGCTCATCACGTCCAAATGTCCAGCAGTATCGGCAAGCGACGCAGTTAGGTAGCCCGACCGGCCAGTAGGGCAAGCTTAAGGACTTCATCCGCGTGCCTGACGAAATGAAATGACATCTCCGTCCTCACATCCTCGGGTATGTCTTGCAAATCCTTTTCGTTCTCGAACGGCAGAATGACGGTTCGGACCCCCGCCCTGTGTGCGGCAAGAACCTTCTCCTTGACGCCGCCCACAGAAAGCACCCGGCCGCGAAGTGTGATCTCGCCGGTCATAGCAACGTCCTTGCGCACTGGCCGCCGAGTCAGGGCCGAGGCAATCGCCGTAGCCATTGTCACGCCCGCTGATGGCCCATCCTTGGGCACAGCACCCTCAGGCACATGCACGTGGAGATCCGTGCGCGAGAAGAAGTCCTCGTCTATCTCCAACTCCTTCGCGCGGGAACGAACATAGGTGAGCGCAGCCTGAGCGGATTCCTTCATAACGTCGCCGAGTTGGCCTGTCAGTGTCAGGTTGCCCTTATCCCCGCGCATCGTAACGGCCTCGATGGATACAATGTCGCCCCCGAACTCCGTGTATACAAGCCCAGTTGCGACAGCCACTTCGTCGGTTTCTCCCGCCCTGCCGTAATGGTACTTCGGAGGACCCAGGTACTGGGGGAGATCCCTGTCACGGATGCTCGTCTTCTGGGCCGACCCTTTGGCCACCTCTCTGGCTACCTTGCGGCAGACAGCGGCCACCGTGCGCTCCAGTCCCCGAACTCCGGCTTCCCGAGTATACTCGCGGATCATCCTGCGGAGCGCCGAGTCCTGGACGGCCAGAAGCTCCTTGTTGATTCCGTTCTCCTTGAGCTGCTTCGGCATGAGGAAGCTCTTGGCAATCCGAAGCTTTTCGTCCTCGATGTAGCCGGAAAACGTGATGATCTCCATGCGGTCCCGCAGCGCAGGAGGGATCGTATCCAGCACATTGGCGGTGGTGATGAACATCACGTCGCGCAGGTTGAAGGGAATCTCCAAATAGTGATCGCTGAAGGCGTCGTTCTGCTCCGGGTCGAGCGCTTCCAGCAGTGCCGCGGAAGGATCGCCCCTGAAATCGGCGCCGATCTTGTCAATCTCGTCGAGCATGAACACCGGATTACAGGTGTTGACCTGCTTGATGCCCTGGATGATACGACCCGGCATTGCTCCAACATAGGTGCGGCGGTGCCCCCGAATCTCGGCCTCGTCCCTGACACCTCCGAGCGACATGCGGTAGAACTTCCTGCCGAGCGCCCGAGCAATGGACTTCCCGATGCTGGTCTTGCCTACTCCAGGCGGCCCCGAGAAACAGAGGATCGGCCCCTTCATCTCGCCGGCGAGCTTTCTCACAGCCAGAAACTCGACAATACGTTCCTTGACCTTAGCAAGCCCATAGTGATCCTCGTCAAGAACCCTTGCCGCCTCGTCAACGTCCAGCGATTCCTCGCTTCGGGTGTTCCACGGCAGCGAGACCAGCCAGTCGAGATAGTTGCGAATAACAACACCTTCCGGCGACGCATACATCATCTTGTCAAGCCGGTCCAGTTCCTTTAGGGCTTTCTCTTCCGCCGCCTCAGGCATACTAGCGTCGATGATCTTCGCCCTGAGTTCCTCGATCTCGCTTGTCCGACCGTCGCGGTCACCCAATTCCTGCTGAATCGCCTTGAGCTGCTCGCGCAAGATGTACTCGCGCTGGGTGTCGCCCATCTCCTTCTCGACGCGGCTGCGGATGTTGCGCTGGATGTTGAGGACTTCCATCTCCCTTTCGAGAATCACGTTCAGCTTCTCAAGCCGGTCCTCAACGTCAGCGGCCTCGAGCATCTCCTGCTTGACTTCGGTCCTCAGGGAGAGGTGGGGAACGATCGTATCTGCCAACTTGCCGGGTTCGTCGATAGTGACCACGTTCATTAGCAGTTCGGGCGGAATGGGCCGGACGTTCTGCGATCCCTGATTCTGAATCAGTTGGTCAAAAAGTGAGGTGACGCTGCGCATCAGCGCCTCAATGCGAAGTCCTTTAGGATGCCCGTCGGGCAGGCGCTTGATGCGCACCTTGAAGAACGGGTCCACTTGCGTGAACTGGGATATCTTCGCTCTCTCCAGTCCCTCCAGCGTAACGCGGACGGTGCCATCGGGGACGCGCAGGACCTGCATGACCTCGGCGATGGTGCCTACGGTGTAGATATCCTCGGGAGTCGGGTCCTCGATTGACACCTCACGCTGGGCCACCAGCAGAACATAGCGGTGCTTTTCGAGGGCGTAGTCGAGCGCACGAATCGACTTCTCCCTGCCCAGGAAGAGCGGGAAGAGCATGTGCGGGAAATAGACGGTATCCCTCACCGGCAGCACAGGGATAACACGAGGCAGTTTCCGCGGCGTCGAGTCATCCTGGATGCTGACCGGCAATTCGTCCTGAATTGCGTGGTTTATCGGCATACTAGGACGCTTGCTTAACCTCGCTCAAAGTCACGAGCGTAGGCTCTTTCTTGTACAGAATGGTCTCTTCGGTCACTATGCACTTCTTCACGTCCTTAGACGACGGAATCTCGTACATAATGTTGAGCATGACTTCCTCGATGATCGAGCGGAGGGCTCTCGCACCCATGCCCCTGTTCATGGCCTCGCTGGCGATTGCCCGGAGCGCGTCCTCAGTGAAGACCAGATCAACGCCATCATAGTCGAAGAACTTCTGATATTGCTTGACGAGGGCGTTCTTCGGCTGCGTGAGTATCTTGACCAGCGCCTCTTCATCGAGCATATCCAGCGTGGCAACGACGGGAAGCCTGCCGACGAACTCGGGGATAAGACCGTACTTCAGGAGGTCCTCCGGCAGTACCTGCGCCAGAAGCTCGCCGACGTTGCTATCGCGCTTACTCCTGATGTCCGCGTTGAAGCCCATTGTGTTATCGGATACTCTGCGCCTGATCAACTCGTCCAGGCCCTCAAACGCGCCACCGCAGATGAACAGCACGTTGGAGGTATCGATCTGCACGTATTCCTGCTGCGGATGCTTCCTTCCGCCCTGCGGCGGAACGCTTGCAACAGTGCCTTCCAGAATCTTCAGGAGTGCTTGTTGCACGCCCTCACCCGAGACATCGCGGGTAATCGATGGGTTATCACTCTTGCGGGTGATCTTGTCGATCTCATCGATGTAGATGATGCCGCGCTGTGCGTTCTTGACTGTGTTCTGAAGGCTGTCGCCGGTATCGGCCGCCTGCAGCAGCTTGAGCAGAATGTTCTCGACGTCCTCGCCGACGTATCCGGCCTCGGTCAGCGATGTGGCATCGGCGATAGCGAAGGGAACGTTGAGGATCTTCGCAAGTGTCTGCGCAAGCAGGGTCTTTCCGGAACCCGTCGGTCCGATAAGGAGGATGTTGGACTTCTGAAGCTCAACGTCCGTCATCTGGACGTTTATGCGCTTGAAGTGGTTATAGACCGCCACGGAGAGGGATCGCTTTGCTTTTTCCTGCCCCACAACGTATTGGCTCAGGATGCGATATATCTCTTTGGGCTTGGGCGTAGACCCAAACGCGGAAAGATCGGCTGCCTGAGCGGACTCACCGCGGATGATCTCGTTACAGAGCTCGACGCAGTCGAGGCAGATGCCTCCGTAGACGCCTACCAGCAGCTTTCGCACCTGGTCCCGGCTCTTGCCGCAAAGAGAGCACCGCTCCCCGGTGCGATCGTAACCAATTCTAGCCAAGTCCTACCTCCGGATAGCCATCGATGAGCTATCAGCAAACAGTGGTCGGTTTGCGTCGCCATCGCTCCCAGCCAATGTATTTTTCCATCTCAGCATCGAAAGACCGAGATCATCTATCAGTCTTGGAAGCGACGGCGCGAGTCTTTTCTCTACTGCGGGCCGCTGAGTATCTTGTCTACCAGTCCGTACTGCAGGCCCTCTTCCGGCGACATGTAAAAGTCGCGGTCGATATCCTTCTCCACCTTCTCGACTGGTTGGCCGGTGTGCTTGGCCAGCAGCTCGATAAGGAGTGACTTGTATCGCAGCACTTCCTTGGCGACAATGTCGATGTCCGATGGAGTGCCGTGGAAGCCGGCGCTGCCCTGATGGATCATTATTCTGGAGTTGGGAAGCGCGCTTCGCTTGCCCTTTGCTCCGGCCGCGAGCAAGACGGCGCCCATGCTCATAGCATGGCCCACGCACGTCGTGGCCACGTCGGGCTTGATAATCTGCATAGTATCGTAGATCGCAAGCCCTGCTATAACTGATCCACCGGGGCTGTTGATGTAGATGTCGATGTCTCTGTCGGGGTCTTCCTTCCACAGGAAGAGCAACTGAGCAATAACGAGGTTAGCAATGTCATCGTCGATCGGAGTTCCGATGAAGATGATTCTGTCCTTAAGCAGACGAGAGTATATATCGTACGCACGTTCACCGCGCGAGCTCTGCTCCACAACCATGGGAACAAGTGCCATAACGCCTATTGACTCCTTTCAAAAGGCGGCAGTGGCTGTCTCAGTCCGGCCATGCCGGAACAGCCACAGACCACTACGCCACGTTCTTAATATTGGATGCGCCAACCACAAAGTCGAGAGCTTTTTTGCGCAGAAGCCGGTATCTGAGCTGCGACATGCCATCGGTGCTTTCGAGATACGCGCGGATCGATTCTACCGGAACCTTTCTCGCTTCGGCCATCGCGGCGATCTCTGCATCGATGTCCGCATCCTCGACCTTAATGCCTTCTTTCTCAACTATATCATAGATCACAAGGTTGACCTTCAGCCCAGTCCTGGCATCCTCCGCGAACTCGTTCCGCAGATCCTCCATCGTCTTACCCACATGCTTCAGGTAGTCGTCTACGGTGAGTTTGCGATTCTTGAGCTCTTCAGCGAGCTGCTCGACGCGCTCATCAACACGCTCCGTAACCATCACTTCCGGGAAGTCGATCTTGGAGTTCTCGATGATCTTCTCGATGATCTTGTCCCGCACGTCCCTGTCCGCGACGTCCTGCGCCGCTCTCTCCATAGCTTCGCGGATCTTCGTGCGCAGTTTGTCCGCGGTGTCAACCACATCTGCAGGGGCTTCCACGCCCTCTTCGGTCTCGGGAGCGAAGGTGGACTTGACCCACTCGTCCGTGAGCTCAGGCAGTTCCCGCTCGAACAGCTCGACCACTTTGACCTTAAGATCAGCAGACCTGCCACGAAGCTCCTCGGCCTGATGATCATCCGGATAGGTGACGGTGATGGTCTTCTCTTCTTCGAGCTTCATCCCCGTAAGGCCGGAGTCGAACTCGGGAAGATTGTCGCCTACATGCACAACCTGTCGCTTAGGCTCTTCGCTTCCTTCGGACTGATCGACCAGGTCGATAACGGCGGTATCACCAGCGCGAACCTCCCGGTCGGTTACCGGGTTGAACTTGCCCTGACGGTCGAGCATGCCCTGAATCTCAGCCTCGATCATGTCGTCGGTGACTGGCGGCACCGTGCGCTCTATCTCCAGCCCGACATAGTCGCCAAGCTCGACTTTGGGGGCGAGCGGGACCTTAGCCTTGAACACCATCGGCGCGTCTATCTCAAACTCAACGACGTCCACATCCGCCGGTGCCCAGGGCTCGATATTGGTCTCCTTCAGCGCTTCGGAGTATGCCGGCTGCATGATCTTGTCCGCCGCGCGTTCCTTAACGCGTTCAGGCCCAACGTATCTCTCAACAACTTCCTTCGGAGCCTTTCCGGGACGGAACCCAGGAATCTTGGTCACCCTGGCGAGTTCCTTGTAGCTCTCATCTAGAGCGGCCTTGACCTTCTCGGCCTCGACTTCGATTCGCAGTTCGACCTCGCACGGGGACAACTGCTCCTGTGTAACCTGCATCTCCAATAACCTCATAAAAAAAGGATACAGGACTCTCCAACAATCGTAGAGGCGAAGCACGCACACTGGTCAAGTCGCTGCATCAAGCTTATCTGCGAATGCTTCGCCCCTACATACGGCAGGCGAGAAACCTATACCCTATGTGTGAACTCTGGAGCGGGGGACGGGACTCGAACCCGCGACATCCACCTTGGCAAGGTGGCGTTCTACCACTGAACCACCCCCGCATATCCAACTATCAATGACCGTGGTGGGCGAGGCGAGAGTTGAACTCGCACGCCTTGCGGCACTAGCTCCTAAGGCTAGCGTGTCTGCCATTCCACCACTCGCCCGCTGACAAGAGTGTGGTGGACGATCGGGGACTCGAACCCCGGACCAATTGATTAAGAGTCAACTGCTCTACCAACTGAGCTAATCGTCCACGCAACCCCGATCGGCTGTCTTTATACCAACAACGACCCCACTCCGTCAATGCGAGCCCCGGGACGATTACAGCAAGACAGACCAACGCCTAACGAGCAAGACAATTATATCAGCCCGCGAGCCCAGATGTCAACAGAATACGACCCTGCAATCACGCGATCATTGGAACTTCAGTTCCGCTCTCATCTTCTCAAATGCAGCAGCGTAAGAAGATGCGGATCCGCTCTTAGCGTACTCGACAATCACGATCCGTGTGGGTGCGTCTACGCCGATGATCTTCTTTCCTCCAACAACGTAGAAGTAAGCATCATATCCGCCCACTTTCAGCGCGCCCTGGGGCTGCGTTCCGGGCGCTTTCCCCGTGATCTTCTTCACCGCAGCGGAAGCAATGCTCTTGGCATCGTTCGCCTTGGGATCAGGCGTCTGCACCTCGAAACAGCCCTTGCCGTCACTCAACACGGCGGACGAGCCTGTGGCACCCATTCCAACACCCCACCCGCTCGGGTAAGTGACCACCACGGAACCATAGAGTGTTATCGTACGCGATGCACCGGCGGCAGACGGAGCAGCAGGAGCGGGAGCCGGCGCTGGCGAAGGCGCAGGAGGCGCGGCGGCGGGCGCCTGTGCAGGGGCAGGCGACTGGGCCGGAGCGGGCGCAGGCTCGCCCGAAGGAGCGGGCTGCCCGGCAGGAGCCGGTTGCCCAGCAGGAGCAGTCTGTCCGGCAGGTGCAGGCATCGCGCCACCGGGTGGCGGCGGCTGCAGAGCAGGAGTCGGCGGCACGCCCGAAGAACCGTCCGTCGGGGGCGCCCCCGCCGTCGAGGAGCCTCCCCCACCTGAGAAGAAGTTCAGGTACAAAACAAGGCCAACAGCAACAACGATCACGGCGATCAAGCCGATCATCACTTTCTTCTGTTTGTCTGGCGGCAGATTACTCAAGTCCAACATAGCCCGCTACTTCCTTTCAGCAATGTCCACTTCATATGCTATCAAAGCAGAGCCCTACCCGCAAGACACGCGCTCCACCTGCGCCATGGTCCGCTTCGCAAGATCAGCGATCCGCGGCTGCATGAAGCCGATCACGCTGGTGTCCAACCTGCCATCAAGCGGTTTCGTCCACTTCTCAGGAAGCCTGCTCGCTCCCAATGCCGCGCCGATGATGCTGCCGGCGGTAGCCCCGTTGCAGTCGGTATCCATCCCCTGCTCTACCGATATGCACACGACATTCTCGTAATCCGGCCAGCCGAACAGCAGGGCGATAAGGACAATCGCGAGGTTGTTGTTGGTGTGCACCCAGCTATAGCGGCCGTAGTAGGTCTCCAGCATTCTTTCGAAAGCTTCCTCCCACGTCGCGCATTCATCTCTCCATCTCAGGCAATCAGCCACCGTCTCGGCGGCGCGGCACTTCGCCGGAATCTCGTTTACTCCTGCCTGGATGATCTCATACACGTCATCGGTGGCAAGCGCCGCGCTGATCATCGCAGCACACGCCATCTCACCGTAGATCCCGTTCTTGACATGCGACAGCGCGGCATCTCTGAACGCGAACTCAGCCGCTTTTTCCGGCCAGCCCGGCGCGCAGTACCCCCAGAAATCAGCGCGAATCTGTGCGCCTATCCATTCGCGGTAGGGGTTCAGATGCATGGGAACCTCATCGAGCGGAAGCTCGTTCACGAGGTTCATATATGCCTGCTTCTCAGCGGTGCAGACGGCGTGATAGGGCAGGTTTCCAAGCCACATCTGGCCCACGTCAGCAGTTGTGAAGTCCGGCCCCTTCTCCTCCATTATCTTGAGGCCCATCACTGTGTAGTTGGTGTCGTCATCCACGATAGCGTGGTCCCAAACTTCTCGAACGGAGTTCATGTGCGGCCGGCGCAGACCGGCGGGCAGGTTCTCCTTGGGGCCAGGGACATAAAAGCTCAGCGGGTATTCTCCCACTGCCGTGAGGTAGTCGCGGATCTCGTCCCGCGACCATCCCTCTACCGGCTTGCCGAGCATGCAGCCTGCAATCCTGCCCAACCAGGCCCCGTGCACCCCATCGAGCATAGCATCGTCGAGTTTCACCTGCCAGCGGCGGGACGCACCGGGCCTGCTCGCCTTAACGCCGCCGAGGTGCGAAGGCTCGTCATAGGGAAAGTCGCTTCGGGTCCGCAGCTTCCGAAGTTCCCAGTAGAAATCCATCAAGTCCTGCACGCGAGATATGCCCTCGAGGCGGTCGGCAAGACCGTCGATGTTGCACCCCTCCTCACCGCGCTGCGTGATTTCCTCCTTCAGCAGATTGCGCAGGTTAGTCCAACCGGGCATAGCCATCCATCCTTTCGCGTTTCAGACAAGACAGGTTCTGGGCATCGGAAAGCTGAGACTCGATGCTCACCCGGCTATTATGACAGATGATGCAGGTGCGATCAATAGCTTGGGAACATACTGTAGGCTCGACGCGTATTGCTGACTATGCAGGCTAAGGCTCTTTTCGCCAATGTGGCGTGGAACGGAATGCTCGCGCTGATCCCTGTGGTCGCGGGCTACGTGCTCCGCATGCTCCTGGACCGCAATCCGGTCACCTTACTGCGTTACGCTGCAGCATCGGTCCTGGGCGTGGTGTGGTTTGTTTTCCTGCCAAACACGTGCTACCTGCTCACGGAGTGGAGACATCTGCTGTTCGTGCTCGATGCCGGCGACCTGTTCCTGCGCGCCAGGCACGATTCCATTCTGCTCACCAAGCTTGTGCTTGGTAGTCTGTTCTACTTCTCGTATGCGCTCTTCGGTATGGTCACCTTCGCTATGGCAATCCGGCCCGTTGAGCGCCTGGCTATCAAGAAGCGTTTGGCCACCAGGTTTTGGGCGATTCCGTTCTTTGCCGCGGTCTCGCTCGGAGTGTATCTCGGGCTTGTGCTCAGGTTCAACAGCTGGGAACTCGCAACCTGCCCCGGGAAGATATGGACCGCAGTGGTCGAGGTCGGCGGGCGGCCTCTCCTGTCGGCGATGATACTTGGGTTCGGGGCGTTTCTGTGGGCGGCGTACGAATGCCTGGACATCTGGCTGGACGGCCTGCAACAGCGAGTGCTCAAGGGCAAGGCAGAAGCTTGACAAATGTGGCTAGCCCGCGTACATTGCACTTGTGTCAGATACGAGCAGTAACCAGAACTCCCATAACCGACATTCCTCCCACAACAATGGGCTCTCCAGCACCATACTGGACTTCCTGCCAGTGGGTGTAATGGTTGAGGACCTCAATCGCAACCACATCTTCGTTAACCGGAGCGCCTCAGAACTGACCGGGTACTCAATCGAAGAGCTGATGGCCGGGGTCTGGATGGTGCATCCCGACGATACCGAGGCGGCGTCGGTACTTGAACGCGCTCGTTGTGAAGGGACCACCGGAAGCAACTACGAAACGCGATTCGTCCGCAAAGACGGGAGCGAGTTTTGGGTGTCCATTTCGTGGAACCCGATCAGGGATGAATCCGGCCACATCACCGCGTTGTGCACAGTGTTCGCTGACGTATCGGACCGCAAACAGGCTCAGGCTGCCCTTGCCGACGCAAGCGAACGCTACGAGATGCTCGTCAACCACGTCTCCGACATCTTCTCTGAATGGGACCTCGAAGGCAACATTGTCTACGTCTCCCCTGCTGTGAGTCAGCTTGGGTATCTACCTGAAGAGCTTGTCGGCCGCAGCGTTTTTGAGCTGCTGCCGGATGACGACAGGCCCATATCGAAGCAACGCCTGCAAAAGCTGCTGACGGATCTTCAGTCTCTTCGCCGTGACCTCCGTGTTATTGCCAAAGACGGTTCTATCAGATGGCTTGAGGCGCAAGTGGATGTGGCAACTAAGGATGGGATGCCAACCAGGGTCTACGCCGTCCATCGAGACGTCACGGCGCGAAGATGCGCGGAGGAGGAGCTTGCGCGAGTCACAGATCGGTACAAAGCGCTGGCGGAAAACGCCACTGACATTCTGCTGGAGTGGGAACTCAACGGCATCATCACCTACGCATCACCCTCTGTGCGCCTGTTGGGTTACACGCCTGAGGATTGGATCGGCCGTCACATCCTGGACTTCGCGGATCCCGAGACGATTCCGGACCTACAGAGAATAGCGCTCCAGCAGAACGATGATCTGCGCGCTACTCGTCAAGAGGCCAACGTTGTTGCAAAGGATGGGTCGGTTGTCTGCCTGGAAGTGCTGGTCAGCGTGGTTCTTCAGGATGGCAAGCCGGTCAAGAAGCACGCGGTCGCACGTGATATCACCGAGCGGAAAGCTGCTGAGCAAGCAAGGCGTGAGAGTGAGCGACGGTACAAGAGCATTGTTGAGAACTCCAACGAGATGATCATGCTGACCACACCACAAGGGCAGATCGCATACGTAAGCCCCGCGTGTCGTCAGATCAACGGCTACGAACCCGAGGAGCTTCTCAGAGACAATCCGTGGGTCGTCCATCCCGATGACACGCCGTGGGTGCGCGAGGTTTTCCGGCTGGCCCGCAGAGGCGAGCCTCGTACTGGAGTGGAGTACCGTATCATCACGAAGACGGGTGAGACACGGTGGGTTTCGCACTCCTGGTCGCCCGTGCTCGAGGACGATCAGGTGGAGACGGTCGTAAGCGTAATTCGGGATATCACACCCCAGAAACGTGCCGCCGAGGCCTTACGTGATGCTCAGAACGCTCTCAGGGAAAGCGATCAGAAATACAGGAGCATTGTTGAGAACTCAAAAGACCTCATCATGCTCAATTCCCCTGATGGCGTCATCACCTACGCAAGCCCTGCGCTGCTCAACGTCCTGGGATACGAGCCAGAGGAACTGGTCGGCACAAAGCCAAACATCCTCCACCCGGACGACATGACGAGGGTGGCTGCGGCGTTCGAGCGCGCCCGGCTGGGCGAAAGCGACTCGAACTTCGAGTACCGAGTCATTACGAAGAGCGGACAGACCAGGTGGGTATCGCATGCGTGGTCGCCAGTCATGGCTGCCGATCAGGTGCAGAGCATCATAAGCGTCGTCAGGGACATAACGGAACGCAAGAAGTCCGAAGAGCAGCTCAAGAAGGCCCACGAGGAACTCGAACAGGCATATCATCTCCAGCGTGAGTTCCTCAACAGCGTGACGCACGAGGTCAGGACACCTTTGACCGCCGTCCAGGGATACACGGAGATGCTCATGGAGGGAGTGGCCGGACCGGTCAGCACCGAGCAAGCTGCTTTGCTCCAGAAGGTGATCGATAGCTCTGAGCACTTGCTTGACGTGCTCAACGCAGTGCTGCAGATCGCCCGAATGAAGAGCGGGCGTGTCGCCCTCCGCCCGAGAGTCAGTGATCCAAGGCTCATCGTGGACAAATGCGTTTCAGCCGTGTTGCCTCAGGCGCGCAAGAAGGGCGTCAGCATCGAGGTCACGCCCGACCCGAATGGAACGGTTGCCACCTACGACGAGGAGAAACTTACCATCATCGTCACCAATCTGCTCGGCAACGCGATCAAGTTCACCACCGAGGGATGCGTGGAGGTCTTCGTGACCGCAACACCTGGGGGCTGCGAGATCATAGTCTCCGACCCGGGCATAGGCATTGATCAGGTGGCACTGGGCCAGATATTCGACGAGTTCAGCCAGCTTGATTACCCCGGCAAGCATAAGCCCAGCGGGTTTGGGCTGGGTCTGTCGATAGTCGCAGCTATGGTCGAGGCGATCAACGCCAGCCTGATAGTATCCAGCAAGAGAGGTATGGGGACTGCCTTTACCCTCTGGGCGCCTACGCTAGAGGCGTGATCACTGTGAGCCGAACACCCGCAGAGTCACTGCGATCGCTATGCTGGTATCTGCAACAATGTGGGTTACCATCGGCAGTAGCAGACTCCCTGAGGTGCGTTTCAGCCTCCGCCAGAACCATGCAGCGAAAACACACGCCGCCAACACCGGTACCACCCAGACCGCACTGGCAAAGAAGAGCAGCACCAGGGAATGATAGCCGCCGAAAAGCATGTCATTGAGCGTAATCGATTCGCTGGCCGATCCAAGACTACCCCGCCAGAACAACTCCTCGAACACCGCGTTAGCCAGGCAGAAGTACGCCACTAGATATGGCCAGGTCGCTGGCGTGACGCCAACCAGAGCAAGCCGGGTCGGCACGTTATCGGCATCTTCGCCAAGCAGCGGCCACAACGCGAAGAGCAGCACTCCACCCAACGCCACCACCACCGCAGCGATAAGCCACCAATACCATGCGAGCTTCTTAGTGCGCCCATCGTACCTGCATCGGTCCCTGAGCACGACACTAAGGATGCCTGCATGATACAGGCATAGCGCGATCCCGGCACTCCTGGCTCCGTACAGGCCTACCACCACCGCGACATACGGAATGAGCGGAGCTACCACACGGACTCGCTTCACCCTCACCCCCAGCACAGACCGGTTCTGCGCAACTGCTGTTCCTTACCCTATCGTGCCACGGCTGCCGCGGGCGCAGGGGAAGATGCGGGTTGAGCCGGCGCCTGCAGGGCGCGCCTCTTTGCTTCCCATCTCTCTAATAGCTTGACTATCGTGGGGTCGTCAGGCACGGTGCTGTCCATCGAAACCAGCCAGCCCTTGCAGCTCATCAACGAGTAGCGCCCGGTTGCAAGATCGCGGTAGAAGATTACATCAGTGTGACCTATCTCAGAGCCATGACAGAAAGCCTGAACGACAGGCACCGCACCAATGAACGTAGCGCTTGGTGTACCTACGGGGACCATCGTCGGCGTCGCCAGTCTGGCATGCGAGTGACCGCCAAGAATCACGTCGATTCCAGGCACCTCACGTGCAAGCTTGGGGTCCTGATATATGCCAAGATGACTGAGACAGATGACGATATCGGCCTGCTTGCGCAGTTCCGGCACAAGCTTGCTAGCGACTTCAATGGGATTGATCTGACGAAGACCAAGCTGCTCGCGTGCTACGTAGGGTTCGGAGTTCACTAGCTGCGTTATGAGCCCGAACAGCGCGATTCTTACTCCGCCGACCTCACGTATGACGTACGGAGGAAGGAAGGGCTTGCCTGTCTTCTCGTCAACAAGGTTGGCGCAGACCCAGGGGAACTTGGACGCCTTCAGGTTGTTCAGAGTGTGGACGGAATCCCACTGGAAGTCGTGGTTTCCGGGACACATGGCCATGTACTCCAAGGTGTTCATCACATCCACATCAACCAGGCCGTGGAACGCCTTTCCCAATGCGCTGGTGTAGTAGGTGGTGTCACCTGAATCAAGCAGCAGCACCGGCCAATTGGACTGCGCCCTCACCTGCTTGACGTACGTTGCCCTGCGGGCCGCCCCTCCGACATTCTTCATCTGCGGGACTGTTCCGGCATGCTTCTCAGAAATATCGAAGGGGTACAGGCGCGCGTGTAGGTCGTTGGTCGACAGAAGAGTCAACTTGAGATACGATGGCTGCTCTGCAACCGCTGGCACGGACAAAACGATAAGCAAGCAGGCAGCGACAAAAACGGGGAAACGTCTGATCATGTGGCCCTCTAGCAACAGCGTGTTTTGCCCAACTATACGCGGGAACGCGCCCGCTGTCAACTGATGAGGCAGAAAAGCCGCGATCGGGCTCAAGCAAAGGCGTCGAATCCGCTGAGTTCACGCATCACGAGTGGTACCGCTTTGTCGATAACAGCATCGTCTGCCCGAGCATCTCGAAGCATATGTGGGTTCGCCCTCATATCCAAGTAGACTGGCGTCGGAAGGGGGCTGCCGTCCGGAGCGGTAAGGGCTCTCACAAGAGCGGGCCGCATCGGATCAGCAGGATCATTCTGCAGCACAACTGCTCCATATCCATTCGTCAGGTTGATGGTTGTGCCGGCCGGATGGTAACCAATCAGGCTGACGAAGCTGTTCAACAACACAGGATCAAAAGCATCCGAGAGGTTTCTTGTCATCAACTTCAGGGCTTGTTGGGGCAGCAGCGCGGCGCGGTAAGGCCGGTCGGTAGTCAGCGCGTCATAGACATCGGCCACGGAAATGATCTGAGCCGGCAGACAGACCTCATTTCCTTTCTTGCCGTCAGGATACCCGCGTCCGTTCACGCTCTCGTGGTGATCACGCGCACATACTACCGCTATCCGGCTGAAGTCGCCACAAGCTTCCAGCAGCCGAGCGCCTATGATCGGATGCTGCCTCATTGCCTGAGCTTCAGCATCGCTGAGAGTACCAGGCTTGTGCAAGATCTCTGGTGGAATCTCGACCTTGCCAACGTCGTGGACCAGACCACCAATGCCGATCTCCTCCACTTCCGCTCGATGCCCAATGTGCATCGCAAGGCACATCGAGAGCACGGCAACATTGACCGAATGGGTGTGGGTGTAGTTGTCAGCGTCTTTGAGCAGGGCCAATGACAGCAGCGCGCGCGGATCCTTGACAAGGCTGGCTACCATTGAAGAGACTACATACCGAAGCAGGCTTACGTCCACCTGCTCAGGGTCACGAATGCGCTCAAAAACTGACGCAACTGCGTGCGCGGCATCTTCCTTGGCAGCGCTGGCAGCTTCCAGGTGCCGCTTGAGCTCATCTACGTGCGCATCACAGGATTCCTGGTACGCGGCGTCGCCCCATCCCTGCCACGTTCTAGATGGCGACTGTCCGTCAGACGACACCTGGCCCGCCATCACGTCTCCCTGCAGGCGAGGCACCCAATGCTTCTCCTGCACGACCTTGCCTCTCCTCAGAAGAAGCACCCCATGCGGGTCATACACATCGGTATCGAGCCTCTGGCCGTAGCGCGCCCGCGGCTTTTTCGGAGGAATGACAGGGTTAGTGCTGTCTTCGGACATGGAAACGCTCCCAGGGCAGGGCAGCGATGGGCGCAGCACTTCACGCTCACGCGCCGGGTATCTAGTTGAATATTCCATACTTGGCAGACACAGTGCTCATCAAACGGGGTTCGAACGTCCGGCCGCACCGTCAGCAGTATGGTCCGTGGGTCGGTCAACCCTTGACTGAACAGGGATACAATGTATAATGCCTGCAGGGAAAGGCGACGGATCGGGACGGGTCATAGCTCCGCAGGATGTCAGGCTGCTACTCGGGCAACGCTCCCCTGGATCGGAATTGTTGAGTCCTAACGTCGCTTTTCGTCGTCTGGAAGGAGAGTCGCTGCGAATGCTGGAAGCCTCCAATGCCCCGATGAAGTGGGGGAACAGGACCTACTGCGGCACGTTGAGCAAGTCCGATGACGGGCGCAATGTGCAGATGGTGGGATGGGTTGATGCCCGCCGTGATCACGGAGATTTGGTGTTTGTTCACCTGCGGGACTGGTCAGGCATAGTTCAAGTTGTGTTCGGCCCTGATGAGCCCAGTCTGCTGGAGAGGGCGTCGGGTCTTCACGAGGAATACTGCGTTGAGATATCCGGAAAGGTCGTCGTCCGGCAGCCAGGGACTGAGAATCCGGGCATTTCGACCGGTGACGTGGAAGTCATCGCAAGTGAGCTTACCGTTCTGAATCCCTCGGCGCCGCTCCCTTTTCCTGTCTCCGAGAAGGCTATGCTTTCGGGCGGCGGGGTTGCATCGCCGCACGCAGTAGCCGAGGACATACGGCTTCAGTACAGGTATCTGGATTTGCGCCGGCCCTCGATGCAGGACAACCTGCGCAAGCGATATCGCATACTGAAAACGGTCCGCGATACCCTCGACAGCCGCGATTTCGTAGAGGTAGAGACGCCGGTGCTCACGAAGAGCACTCCCGAAGGCGCCCGCGACTATCTCGTGCCAAGCCGACTACACTCCGGCTGCTTCTATGCTCTTCCGCAGTCTCCACAGCTCTTCAAGCAGCTTCTGATGACCAGTGGCATCGAGCGCTATTTCCAGATCGTCAAGTGCTTCCGGGACGAGGACCTGCGGCCAAACCGGCAGCCTGAGTTCACGCAGTTAGACCTCGAAGCAGCGTTCATAGATGAGGAGTTCATCTATGAGCTGATCGAAGAAGTCGTGTGCGCTATGTTCGCCGTTGAGGGTATCGATCTCCCGCGTCCGTTCCCTCGAATGACCTATGACGAAGCTATTGCGACTACAGGCTCGGATCGCCCGGATTTGCGTTTCGGGCTGCGGTTTGTAGACGCCACCAGCATATTCAAGGACACCCGGTACAGCATCTTCCGCCAGATCGCAAGCACCGGCGGCAGCATAATCGGCATCAACGTCAAGGGGCAGTCTGACGCTCTGAGCAAGAACGTTCTGCAAAACGAGTATGCCAGGCAGATCGTGCCCGAGTTCGGCGGCAAGGGCATGACGTGGATGAGGGTCGCCGACGGGAAGCTCGACTCCAACATCGTGCAGTTCTTCAGCGAGGAAGAGCGCGCGGCAATTCTCTCCACGTTCGACTGCGAGGACGGCGACGTGCTCATGCTGATCGCCGACCATTCGTACCGCGTGGCAACTTCCGTTCTCGGGCAGTTGAGACTCCACGTGGCGAAACGGCTCGACCTCATCCCATCCGGCGTCTTCTGCCCCACTTGGGTAACCGACTTCCCGTTGTTCGATCCTACTGAGGAAGATGGAGTCACCTCCACGCACCATCCGTTCACAAGCCCCGACCGCAGCGATTTCGACCCGTCTGATGTTGAGGACTTGCTGAAGCTGAAATCCAGGGCTTACGACATCGTGATGAACGGCGAGGAACTTGGCGGCGGAAGCATCCGCATCAACGGTATGTCTGTTCAAGACCGGATCTTCCAGGCGCTCGGGCTTACGCCGGAGGACGTGGAAGAGAAGTTCGGCTTCTTCCTTAGGGCACTGGAATTCGGAGCCCCGCCTCACGGCGGGATCGCCCTGGGCGTCGATCGCGTGGTAGCGATGATCCTCGGCACGAACTCCATTAGGGATGTTATCGCATTTCCCAAGAACCGCAGCGCCTATTGCCCGCTCAGTCAGGCCCCGTCTCCCGTGACACGCGACCAGCTTGCCGATGTGGGGCTCCTGAACCTCTCCGACAGCAAGCCTCTACCGCAGCAGGAGGAGGAGACGCTGCTTGGATACCTGTCATGGGTCTCGCGCATCGGCGTCTCAGAAGGCGAGCAAGCGCTCATCGAAGCGGAGCTTGCTAACGCGGAGCAGCTCGCCAGGCAGATCACAGAGGCCGTCAGACCAGATGAAGAACCGATTTTCAGCGCGACGAACATCCCTCATCAGACAAGGCCGGGTGACCGCCAACGAATACACCCACTCGCCGCCGACGGCCAGCTTCTGCGCAATGCGCCGGCAGTGAAGGGCGACTACTTCAAGGTTGCGAATATCATCGACTAGGTCAGGGGCACCGTCATCAATGAACCAAAACGTCTTCGCTTATGTCAATCCGGACTCGGAGCAGTCTTCCGCAGGCAAGCTGTCGGGCCACCGCATAGCTATTCCGCAGAATCTCAGCGTGCGCGACTGGCCGACGAATGCCGGATCACTCGCGCTGGAGAACTACGTCGCACTTGAGGATGCCGTTGTTGTTGAGCGACTGCGCGAGGCCGGGGCACATATTGCAGGCTCCACGTGTGTGGCTGAGCTTGCTTTCGGTCTTCACGGAGATACTGCCTCCGCCGCTGTCACTTCGTCCTCAGCCGACGCCGCACTCATCACGGACACGCTCGGAGAAGCGCGTGTCGCCGGTGCGGAGACCGGTCTGCTGGGCTTCAAGCCCACATCAGGCACCATATCGCGTTACGGGCTGATAGGTCTAGTTCCGTCTATGGAGGCCCTGGGAGTCGTTGCTGCGAAGATCGATACCATTCTGAATGTGCTGCAAGCGATAGTCGGACCGGATAAGCGTGATTTCTCGCTCGGAAGTGATTTCCCTGACTTCTCTTTCTCCGCCGCCAACACCTCTTCGTGGAAAGCCGTTGTGATCTCCGAGAGCTTGGACCAACTCAGTCCATCAGAGACAGAGGCTTTTGAAGCCGCCCTGCCGGTCATCGAGCGCACTGGTGGCGCTATAGTCCGGTTATCAGTGCCTGACTATCGCCTGTTCCGCACTGTGCACCAGATCGTCAGCGCCGCCGAAGCTTCTTCCAGTGCAGGCAAGTACGACGGAGTGCGATACGGCCACCGCACGGAGAAGGCTGACAACTGGAACGAGATGTATGTGAAATCCCGCGGCGAGTCTTTCGGCCCACTGATCAAAGCGTTCCTGCTTCAGGGCGCATACTTCCAGTTCAGGGATTATCCGGCATTCGAGAACGCCTGCCGCGTCCGGCGCCGGCTCATCGGGGCCCTTGATCAAGTCCTGGCGCAAGCGGATGTCATCGTAGCACCTACGAGGAGGAGCCTGCCGGTACCGGACCAGCCGTCTACCATATCGCAGCTCTACGATAGATTCGGCCTGACCCTTGCCGCGAATGTCACCGGGCTACCGGCCTTGAGCATTCCCGGGATCCTCAGCGTCGATGGAGGGGATTTGGGTCTGCAGCTAGTTGGGCGCCGCTTGCACGATGGCTCACTGCTTGGCTATGCATCGCGGATTATGTCAGCGCAAGGAGAATGTGTGTAACAATGGCTTACGAAGCAGTGATCGGCTTGGAAATCCACGTTCAACTCAACTGCGAGACCAAGATGTTCTGCGACTGCCCCAACAGAGCGGGCGACCGGCCGAACATAAACACCTGCCCCATATGCTTGTGGATGCCTGGCGCGATTCCGCAGTTCAGTCAAAGCGCTCTTGAACACGCCACGCTGACCGCGTTAGCGCTGAATTGCGAAATACAGCCCAGCAGCGCGTTCGATCAAAAGGTCTACTACTATCCGGACCTGCCGAAGGGGTTCCAGTTGTCCCAGCACCACAAGCCGCTTGCGCGTAACGGCTGGCTAGATATCACCGGTGAAGACGGTAAGCCAAAACGGCTGCGCATCCACCACGTGCATATGGAAGAGGATGTGGCAAAGCTTGTCCACGAGACGGAGGGCCGAACAAGGATCAGCCTGGTGGACTTCAACCGTGCTGGCTGCCCCCTTGTCGAGATCGTGACGGAGCCTGACCTGCGCAGCGCCCACGATGCGATGGAGTTTGTGAAGGCTCTGCGCCGTCAGATTCGTTACGCGGGGACCGCTGAGTGCAGTATGGAGAGCGGGACTATGAGATGCGACGCAAATATCTCGGTTCGTCCTGCTGGTTCCTCCGAGATGAACACCAAGGTTGAAGTAAAAAACATGAACTCGGTTCGGGCGGTGGGATCCGCCATTGACTACGAGATCGAGCGGCAGGCGAAGGAACTGGAAGCAGGACGGGAGATAGTGCTTCATACTCGACTATGGGACCCGGACAAGAACATCACTGCGCCTATGCGCGGGAAGTTCGCCGGCCCGTGCGTGCCTGACCCCTCCGTGCCTACCGTATCCCTTACCGAGGAATGGATAGCCGACAGGAAGAGAATGCTGCCGGAGATGCCTGCCCAGAAGCAGGCCCGCTTCCTCTCCGAGTATGGTCTGCCCGAAGATGAAGCCGCCCAGATGAGTGCTGAGCTGGACGTCGCCGAGTATTTCGAGCAAGTCGTCAAGCGAAACGTTCCGCCGCGGACTGCGGCGCAGTGGATTGCCGCTCGACTCATGCCGGCTCTCCGCGAGAAGGAGCAGGATGTTGCAGAAGCCCCGATCCAGCCGCAGCGTCTGGCATCGCTGCTGCGGCTAGTTGAACAAGACACGATCACCTCAAGGGCGGCGCGACAGATATTCGACCTGATGTTCGATACTGACAAGACTCCCGAGGCACTCGTGGATGAACATGGCTTCCGGCAAGTTGCGCAGTCGGATGATCTGGCGAAACTGCTCGACAGCATCCTCGCGGAGCATGCCGACGCAGTTGAAAACTACCGCAAGGGCAAGACGGAGGCAGCCGGATTCCTGATCGGTCAGGCGATGCGCATATCGAAAGGAAAAGCCAATCCGAAGCTTCTGCGACAGATGCTCGAGGCCAGGCTTGCGAACGAGGCGCCTGCCCCCAAGTCGGACCCGGCCGTCTAGCAGGCTCCCATAGATAGCAAGTCAGCCGGAAACCAGCCTTTTCACGACACGTGCAGAACCTCCGTACACACAGAGAGGCAGCCCCAGCAACGCGCTCAGACTGCCTCTCTACGCTTGGTCGGGCAAGAGTTAAAATCACGAACCGCTCTACGTTTTGGAGCGGGTTTTCTAAGCCCGCCCGACCTTGGTAATAATTCATTTTCCTCTGTAAGTATACTACTCTAGGCGTCTGCGCGTCCAGATGTATTGGAAGAGGCTGCGTACCTGATCAGGCATTCGCTTCCTACCTACAAGCTCGTCTGCGTCTCTTACCACAATACAGAGAGCAGAGCCCGCTTAACAGCACGAAGACCGAGGCTGGTTCGGGAACCGGCTCCCAGGCTACTGCATAGGTCTTGTTGTCAGCGCCACGAGATCGTCCGACTATCCAACCGCTACTGTTGATACCGTGTGCCAGCGTATCCCCTCCCAATCCCTCAAGAATGGTCACAGATCCGGCATCCCAAACAAAAGCCGAGTATTCTCCGCCGCTGGTCCAGGAACTCCCCACAATCTGCCCCGAATCGTTGATGCCTGATGCACTGCTGCTTCTGTCATTCCAGCCTAGGATGTCGGTCGTGTGACCGTTCTGCCAGAGATATGCTTTGGTGAATTGACCGGCACCAAAGCTCTCGGAGCTAGAGCAACTGCCTACCACCTGCCCGAGGATGTTTATGTCGGAGGCGCTACCGCTGATATAACCATTCAGCTTGTCGATATCCGTCATCTGACCGTTGTCCCAGAAGAACCCGTTGGGGCTATTGGGGCCAGAGTATCTTACACCAACGACCTGCCCGGCGTTGTTGATTGCCGTCGCCCAACTCGTGAGATCCGTTCCTATGGAGTGCGCGCCAAAGCTATCCCAGTAGGCGGCGCGCTGGTGACCCTGGTCATCATAAGACGATCCCCCGACAACAACGCCTGCATCATTTATGTCCCGAAGGACATTGCCCAGAAAGGGCAGTGTTGAGCCCACAGTCGGAAGAGTGCTCAACGTACCACCTGAGAGGACGTGATTTCCACCGACAATGGTACCAGCATCATTTACGCTAGCAGTTCTGTAGGCACCAGGATCGATGCCCGTTCCATGGGCACCCGTAGCATCCCAGTAATACACCTCAGGCTGGTAGCCTCCCTGCGCATCCATCGCGGATAATCCAACCACCACGCCGTTATCGTTGATCTTGCTGGCGGTGCTATACGCGTGCCCTTCTGGCATGCCGAGGACATGAAGCTTGTATTGAGCGGCTTCGGCAATCGTAGATGCCGACAAGATACAAATAAAAGCAAAACAGAAGATGTAGTCAATTCTCTTCATAGCTATTTACCTCCAAGTATCTGTGAACCAACGACACTCACTGAGTGCATGGTGCAAATGTAGTGCCAAATCTATAGACTCGTCCGCATTCGTCTATTCGGGATCCATAACTTTGTAGACGAACGTTCTTGCATCGTTCGCATCTCTGCTAGACCCAAGCACATAAATGCCTTCTCTATTGTCTAGTCTAATGTGTTGAGCTACGCAGCCTGAAGGCAATTTCATAGCACGCGACCAGACGATGTTTCCATTGGCATCGCACTTGATCAGTTGCGCGTTTTCATTTCCTTTGGGGTATCCTAGTAAGGTCGTCTTCCGCCGATTCCCTACCGCGATAACTTCTCCCCTTCCATTGATAGCGGCATCCACGACATCAAGCCAAGCTCCATGAGACAACTTCGTTGTGCTCAGAAGTTTTCCATCAGGATTATATGTGCTGAGCACGTAATCCTGTTTGCGACGGCTCATGTCCTCGCCACTATGGGCCATGATGCCCTGATGTAAACCGACAATAGTGAAAATCCTACCATGCTCATCCGTCCGCACCCAAATCGCCTGGGTCCCGTCAAGCACCTCCGTCTCCCTCTTCCACATCCGTTTCCCAGCGGCTGAGTATTTCACCATGAATGACCCAACACCTGCGCCAATGTCGCCAGTCAAGATGAGG
>JBPOHN010000083.1:0-5015 GCA_052035525.1 Armatimonadota bacterium
TACAGCTGAGGAATCTCCTGCCCCTCCGTCTAACCCTACACTAGACCAAGACGAGAGGTGCCATATGCACGGTTGGGCCGGAACGATACTCACATTCTGCGCGATACTGCTGATCGCCGCGGGCAAAGCTGCCACCGCGGAGCCTGTGCAGGTTCAGAACCAGTACTCCAGGCTCACCATCGACGGCGTGCAGGTCGTCGGGCTTAGCGTAGACCCATCCGGCAACGCCCGGTTCAGCCGCCGCAGTTTCGTGAAGACGCTCAAACCCGAGTTCTGGGAAACCGGTCCCGATACGAAAGTGCGCGTCGATGGAAATATCGCCACCATCTCCGGCCTTGATGTCTGGGAAAACCACACCATCGCCTCATCCGGCCGGACCGATGAACCCGCGGCCCTTGAGCCGGGGCGGACCCTCTCCCAGGCATTCACCGTCGCACCGGACGTGGAGTTCAGTTCCCTCTCCGTTAGACTTCCAACCTGGCACAGCAAGACATCCTCGGCCACCCTCAGCCTCTACTGCGGTTCCGAGCTGATCGCACAGCGCCGGATGGAAAACGTCCCCGACAACTCCTGGCAGGCGCTGCAGTTCCCCACGCGCGGAGAGGGAAGCTACGAGATCAGGCTCTCGGACGCCTCGGGCGACATCGGCTGGTGGAGCGGCCCGCAAGGGCGCGCATTCACGATCAACGCCAGGCGCTCCGCCGGCACGGGCACACTCACCTACACACTCGACAAGAACAGGCTCCTCCTGAGGGCGGAAGCACAGGTCAAACTGGGCCTCCAGGCACGATCCCTGCCCTGGCGCTGGCGCACCACCTGGACTAAATCCGGCTACGATTGCACCCCCAAATCAGGCACGCTCTTCAGCCGGTTCTATACAGACAACCAGCGCTACATGTGCGTTCAGCAGCTCAAGCGACGCAACAACGCGGGGCTGCAGTTCGATGGATGCAAGTGGATCGAAATGGATGGTACCGCCGATGCCGATCTGCTGCTTGAGGGTGACGGCCTCCACCTTCACTGGGAAATGTCGCCGCGCGAAATGTCGCTTCGCTTCGATTCGCCGATCAAGCAGGACGAGCAGACGCTGGTCTCCGAATGGAGCCTCACGATCAAGCCCCGCGAGGATGACGTCCCCGACATCTTCCCTCGCTTTATCTGCTCGGACAAGGCGATAGAGGAAGACCTGAACAGGCTCTGGTGGGATCGCGGGTTCTCCTACCCGCAACCCTGCAGCGGCTCAATCGAGTGGTCCGAGTGGGCGGCCCTTATGTCCGCCTGGTACACGAACGGTCGCCCGGCAAACATGCAGATGCTCTCCAAGTACCCGATCACCGACGAGGGCTACGTCCACACCTGGGGCGCGACCATCGGCTGGCCGCTGGTCCGTAACCGCGACACCCGCCATTTCGACACCAACGCGCGCTTCATTCTCGCCTGCTGGCGGCACTACCTCTGGTCGGGCGATATCGAGTTCCTGAAGGAGCAATCGGACCGTCTCCGCAAGGCGATGGACTACCAGCTTACTGTCCTCAAGGGCAGCGAGGGCCTGATCGTCACACCCGAATTCCGCACGGGCCGCCATGAGGACCTGACCAATCACTACTGGGACATTCTCCCATTCGGCCACCTGGACGCCTACGCAAACGCGTACTTCTACGGCTCACTCACGGCTATGGAGCAGATTGAGGCCGCCATTGGCACGACGCCGCTGACCGACTACGCCGCCCTGCGAAAGAAGGCTCACCGGCGCTACGACGAGGTGTTCTGGGACGACGCAGAGGGCCGCTACATCGGCTGCGTCGATATCGACGGCGTCAAACACGACTACGGCTTCACATTCGTGAACCTCGAAGCCCTGTATTACGGCCTGGGCGATGCGTCCAAAGCAAGACGCATCTACCACTGGCTCGAAACCGGGAAAAGCTCCACCGGAGAGGCGGACATCTACTCGAAATGGATCTTCGCCCCGCGAGCAACCACTATCCATAACCCGATGTGGGGCGACAACGCTCCAGAATCAGAGAAGAACAACCCCACCCCGCCCTGGTGGACCTACTGGTGGAAGGGCACTCCGTTCGGCGATCAGTGCCAGGACGGCGGCGCGATCCTATACACGTCATTCTACGACCTCATGGACCGCGTGCGCCACAGAGGGGCGGATGATGCCTGGAAGCGCTTCGGCGAGATAATCGACCGATATCGCATGCCCGATAGGCTCTGCGGAGGCACGCCGCTCTACCGGGGCGAGAACCCACAGCAGGAAGCCGCCGGTGCGGTGGGGGTAGACCTGCCATTCCCTGAAAGCGGCCTTGTGCCCTGCTACTACCTCTACGGCGTGATCGGAGTCGAAGCGACTCCCGAGGGCCTCAGAATAAGGCCAAATCTGCCGGTCTCCCTCGAATACGCCGGGGTGCAAGGCCTCAACTGGCGCGGAGCAACGCTCAGCATCAAGGTAACCACCACCAGCGTCGAGATCCAGGGCACGAGCGCCGGAAACAAGCCTTTCCACATCGAGCGGAAGATAGCCCCGGGAGGCAGCGTTACGTTCACAAACCTGCCTCCGGAGCAGTGAAACACAACTGGTGAACAACATTTAACTGAAGTTTCACCGTTCTGATGTACAGAAATGGCCATGTTGTGTTGCCATTTTGCAAGGTAGTGCTTCACGCTCAGAAGCCCCGTCAGATGGGTTATCCAACAGAGCCGAAGACGTTGGGGCAGCATTTGAAAAAGAGGCGGATGGATATGAGGATGTCGCAGAAGAAGGTGGCGACGTTGCTTGGCATCAGCAGAGAAGTCTACGGGCAGTGGGAAGCAGATCATATATCTCCGCGTGTTAGCTCTATGCCAAAGGTGATTGATCTCCTAGGCTATGCCCCATTGGATGATGGTGCTGTCCTCGCCATAGGCGACAGGGTCCGGCAGTCGCGTAGAGTCCTTGGGCTGACACGAGATGAAGCAGCGGAGCGTTTGGGCGTGACCGGGACTACTATCTCATACTGGGAAACTGGCCGTGTCGTGCCAGCAAAGAGGCACAGAAAAGCAATTGAAGCCTTTGTCGCTAGTGTTTCTCGCGTCGGAGAGATTGGAGAAGCACCTGCGCAACAGCCTGACGTTTTGACTTCTTCTCGGTTTCTTGCAGCGGCTGGTAGTTGACCTTAACCCGGTAGCCCTTGATTCGTTCAACCGTGCCGGCGTTCTTGGCTGCGTCTTCTTCAAAGAGCAAAACGAGTTCGTCCGGTTCGAGGAAGGAGACCTTGTCTTGATCTTGCTGGTCTGGTTGGACAACACAAAGCGCCCTGGTCTTCTCAAGGGTCTTCTTGTCGGGTGAGCACAAGATTACCTGGTCGTAACCTGAGGCCAGGCATTTCTGGATGTTGGCCAGCTCGTGCTCTGCCGATGTAGTGACCGAGACTTCACAGGCAACGCTTATCTCGTCGCGGACGAGGGCGACATCAATACGACCGAGGCCATCCTCGGTAGGCTGCTCAATCGTGGCCTTGTAGCCGCTCTCTTCGCCGATGCGTTTGATGAGGTGCTGAAGCCGCCTGTGCTCGCGTTCTTCGGCTGGGTCGGGCTGGGAGGCGACAACTGAAGCAGTAGTTGGAGCAGGGATGACAACTGGCCTCGCTGCTGGCATGGCGACCACGTCCGTGGGTTGCTCGGGAGGAACTGGCGCAACTGTTGGCGTGGTGTCTTCCACTGGTCGTGCTTGTTCCTCTGTCTTGAGGAGCCTTTGCCTTTCGAGTGATTCCTCGGCTAGTGCCCCGCGCGGTATGAGGTAATGCTGACCGAAGGGTATTGTCTCAAGTAAGCCCAGGTACTCTTCTTCGGTTATCTCCAATTCCTCCCAGGCTGTCGGGATGCCGACCGTATAGAGCTCAACTGCCCCGCCCTGGATCTTATGTTTGGCGTAGCAGGTGCGAGGCGCGAGATGCTGGAGGTCGCCGATCTTGTGCTCCCATTCTTCGGCGTAGCTCCAGTAGACGGGACGCTTCTCGCCCTCGGATTTCACCTCGAAACCCGAATACTGGAACACCTCCTTGGCAAGCAGATTGGCATCCTGGCGGTTGACTCGGAAGAAGACCTGTAGCCCGGCACTGGCCAGAATGAGGCCGCGCAGGCTGTCCGGGATCTGAGATAGGCTTTGATGGGCCATGACAAGCGATAGACCATACTTTCTGGCCTCGGAGAGAATGACCTCAAAAGACTCGGTGGCGAAGTTCTGGAACTCATCGATGTACAGATAGAATGGCACGCGCTTATGTGCCGGAATACCAGAGCGCGAAAACGCCGTCATCTGAATCTTGGCCATGAAGAGCGAGCCGAGAAGATCCGCTGCGCCCTTGAGCTTGCCCTTGTCCAGCTTAATGAGCAGGTGCTTCCGGTTATCCATGATCTCGCGCAAGTGAAACGAACTTCTGGGTGACGAGAACATCTGGCGCATCCGATCATCCGCCAGGAATGCGTTGATCTTGTTCATCACCGGCTCAATCCAGGTGATCTGGGCCCGGTCTGTCAGGGAATTGAAGCGCTGGAAGTAATCGATGGTAGTCTGGTTGGTCACTTTACCGAGCACACTCTCTCTGAATGCTCTCCGGGTCAGGAAAGCGGTAAGCTCACAGAGAGTCAGTTCGGCTTCACTAAGGGCAATAAGGGTGTTGCGCATCAGGTCTTCCATCCTGACGCCCCAGGAGTCTGACCATATCTTCTTGAATGAGCCGACAAGCTCGGCAGCTTGTTCGGCAGCAGACACGCCTGGGATCTTTTCCAGCGGATTGAAGGTAACGGTGTACTGGGGGTCGGTGGGGTCTATGAGGACGACTCTCTCTGCGACCTCCTGCTCGTCTTCGCTGTAGAGGTAGCGACAAGCCAGGTATCCTTTGATACACATCAAAGCAGTGCTTCGAGTTCGTCGTGATACGAAATCGCCGCCGCCGCTTCGCAACCAGGCCCAGTCTGCGCATCAGCCTGCGAATCCGGCCACGGGAGCAATACCGGTTAAGCTTCCT
>JBPOHN010000109.1:0-25523 GCA_052035525.1 Armatimonadota bacterium
AACCCCGCAGCACTGCTGAGGTCCATCAGCGACCTGACCTCGGAGCTATACGACACGTTGCTTGAGTGACATCTCTCGTGAGGCATCGTTAAGCACTACGGTAACATTCTTAGATGAGGCATCACGCAGAATCTCTACTTTGAGGCTGGTTCGAGAGAGGCCGGATGTACTCGTTCAGATAATACGCCCGCTGCTCGCGCCTTGCTCTTCGCTTCTGCTATGCCTGCTGGCAGCTCTACCGGGTGGCGCGGGGTTTGCACGCTCAAAACCCGCATGTCATACAGTCCGATGGCGCTCGGTAAAGAGGAACAATCCAGTAGAGGAGTTGATTCACATGCTGCTCACTATGGTTGAGGTCCTTTGCTGCGACAATCCAAAGTGCCGTGACTTCGCGCAAGTCACGCCGAACCCGCATCGACTTCGCTCATACTATTGCCCAATCTGCAACAGGGTCAGCAGTATCAGAGTAGTCGACGCACGCCTGGCCGATTCGCGGGAGCTTCTGAAGGCCTATCTTCTGGAGAGGGAGTCACCCGCCGAGACCGCGTCTTCGCAAACCGCGGAGGCCGTCTGGTACTAGAGACCAGCCGCCGAGAGTCAAGCCGCCGGGACGCATCGTCGCCCGGCGGCTTTCTGACGGCATACCCTAGACCCGAGCTTTCTTTGGCGCGTCCTTATCCACAGCCGCCATGAAGGCTTCGTCTGCTGCCAGTATCTCCTCGCTAGCCTGCCGCAGCGTCTTGTTCTGGTTCCTGCACTTCTGTTTCAGATGGCCGAAAGCTTCGGTCTCATTAAGCGACAGCCTCGCCATAAGCACATACTTGGCACGCTCCGAGAGCTTTCTGACCTCCAGAGCAGTCTGCAGGTCCTGAGCCTCTTTCCGGGCCTCGTTGAGTTCCATAGCCCGCGCGGAGGCAAGCTGCAGGTTCGCAACCAGCGAATCCTTAACCACCGGCTTCAGCAAATACGTGAAAGCTCCCGCCGATACCGCGCCTTCCATCAGTTCTACGTCGGCGTATGCCGTGAGTATGATAACCGCCGTCCCGCGCTTCACCGTCAGTTGGCGTGTCGTTTCGATGCCGCTGATCCCCGGGAGCCGGATATCGACTATGGCTGCATCAGGCGCGGTCTCCTCGGCCATCTGAAGTGCCTCCTCGCCACTATGAGCCACACCGACCACCTCGTGACCGGCCTCCTGCACCATCGCCACTACTCCTACAGCGACTACCGCTTCATCTTCAACTACCAATACCTTCAGTCCCACACTTGACTCCTTTCACAGTGATGCGCGCGCAAACGCCGCGCTCCCTGCGTTCTATCTCAAGGGCTCCACCAAGACCGTATTCCGCCAACGACGAAACCAAGCCCAGCCCCGTGGCTGAGCCGCCCGGCCGCGGCAACACGAAATCATCCGGCAGTCCCACACCGTTGTCTATGACCTCCACGCAGCCGGTGGCGTCCCGGCAGCTCGCCCTGATCTCCACGCGACCGCGTTCGGCCGCGCCAAACCCGTGCTCGACAGCATTGCTGACCAGTTCATTGACCATTACCCCGAGAGCAGCCGCGGCATCGGATGAGATCATGTAGTCATCGCCTGTTACGAACACCTCGATATCATCCGCGCGCGCCATTGCCTGCACAGCCTGCTTCGCAACCTCCAGAAGGCATTCCTTGACGCTGATTCCCGCCGAGATGTCCGCCGGGCTGAGCAGATCATGTATGGTCGAGATGGCTCGCACCTGCCGCAGACATCGTTCTATCGTTCGGGAGTTCGGCTCAGGGTCGCTCCGCGACATCTCCAACAACCCGGAGATCATCTGCAGGTTGTTCTTTACCCTGTGCCTGACCTCACTGGCCAGTGCGGCAAGCTCAAGCGAACGCTTCTGCTCCGTCTCATACATGGCGGCATTGGAGGCCGCTATCGACAGGTGTTCGGCGGCGGCAGCAAGTATGCTCATCTCATGTTCCCCGTAGCGATCGGGCTGCTCCGAGTACACCTTGAGCAGACCGAACCTCTCCCCCATCCTTATCAGAGGAACGACGTACGCGGAGCCATGCCGCATGTCGAACGTGCTGGGATGAGAATGATACTGCCCGAGTGCGTGCATGTTGGATACCACTGTCGGCTGATTCACTTCGGAGACGGCCTGTACTTGCGTGTCATCCAGTGATATGAGCCTGGTTTCAGTAGGCTCTCCATCACGCGCGAACTCGAAGATCTCACCGGTGGACCCGCGTCCAAAGAGGACCACAACCCCGACATCATAGGGAACTAGGTGCGCGATCTCCTTCATGCAGGAGCTCAGTACCGTCTGCACGTCGCGTCCGGAGTTTATCGACCTTGCCAAGTGCTCAAGCATCGCCAGCCGGTCCACCCGATCCGCCAGATCAGCGTGCAGCGATGCGTTGTCAATGGCGGGGCCAAGTATTCCACACGCCAACTGCAGGAACTCGTTTTGCGCGTCCGACAACTTGCCCGGAGGCTCAACTGCGATTGACAATGCTGCTTTCACGGCATGTTTGCTGAGCAAGGGCATCGCTATGAAAGCTTTCACGCCCAGTGCCGTACTCATCTGCCGGATCAGCGGATCTACGCCCTGGTCCGTAGTATCAGGCACGACAATGCGCTCGCCGCGTGCTATGCATTCCTGTGATATCAGCTTGCCTGCCTCGATTGCTTCGGAGCTTCTGATCAGGGGTTCAGGCGCGGTTGACGCGGCGATGCGAAGTCTTCCCTCCGCGTCTTGCAACGTGATCGCTCCAACGGTCAACCCAAGCGCGGCGAGTATCTGATCCAGTGCCTGAGACAGTGCCTGATCAAGGCCGCCGGGCCGGGCCAGCGCAACCGCGATCTGACCCAGCGCCGCTAATGCTCTGTTGCGCTCAACCAGCTCGTTTTTCACGTTGAGCGACTCCGTCACATCACGACAAATGCCCATCAGCAGCGACCTATCCCCGAGGTCGAATAGCTGCGCGTTTGTTACCCAGTAGCTGAGCGTGCCGTCGGGCATGGGCACTCTGAACTGGTAATCTACGACAGGGACTCCCCTGAAGGCCGACTCCAGCAGTTCCTGGAATCGCGAGTGGTCCTCCGAATAGACCAACTCGGTGTAGTGCCTGCCGGTCGTGCCGTCAGCAGTGAAACCCGGATAGTAATGCACTCTGCTGTTTACAAAGGCGATCCTGCCGGCCTCATCCAGCACGACGATCAGATCACCCGCGTTCTCAACCAGTTGTTCGTAGAGGTTCTCAGGGGGCCGCTCGGCCATCGATTTCGCTCCTGGAATGACTCAGCCATCTGGATTATAGGGCATCATTCTTCCGAATAGCAACACACAGAGCGCAGCCGGCTGCCCGAATATGAGTCCGGAAGAAGTAATCGCGGCCAACAATGGGGTATTCATATTCCGATGAACGCGCCAGTTGTTCCATTTGAAGATAGGCAGCAGGCAGGACGCGAGCTGGCCGCCGCCCTGCAGCGCTACAAAGGCACCGAGACCACGGTCCTGGCGATCCCCCGTGGAGGAGTCGTTGTCGCCTATGAGGTTGCGATGGCACTCGACCTCGAGCTGGACGTTATCGTACCGAGAAAGATCGGGGCGCCCGGCCAACCGGAACTGGCGATCGGCGCGGTTGCAAGTTGGGGGGACCACGAGTTCATCATCGATGAGCAGTCGGTCCGCTCCCTCGGTGTGAGTCGGGATCACATCGATAGAGAGGTAAGGGCGCAGTTGGAGGAGGTCAATAGAAGACTACGTGCTTACAGGGAGACGACTGAGCCGCCGGACGTACACGATCGGTCCGTTATCCTCATAGACGATGGGATCGCTACCGGTTACACAATCAGAGCGGCGGCTGTTGCCCTGCGAAACCTGCAGGCGGCGTCTATCACTCTCGCGGTGCCTGTCGCTCCTCCCGATTCACTCGCTGCAATACGACCCTACGTAGATGCTGTAGTATGCCTCAAGACTCCCTCCCCATTCCTGGCGGTGGGATACTGGTATCGGGATTTCGCGCAGGTGTCTGACCGCGAAGTTGTTGATCTGCTTCAAAGAGCGCGCAATCGAGTGCAGCCTAACGTTTAGCCGAACGCTCGCTCTGGGAATGTGAAACCATCTCCGGATGAGGTGCCAACGGAAGGAGCGGGAAACTTGGGATGCACGTTCTTTTCGAGGACAGGAAAGAAGCCGGCAGGAGACTGGCGAAAAGGCTTCAGCGTTTCCACAAGACGAGCGCGGTAGTACTCGCCATCCCCCGCGGCGGAGTGCCGGTAGCGGCCGAACTGGCCCATCGCCTTCAGCTTGAGTGGGGTGTGATCGTGTCCCGCAAACTGCCGATTCCCTCGAATCCCGAGGCCGGTTTTGGCGCGGTGACGGCTGATGGATCGGTAGTGCTCAACAGAGGCATGCTGAGCGGTCTGCGACTGGGCAAGGCAGAGATAGAGGATATCGCGGACGATGTGCGAAGAGAGGTCGCGCGCCGCTCAGAGCTTTACTCGCAGTGGCGGCCCAACCCCGACGTTAAGGGAAGACCGGTGATCCTGCTGGACGACGGTCTGGCCAGCGGATACACGATGCTTGCCGCAGCCAAGTCAGTCCGTGCCCACGAGCCCGCGAAGGTTATCGCTGCGGCCCCGGTGGCGTCCAAATCGGCCGCCAACCTCATAGCCGAATGCGTCGATGAGTGCGAGTTCGAGATCATCAGTTCGGCAATGCCGTTCGCCGTGGCAGACTTCTATGTCGTGTGGCGCGACCTGTCTGACACCGACATCATCCCCATCCTGCAAGAGAGCGCTTAGGAGCGTTTTCTTGTCTTGCCGTTATTCTCCAGCGCCAGATCAAGCACTTGCGCAACGTTGTCAACATACTCGATCCTGACGGCCTTGCGAACATCCTCTGGAACTTCCTCAACAACGTCCTTGCGATTGTCCTTGGGCACGATCACCATCTCAACGCCAGCGCGCCGGGCAGCGAGAATCTTCTCCTTCAGGCCGCCCACCGGCAGGACTTTACCGCGCAGAGTGATCTCGCCGGTCATGGCAACCCTTGGCTTGACCTTGCGGCCGCTGAGCAGAGATGCCAGCGCCGTCACCATGGTCACCCCGGCGCTGGGGCCATCTTTGGGTATTGAGCCCGCAGGCACGTGCAGATGGATATCCGAGTCCTTGTAGAACTCAGGCCTGATTCCAAGGGCTTCGCTGTGACTGCGGACGTAGCTCAATGCAGCCTGGGCGGACTCCTTCATCACGTCTCCGAGCTGGCCGGTGGTGAGCAGCTGCTTGCCGCCCTCCATCCTCGTAGCCTCGACAAACAGCACATCGCCTCCGGTAGGAGTCCACGCGAGGCCGACGGCAACACCGGGCTCATTAGTCCTATCCGTGAGTTCCTCGACCATATATCTCGGCACTCCGAGATACTCGTGCACTTGCTTCAGGCCGACTCTGACGAGCGTCGTCCGGCCCTCTGCCCACTGGCGAGCCGCCTTACGGCAGATAGCCGCGATTTGCCGTTCCAGATTCCGGACGCCTGCCTCGCGCGTGTAGCCCCGGATGATCTCGATGATCCCGCGGTCAACGAAGGAGATATGCTTGCCTTTCTGCAGTCCGTGCTCCTCCAGTTGTTTCGGGACGAGGTGACGCTTGGCTATTTCCAGCTTCTCCTCTTCCGTATATCCGGCGAGTTCAAGCACTTCCATTCTGTCCCTGAGCGGCGGCAGTATGGTGTCCAGTACGTTCGCAGTAGTTATGAAGAGCACCTTGGAAAGATCGAACGTGACCTCCAAATAGTGATCCCTGAACGTAGAGTTCTGCTCCGGATCGAGCACCTCGAGCAGCGCGGACGAGGGGTCTCCACGGAAATCCGCGCCGACCTTATCTATCTCGTCCAGCATGAAGACCGGGTTGTGTGACTCGGCCCGCTTGATGCCCTGAATGATCTGACCGGGAAGAGCACCGATGTAGGTCCGCCTGTGGCCGCGGATTTCCGCTTCGTCACGGACGCCGCCGAGACTCATTCTGACGAACTTGCGCCCTAGAGCGCGGGCTATGGACTTGCCAAGCGATGTCTTGCCGACGCCCGGCGGTCCGGCAAAGCAGAGTATGGGGTGTCGCATTTCCCCTGCCTCGCGGAATTTGCGCACGGACAGATACTCGAGGATTCGCTCTTTGATCTTCTCGAGCCCATAATGGTCTTCATCGAGGATCTTGTGCACCAGCGGAATGTCAAGATTGTCTTCCGTGTATATGTTCCAAGGCAGCCCGATCAGCGTGTCGATGAAGGTTCTGGCAACCGTGTACTCCGGCGCTGCGGGCGACATGTGGCTGAGGCGTTCGAGCTCCCTCAGGGCTTCCTTTTCCGCCTCCTCGGTCATCTGCGCTTCGCTGATCTTCTTGCGCAACTCCTCGACCTCGGCGCCGCGCTCGTCGCCCTCGCCAAGCTCCCGTTGGATAGCCTTCAACTGCTCCCGGAGGTAGTATTCCCTCTGGGTCTTGCCCATCTCCGAATGCACCTGAGACTGGATCTTGCTTCCAAGCTCCAACACCTCAACCTCTCGCACCAGAATTGCCAGCAGCGCCCGCAGGCGTTCTTTGGTGCCGGGCGTTTCCAATAGCGACTGCTTCTCGGGAATGGGCAGCGGTAGATGCAGGGCTACGGTGTCCGCGAGGACTCCGGGTTTGGTGATCGATGTCGCAATGCCCTGCAGTTCGTCGGGCAGGTTCGGCGACAACTGCACCACTTTCTGGAAGTTGTCGGCCACATTCCGGCGCAGAGCCTCCAACTCCACCAGATCATCCGGTGACCAATCGTCTACCTCGGGAATCTCCTCTATCTTGACCCGCATGTAGGGATCTGTCTGGACGCATTCCTTGATCCTGATCCGTCTGAGGCCCTGGATGATGAGCCGCTGATGCTCAGGAAGGCGGAGCATGGTGTGTATGGCAGCCGCAACGCCGATGGGATAGACGTCATCGCACTTCGGCGTCTCGATGTTGGGATCCTTAAGCGTCGAAAGAGCTATTATGCGGGAATCGCTTACTACGGCGTCGTCCACCAGTTTCATCGAGCTCTCGCGCGAGACGATGAGCGGCATGACGACCATAGGGAAAAGCACAGTGTCCTTGATCGGCAACAGGCTCAGCTCATCCGGGATCACTACGCCGTGGTCCACCCCAAAATCCGTTCTCTCTTCGCCTACTTCAATGTTCATCCGTGCCCTCCGCGGATCGGCTGTCAGTCTTCGATCTGAATCTTGCTGCCGCCAGTGCTGATCTGCTTCTTCGGAAGCACAACCTTAAGGAAACCATCCCTGTAAGTGGCGGTCAACCTGTCCCTATCGATAGCAACCTCGGTAGGAAGTGACACGATCCGCTCGAACCGGCCATAGTAGACCTCCAATTGGTAGTAGCGGATGCGGTCCGACCTGTCGTCATCCTGCTCGACGCGCACGCCGCGCAGGGTCAGGAACCGGTTGTCAGCGGAGATGGTAAGCTCCATCTGGTCGGGCACAAGGCCGGCCGCGCAGACTTTGACCACAACGTTATCGGCTGTTTCGTAGACGTCCACCCGCGGCGTCCACAGCTCGCCCGCCATCCCTGACGCACGGAACACCTGCAGCAGCATGTCATCGGACACACGCCGCATTTCCCGTTCCAGTTCCTCAAGCATCTCGTCGTATGATTTGAACATCGACCGGCCACCTTCTCCAGGGCTCAGCCGCACTCGCGCGGCATTGCGGTTTGCAAAGTCATTTTAGCCGTCCGCGGAGAGGTTGACAAGCATAATGTGACGCACAGGCGCCTGTGCTCCTGCAGAGGTGTTATCCAAGGACGGGGTATTCCAAACACAAACAGGGCCTGCCGGGCGGCAGATGCCCGGCAGTTTCACAATGCGTGAGGAGCACAGGAATGCCTGTGTCAGCCTCTACGCGATCACGGTTTCCGAAGCGACGGCGACCTCTTCCCTGACGACCAATGTCGGGGTTCCCATGACGGCCCTGACGTGGTGCGTGGTACCGGGAGGGAAGATCGGCAGCAGGTCCGAATGGTGCCGCTCGCCATCGACCCATATCTCCTTGATGCCGTGTTCGACATGTTCCGGGTTTTCGACCTCGATCTCGTAGGTCGCTCTGCGGAAACGGCGGGTCAATTTGAAGGAGTCCCATTCCGGCGGAATGCACGGGTCCACCAGCAGCCCGCGGAACTCAGCCCGCACCCCAAGTATCCAATCGAGGCAGACCTTCCACATCCAGCTCGCCGTTCCGGTCATCCAGCTAAACCGGCCTTCTCCGAAGTAAGCTGAGTCGGGGCCGTCCACAAACTCGCAGAAGACGTAGGGCTCCGCTTTGTAAAGGTCAGGGTCTTTGCCCCTGTTTATGAACAGCACCTGGTTGAAGTACTCCCACGCGCGTGCCCCACGACCGAGAATGCACTCGGCCATTATCGCCCAGACGGTGGGATGGCAGAATATGGTCCCGTTTTCCTTGGTTCCGGGCGCAAATCGGGTGATGATGCCGATTTTGGGGTCGGGCTCCTGATAGGCGGGCATGAAAATGCACGGGCCGTAAGGGGTGCTAAGATGCTTCCTGAGCGAGTCCATGCACCTGATTGCCCGGCTTCGAGGAGCAGCGCCGGAGATCACCATCCAGGACTGGGCATTGAGGAATATGCGTCCCTCAATGTTTCTCGACGACCCGAATGCTTCGCCGTCGTCGCGCGTGCCGCGGATATACCATTCGCCGTCCCAGAGGTGCTGGTTGATGTTGCGTATGAGCTTGTCCCGCTGTTCAAGATAGTGCTGGGCCAGTGAATCGCTGCCCAGGAACCACAGCAGCGAGGCAACCTCACGAAGCATCCAGGCAAGATGCCCGGCCACCATCGAGCTTTCGCCCCGGCCCTGTCTGCCGACATAGTCGAGCCCGTCGTTCCAGTCGGCCGCCATGATCAACGGGATTCCGCGATCACTCATGTGCGCGAGCGTGTAGTCAAGCGCCTTGAACAGGTGGTGCCTGACGGTCTCGGAGCCGCTGTCATAGTATCGGACGGACTCGTCGAGGAAGACGAGATCGCCTGATTCCTTCAAGTACTCGATCAACCCGAGCACCAGCCACATCGGATCGTCCGAATGCCCCGTCTTGGAGCCTATATTGGTCAGCGGGTCCCAATTGTGGACCGTGCTGCCGTCGGGGAACTGATGCTCGAGCATGTAGACGGTGCGTTCGCGGGCCCAGTCCGAGTCGTTCGGGAGAACCGCGAGCATGTCCTGCCAGCTATCACGGAACCCGATGATCGAGCCTCCGCCGACATAGTAGGAGTCCATGCGCGCCCACCGAGACGTGATCCACGCCTGATACTTGTTCCAGGTGTTAAAGGAAAGATCGAACTCGCTGCTCGGTGTCTCGGCAGTGTTTCTGCTCAGGTAGTATTCCCAATGCGACTGCACTTCGGCCAGGCCATGTTCGGCTTCCTCCCAGGAGTCGTAACGCCGCTTGAGGGTCAGCGCGTCTTCCTGCCGATAGGCCACACCGGCCACAACGACGAATCGTGCCTCCTCGCCGGGCTCCAGATCGAAGCTATGCTGCAGGGCCGCCATGATATCACGCCCCTGGCCCTGCGTGTTCCGGAGCTGGCCCTCTTCGATCGCTATCGGGTTGTCGAATCCCCGGTACTGGCCGATGAACTCATCGTGGAAGCAGTCGAAAGCTTCCACAGGAGCACTCGAAGAGAAGAATGCCCACTTGTCCCACTTCACGTTTGGATTTCCGCCGCCCCAGCCCGAGATGTTCCAGAATCTCATCGTGGCAAGAATGGTGTCGTCGTCCACAATGGCCTGGTTGAACAGGACCGAGAAGGCTGCCTCCGCGGCATTGAACACGAAGTTGGCAAGGTCCCACTTCACGTAGGGGAAAGCCTGGATTCTGCGCGGCTTGTCGGTTGTGTTCTTGAGGGTGACCATCCATACCTCAAGGTCGTCCCGAGGAGGCACGTAGTAGGTGACCGAGCTCTCGATGCCGTGCGAGGAGTAACGGAGCTTCGTGTAGCCAATCCCGTGGCTGGCCTCGAAGCCCTCGTGATCGCCGCACATTGGCTGCCAGTTGGCGCTCCAGTATTCGCCCGTGTCCGCATCGCGCAGGTAGACATATCGCCCGGGCCTGTCCTGGAGCAGCGCCAGCGCCTGATATGAACGGGTTATGCGGTTATAGCCGGAAGTCTCGTAGAAAGAATGGCCTCCACCGGTGTGAGAGCAAATGGCGCAGTACCTGCCGTTGGTAAGGAAGTTGGCCCAGGGACGCGGGGTGTCCGGGCGCGTGATGATGTATTCCAGTCCATCGTCGGAAAAATGCCCGTATTTCATGGCGACGCCTCCCTTACTCGCAGTTCCTGAATGTTGACGCTGCGAACTCCTGGGATGCCCCTCGCAACCAGGCGGGCAAGCTCTCGCTGCTCCTCCGTGTCCACGATTCCCTTGAGAGATACCTCTCCTCGTGCCGCCCTTACCTGAATAGCCTGCCCGCCGATGCGCTTGTCCTGCGATATGGCGTTTTGGACCATTCCGGCCAAAGCCTCGTCTTGAATGCTCAAGAGACTGCCTCCAGACTAATGAGGTTCCGACAGGGTAATTACCCGTGGCGGGGGAGGACAAACCGGCGGAGGAACAAGCAGAGCTACGGGCTATTCGGAGGGGGATACTGGGAGAGGACCTTCGCACGCCGGCCAGGGCGGCCCCATTCCTTCCAGGCTACGATGGAGTGCGTGCGCTTGTCGATCCACATTTCGATCCAGGGATACTTGTCCGGAGGCGGTATTTTGAGCCTCACCGCCCAGACATCCCTTCCGTCGATCCTATCCGAGCCTTCCAGGATCGGCGTGCAGCCAGCAGCAAGACGCCGCCGGAACTCGTCTACCGGCACGGTGGGGGCCTGCTGGGTTTGGAGAGCCGCAGATACCAAGCCAGCGGGCGATATATGCGGGTTTGGGCGCGGATACAGCATCAGCCCAATGAGCAGAAGAACAAGCGCGACTATGATGGTTGCTCTCAGGCGCATCCGTCAGCCCTTTAGAGGTAGGGGAAAATGGCTTCGATCACCATTGCGGCCGGCACGCGCTCGAACACCGCGAGGTGAGGCTTGATGGTGAGAACATCAGCCGAGGGGCGAGGCTCCAAGATGCGCCTGACGTTGAACCCGCGCGCGCTCAACGCGTTTACGTAGCTGGACAGGGTCCTGTGCTTGATCTTGCCGCGCTCCCGGACCGGGTTGATGACGTCATACGGCCACCAGCCTTCGGTGAAGTAGTTGTCCACTGCCTTGTATAGCAGCTTGGCGTCGTCGTCACGCACCCAGACAGCGTCGGGCATGCAGAAACACGGATGCACAACCGAGAAGATGAACCGGCCGCCAAGTTTTACGAGCCTGGCCAACTCGGCCACCATGCCGCTGAGGTCCCGAGTGCTCATGATGCCCATATTGCAGACGACATCATCGAACATGCTGTCCTCGATCACCGAGAGATCAGTCGGCTCAGCTACGGCATACTCGATGTGGAAGTGTTCGCGCTCGTTGATCTCCCTGCCGATGCCCACCAATCTTTCGCTGGTGTCAACGGCCGTGACGTTGGCGCCAAGGGAAGCGAGACGGCGCGAGAAGTACCCTGCTCCGCAGTATAAGTCGAGGATGGACTTGCCCGAAACCGGGCCTATAAGCTCGAGAATCGCGGGCGCGATCACATACCGCTGCACGTCACCGCCGCTGTCGCCGGCGTACGCGGCTATGCCATCCGCAATATCTTCGAACGTCATTGCATCACGAGTCATGGGGTATTCTGCTTTCCAGTCTGAAAGGCCGTCATTGAGGCTCGCGGCCTATTGTACATTTCGGTCTGACTGCAGACGCAGGAACAATGTTCCACTGCGCAGCAATATCGCTTTCCCAAATCAGTCACACATGATAGTATTCCGCCAGTCGGCCGTTGTCAACAGTGACTTGCTGTGGGCTCGCAGATATTCGCATAGGCGAGCGTCTGGTTCCACGGCGTGACGTGTGCTATAATCCGCTCTGGATCACAGGTGGTTGTTGCGCCGGATGGCATGATCCGGTTCGAGGAAGGTGAAGATGATGAAGCGAGTCTGGCTTCTGCTGGTTGTTGTAGTGCTTGTTAGCTGCGCGTGCTGTGCCGTGGCGGCGCCCAGTTTCCGCGGCTACACAGGCCTTGTGAAAGTGCCCACCGCAAACACCCTGGATGCGGGTGAGTACTCGCTGGGCGTAATGAGCGAAGGCGCGGATGATCTGGAGGCTAGTGACCTGTTTGCGATGCTGGGCGTCGGCGGCCGGGCAGAGATCGGAGTAGATAGCTTTCAGCCTCTCGGCGCGAGCGAGCGTAAGACCCTCATCAACGCCAAGTACCGCTTCTCGGACAGCAGGTCCGGCTTCGCCATAGGCGTGATCGATGCCGCGAACGAAGTCGAGCAGACCGGTTATGTGGTAGCCACCAAGTCGCTGATCCGGCGAACCAATATCTTCGCCAGTATAGTGTCGAGTGTTCGTGGACATATCGGGTTAGGCGCTGGACGCTTGAACGGCGTCTTCGGCGGCCTTTCCGTCTATGCGGGCAATCGCGTGGCTTTTTCCATAGAATGGGACTCAAAGGACGTCAACCTGGGGTTCCGCCTGACGCCTATTCGCGGGCTGCGCCTGCACGCGGCTATCCTGGATGCAGGCAATCGTGACGATATCGGCCTAGGGATGTCCTATACCCGCACTTACTAGCGAAGTGTCGCCTGGCTCTGCTACCACCTGGACGGCCTCGTAGTCTGCCACGATCCTGCCATCGCCCATCGCGACAATCCTCTGTGCCCGATTTGCCAGTCGATCATCGTGCGTTACCAGCATGAACGCCGTTCCCAGTTCGCTGTTGAGCTCGGTGAGCAGGTCGAACACCATCGCTCCGTTCTGGCTGTCCAGATTGCCGGTCGGCTCGTCCGCCAGAATGAGCTTGGGTTTGTTGGCAAGCGCGCGGATGATGGCGGCTCTTTGCTGCTGCCCGCCAGAAAGCTCACCAGGGCGTTTCTTCAGCCTGTCACCCAGACCCACCCGACTAAGCAGTTCCTTGACCCACTCGATCTGTTCGCGGCTGGGGTTACGCCTTCGGATCCACAGTGGCATCAGAGCGTTTTCTAGGATCGTGAACTCCGCAAGCAGATAATGGAACTGGAATACGAAGCCGAATGCGTCGCCACGCACGGCAGCCAGCGCGACATCGTCAAGTTCCGAGGTGTCCACTCCGTCTATGAGGACCTTCCCGGACGTGGGCCTATCGAGCGCACCCACGACGTTCAAGAGCGTGCTCTTGCCCGACCCCGACGCCCCCACGATAGCGACGAACTCGCCGGGCCGAATGCTGAAGTCCACCCCTCTTAAGGCCCAGGTCTTGACGCCCTCGCCATAGCTCTTGGATATCTCGATCGCTCTCACAATCGGCTCATCAACCACGTCTGATGGCCTCCACAGGATGTAGTCTTGCTGCCCGATGCGCCGGAACCACGCTGCTTAGGAGACCCATCGCCAGCGCAACGAAGGACGCAATGAGCACATAGGTTACATCGAACTGCATAGGCACGATGGTCGCCTGCTGTCCTCCGAACGTCTCTCCGGGGACGATCAGGTTCTTGGCGAGGTAGCAGAAGCCTGTCCCGAGGCCGGAGCCGAGTACCGCTCCTCCCAAACCGACGCCGAGTCCCTCCAGTATGAAAATCCGCCTGATCTGGCCGGAAGTGGCGCCCATGCTCTTGAGGATTCCGATATCCTTAGACTTCTGCACCACGAAGACGATCATCACACTCGCAACACCGAATGCCGATGCCAGCAGCGTCATCGCCTGCACAACCCCGGCAGCCGTGTTCTGCATCTTCAGGCTGTCGAGAAAGGCCTCGTTGCTTGCCATCCAACTGGTAACCGTGAGGTTCGTTATACCCCTCACCTGGTCAGCGATCGACTCCGCCTCGAACATCTCGCTGCCGCGGATGTTCAGGGTGGTGATATCCTTGCCTGTTCTGAACATAGCCTGGGCGGAATGCAGACCTGTGTACACGGTGGATTCGTTGGCCGCCTCGATACCGAAGTCCAGGATGGCTGCCACACGGAATGTCTGTGTCACACCCTGGTTCGAGGTTATCCTGACGGTGCTCCCCGTCCCTACACCGAGGTCGTTCGCCATCTTGGTTCCCATGGCAACGTTCTGCTCATCGACCGCCATGAAATCGCCCTCGACGATCCGCTTCCGGACCGACACAACTTCCGACTGGCTCTCCGGGATGATGCCGACAATCCGCGCGCCTATCGTCTTAGCGCCGCGCGTGATCATGCCGTCGCCCTCAACGGCCGGCGAGACTGCTTTGACCGCAGGCATTCTTAGTATGGAGGATTGGATGCGCTCCCAGTTGCTGATACGGTTGTTCCGAGTGGTGATCTTCTCCAGCCGCGTAATGGCGCTGGATGATCCGCCGGGCACCTGGTAGAAAGGCTTCGCTCCGGGCGTAGCTGCCTGGACACGTACGTGAGGTATAGAGCCTACGACATCCTCTATCAACCCCCTCTGCAGGCCGTTGATGAGCGAAGACAGGAATACGACCAGCACCACGCCGACCGCGACCGCTCCGACCGTCAGCTCAGTCTGTCCGTGGCTCATCAGCAAGTGCCGGACGGCGACTTTCAGCTCGAACTTGCGCATCAGGCGCCCCTGCTATCGACGGGCTTCACGTCTCCGTTCGCCTCAACGTTCGCCGCATTTCGTATGACGAGGTCGCCATCGCTGAGATCGCCCGAGACTGCCACTCCCTCAGAGCCTATGGCGCCCGGTGTCACCGGTACGGGCCTTGCCTTGCCGTGGCGCACCACATACACGACCTGCTTGCCATCGGCCCGTGTCAGGGTATCCGCCGGAAGCACGATACGCGGGGCTTTCGCGCTGGTGACTATGTTGACGTCAACAGTCAGATCGGGACGCAGCCATGCCACACGCTTCGCCGGACGCAGCTTTATGGTAATAGTGCCTCGGTCGGCGTTCACCCTCGACCCGAGGTCGTAGAGGACGGCGTCAAAGGAGTGTCCGGGATAGGCATCCGAGCTGACAATTGCCCGCTGGCCCACGCGCAGGCTTTTCAGGTTCGCTTCGTCGGTCTCTACCTCGATCACGGGCCGGGAGATCTCCTCGAACACGACAAGCCTCTGACCGGGCGAGACGGACTGGCCCTCCTCGACCGGAAGATCGGCAATCACTCCGTCGAATGGGGCTCTCAGAACGCCTTTGGAGGCAGTGTTGGTCGCGCGCCTCAGCTCGGCTCTCGCCTGTTCCACTTTCGCCCTTGCGGCTCTAGTCTCTTCCGGCCTCGGCTGGGCCAGAAGGGAGTTCAGGGCCTCCCTGGCTGCCCGCACGCTTGTGTCCCGGCTCGCCTTGGCCTCTGCGAGAGCGGCTTCAGCCTCGGCAATCTGAGAGGGGCGGCTTCCAGCCTTCAACGCACTGACGCGCTGCTCCTGCGCGGAGACGGCGGCCTTACTGGTTTCGACGTTCGTGGCTGCGTCGTCAAGCGCGGACCGGGCCATTGCGCCTTGGCTGACGAGCCTATGCACCCTTTGGTAGTCGGACTGAGCCTTGGAAAGCAGAGCCTTCTGTCTCTGCAACTCGGCCTGCGCCTCAGCTATCTCGTGGGACCGGGTACCTTGCTTGAGGTCCTGCAGTCGCGCCTTCGCCTGCGCAACCCTGGCAGCGCCCACCGACTGCGCCTGGTCCAGTTCCGCCCGGGCGCGCCTTATGTCGGACTGGAGGGGCGGACGACTCACTCTGGCGAGCTCTGCCTCGGCGCTTCTTAAGGCAGCACGTGAAGCTTCAGCCCCTGCTAAGAAATCGCTCTGATCGAGAGACAACAGCACCTGCCCGGCTCGCACATTGTCTCCGTTCCTGACATAGACGGCGCGGACGATTCCGGACATATCCAGCCCGAGATCGACCGATTTCTCACCTCTGACCCTTCCCGTGGCGCCCAACGTCTCCTGTGCAACCACCGTTCTAACTACCACCACGTTCACCGGCGCAGGGGAGCTCACATAGAGATACGTACTCAGGCCGAGCGCGGCGACCGCGGCTGCCCATATTGCCCGTTTCAGATGTGCACGAGCGATCGATCTTGTTACACGAAGAATCTCATCCAGTGTTCCGTAGTAGGGAACGGAGCGGGAATTCTGCTCCAAGAGACACCCCCTCAGTCTGACAAACTGGCTCAGCAGCACAGCTGATACTGCCACTAGAATACGAGTACTGGAGCGTCCGAAGTTGCATGTTTGGCGGAGATGAACCTATAATGGAGTATCAATCCGGGGTCGTCCAATGGCAGGACAACGGCCTTTGGAGCCGTCGATTCTGGTTCGAGTCCAGACCCCGGAGCCATTGTATTTGGAGTCTCGGGCACAAGGTTCCCGACACACCGCGCCACAGCTTTTGCGAAAAGAAAACCGCCCAGAGGCTCTTTGGCCCGGGCGGTTTTCACGTCTGAGGGGAGATGAACAGGGTTATCTAGACATTGCCGCGTTCCCGCAGCATGTCGGCCAGCTTGTGAAGCAGCTTAGCTCTTTTGCGAAGCGCGCGTTTGCGCAGACTTAGCATCTCCAGTTCAAGGTCGACCTTGCGTGTTTCCGCAACGAGAGTGCCAAGTGCCGCACCGACTACCTCTCCCGGCTTTTCGCGGTCGAGGCCGTCCAGTCGAGCGTACTCACAAAGCGCCTCCAAAGCGCCCTCCGCCATGCCCAGTTCCCGGATTTCGCCCGCGGAGAGTCCCAACGACATCAGCCTCCACACGGAGTCAACAATTTCGCAGTCTTGCGGCCCGGCTTTGGGTTCAGCGGGCGAGCTATCTCTAACCACGCAATGCGCGGATATGTCTTTCTTGATCGCCATTCAGAGGTGCTCCTTGAGGTGTTGCGTCAGCGAAGCGCCGCATTAGAGATTATGTGTCGCTGCGCGGCTTTGCATTAGCCCCAAAGGCGTCGTAGAGGGGATGATCTGACGGCGGTCGTCGGTGGTTCCTTTGACCAGCCGCTCAAGAGGCCCAGCAGCGCGCCATACGTGAGGTGGGCTACGAGCAAAGCGTGCTGATTGGCGAGCACGACAGCATGGGGCGACACCGAAGCCACAACCACGTACTGTCCGATTATCCAGACCAGCAGACCGTAGGTAAGGCCGACTCCAACGGCCACCACGGCGCTCACCTCGCCAATGAACTTCGCCAGTACAACTCCGAATAGCGCGCCTACCGCTCCTCCGAGAACGAACCCGAGGAGAAGGAGTGCGCCCAGGCCGACGGCGCTGTCCACAACAGACGGGTTTCCTACTGCCTCCAGTGCCGTCACCCGTGCCGGCAGCAGGAAGTCGCCCAACCCGCTTTGCTGCCACGCGAGGAGCACCACCAGCGCCGCAAACGAAGCAACCACACCTGCCACAGCGGATGACAACACGGACTCGCCCAGCGGAGCTGCAGGTCGAGGCGCAAGGAACTGCTCCACCTCGGGAGACAGCTCGTCACCGGACATCGACTCGCCATCAGAATCCATTATTCGTCCCCGTTGGGACTGTAGCGCAGTTGGTTAACATTACTTGAATACCCGCTTTCCGCCCCGCTGTATGCGGACGTTTGGGCGTCTGCCGGCCGGGGGTAACCCGCCAGTGTTCCCATTTCATTCTGCATTCTGAGGGGGAATAGCCATGAGAAGCGTTGGCCGGCTCTGCGCTCTTTCGGTGTGCCTTATAGCATACATGCTTTCTCCCTGCCTTGCGGCTCGCCAGAAACAGGAGGAGGAACTCGGCAAGGAATATGCGAGACAGGTGGAGCAGCAATGCAAGCTGCTGAAGGACAAGGCCGTATGCGAGAGAATCGAGCGTATCGGCAGGACCCTTGCCGATATCGCAAACACCCACGAGGTACCGGCGACATACGGCAGTTCCGAGATAACGAAGTACACCTACCACTTCAAGGTGATCGACGATAAAGAAGTCAACGCTTTCTCGCTGCCCGGCGGTTATATCTACGTGAACTCGGGACTGATAGAGCTGGCAGAGTCCGACGACGAGATCGCGGGTGTCCTAGCGCATGAAATCGCACATTCAGCCCATCATCACCTCGCGCGACTCGTCAAGAAGCAGACGGCCGTAGACCGCTACGTCGCAATAATCGCGCTGGCGGGCATCCTGAGCAACATGCGAAGCCAAGACCTGAACAACCTGCTCTTTGGCGCGCAGCTCGTAAAGACGGGCAAGATGAGTTCATATACTATGGAGGCCGAGCGCGATGCTGACCGGACCGCGGTCGCCTACCTGGCCAAGTCGCCTTACAAGCCCGAAGGCATGCTCACATTCATGAAGAAGCTTGAGGCGGCCCGCGACGCCAATCCCACGCTGCCGCTTGGAATCTATCAGGATCACCCTGCCGCATTCAGGCGCGTCGCCGCTATTTCGAAGGCCATGAAAGCGGAAGGGATCATCGTCAACGAGCGCAAGGAGCGGGGGTTCGCCTACGCCACGCCGGTGAAAGTCACGGAAGGCGAGGACCCAAGGTATCAGGTGACCATCGGAGGGAAAGTCGTCTTCACCCCCGCCAGCCTGGATACGGGCGCCTCGTCGAAAGAGAGAGCCGAAGCGCTGGCCGGCAAGATAAACAAGCTTCTGGATTCGGGGCTAAAGCCCTCTCAGCTCGTGCAGGACCAGGCAACCGGCCGGCTCATGGCAAAAGGACAGGAAGTGCTGAAACTGGAGAAGGCAGACATCGCGCTGCTGGGCAACAACAGCCAGCAGCTCATGGATCAGGCCAGATCGGCTCTGGACTATGCAATATGGGCTGATTGGCTGTGTGATCGCTGCCCTGTCGTCCAGCAAGCAGCAGCGGAGGCGTCCTTAGATTGATTGCGGGATGCGCCGAACGCGAATGTTGTCAATGACGCTTCTCACACCACAAGCGCCCTTTGCGATCCGCACCGCGCTGATCTTCTGATCCTCGCTGTCACACCAGCCGATTAAGAACAAGTCCCCATCCGCAACAGTCACGTCTATGGTTTGCCCACACGTGTCCTGGTCGGTACTCAATCTGGCTTTGACCAATTGGGCTATGGCTTGTTCTTTCAGGGTCTGCATATTAGACCACCTCACGCGACAGCAAGAATCTCGTAGCCTCAGCTTTTTGGGGCCGCCGAGTCCTCTAGCAACGGATCTGCCGTCCTAACCCGGCTATATCTATTATTCCCCACCCAGCACAGTCAAAAACCTCAGGCGCACCCGGTTCCTGCACTAAGGGTGACGGGCAGGCGACGTTTTGCTCATGCCTCGGCCAGTCTTCCACAAATGTGTGGCATCAGGCTCGACATTATTGTATAATGGATGAGCCAGACCCACAGCGCTGACTGGCCCGGTGCAGTTGGGGCGGCCACTGCTACTACTTGGAGCAAGACAATGACAAGGATGTTCGTTTGGGCAGCGCTACTGAGCATTCTGTGTGCAGGACCCCTCGCCGCCAGCCTCCCGGGAGAAGACATAAACGCCTGTGCCGGAGTCAGCTATTGCGGCCAGGCAAGCATATCCGCCGTTGCGTCGGTGGATTTCCTGGATCACCACGAGACCCCGGTGGCGTCGGCAAGCGAGCCGACTATTGCGACTATCGAGACGCACGAACCGGCGGTATCCGCAGGGCCCGCGACCGCGTTTGTGGCTCCCGATGATACCGCGCCCGTCTACTTTGTTACCTCGCGCTCGCTCTACTCACGACCGTCACTGGTAGGCAAGCGGGTGAAACTGGCAGGCAGGTTCTCGTTCAAGGACGGCGCCCCATTCATAGATGACGGCGGAGTGGTGCGCAACCAGGATGGCCGGTGGGATGCTTGCAGCGTCGCCCTCCGTACGGACCTGGTGTCCAAGCTGCCGACCGACGGTGAGCTTGTGATGGTTCAGGGTATTGTGCGGATGGAAGAGAACGGCGGAATCACCCTTTTGCCTTTGGTGGACGAGAATATAGCCAGCGTGCAATGAACAAACTTGTCGGGCTGCCTATAACTTAGCGCCGCCAGCTTCGTCTAATCTGCTGAAGCTGATCGGGCAACCGAGTTGATAGGAGTACACAGATGAGATTCAGAATTGCATTGCTTGCTGTCCTTTTGCTCGCTGCTTTCGCAGTCGTGGCAATAGCGCAGCAACCGCCCTCTACGGCGAGAAGACAGCCGCCCGTTCGTGGCGAAGCGGCTGGCGAGCTATCGCTCTCGAAAAACCAACTGCAGAAGATACGGGCTATTGTGCAGAAGTACCGTCAGGATGTCGCGGCGGTGCAGAAGTCCAAGGCCACCACGGAGCAGAAGGCGGCACAGGTCAAGAGCCTGCGCGCGAAGGCGTCCTCCGCGATCATGGCGGTGCTCACGCCCGAGCAGAGGGCAAAGGCTCAGAAGTCGGGATACGTCGATCGCCTGCTGGCCCCGCGCGCGGCCAAGAAGAGGCCAGGCATTCTTGCGCTGGTATGGAAGCTGGACCTCACCGCGGCACAGAAGACCAGCATCAAGCTAATAGTCGAAAAATCCGAGGCCGCCGCCAAGACTATACAACGGGACACGTCGCTTAAGCCGGCAGATAAATCCCGGAAACTTGCAGCCCTCAGGAAGGGCACCAACGAGAAGATTTTGGCTGTTCTGACTCCACAGCAGAGGGCAAAACTGCAGGAGATGATGAGGAGCCCCCGGAAGCCGCTGTAGGCCCCTCAGCTATCGCTATATGTGAGGACGCACGGCAGATCACTGATCTCCGTGCGTCTTTCGTTTGCGGGCGTGTTTCTCGGCAGCATCGAGCGTTTCCTGGAAGCTTGGCCTCACCACTTCGAATCTCCCATCGCCGTATACTACCAGCTTGCTGACCGGCATATCCTTGCGAATCCTGTGCCGGTCGCATCTGAGCATCACCTGCGTGCCGCGAGCCCGGGGATTGTACTCGTAGCTTGGCTTGCTGCCAGGAGACTTGTCCAAAGGACACCTGAGCACAGACGCATCCTGAAGGTATTCCTCCCTCAGAACAGCCAACTCGGATGGCCGACGCCCGTTCACGTCATCGTAGCGCCTTATCGCCGCCGAAAGCTCCCGCATATTCTCAGCACAGGCAGCAAGCGAGCGCACAGAGGACATCCGGAGCATGTAGATCAGTCCTGCCATGAACAGAACGATGAGGAGGGCGGTAATAACCAGGCAGGACTTCAGCAGAATGCTGCAGCCCGCCTGTCTTGTGGTTGTGCTGGTATCGAGTTCTTCCATCTTCCCGGCACAATATAGCCGATTTGAGCACGAGCGTCAAACCTCGCAAGCCGCTGACGGACCAGCGGTCAGTTGCCGCAAGCAGGCGGGGTCTGATATAATCCAGTCCAGCACAGGGAGATGGTCCATGAGAATACTCGAGACTAACCGCGACCCCGCGTCGGAAATACTGTCAGCGCTGACCTCGGAGGCCGAGGGTCCGGACCCGGAACTCCAGGAAACAGTGCGTAACATCATCGCGGACGTCAGATCACGCGGGGACAGCGCCTTGCTGGAGCTTGGACGCGAGTTCGACTCGCCCGACCTCCAGTCGCTGCAAGCAACCGAAGCGGAGTTCGACGAGGCCTACGCTTCGATCGACCCGCCGCTGTTGGAGGCGATTCGCAAGGCCAAGTCCAACATCGAGGCTTTCCATCGGAAGCAGCTTCAGAATTCGTGGATGGACATGCAGGAGGACTTCCTGTACGGTCAGATTGTCCGTCCCATCGAGAGAGTCGGTTTCTATGCTCCCGCCGGACTGGCGCCCTACCCCAGCACGGTGCTTATGACCGCCGTACCTGCCATAGTAGCAGGGGTATCGACCCTCGTGATGTGCTGTCCGGCACAGCGTGACGGAGGCATATCCGCGCCGATGCTGGTGGCGGCTCGAGAGTGCGGGCTTACAGCGGTGTTCAAGATTGGTGGTGCTCAGGCTGCAGCCGCCATGGCGTTTGGTACGGAATCCGTGCCGAAGGTAGATAAGATCGTCGGTCCGGGCAATCAATACGTCACTGAGGCCAAGCGGCAGTTGTTCGGCTATGTGGGGATCGATCAGCTCGCTGGACCAAGTGAGATACTGATTCTGGCCGATGATTCCGCTGCCCCGGAGTATGTGGCTTCCGATCTGCTTTCCCAGGCGGAACACGGGCCCCATTCGCGGTGCGTGTTGGTAACGACCAGCAGGCGAGTAGCGGATGAGACGCTGCGGGAGATCAAGAAGCGGACCGAGGATGCGCCCCGGAAGTCGTACATCGAGGAGTCGTTGAGCAAGTTCGGTGTTGTGGTCATCGCGCGCGATATCGATGAAGCAATCGATCTCGCCAATACCTTCGCCCCGGAGCACCTGGAGATAGCGGTAGCAGAGCCGTGGGAGGCTCTGAGGAAGATCAAGAACGCGGGTACCGTGATGGTAGGTCACTACACTCCGGTCCCGCTCTGCGACTTTGCGGCAGGTCCGAACCATACTCTCCCGACTATGGGGACCGCGCGGTTCAGCTCCGCGTTGAGCGTAGACGACTTCATTAAGAAGTCAGGGCTGCTCTCATTCTCACCGAAGGCACTCAAAGAGATAGCGCCCACCGTTCTTGAGCTTGCACAGGCCGAAGGATTTGCCGCGCATGCCAACACCGTGCGCGTAAGGCTTGCGGATATAGACGCACAGAAAGGCGACTGACAGTGGCTGACAGAAGAGCTTCAATAGAGCGCGACACGAAAGAGACGAGGATCAGGATCGAACTCAACCTAGACGGCACGGGCGTGAGCGAGATCGAGACCGGGATCGGCTTTTTCGATCACATGCTGACCCACCTGTCGAAACACGGCTTGATCGATCTGCGGGTGAACTGCAAAGGCGATCTGGAGGTCGACGCGCACCACACTGTGGAGGATGTGGGGATTGCCATCGGCAAATGCATCGCACAGGCCGTCGGCGACAAAGCCGGCATGGTCAGATACGGCTCGGCCACGATACCAATGGACGAGGCGCTGGTGATGACAGCGCTGGATATCAGCGGGCGCGGAAGCCTGGTCTATGGCGTGACGATCAAGAAGGAGATGGTCGGCTCGTTCGACTCCGAGCTTGCCCCCGAGTTCTTCAAATCGCTTTGCGTTAACGCAGGCATCAACGCGCACATCCGGCAGCTCGACGGCGGCAACGCACACCACGTGATAGAAGCCGCGTTCAAGTCGTTCGCCAGGGCGCTGCGAGAGGCCGTATCGATAGACCCGAGGATCACCGGCGTACCCTCCACTAAAGGCACACTGTAGCGCGACGGGTTGCCCGCACCGGCTGCGTTGAACGGGCAGCGGAAATCTGATAGTATAGCTTCGGGATGGCCGTGAGATCCACTGATCCACGGCCTTTTTGATCGATGCCAGTTGTCACCATCTCCAATCTAGCAAAGTCCTATGGGACGCAGGACCTGTTCCAGGATGTCTCGCTCACGATAGCCGATTCAGAGCGCGTTGCCCTGATCGGCGCGAACGGCAGCGGGAAGACCACCTTGCTGCGAATCATTTGCGGCGAAGAAGCGCCCGACGCAGGAAGCATCAACATCGAGCAGGGAGTCACCCTCGGCTATTTGCCTCAGGAAGTCGACCTGCCCCTTGTTGCCGAGCTACACCTGGCGGTTATGGGGGTCACTCCGGAGTTGCTCGAGTGCGCTAGCGAAATGCGAAGCATCGAAAAGAGACTGCACGAGGCTACCGGAGAACAGGCGCAAGCCCTGGGTGCGCGGTACGGGGAGATCAGCCATAGGTTCGATACACTGAACGGCTTCGACTATCTGATGAAGGCGCGCGCGATCCTGCTCGGGCTTGGTTTCGAGGAAGCAGAGCTGGAACAACCCGTAAGAACGCTGAGCGGCGGCCAGAAAACCCGGACGGCCCTTGCTCGCCTGCTGCTCCTATCACCGGACCTGCTGCTTCTCGACGAGCCCACCAACCACCTGGACATTCGCGCCTGCGATTGGCTGCAGGAGTTCCTGAACACCAGGTATGACGGCGCCGCGCTGATCGTCAGTCACGATCGTTACTTCATGGATGGCGTGGTCAGTCGAGTGCTGGAGATAGACAACCTGAGCGTTTCATCGTATCCCGGCAATTACTCCAAGTTCGCAAGACTCAAAGCGGAACGCATCGAGGAGCAGCGGAAGCTCTTCAAGGAGCAGAAGAAGGAGATCGCCCGGCTGGAAGAAGCAATCCAGACGCTGTTCTCCCACCGCAAGTTCAGCCGCCGCGATAGCAAGGTCAAGCAGTTGGAGCGCATGAAACGAGTGGAACTGACTTCCGAACGGCGCGGCATGTCTGCGCACTTCAAGGACGCCGTCCGCAGCGGACGGAAAGTGCTGAGCCTGGCGAACCTCTCCAAGAACTACCCCGGCAAGGACCTCTTTTCGGATCTCAACCTGCTGATCGAACGCGGCACCAAGTTAGGCATTGTAGGCCCGAACGGCAGCGGCAAGAGCACCCTGCTCAAAGTCATCGCGGGGCTGGTCACTGCGGATTCGGGGGAGATCATCCTTGGGCACAATGTCCAGCCGGTCTACTTCGCGCAGGAGTTCGATCATCTGGTGCGCAGCCGGAGCGTCATCGAGGAACTGCTGGCTGACAGTGACATCAGTTCCCTTCAGGCGCGGAACCTGCTGGCCCAGTTCCTGTTTTTTGGCGATGATGCGTTCAAGCTGGTCGAGGTGCTGTCTGGCGGCGAGCAGTGCAGGCTCGCGCTAGCCAAGATTCTTGCGCAATCCCCTAACCTGCTTCTGCTCGATGAGCCCACAAATCACCTGGACATACGTTCGAGGGAGGCACTTGAGGACGCTCTGCGGGCGTTCAACGGGACGCTGGTTGTGGCATCGCATGACAGGTACCTGCTGGATACTGTTGCGGACGAGATTCTTGAGATCAGCGACGGCAAATGGGCCAGGTATCCCTGCCGCTATTCGGAATACAGGGAAAAGACTCTTGCCGCCCGCCAGCCGGAACCTGAGGAGAAACCTGCCACCTCCGCACCAGTCCCAAGGCCGGTTTCGTCTCTTCGAGAAACCGAGCGGCTGCTGCGTGAACTCACCAGGAAGCATGCTGATCTGGAGAAGGCAATCGAGGAACTCGAACAGAAGGCGCAGGCGATCACTATCGCACTGGGCGCCCCTGAAAGCTACCGCGATGGCTCCGCAAAGGAGCTCTCCAGCGCCTATGAGGAGACTTCAGCCGAGCTTCATCGGGCTTACGATGAATGGGAACGACTGGGCGAGGAGATTGCCAAAACCGAGAAGAGCCTGAGCTGCCTTCAGAAGAGCTAAGCATTGTCCACCTACCCGGAATGCGCGCGGGGTGCATCCCAAAGTAATGGTAGAGCGATTTTTTGGGTGAGCAGGCATGATTTCGGGTGGCCGATGTCGAATTCCTTATTAGCGAATGCTGATGAGGTGAACGATGTCCAAGAAGCCCGAGAG